>NCAT01000100.1 GCA_002255575.1 Acidocella sp. 20-57-95
CAAATCCCGCAGGAATGCCGTCACAGCGCGGGTGTTTGCTGTCGGTATCCCGGCTTCCGCCAGATCATCCGACTGTCGCCATGCCAAAGCGATACCATGGACGGCCCTGCCATCCGCCTGCCATGCCCGAACCAAGGGTTTCAGCAACGTGCTCTTGCCGGAGCCCGCCACGCCTATGGCGAGCCCTACCCGCCCACCAGCACCAAGCTGGTCGATGATCCGCCGCTGCGCCCGGCCATGCGCGCTGGTAAAATCGATCTCTGGGAATGAGGCCACCGCTGCCGCGATGGCTTTGCGCGAGAGCGCGGCACTGTGGTCCCGCGCCCCAACCCGTGCGGTCTCAATGAGCATCTGCTCCTCGCGAACCTCGAGGGTCGTGGTCACCGCCACCCGGTCCCTGCCCTGGCGCCCCGGCACACGCCCCCAGATCAATGCCGCATCCTCACCCCGGCGCTGAACACCGCGCTCACGAAAAGCCTGCGTGATGGCGTCCACGTCACCGGCCTCCCCAATCCCCGCGGCGATCAGCCCCTTGGCGGCGGCGAACCGTGCATCCGCACCATCAATTACCGCCCGTCGATCGAATTGCCTGCCCAGCAGCGGCAGTGCGGCCTGGAAGGCGGTCTCAAGCCGCTGCTCCCGGCTGGGAAGAGGCATGACACCGCCCGGACGCAGCACGCTTCGGTGCTCATAACCCAGACGCTTTACCGTCGCTCGCCAGGCGGCGCATCATCGCTCTTGGCCTCACGCGGGTTCTGCACCCCGGCTTTCAGCAAGGCGATTTTACGGGCGGGGGTAAGCGTTTCCCAATCAAGGCCAAGTGATAGTGCATAGGCCCGCGCCGCCTCGGTGCCGCCCATCGTCCGTTTGCTGAATTGCGCCACCACGCTGTCGGGCACGGCGGAGAGCCGTGCCATTTCTGTGCGGGCATCGAGTTCCACCTCCACACCATGGGCGCGCAGATGATTGGCGAGATAGGCCTGGTACAGCGCGCCCCATTCATGAATCCGCCCTTCGAGCAACGCCAAATTAATACTGCCCACCCGCCCGCTCGGCGTTTCCACGATGTTGAACACCGCAACATGGGTGTGCATCTGCATGTCGCCGGGTGCGCGGCCCTGCGTGCCGGTGAGCGTGTGCAACTCCGTCACCAGCTGGCCGTACTCGTCTTCCCGCACGATCTCA
>NCAT01000027.1 GCA_002255575.1 Acidocella sp. 20-57-95
TGCGTTGATCGGCTATGAGTACGAGACCGACGCGCATGGTGTTGCCACCAACGTGCAGTTCTCCACCGGCGGCGGCTACCAGACGCTGCATAGCAACCTAGACCAGGGCGACGCCTTGATCTCGGCTGGCCTGTCAGCGGTGAAGAATAACTGGACCTTGTACCTCACCTATACCGGCCGCATCGCCGGCAACTGGAACACCCAGACCGGTGAGGCAGGGCTGCGCATCAAGTTCTAAACCGCAAACATAACCGCCTAAAACAAAACCCCAGGGGGAAACCTCTGGGGTTTTTGTTATCAACGCATGGTTCGACAACGTGGGGTCGGATTTTCGGTGATTTTTGATAATCCCTATCTGAATTGATGATGATTATGATTTAAAAAAAGTCTCGGATACTGGCTATTTTTGGTGTTTTTTGGTATGAATACGTATCAATCAAATACATGTGAAAATTCATCTAAAAAACGAGAATAACGTCGAAATGAGTTGTATAGCAGTGACGACTTGAATATCATTCAAGTTGATTTTTCATTATCTTTAGTTTTCGCACATTGTTGGTTGTGGATCATTTTACTGGGGAGTAGGGACATTGTCTGGCAGTTGGAATGGTTCGGGTACAGCTAGCAATCCTATTGATTGGAATACGCCTAGCGATTGGAACCAAGGTGTTGAGCCGGGGTCCAGTTATCTAGCTGCAACAATTGCGAGTGGCGCGGTCAAAATTACCGCCGGCGAAAGTTATGATATCCCTTCCATCACCATAGGTAGTCAGACGAGTGGAACGCCGTCAGCTATCCTGGATATATACGGGACAAGCACAAGGGCGGGTGGTATCCCCAACACTGGTGGCATTACTTTGTACAGCAATGCTACCGTGAACGTGTATCAGTATGGCGTTTTTGGGACTTACGGCACGCTGACAGCGGCGGCTGGATCGACATTCTATATTGATGGAACGGTCTCAGGATCTCCGACGGCTACGATCGGCGGAAATTTAACCATCGATACAGCCGGAAGCTTTTCGTCAGGGACATTGAAACTAAGCAATGGCTCGTCGACAACTGTCAAAGGCAGCCTGTCTAGCACAACTTCCATGTCGATCGACGGTACCGTCAACGTAGATGTCGGCGCTGCCTTCTATTCCGCAAGCCAAGGCGGGCTGACAATCGGCTCAACAGGGGTTGTTAACGTCTATTCCGCAAATACAAGTAATGTTTTCACCGGCAACGGAATAATTGTAAACGGAAGTTTAACAGTTGCATCTGGTGCATTTCTTGAAACGACAAACGGATTAAACGTAAGCAGTTCTGGTACTGCGACAATTAATGGCAACTTTTTTGCCGAGAATGGCAACGTATCTGGCTCCGGTAATATACTCGTTAACGGCGGTTCGATCTACAACACCACCGATGGTACCGCTGGAGGAGCAAAGACCGGTGTTGCGTTTACCGGCACGAACACCATCACAATAGAAAACGGCGCAACGATTTATTCAAATGGGAGCGGCACCGCTACCATCAATTTTGGTGCGACAAACGGCGCGGCAAACTCGCTGATTGTCACCGGCAGCGGCGGTACGTTTACCACGCCGATCACCAATTTTGGTGCCGGTGATCAAATTGCGTTCGCCGGATACACGAACCCTGTTACCGCCCCTACCGTTACCAGTAACGGCAATGGCTCATATTCCGTCGTGCTCACTGGATCGGGCGTGACCTTAAGTAACGTTAAATTCACCTCAGCGATTACGGCGCAGATTACGTCAAACGGCAACGGCACGGTAAATGTTCCCGGTATCACCGACAGCACGAACCCGAACGACCAGCTTGGCGAATGTTTCCTGCCCGGCACCGCGATTGCAACCCCGCATGGCGCCGCCCTTGTTGAAACCCTGCAGCCTGGCGACCTGGTTACCACAATCGTACAGGGCGCGCCTGTTGCCAAACCAGTGAAATGGGTCGGCTATCGGCATGTGAAGCCCGGTGACCTTATAGACGATTCGGCGCATCCGGTGCGGATTAAGGCCAATGCCTTTGCTGATGGCGTCCCCGCCCGTGATCTGTTGATCACCAGTGAACATTGCATTCTGGCTGGCGGCGGGCTGATCCCCGCCCGGCTTCTGGTAAATGGCAGAAGCATTATTTCCGATACGTCGATCAGCAGCTTCACCTACTATCATGTCGAGCTGGCGGACCACGCTATTTTACTCGCTGAGGGGTTGGCGGTTGAAAGCTACCTTGACACTGGCAATCGCGGCAATTTCGCCAACGCACCGGTGCCATCCTTGCGCCCTGCTCTGGCGGTCCGTATTTCGGCTCCTCATGAAGCCCAGCCCGCAGCGCCAATTCTGGTGACACCCGGATCGGTTAAACCGGTTTGGGAGGCGCTGAACGAACGCGCGGGTATACTTGGCCTGCGACGTTCCGTGGCTGCACCTGCGCTGACATATGATGCCGATTTGCACCTGGTTACTGCCAAGGGCGCAGTTGTCCTCCCGCTGCGCCTGACGGCTGACAAAGCCTGGTTTGTTTTGCCCGAAGGCACCGAGACGGTGTCACTGGTCTCACGCACCGCCCGGCCCTGTGACACCATCGCTGCTTATATCGACGACCGGCGGGCATTGGGCGTGTCGGTTGGTGAGATTAAGCTTCATATCGGCAGCAACGTCATTTTGACCACCTCCCATTTGTCTGCGACAGACCTTGCTGGTTGGCATGCCGTGGAGGGCCCTTCCCATCGCTGGACCAGTGGCCGGGCGGAATTGCGCCTGCCCAAGACGGCTCGGGCCGCCACCGGGATTTTGGAAGTGAATATTTTGCAAGCTGGGCCTTATATTGCCGACGTCTCACCCGAGAGAGCTGTTGCGGCCTAACAGGCGGTGCTTTCATCAATCAAAATTGTTAAACAAGCCAGCGCTCAGAAAAATTTCGATGAAATAGCGGATTAAACGTTGGAGTTGGTCGGCAAAGCCAGCCGCCGCACCTAATCTGACGCTGAGGCCCGAATGCCGTGAATGTCTCACGCGCAATGGCGCTTGACAGCGTTTGGCAAAAGGAAGCTTGGCATGGCGACGACCTGGACGAACGCAAATGGTGGTGACTGGGCTGTTGCTTCCAATTGGAATAGTTTCAATGTACCCGGCAGTAATCAATCCGGCGGCTATGTGGATGCTATCATCAATAATGGTGCCGTCGTCACGATTGGCACAACGGTCGGGAGCACTGAAAATATCAGTGGCCTGAGCACGGTGACTGTTTCGGGGTCCACACTCAATATATATGGAACGCTCACCGGCATTAATTAAGGTAATTTGACGGTCCAGAACGGCGGTATTGTAAATGTTGAAGCCAAAGGCACGCTGAATGCCGGTCAAGGCATTACAGTCGATGCGGCCAGCACGCTGACCGTTTACAGCCAAGGGACGCTGACATCGCAATCGGACATTACGGTCAGCGGTGTTTTCACTGTGAATACCGGGTCAACCGTCACGGATGCTAGCGGTCTCGTCGTAAATCCCGGTGCAACAGTTAACATCTATGGAACATTCATTCCGGGCAGCACCGGCCTGAGCGGCAGCGGTACGGTGACCGTAAATGGCGGTACATTCGGCTCATCGGCGCATCCTTTGGATGCGACTGGCACGAATAACATCGTTATCACCAACGGCGCCACCGTTTACATGAATAATGCCAACCCGCCAGGGTCAATCTCATTTGGTGCGGGCGTCGGCAACACGCTCATTTTAACAAATTACGTAACCAGCATCACCACGCCCATAACAAATTTTGGCGCCGGTGACACAATTCAATTCCTTGGTGACAAGACAACCTTTACCGGGGTTACCGCGACCGCAGGCACAGTGGCGGGAACCTACACTGTAACAATGGATGCGCCCTATAACCCGATTACCCTTACCGATGTGACCTTTACGTCCAGCATCACCTCGCAAATCACCGCGAATGGTAACGGTACATTTAACGTTCCGGGCGTCACCGATGCCCAAATCGCCAGTGCCCCCGGCTATTACCAGCTTGGCGGCTGCTTCCTGGCTGGCACCGCGATTGCTACGCCAGCTGGCACAGTGCCGGTTGAAACACTGCGGGCCGGTGATTTTGTCACCGTTGAAACCGATGGCCAGATCGCCGCCAAACCGGTTAAATGGATCGGCTATCGCACCATCAAGCCTGGTGACCTAACAGGTGATGATGCTCATCCGGTACGCGTTAAAGCGAACGCCTTTGGCGATGCCGTGCCGGCTCGCGATTTACTGATCACCAATGAACATTGCATTTTTATCGAAGGCGGTTTGGTGCCCGTGCGCATGCTGGTGAATGGCAGCAGCATCATCTCTGATACATCTATCACCAGCTTCACCTATTATCATGTCGAGCTTGAAGAGCATGGCATTCTGCTGGCCGAGGGGCTGGCCGTGGAAAGCTATCTGGATACCGGCAATCGTGGCGATTTCGCGAATGCACCAGTACCAAGCTTGTTCCCGAGCCGGCTGATTGCGGTCACACCCACATTGCGGCCAGCCGCACCGCTATTCGTAGATGTTGCCACCGTGAAACCGGTCTGGGACCGGCTGGCCGCACGCGCGGCTGCGCTGGGGATGAAGGTGCTAACCCCCGCATTGCCGCTTTCTGACGAACCAGAGCTACACCTACAGACCGCCGATGGCCGGGCGCTACAGCCGCTAAAATCTGTCGGCAATAGGGTCACCTTCGCGATCCCGGCCGATGCCGGGCCATTCTCGCTCGCCTCCCGCACGTCGCGGCCTTGCGATGTGGTCGGCGCCTATATGGATGACCGGCGGGCGCTCGGCGTTTCGGTTGGGGCGATGATTTTGCATGCAGGCGGGCAGCAAATTGCCATCACGGCCCATTTGGATGGTGCGCCATTGGCGGGTTGGCACGCCCCGGAAGGCCCCACCCACCGCTGGACCAATGGGCTGGCGGAACTGCCGCTGAGCGCAGCGCCCGGCGGGCTGGATATGATGTTGGATATCACCATTCTGCAGGCCGGACCTTATCTCGCCGCGCCCGTTTTGGCCGACGCCCTGGCCGCGTAACGCCCCTAGGCGTCATCCGGCTGGCTTTTCCCCCAGCCTGATTGCTGCCTCCTTCAAAGCTGGCCGGTCAAGCTTGCCATTGCCGGTGCGGGGCATCGCATCTAAGTAAAAAATCATCCGCGGCCGTTTGGCGGCCGGTAAGGTCGCCACGCAATGTGCCACCACGGTTTCGTGCTGCAGACCATTGCGGCCAACAATAAAGCCTGCAAGGTCGATGCCGCCTGCCTTGTTAGGCCGCCCAACGATAACCGCCTCAGCAATATCAGGATGCCGCATGATCACATCTTCAATCTCAGTAGGATAAACCGTCAACTCACCGGCGACGAACGCATCATCTTCGCGCCCACGCATGTAGAAATAGCCAGCTTCGTCACGCTGCAGAACATCGCCCGGATAATACCAGCCATCAGCAAAATGTTCTGCGCCGCGCGCGTTGTCCTCGGGGTTATAGAACCCAACCGACATATTTGGACCACGGCAGCGTAAGCGGCCTTCAATGCCAGGGCCAACTGGCTTGTCATCGGTACCGACCAGTTCAATCTCGTTACCAGGTGCCGATATCGGTCGGCCGACACTGTTGCCATGGTCCTGAATATCAACGGGCCTTAAATGACAAACCGCCCCAAAGCCCCCGCTTCCGTAAACTTCATATATATTCGGCGTTACACGCTTCATGAGGTCAAGCTTTTCGTAGCCTGCCAACGGCAGACCGCCGGAAATCATCGCCCGCATGTTTGGAAATAATAAATCTTTTCCCTTGGCAGACTCTATAAAGGCACGTGCCATACCGGGAACGATCGGGCAGATCACGTCCCGCCAGGTGCTGATTGCCGTTACCAGATCAGATGCCATGGTAAATTTCGGCAGCAGGACGATCGTGCCGCCCATCAGCAACTGATTGACCAAAAACTGCGCGAAGAGAGACATGCTCGGCGGTGCGGGTAAAATTAAGGTGCCGGGGTCGGCGGATGACCAACGGTCGTGGAATAGTGCGCTCCAGGCGGCAACGCGCGCCATACGTTGCGCTTGCGTGGTAACAATTCCTTTGGGAATGCCAGTACTGCCTGAGCTTAGCACGATCATGCGCAGCTCTTCAGCCGGGCTGACCGCACGGGCATCACCGCTCAATAACCCAAGCTCTTCTAACCAATTGCGCGGCACCCTGACCGCCACCGCAGCCGGGGATGAGGGGCCACCAGCGTCAACAAAGGTCGCGACAATACCAAAACGCGATACCCGCGCGGCCATTTCGATATCGGTCATTTCGGTCGGCAGCTCGGTCAATACTGCGCCTACCCGCAGGGCGGCGAGGCTTAACACGATATGTTCAGCGCTGTTGGACATCGCAACGCCAACCGGCATGCCCTGCTTTAAGCCGAGATTCGTAAGATAGACCGCCGCTTGCCCGACCAGACGCGCCAATGCCTGATAGGAGAAGGTTCTGTGGCCATCGACCAAAGCCAACCGGTCCGGGTGCAACCCTGCATAGTGGAACACAGTATCGCTGATATTATGCCATTTGGTTGTCACGGGGGGCCCCTTCCACCAAGTATTTCGTAATAAATTCCATCAATGGCATAATCTGACCGGGCTTATTATGAAAGGGCAATATCGCGGCGAGTGGACCGCTCTTGTGGCAATTGATGCCGTACTTGCCCGCCCGTGCGAGGCCAACATGCGGCAGCCTTATTCATGTAGCGCGCGTGAGTGAGATGGGCATCGTCCGGTCACAAACCCAACCGCCGCGTTATGTGCCGCGTAATTGCTGGAGTGTCCGACCGCTACCCTCCAACACATAATCTTCGCCAACAACCCGCACCTGCAAGACTGATTTCCTTGTTAGCTTCAAACCAGCAATATCAATTTTAAAACTAAACCTGCCATCACCTATCCCGGCGTCCAGCAAATCTTGCCTGAACAAATTAGCCCTGGCGAAAGCCAGCACCTTACCATTGGCGCGTAACTCAACATCGACAGGTGCGGCATTTTCACCCGCACAACACCATCCGATTAGGCAATTATTATCAATACCATCCAGATGACCGAGCCACTGGTTGTGGAAAAGCCGGATATAGGCCTTGTTATTAGGCTCAATGGCATGTTTGGCCCGCAGCCGCGTCTCATCATTGAGCTCAATACCACAAAATGCTGACAGCGTGCCGATAACTTCGTCTGGAACCGCAATAAGTTTTTCATAGCTTATGAGCAATACCGGACACTCCACGCGCATGATAAAATTCATCAAATCGCTGGTCTGCTGCAAGATATTCAGCAATGCATCCTTGATTGACCCAGCTTCAGGGTCTGATGAAAACGCCCGGCTGGCGGTGGCCACAGCATCGCGCATGACCACTACCCGATGCGGATTACGGAACTGCAAAAGCTGCAGCGGCATCAGATGAATTTGCAACGATGGGAATTTCACACCCCATTTGTGATGCTTGGCGTTGCGGTCTTCGATCAGCTCTTTCAGACGCAGATGGTCAAAAAATAACAATGATTGAACAAATTCCTCATCCTCATACACGGCACGATTTTTGGTATTGCCCACAGGAACGCCAAGCTCGTACAGTAGTTTTTCTACGGCACTGGTTCCAGAGCGGCCAACGCCCGATACAATGATCGTGGCAGATTCCGCGTGCGCTTGATGCGGTTTACCAAGCGAGATGGTGCCAAAATTAACGAACCCCTTGGCTGCACCGTCTTAGGTAATGCTCCTTATGAAGATTTTCCGATCCTTCACGCAAACTGACTAAACGTCATTTTAATACATAATCATCACTCTATCGTGAGTGCCACTTTGGCGTCTAGGATTAGATGATAAAAACTCGTGGGCGTTGACGCATCGCGCCAACGAGCCAGCAGCTAAATAATTTCTTTAATTCATTGCAACTTGCCGGTGTTTTTGGCGAAATTTCTGAGGTTTTGGAGGGTCAACGACGATTGCAACGACAGATTTCTGATTGAAAGCTAAATACTAATTTTGGTTTATGTCGCGATCGTACAAAAGCTTCCAGGCACCTCGCTGCGCTTAGACAAAAATGTAGGTTTCATACCGAGAATGATACCGTACCATCTCAAAATTGGCTCATTTCTTTGCGAGGTCACCCATCTTTGGTGCGACTCCATTCTTCGACATTTCCGCCAGCCAGATTTCTTGAATGCGCGGGTCCTGATCCTCAAACTCGATCTGATCACCGCCCTCCTTGATGCTGGTTGATGAGGCACCTTTTTCACCGGCCTTCGTGCCCAGATAGGTGCGGCGGTTTGCTGCGGTAAATGGGTAGCGAATGCCACCCACGGCCGTTGCCAAATAACGTGCTGGCGTCGCACTGGTGGTGAAATGCTGATGAAACTGCAAGTCAGCCGGCGGGAACACAAAACCATGGTCCCAATCTAGCCGCACAAAATCTTGTTCGCCCTCATACCAAGCCAGCGAGTAGCCATGGCCCATCACGCACATCACATGAAAGCCAGCATCATGACGATGACCTTTTTTATAGGTACCTGATTGCATCTCAGACACATGCGCATGCATGGAGCCATCAGCCAGAACGATTTTGATATTCATGGAGCCGGGACCACGGTCGCCATAGGCTTGCAGTTCCAAATCACCAAGGCTTGGGATAAAATTTGTCTCCCACATATGATTGCCCTGACGCACGGTAATGAGATTACCCTGACCCTCAAAAAACGCCGCCGAGCCGATACGCTCAACGAAATTATAACTATTTTTGAAAACAAAATCACTGTTATGAAATGCATTTAGCAACAAAGGCAAATTGGTGGTGGTTGCAAACAAAGCGCGCTGCTGGCCTGAGGCGTTAAAGTGCCGGTGCTTGCAGTTCAGTGGAATGGCAAACAGACTTTTTGGTCCCCACTCAAAACTGCGTTTACTGCCGTCAGCAAATTCAATTTCTGTATTGCCGCGGCCTTCAAGAACATAAATAACGTCTTCATATAAATGACGTAGCGGAACGGTTGAACCACCGGGCGGGATATCAAACAGCATCATGTTGCAAAAATCCCCGCGGCCTTTGAGATTTAGGACGGCACCATTAACGCCGTAGCGGGCCCACGGCGCAGTTTTGACATGAAACATGTTCACGGCAATACCTTCCACAACGGGCACGCCTTCGGCAGCAACCCAATCTAGATACGGGTCTATACCATAGCGGGCGGGCGGGGTCTGATCCATGCGACACTTTCCTTTCAAACATATTAAATATTCATGAGAAAACCAGAGATTTTACGATCACCGGTACCACGCCAGCAGGCTGCATCAAGCCGCCAATATCGACAAAATCAAATTGCTGTAATTCTAGCCCATCAAGAGATATTAGTGGGCCATTATAATTCAGCTCTTCCCGCAAAATAAAGCCCAGCGAGCGGCCAATATCTCCATCCACAACCAGCAACAATAACTCATAGTTTGTACTAACGGCTTGCAAAATACCTTCAGCGCAGGCGTGGATATGGCGATATTCCGGCGGTGCCCGCCAGGAAAATGCCAATGCAAGGCACCCGCCCACCCCACGGTCATCGTCCTGCAAGGCAGCTTTCACCGCCGTCTGCCAGGAGCTTGCATTAAACCGCGCGGTGAAGGCGTTTGGAATATGTTTGACGGGAATATTATGAACTTGTAGATGTGATTCATCGGAAAAATAAATCGTCTTACCACTTACCTGAACGGCGAATTGTGAAGCACCGATCACAGTGGCACGAATGCCCTGGCCAGGGTCAACTAATTCAGGAGAGCGTATTGATAGTCTGGTTCGCAATGCCTCTGCCAATGGCTTGGCAATATCACCAAATTCATTCGTTTCGCGGCTAAATAGATACTCTGCCACACCACCTGAAAAACTAATCGCTGTTGGAGCCATATCTAAACGCAGAGATCCGGTAAGTTGCAGCTTCTGGCCGAGATCATTGGGCGCGCTGCCGGTAATTTGGCCCACCGCGCAATCGGCTAAGCGCTCTATAATAGCTTGCCGAATATCAGCGCTTTGGGCCATTATGGGCGTGAGTTCTAAGCCAAGATCAGCAGCGACCAGCAAAGCTGATTCATCCAACCGCGTCCAGGCACCGTCTTCATCTTGTGCAATCAACCGCCCGCCAACAGCAAAGGTGCTTACGGAGCGAATAAAACCGTTGTCAATCAGTGCAAGCTTTGTGGTCCCGCCGCCAACATCGACATGCAAAACACAAGAAGCAGTGCGGCGCGAAAATTCCACCGCACCTGAGCCGTGTGCCGCGAGCGTAGCTTCTAATTTGTGGCCCGCAGTTGCGCAGACAAATTTGCCGCCTTGAGACGCAAATAACTCGTCAATCGCAGCAGCATTGCGGCGTTTAATCGCCTCACCGGTGAGAATCACGGCACCCGTGTCGACCATATCTGGCGTTAAACCAGCATCTTGATATTGCGTATTTATAAACGCGCCTAATTTTTCAACATCGATTGTTCCATCGTTCAAAAATGGTGTCAGACAAATTTTTGACTTAAACAGAACATCCCGGCGGATAATGTGAAACCGGCTTGAAAGCCCTTGCGATTGGCGTCGTAAATACAATTTCGCAAAAAGTAGATGTGATGTTGAGCTGCCAATATCGATACCAACCGTCGTCAGCTCAACATTATCCTGCGCCCAGATAAAATTCGCAGAAGCTGCCATATCAGCTTCGGTGACATGTTCGTGCGCATCGGGACCATCATGCATCAGCTTTAGACTTCAGCCCAGCACATCTTGCCACTTTTTGAGCAGATCAATCTGACCTTGCACGACGCGCTTGGTAGCATCCGGACCTAGGAAGAAGATCGGCACATGTACTTTTTGTGACCATGCGATCGTGGCAGGATCGGCAGCGATATTTCGCAACGCCACATACAGTGTCTCCACGATCTCCGGCGGCGTACCTGGTGGTGCCGCGACAACCCGCCACTGAATAATTTCAGCAAGGTCGGGCTGCGCAATACTGGTTGCATCATCAATACCGGGGAGCGGTGATTTTGTTGCATATACGAAAATTGTACGCAAATATCCTGAATCCTGCATCGGTTTTAAGGTGGGCATGGATTGCGCTGTGGCATCCGCCTCACCGCGCGTCACCGCTAGCATCGCTTCCGTGGACCCTTTGTAGCCAACGACAACTTTGGCATTGATGTCATTGAGCTTACAGAATAGCTTAATGGCAAAATAGCTTAGCGCTGACTTGCCAGACGATGAAAATACGACCGGCCTAGTTTGTGACAACTTCTGTAAATCGGCCACATTCTGAATATTAGATTTTGCGTTTACGGCAAGGCCGAACGATGCTTTGCCGAGATTGGCGACCCAGCTGAGCTTATTCAGCAAATCTGAGTCCTGTTTTACCGAGGTTACGTCCCCCAACATGCCAATCGTATAACCATCGGGCGCTGCATGAAACAAATCCAAAGCGGCTTTCTGGCCGTTGGCACCTTGGTCATTAATTGGTTCAACATTCACATTCGGCGTGAAATATTTTCCCAACAAAACCGAGAACTCGCGTACATAGGTTGAAGCGCCACCGCCGATACCATCAGGTATCAAGAATGTAATCGGCTTATTGGGGTAAGCAGACGCTGCTGCCGCTGGCCACGTGGCAAGCAACCCACTAACTGCCGCAGCCGAGGCGGCGTAAGGGAGAAGCTGGCGCCGGGAAAGTTCAAAGTTTTTCGACATATAAGCCTCCTTTTATCGTTGTTATTAAACGCTAATGCATATACGTGCCGCCATCGACAACCAAAGTTTGGCCCGTGATAAAATCACTATCGCTGGAACAGAAGAACGCCATTGCGCCAACCAGATCCTCCGGCAATTGCGTGCGCGAGAGCGGCCGCGTGCTACCTTTTTTCTGACGCATTTGTAGAATTTCATCGGTGGCATTTTCTTCACTCAGCGTACTACCTGGCGCTAGGCAGTTCACATTGACATTGTGTGGCCCTAGATCGTTCGCAAGCGACTTGGTTAGGCCGATCATACCAGCCTTAGAAGTGACATAGTGAATACGCCCACCAGTGCCTTTGAATGCGGTGCCAGAAGCAATGTTGATAATCTTGCCAGATTTTTGTTGCTTCATGACCGGCGCCACAGCACGAACCGCGAGCCATGAGCCCTTTAGATTGACGTTCATCATCCGGTCCCATTCATCCACCCTGATCTCATCAAACGGCAGGCGTGACATCGGGATGGTGGCAAATATAGCAGCGTTATTAATGAGAATATCGATCCTGCCAAATGCCTCCATGGTTTTGGCGACCATGTCAGCTAGGCTTTCTTCACTCGAGACATCAACCCGCAGCCCCAGCGCCTTCGGCGCACCTGCTAGCGCCGTTAAAGCTGCTGCGGTGGTTTCTGCGGCAGCACCATCGATATCAGCAATCACGACATGGGCGCCTTCGTCCGCCAGACGCCGGGCATAGGCCTTGCCGATACCGTGCGCACCACCAGTGACAATTGCAACACGCCCCACCAAACGGCGGCAGACGAAATTTGATTTATCTAGGCTCATGGTAAATCCTATTCAGTTCTGAAAACTTATTGGTATTTTTAACCATTACTGCAAATGCGTGATGACAGTTTTTTCCTGCGTGTAGCTAAGCAGATCTGACAAATCGCCTTCCTTTCCCAAACCACTCATCTTGTAGCCCCCAAACGGTACACCAGCCACACGCCCACCGGCACCGTTGATCCAAACCAAACCAGCCTGCATTGCCATCATGGTTTTGTTGGCCAGCGTCAGGTCGTTGGTCCAAATATTGGCGGTTAAACCAAATTCGGTAGCGTTGGCTTGGGCGATGACGGTGTCATAATCGCGCCATTTGAATACACTGATCACCGGCCCAAAAATTTCTTCCTTGGCGATGCGCATATCCATCGTCACGTCGCTGAACACGGTTGGTTCAATATAATAGCCTTTGTTGAATGAGATAGGGCGCTTACCGCCAATTTGCAGCTTCGCCCCCTGGTCTTTGCCAGACTCAATACAACCCATGATTCGGTCGTAATGTTTCTTATGGTTCACTGGGCCAACCGCGGTTGCCTCGTCACGCGGGTCACCGACGCGTAATTTGCCGATATTTTCCACCAAGGCGCCAACAAAATGGTCGTAGATTTTCTCATGCACAAATACGCGCGAGTTCGACTGGCAGGACTGCCCCATGCTGCGGGCCATATTCATGCCCTTGATGCAGCCGCGCGCTGCTTTATCCACATCCACGTCCGGAAACACGATCATCGGATTTTTGCCGCCCAATTCTAGTGAGAGTCGCTTCATGTGCGCAGCACCATCACGCATGATCGCCTGGCCAATTGGTACGCTGCCGGTGAACGCCACGCGCATAATCTCGGGATGAGTCACAATCGCATGGCCCACCGTATGGCCGTAACCTGTTACGACACTGATCAGACCTTTCGGGAAAATATCCATCGTCATTTCAGCAAACTCGATTGCTGAAAGCGACGTGGTCTCGCCCGGCTTCAAAATCACGGCATTTCCGGCAGCCAAGCCGGGTGCCACCTTGGCAGCAAAACGATAAGGGTGGTTGAACGGAATAATCCGCCCTACCACGCCAAAGGCCTCACGGCGCGTGTAGCAAACCACATCATCCGGCGCCTCATAAGACGTACCCTTTAATTCAGTGGCCAAATTGGCAAAGCTGCGAATTTCCTCGGGTGCTTTTTTGGCATCCTCCATCATGCCTGTGATCGGATTACCAGAATCGATGGTATCGAGCATGGCAAAATGCGCAGTTTTTTCCTCCATACGTTCAGCCAGCTCATACATTTTCTTGCGGCGCTTAGCGGCCGTAAAGGTACGCCATTGGGCAAAGGCTTCCTTGCCAGCTTCAACAGCTGCGGCGACATCAGCCTCGCCGCCGTCAGGAACATGCGCAATGACCTCTTCGTTGGAGGGATCGATGCTATCAATTATGCCGCCACCTTTGGCGTCACGCCAATCGCCGCCAATCAGCATTTTATAGGATTTTCTTATGACCTGATGTTTATGCTCTTGCGGCGTTGCCAAGTCACTCATTTTGATCTCCAGCCACTATCAAATCTTGTCGAATGCTGAAAACATTCAGCGGATTGTCATACATTATCTGATGAATTTGCGTTTCGGGCACATGCCTCTGCCGCAACAACGGCAAACATTCGGAGAATGTCGTTTCATAACCAACGCCACCATTTGCACGCAGCCGCGATTTGCGCGCGATGTCCGCAGACAGGATCAGTTGTTTGCCCAAACCATGCGCAATCACCTGCACAACCATATCTGCTACCTGATCAATGGTTGGGCCTTTTTTGAAGCCTAGCTGGTCGAACCCTATAAAGGCTCCCCGCTTACCAACAGCTAAAATTTCTGAAAAATTGTTAGCCTTGTGTAAATGGCTGATCAGCACATGCGATAAATCTGCGCCCGCATCCTCCAACACATCAAGCTGCCATGTCGCTTGCTCTGGCTTGGTGGTATGGGTGATGATCGAAGTGCCGGTGAGGCGTGACGCCGCGGCCGCCGCACGAAATATTTTTTCAAATACGGCATCCAATTCAGTATGATTTGTACCAACCTTGATAGTGCCGCAACGCAACCCAGACTCACCAATACCGGTTTGCACTTCGCGTATCATAATATCACGCAAATTAGCGAGAGAACTTTCCCGCACCCAATCCGACACCGGGTCCCAATAAAAACCCGTGGCACAAACAACATGTAGCCCGGTTTGTTGTGCAATGCGCGCCAAAGCTTCAGCATCGCGACCGCCCCCTGGCACGCTTAAATCGGCAACAAAACGCAACCCATGCCGGGCAACCACGTAGCGCAAATCGTCGATAATGGAGCGTTCCTCGTCAACGCCGAGCACATTATCCTCCCCCTTATTATGGGAGAGATCAATTTGCAGATGTTCATGCCCCAGCATCGGGCCTTCCGGATTCTGCACATCGCCAAGGATCGTTCTAATCAAATTTATACCCTTGCATCACCATTCCCTCATCAGCCGTCCTACGCCAGAACCGCAATGCAACCAGATGCCAGACAGACCATGCATGTCATCGCCAGCCAGATGACCAGCTCCCCCCGACCTGTGCCGCACCCCTGTCAGCAAAATCTAAACCGATGGCCAGCCAGGCTGCGCATATGCCGGCCCTTGTTTTTGCATTGCTGCCATTTTGCGTCCCCTGGATGTTCAAATCCCATATTTTATTTCTTGTAAGCGTCATTGCATGTCATCGCGCTGCGCGACGTTGTCATTTCGTCTGTCATGCCAGTCTAGCGTTTGTTGCGAATGGCCCGTTTCCCAATTTGTTCATTGTACGAACGTTTGTTATGAAACGTTATGCATACGCGCCAACCCTGTCAAGGGTCGCAGCCGCAACGGGACTTGATTTACGTCATATATCGCGCCGGGCGGACAGCATATCGAAAGCTGGTTAGGCTTACCAAAACAAAGCTTTCCCTTTGTAATACCGGATCTTCATGACAACCCCATCACGCATCGCCCACCAACCATTACGCTCCAAAATCATGACGGCCGCCGAAGCGGCTGCCCTTATTGCACCGGGCAGCACTGTCGGCATGAGCGGTTTCACCGGTTCGGGCTACCCCAAGGCTGTACCCCAAGCCCTGGCGGCGCGGATGGAAACAGCCGCCGCGGCCGGACACCCTTTCCGGCTGCGTGTATGGACCGGCGCCTCCACCGGCCCGGAGTTGGACGGCGCATTAGCGCGCGCCAATGGGATCGAATTCCGCCTGCCCTATAATTCCGACCCGATCGCACGCGAGAAGATCAATCGCGGCGAGATGGAATATTTCGACATGCATCTCAGCCAGGTCGCGCCGATGGCGTGGCAGGGGTTTCTTGGGCCCCTTGATACGGCGCTGATCGAAGTGACCGGCATCAATGCGGATGGCTCGCTAATCCCTTCCTCCTCGGTGGGTAACAACAAAACCTGGCTGGACCGCGCCAAGAACGTGATCCTTGAGGTAAATCGCTGGCAAAACCCGGCTCTCGACGGCATGCACGACATTTACTACGGCACCGCCTTGCCGCCGGACCGCGTGCCGATCCCGCTGACCAAAGTGGGCGACCGCATTGGCGAGCCCTATCTGCGCTGCGACCCCGCGAAAATCATCGCCATTGTGGAAACCGACGCGCCCGACCGTAATCTGCCTTTCTCACCGCCCGATCGCGCGGCATTTGGCATTGCGCAGCATTTGCTGGCGTTTTTTCAGCACGAGGTCAAAAAGGACCGGTTGCCAGCGTCCATGCTACCGTTGCAATCCGGCGTCGGTAATATAACCAACGCGGTGCTTTCTAGCCTGCTGGATGGGCCGTTTTCCGGCATGAATGCTTTTACCGAAGTGATTCAGGACGGGATGCTCGATTTGCTGGATGCCGGGCTGCTGAACATGGCGTCCGCCACCGGCTTTTCACTCAGCCGCGAGGCCGCCGAGCGGCTGAATGCCAATATGCACCGCTTCCGCGACAAGCTGATTCTGCGGCCGCAGGAAATCAGCAACCATCCGGAACTCATCCGCCGCCTGGGGTGCCTGGCGATGAACGGGTTGATCGAGGCCGATATTTACGGCGGGGTAAATTCCACCCATGTAATGGGCTCGCGGATTCAAAACGGCATCGGCGGTTCCGGCGATTTTGCCCGTAACGCCTATGTGTCGATTTTCATGACACCTTCGACCGCCAAGGGTGGCAAAATCTCGGCGATTGTGCCGCAAGCCTCGCATGTGGACCATATAACGCAGGATGTGCAGGTGATTGTCACTGAACAAGGGCTGGCGGATTTGCGCGGACTGTCACCAAAGCAACGTGCCGAAGTTATTATCAATAACTGCGCACATCCCAGCTACAAACCAGCCTTGCAGGATTATTACCGCCGGGCGCGGCTGCATTCCTATGGGCAGCAATCACCATCGCTGCTGGCCGAAGCGCTCTCATGGCATCAGCGTTATATCGATACGGGTTCGATGTTGGCCTGACCCATCCGCCGCGGCCGCTTTTGCCGCGTTTCAGGCCGCGAAGCCCACTTCCAGACAATGCGCGACTGCCGAGGCGCTGGCGAGCCTGTCGGCCGCATGATGCACATCTTTGGAGGCGGCACAGCCATCGGGCATGATGATATTCACCCAAACGCAGCCATTCAGCCGTGCCACCGGCCCTAAGGCCAGCATCAAATGCAGAATGATCGCCTCTGAATCCAATAAATCGATCGCCACCAGATTATACGCATGCAGCACCCGGCCTTTCACCAAGTCGAACTCAGCCCGGTACCAAACCATGCCGCAAATATAAGGCCGCTGCGCCGGGCGGGCGATTAGAATACCCTTGGCACCGCGATGGCGTTTATCGATGACGGCTTTGGCCTGCCGCTTCCAGGTTGCCAACGCGATTCCGGGCGCGGCCAGACGGATCAGCGGATAAGCACTGGCCAGTGACACTGCGGACAAAGGTTCCACGAAATAGTCGCGCATCGAATATGCAGTTTCCTCATTTGTGACCCCAACTTCGCCCGGACGGCCGCACAAAGCGTTGATTTATGTCAATGTCGGCCATATGTTCATGATCCTGGTTTGCGCGAAAAATTTTTGACCTTGCGAAATTCTAGGGTCGGCGTACTAAAACCTGGCTAAGGACTGGGAGAAGCTATTTGTTGGAAGGCTCTACAATCCGCCGTCCGGTGGTCATATCGGCCAACAACCCGGCATCGAGCCGCTGTGACGATTGCGGTGCCCGCCATATCGGTATGTGCGACGCCCTATCGGACGAAGATCTCGGCGCACTCTCCCGTGCGGCCCAGCATTTAACCATCGCCCCTGGTAAAGTATTTATCGAGGAAGGCGACCCGGCGACTTATTTTTATAACGTCACCAGCGGTATGGTCAGGGTTTTCAAGGCCCTGCCGGATGGCCGCCGCCACATTACCGGCTTTATGAGCACCGGGCAGTTTCTGGGTCTGGCTGTCTCAGGGCAATGCGCGTTCAGTGCCGAGGCAATGGACGAGGTGAAGCTTTGCCGGTTCAACCGTACCGCCCTGAACCAGGTATTCGCTGATTTCCCCGCCCTGGAGCGCCGCCTGCTGAACATTGCCGCGCACGAACTGACCATCGCGCATGAGCAAATGCTGCTGCTGGCGCGCAAAAATGCAGTTGAACGGGTGGCCAGCTATCTGCTCAACCTCACATTTAAGCTGGAATCGTGCCCCGGGGGTAAGCTGCCAGCCACCGCCGTGACTCTGAAATTGCCGATCAGCCGCGCTGATCTCGCCGATTATCTCGGCCTGACCATCGAAACGGTGTCACGCTCATTTGCGCAATTGAAGCGCAATGGCCTGATCGAATTCAGCAATGCGCATGCGGTCACTCTGCTCAATCCGCAAAAGCTGGAAGTTGTCGCCAACGCCAAGGGCTGAGATGCGCATTAGGCTCGCAGATTGTGACGTAAGAGCAACAGCCACAAGCGATTAGAACTAGACCATAACTATTTTGATCTACATCAAAGTACAAAGAGCCATCCTGCCTTTCATACGCAGCGTTACGCATATGAACCCCAAGGCACAGGATGTCTCACGTGAAAAAATCTCTCTCAATTTGTATCGTCAGCTTGGTCGCTTTGTCTTTTGCTGCACCCGCGCTTGCCCAAGCGCAAACCACCGCCCGCACAAACTTTCAGGCCGGCGATTTCCTGGTGCGTTTGCGCGGCATCGATGTCATTCCGGAAAATTTCTCCAGCTCGGTAAGCGTGGTTGGCGGGCATGTGGACGCCACCCAGCAATTCGCGCCAGAAGTTGATTTATCATATTTCCTGACCAACCGTTTCTCACTGGAAGTGATCGCCGCCACCACGCGCCATAACGTCTCCGCCAAAGGCACAGTTGCCGGCAAGATTGATGTTGGCAGCGTGTGGGTGTTACCGCCGACCGTTACAGTGCAGTATCATTTTCCGACGATTGCGGGTTTCACGCCGTATGCGGGCGTAGGTCTGACCGTGGCATTCTTCTATGACAGCCACCCTGCCGGCGGTATTGTGACCAAAGCTGGCTACAGCACCGCTATTGGGCCGACCCTGGACGCTGGTTTTGATTACAGCCTGGGCGGCAACTGGTATGCCAATATCGATGTGAAGCAAATGTTCCTGAACACCACAGCCCGGTTGGATGGCGGTGCAGTGGTTGCCAAGACCGCGCTCAGCCCGACCGTGGTGGGCGTTGGCATCGGCTATCGCTTCTGAATATTTCGCCCGAACGGTCCGGCTTTTGATTTAGGTCAAATACAGCCGGACCAATTTGCGAGATACATGGTCATCCGCTCAAGGATACTTTCCCAAACTGCCCTGCCGCACAAAACGGCAGGGCTTTTTTTAGCTGTATATTCAGTAATGATTTTATAACGGCGCGTTATACTGCCTGAGCGTGGCGGGGCGCGGCTTCATCCATACGCAGATACGCGTCAAACAGCGCGGCAACGTTGCGCACAAAGGGCCGGCCAGCCGGAGTAACCTGCAGCCGCCGACCATTCCACTGCACCAGCCCGTCTTGCTGGAACATCACCAGCCGCGCCGCATCATGCAATAATCCGGCGGGATTGGCGCCAAAGCTGGCTGCCATTGCAATGAGATCAACGTCCAGATCGCACATGATTTTCTCAATTACGGCCCGGCGGAGTTTGTCATCTGAGGTCAGCACCACGCCACGCGCAATGGCAAACTTGCCGGCGTTAATTGCAGCCGCATAAGCTGGCACGCGGGTTTCATTCTGCGCGTAGCCTTGGGGCAAGCTGCCAATGGAGCTTGCACCAATCCCAATTAACGCGGGTGCTGCGTCGGTGGTATAACCCTGAAAACAGCGATGCAGCGATTTTTCTTGCAGTGCCACCGCCAGCGCATCATCGGGCCGGGCGTAATGGTCAAGCCCGACGGGCACATAGCCACCCGCTTGTGAAAGCACATGCGCGATCGCATTCAGTTGCGCAAAGCGTGCAAGTGTGTCCGGCAAAGATGCCTCCGCGATCAGCGCCTGGTGACGCTTCATCCAAGGCACATGCGCGTAGCCAAACACCGCAATTCGTCCGGCGGCCAAAGCCAGCGCCTGCTGCGCCGTGCGGGTGACGCTTGCGATCGTCTGAAGCGGCAAGCCGTAAATAAGATCAAGATTAAGTGCAGAAATTCCACCACCCCGCAGCAAATCAGCGCAGGCGGCGGTCTGCTCAAAACTTTGCATGCGGCCGATGGCGGCCTGCACGGCGGGGTCGAAATCCTGCACGCCTAAGCTGGCACGATTAACCCCCATTAAAATTATCGCATCGCATTTATCCGCAGTGAAACTTGTTGGATCGATCTCAATGGCGATCTCGGCATCGGTTCGCAGGATGAAGCGTTTGCGGATCAAATCCATAATGCTGGTCAGGCAGTCATTGGGCAGGCTGGTGGGTGTGCCGCCACCCCAATGCACGTGCGAGACTTGCGCCCGCCCGCCGAGTCGGTCCGCCAGCATGGAAATTTCACGGCCAAGCAGTTGGGCGTAGTCCCGCTTGGGTGCCTCCTGCCGCACGACCGAAGTATTACAGCCGCAATACAAACAGAGGCGGTCGCAAAACGGTACGTGAATATACAGTGACAATGGCGCCGTGGGGTCCAGCCCGTCCAGCCAGCCTTCATAGGTTTGCGCGCCCACCGCGCCAGAAAAATGCGGCGCTGTTGGGTAGCTGGTATAGCGCGGCACGCGGCCATCGTAACGCGCCAGTAAATCAGCCGTTTTCATGCCAAGCCTCCTGCCAGCAAATGCGGTTCGGCCAGTTCATCGACCGCTTTCCAGTCCGACGAAACGTAGTTGATGATCAGGGATTTGCGTAATCCGCGGATCGGCCGCTTCGAAAACCCGTGCCAACTGGCCGGGCCGGGGATGAACATCAGCCCGTGATTTTTCCGGTACGGTACGGAACCAACCAGATTATGTGCAGGCGTGTCATCGTAAAGATCGGTCCCGGCATCAAACAGAGTGGGGTCGTCTGAAACATAAATCAGCATGGTGAACATTTTCACCGCAATGTCGCGATGCGGCTCCAGCCAGAAACCATCTTGGTCCTGGCAATATTCAATCCGCAGATGCCCGGCCGCGACATTCACACCGGTGACCGCCTGCAGCCGGGCCAAAACCGCCCCACTTTGAAAAATCCGTGTCACATCACGGCAGGTGGCAAAGCGGCTTTGCACCTGCGGGGTGAAATACACCCGCAACGCATTATTGGCCTCGCGCTGACCGCTAAAAGCGGCACCAACCGGCGGCGTAAGCGGCAGCCGTGCTAGCGCATCAACCAAAGGTGCTGGCAATATATCCTTCAAAATCCAATGCCGAAACGGCGTTGCCGGTGCCTCGGTCTGCGCCAAAGCCGCCAGAAATTGCGGCGCACCCGGCGCCAATGCTTCAATAAGCATGGGTTTTGCCGAACGCCTTGAAGGCCGCAGACAAAGTATGGCGACCGATATTTTTGAGCATCGCGGTTTTTGAGACCATCCAGTTGAACATCACAATCCGCCTTGGCCCCTCGAACGGCTCATGCCCGTGCCAGGAATGGTCAGTGCGCTTAAAGGCGATGAAGGTGCCGCCATCTGGGGGCACCTCGGCGATCACGTCGGTCAGATCATCCGGGCGGCGCAACAGGCGCAACCGGCCGCCGGTCGCCTGCCAGTGTGGGTCGTTCAAATAGAGCAGGCAGGTTAAGAATTTATCCTTCGAGTCAGCGTGAATCCGGCCATCCTTGTGCTGCGCCTGACCGCGTACCGTCACCATCAGCGGCTTGTCGGCCAAGGTCACGCTGAATTTTTCTTCGAGCAGCGCTTCGAGCGCACGACCGCGGATTTCCAGGATCAATTGCTCGAAAATTTTGCCGTACCGCAAACCCGGCAGGGCAAACACGCCGGGCTGACGGATCAAAGGAAAGTCATTGGTAATTAGTTGCAAGGCGGGCGGGCGGACCAAGCCGGTGGCTGTAAGATATGGAAACGGCTGCATGAACGCCTCAGCCTCCCGCAGTGCCTGCAAATTCAGCAACATCTATCAAACCCTGATTCTCATTAATGAAACAAAACCAGCGGTCGCTTCGTATGTCTTTGATCTTCGTCAATAGATCGCGTCCGGACCCGGCCAATCCAACCATTAAAAGGTCATATTACCGCGCATGCATAATCGCGTCTGTTGTGGTAGCTATATAATGCTTGATGTTGCTGGTACCGGAGGCTAACGAGCAGCAGCCACCTGCCGAGAGGCACACAACAAGGCATGGACATGATGGAGACCCCGAGCATGGCGGCTGTTGAAAGCTGGGCAGAGACCAATCCGGGGACGGTTAGAAAATATAACGAGGATAATCTGTTGGCCCGCCCAGAACTGGGATTGTGGGCGGTGGCGGATGGTGCCGGCGGGCATCATCGCGGCGACCTGGCCTCCAGCATGATCGTTGAGGCATTGGCACAAATCCCGCAGGGGCTGGGTTTTGATGACCTGACCGACGCGGTCCGGGCTAGTATCAGTGCCACCCACCGAGCCCTGCGTGCCGCCGCCAGAGCGCGCGGCCCAAATGTCGTGATCGCCTCCACCTTTGTTGGCATGATCATCCACGCGGATAAGTTTTGCTGCCTGTGGGCCGGCGATTCCCGCGCCTATTTGTTACGGAACGGTGAAGTTTTGCAAATCAGCCGCGACCATAGCCTGGTGCAGGAGTTGGTCGATTTAGGCAAAATCAACCTCGAGGACGCCGAACATCATCCCCAAGCGAATATCATCACCCGTGCCATCGGCGGGGATCAGGACGATATTGTCCTAGATGCGATTATCGGCACGGCAAAGCCTGACGACCTATTTTTGTTATGCAGTGACGGGCTCAGCAAAACCATGCCGCTAGCGGAAATCTCGCGGTTTTTACAGCAGCCGGAACGGTCGCTCATGGCGCAAAAACTGGTGGCCGCAGCAATTGATCATGGCGGGCGCGATAACATAACAGTATTGGTTATATCGGTTCCAGAAAGTTAGAGCCTTGCTTTTGACTATTTTAACGAAAGCTTACTTTAATTTTATGAATTTTTCCATTCAACATTTTTTGAGAGCCGCGCCTGCATTTACAGGTTCAATCCGGCACTCTATTACACTTTCGACCGGAAATATAAACGCCGGAACAAGGGTTGTTTCAATGCGTCCAGCATCCGCCTCATACCTCGTACTTGGCGCGCTCTGCGGCGGCGTGTTGCTGCTGCCCGTTACGGCATTTTCACAAACGGCACCCACCACACTGCAATCTTCGCCGATCCCCAACATCAAGCCGGAAACCCCGCCTAATTTAGGTGCCGGGTTGCCGAACTTTCAGCCTTTAACGGCCGAGGGCAAGCTGCCCTCCGCGATGATCCAGGTTGGGACCGTTACGGTCATTGGTGGTACCGCCTTCCCGCAGGCGCAACTGAACCAGCTCGTGGCCGGGCTGGCCGGCCAGCGGGTCGCGCTCAGCAAAATGGCTTTGTGCTCTCCACGGTTTCTATGGATATAGACGGCAAGGGCGATGTACGGTTCATCATCACCGAAGGTCATATCGTGCAGGTAAAACTGTCCGATGATATCGGCCCGGTCGGCTCGCTGGTGTTGCGCTTCCTTAACCATCTGACCAATGAACGCCCGGTCTCGGAAGCATCGCTCGAACATTGGCTGCTGCTGGCGCAGCAAATTCCCGGCGTCAGCGTTCATGCGGTTTTGCAAGCCGATTCTGACGACCCCGGCGCCCTGACCCTGGTCGCCGAAGTGGCCAAGCAAACCGTCTCGGCCTTAGCAACGGCGGATAATCGTGGCTTCCAGGATACCGGCCCAGAGGAAGGGCTTGGGGTGTTTGACATCAACAGCGTCACCTCGCTGGGCGACCAGACAGAAGTTTCGCTGTTCCACACCGCCGGCAACACCGATAATTTTGGCCAGGTTTCCGAAAGCTTCTTCGTTGGCAGTAGCGGGCTGCGCATTAAGCTCTATGGCGGTGCCGGACGCGCGCAGCCTTATGGCACGCTGGCCAATGCCCATTACCGCAGCTTCCTGGAAGTTTACGGCGGTCAGGTCAGCTACCCGCTGCTGTTGCGCCGCAACCAAGCGCTGACCGTTACCTTCCACGCAGACGGCACCCAGAACCTGATTTATACTGAGGGCTTCCGCACCAGCTCTGAGAGCGTGCGCGTGGCGCGGTTGGCCAGCCAATATGCCTGGCAGGATTTGTGGGCCGGCACGCAGCGCAGTGCGGTGAGTGTTTTCGACATTCAATTCTCGCAGGGCATTCCGGCTTTCGGTGCGGCCCCCGATGGACGGGCTCTGGGCGTGAGCGGCCGCTACCGGGAGAAGCAGGATTTCTGGAAGTTGAATGCCTCGATTGCGCGTGTACAAACCTTGCTCACCCCTGCCCCTGACACCACGCTGTCACTTCGCGTGGAGGCAGGTGGGCAATTCAGCAACAATATTTTGCCGGGTGGTGAAGAATTTAATTTGGGCGGCGCACGCTACACGCGCGGCTTCTATGCCGGCGAGGTCTCAGGCGACAAAGCGGTTTACGCGACCGCTGAATTACAGCTCAACACAGGCGCAAGCTTTAATATTTTCAAATTACCGGTTGATTTCGGGGCGCAATTCTATGCCTTTTACGATTACGGCGAAAGCTGGGTGAATTTATCGACCGACCTTCGGCACCGGTTGGAATCTGCCGGGGTTGGCGTGCGTCTTGGCCTCACCCAGCATCTGGAATTGGACGGTGAATATGTGCACCGCCTGACCCCACAGCTGGATGCCGGCAACCCGACCAGTATGCCGCTACCTGAACATATATTCTATTGGGGCATCACAGCCCGCTACTAATAACTGCGCGCCGTAACGGTGCAAATGAGGGGCCTATGGAGAGCATTTCGCAACCATCCGTGTCTGGGGCAAAGCGCAAGCTGCTTTGGCGCGCGGCGTTGCTGGCTTCCACATGCTTTTCAGGCATCATCAGCGCAGCCCCGGCGCACGCACAGAGCCTGCCTGCTAACACCACCCCCACCGGCGGCTCGGTCGCGGCCGGTAGTGCGTCCATCAGCCAGGCGCCAGACCTTACCACCATTAACCAGACCAGCCAGAAAACCATCATCGACTGGCAGACGTTTAATGTCGGTAGTGCGGCCACGGTGCAGTTCAACCAGCCATCCTCGACATCGACGGCGCTGAACTATGTTCTGACCCCGTCCCCCTCGATCATCGCCGGTAAAATTAATGCGAACGGACAACTTATTCTGGTTAACCAGTCCGGCATTATTTTCACCAAGGGCTCGGAAGTTGACGCACAAGCGCTGGTGGCGACCACCAACAGCGTCTCCAACCAGGATTTCCTGGCGGGCAAACTGAACTTCACCGGTGCGCCGCGGCCCGGTGCCAGCATCGTCAATGACGGTAAAATCACCGTTAAGGATACCGGGCTGGTCGGGCTGATTGCGCCGCAGGTGGCTAATAATGGCATCATCACCGCCAAATTGGGCCAGGTGGTGCTTGCCGGTGCCAGCGCCTTTACACTGGACATGTATGGCGACCGGCTGATTTCGCTGGATGTCACCAAAGCGGTGCGGGCGGTGGATGTTGGCGGCAAGCTGGTGCCTGCACTCGTTACCAATAGCGGCGTGATTTTGGCTGATGGTGGCAAGATTACGCTTACCGCGCAGGATGCTGACGCGCTGGTCACCCAGCTTATCAATGCCGGTGGCACCATCCGCGCTGATAGTGTGGGGACCAACACCGGCACCATTTCCGTCACTGGCATGGGCGGCAATATTTCCATTGCAGGCAATTTGCTCGCGCAAGGCGCGGTTGCAGGCACCAAAGGCGGTGCCGTACAGGTGCTCACCGATGGCACTGTGGTCGTAGCGGCGGGTGCCACCATCAATACATCCGGCGATGCCGGTGGCGGCGTAGTCGCGCTCGGCACCGACATTACGCGCGCCCAGAAAGGTGCGGCGGATACCACAGCGCCGCGCGCGAATACCGTACTGGTGGCACCCGGCGCGATGCTGTTGAGTGATGCCACCGGCACCGGCAATGGTGGCGATGTCACGCTGCTGAGCACCAACTATACCGATTTTGCGGGCGCCATTTCGATCCAGGGTGGCCCACATGGCGGCAATGGCGGCGTAGCGGAAATCTCGTCTGGCAATGTGATCAATCTCAGTGGCACGGTTGCTGACCTCGCGGTGAGCGGCCAGAACGGTGAGATTTTGCTCGACCCTGCCACCTTGGTGGTTGGTTCAGGCAATCCAAGCGCTGGCTCGTCCACTGCCGGGTCCACCACAACATTTGGGGCCGGCACCAGCCCCAAAACAAGCTATATTTCTGGCAGTACGCTCGATACGCTAAGCGGCACAATCATCCTCGAAGCCTCGTCGCTAATTTCGGTAACGGATTCGGTCAGCATTGGCAGTGCCAACACAGTGCTCAGCCTCGTCTCTGGCGGTGATATTTCGATCACCAATTCAATTTACGTAAACGGCTCGCTGGAAATCGATGCAACAAACTCACTCTCCGTCGGGGCTGGGCTGAGTGCGGCAGGCAATATGCTGCTCTCCAGTGGCACCGCTGGCACCTATATCGACGCATCGGTGAGTGCAGCTAGTGTGCTGGGATTGGTTAGCCCCGGTACGATTTTTGAAGGCATTGCCGGTAGTATTTCTGCTGCCACCCTGACGAGCAATGGCGCTGCTGATGGTGCCGTCACGCTGGATGGTGCGTCTAACAGCATCGCGAGCTTGGGAAGCTTTACCGCAACCAATCTGACCCTGAACGATGCCGGTTCGCTGAGCGTGACGGGGCCGGTTACTTCGTTCGGTAATATTACTCTATCGGCCACCAGCCTTGATTTTGCAGGCAGCCTCAGCAGCGCTAATTTATCGCTTGCCAGCACCAGCAGTATTACGGAATCCACCGGTGCCATCAGCACCGGCACGCTGACCGGCACGGCCAGCGGTAATGTCACGCTCAATAGTGCCACGAACACCATTGCGAGCTTGGGCAGCTTTACCGCAACCAATCTGAGCCTGAACACCATTGCGAGCTTGGGCAGCTTCAGGGCACCGAACTTGCTGCTGGCCGATACCGGCTCGCTCGGGATCGCGGGCAATGTCAGCATTGCCAACCTGTTGTCCTTGCAGGGCATCACCGGCGGGGTCACGCAATCCAGCGGCACCTTGGCCGCGGGCACGCTGGCGGCCATCGGGACGTTGGGCGGCAATGTCAGTTTTGGCGATGCCAATAATGCCATCGGCACGCTGAGCGGCTTCACACTTGCCAGCGGGGATTTCGCCCTGACTGATGCCAGTGCCCTGGCTGTTGTGGGCACCGTAGTGGCGAATAATGTCAACCTCACGGCTAGCAGCCTTGATTTGACCGGCACCGTTTTGGCCGCCACATCACTTGACCTAACCAACACCGGTACCGGCGGCATCACGTTGGCTGGGTTTGCCTCGGTCGGCTCTGGTCTGACCCTCAACAGCAATGGCACGGTTTCTGAGACTGGTACGCTGATTGCGGGTACGCTGACCGGCAACGGCAGCGGCGGCAATGTCGCCCTTACTAGCGCCTTTAACAGCATTTCGACACTTGGCAGCTACACGCTGGCCAGCAACACGCTCTCGCTGACCGACCAATCCACCTTGACCATTACCGGGCCGGTGCTGGCCAATGCGGCCAGCCTCATCGCCC
Organism: Acidocella sp. 20-57-95; assembly: GCA_002255575.1. Lineage (GTDB taxonomy): Bacteria > Pseudomonadota > Alphaproteobacteria > Acetobacterales > Acetobacteraceae > Acidocella. Next base: position 27,839 of record NCAT01000027.1, read on the forward strand.
CTGGCTTGATCGAAAGCGGTGTGATCAGCACCACCAGCGCGTTGTTATTGGATGGTGCCAACATAATCGCGATCAATGGTACGTTGAATGCTGGAAACACGCTGGCATTGCAGAGCACCGGCACGGTCACAGAGGGCAGTAGCGCCACTGTGGCCGCCGGCAGCCTGGTCAGCGTTGGTAGTCTTGCTGGTGATCTGCTGTTGACCAATGGTGTCAATAATATCGGCACGCTGGGCAATATTACGCTGAGCGGCACCAATAGTTTTGACCTGAATGATGCCAGTGCGCTGACGGTGGCAGGCACCGTGGCGGCAGGCATTGTGGGCATAACATCGCAAAGCGGCCTGACCGTGGCGAGCGGCGGTTTAATCAATGCCAACACCGCAACATTAAGCGGCGCTGGCTTGGATATTTTGGGCAGCGTCGCGGCGACCAGCCTGTTGGCGCTGCTCAGCCCCTCCGCAAATAACATCACGGAAGCCTCGACCGGTGCGATCAGCGCCGGCACATTGACCAGCGGCGGCGCGACCGATGGCGCCGTGTATCTCGATGGCACGGCCAACAATATCGGCACGCTGACAGGATTCAGCGCCGCCGAGCTGCGACTGTTTGACGGTGCCAGCCTGCAGGTGATTGGCAGCGTCGCCAGCACAGGGGATATTATCCTGATCGATGCCAGCACGCTGGCCCTGAATACCAGCTTGAACGCCGGACCTGCAGGAACTGTCGAGCTCGTGGCCAATAATTTCAACCTTGGCAGTGGGGCAACAATTGTCGCACCGACCGGGCAGGTGATTGTTGCACCCTACAGTGCCAGCACCTTGGTCGATCTGGGTGGCACGGGTGCCGGTGCGCTCGATATTTCATCCAGCTTCCTCAGTGCCGTTTCAGCCGTTAGCTTGGTAGTCGGGACAGCTGATTACCTCACACCAAAATCCTACGCGGCCAACAACATCACGGTGGCGGGCAACATCACGCTCAGCCCAGCATTAGAGCTGATTGCGGCGAACAGCATCGGCCAGACCGGCACCTTATCTGGTAGTAACATCACCATGAGTGCCACCAGTATCGGGCTGGGCGGCGTGGTTGATACCACCGGCACGCTGGCGCTGGATGCAACCGGCGCGTTGACCGATGCTGGAACGCTGACTGTTGGCACGCTAGATTTCAAGGCCGGCAGCTTCGTTGAAACCAATGCGGCAGGGCCGATCACGGCGGGTTTTGTTGCCGGTACTGCCACCGGGCCCGTCGCGCTGGCCGGAGCCTTTAACCAGATCGGCACACTTGGCGGCATCACGGTCAGCGGCGCAGATTTCAGCCTTGATAATGGCACGCTTCTGAATATTACCGCGCCGGTTTCGGCCAACAACATCACGATCATTGATAGTGCCGCCGGCGGCATCGCACTGGCGGCCACCGGCAGCTTGGTGGCTGGCACGGCAGGCCGCATCAGCCTGACCGGCGATGCGATGAGTGCGGCCACCGGTGCTGCTTTGACGGCACCAGGCGGGACCATCACCCTGGCCCCATACACAGCCAACCTCGCGATCGATCTCGGCGGCACCGCCAGCGGCTTGGCTGATTTCAGCACCGGCTTGATTAGCGGCACCCAAGCCAAACTGCTTCAAATCGGCACCGGCGGCGGCAGCATTGTGGTTGATGCGGGCAGCATTGTCAGCGCTACGGACAGCACATTGGCGCTGGATGGGGCTGGTATATTCATAAATGGCACGCTTGGTGCGCCTAATCTGGTGTTCACCAGCACTGCGGGCGTCAGCCAAGCCAGCACCGGTATGCTCAATGTCGCCCAGCTTAGCGGCACGGATTCTGGCGGCGATGTTCAACTCGCGGGCGCCGGCAATCAAATTGGCACGCTCGGCGGCATTTCGGTGGCCAGTACCTATGCGTTGAACATAAATGACGCGACATCGTTGAATGTTGCCGGCTCGGTGGTGGCAGATTTCGTCACGCTTGCCGCACCGACGATTGATTTTACCGGCAATGTCACCGCCGCCTCGCTGCTAGCGCTCGACCCTGCGGGCGGGATTACCCAGACCTCCGGCAGCATCATCACCGCGTTGCTGACCTCCGATAACACCACCGATGGCGTGGTGGTGCTGACCGATGCGGGCAACCAGATTGCAGCACTTGGCAGCTTCAATGCGGCTAGCCTGAACCTTGCGGATTCCGTGGCACTCAGTGTCGCGGGCCCAGTGACCCTGTCCGGGAATGGCACGCTGAGTGCGGCGGGGATTGATTTTGCCGGGTCCCTGAGCAGCGCTAACCTCTCGCTCGCCAGCGCCGGTTCCATTAGCCAGACCAGCGGCAATATCAGCACTGGTGCGTTAACTGGTTCGGCATCGGGCAACGTGACGCTGAATGGTGTGGGTAAC
>NCAT01000101.1 GCA_002255575.1 Acidocella sp. 20-57-95
GAGCCTCGGCGTGGCGCCAAAGGCCGCCGCGCAAATGGCGGTGATCGACAGCGCCAATCTGGGACAGAACATCCAGACCGCGGCGCAATCGGTCATCGCAGTGGAGCAGCTCAAAGCGCAATTGTCCCAGCTTGAGCAGACCTATCAAATGTTCACCAACCCCACCAATGTTTTGAGCATGGCGGCTGGAATGGAGAATCAGTCGATCGAAAACCCGATGCCCATGGCGAACGCGATGGCGGGGCTGGTCGGGGGAACAACCGCGCCGTCCGGTGCGGCCGCAAGTTATTATAACCAGAACCATGTTTATGCACCGACGGATGGTTCGGCCGCGAGTGCGCAGTTAAACGCCAATGGCAATGCCATCGCGAATATCGAAGGCGTTGCATCGACAAACCTCGCCGCGATTCAAAAGCGCATGCAGGATTTACCCAATCTGGAGTCGGATTTGAACGCCGCTACCTCGATCACCCAGGTCGATGCGATCAATGGCCGCATCGCGGCGGAATCGCAATTCGTGCAGGCGCAGCAGGCACAGGCGCAAAACCTTCAGGTGCTGGCGAGCGAGCAGGCATCGTCGCAGCAACAGCAGCAGCAAGAGCATTTCGATCAGGATCAGACCAAAAGCATCGTCGCAGCAACAGCAGCAGCAAGAGCATTTCGATCAGGATCAGACCAACCTTGTGAGCGAATTACAATCCGATGCCGCTGCAAATGGAGGGCAATGATGATTTATCCATCCAGATTGCGGATCATAATTGGCGTGGCCGTTATCATTGCCGGGACTGCCGTGATTGTAGGTGTTGATTTTAACATGCGCTCGTCAAGAAACGCGGCACCGGGCCTGGCGGGAATGTCAGTTCCCTCTGCAGCCGTGCATACAGCGAATTGGTATGTTTCACATCCCGACATCGCCAAAACGGATGAAGCGCGGTGTGGCGACAACGCCGCTTCAATATCGCCTGCGGCCTGTCAAAATGTTGAATCTGCCGAGGAGCAATTGCTTGCTGATGAGATGCATCAGGCGGCCATGTCGAAGAGCGCCAATGCTAAACCAAACGCAGCTCCGGCACCATGAGGTAGAAAATGGCCAGCGCTGACAATTATGCGCCGTTTTACACTTTTGATCAGATTATCCAGGCGCCGTTTACCAGCAGCCTGG
>NCAT01000054.1 GCA_002255575.1 Acidocella sp. 20-57-95
CAAAAATTTGACCAGCCAGTCGGGCATCAGGAAGCCTGCAAAATGGCCGCCGATGACAACAAGAACGCCCACATGAAACAGATTCGAACCCCAGCGGAATTGGCGCTTCCGAAGCAATTGGCTTGACCCGCTGCGCCAGGTATATTGTGAGGTATCGAAGCGCACCAAGCTGCCAAGCAGAAACACGGAAAGACAAATATACGGATACCAGCCATATAGAATATTATTGACATCGAAGCTCATAGCGCCATCTCCTTAAACTATCGCAGCATCACGGGCGGCTGCACGAAGCCGTGTGCGAAGCCGCTCAGTGCCGCAACCATCGGTTTGCTCGCCAGGTCCAAAATGCACGGCGGCCTCCTCCCACATGGCGTCCAGCGCCGCGAGATCATCGGGATCATCCTGCGAGGCTGAAGGGATTATGGCATCCGGTCGCGCGGCGATGGCGGCCAGTGTCTGGAATACAGCGCTATAGGCGCTCTCCCGGGTGAGCAGCCTGTCAGCCAGGGCTTGCAGAATACCAGCCGACTCCGCAATCAACGCATGTGCCTCATCGTCGGGCAGCAGTGAGATGAATTCGAGAAATAGCGGTAGAAAGTCCGGCAACTCGCCCGCCGTTGGCTCCAGACCATGTTCACGATAGAGAGCACGGCTGCGGTCGAACAGGCCGAAATATCGCTCCTGCAAATCATAAATGTCACGCTCCGCCAATTCAGCCAGCAAACGATCAAGCGATGCCAGATGCGCCGGCCCGATGAGACCTTCTTCCCGAAATACCATGGCTATTTCTGTAGTTGCGGCCTGTAGCGCTTCGGTGGGGTAGGAGATCAGCGCGGCAAGCCCCCGATATGTCCGTGCCATCACTTCACCTCCATCGGTGTTTTGGGCTGCTTGGCATCGAACAAGCTGAAACCCGTTTTACCGGAGCAGCCTTGTCCGAATGAAAATCCGCAGGACCCACGCATGTCAAACGTATCCTCGCCGGTTTCCCGGTGTGCGGTTGGGATTACAAAGCGGTCCTCGTAATTGGCAATCGCCATCAACTGGTACATATCCTCGATGTCATGCCCCGACAGGCCCACAGCCTCGGGGATCGCATCAACGATGACGCCATCCACGGTCTTGGCACGCATATAGGCACGCATCGCCAGCATCCGCTGCAAGGCCAATGTTATGGGTTCAGTCTGGCCCGCGGTTAGCAGATTAGCCAGATAATCAACGGGAATGCGAAGCGATTTGACATCAGGCATGCTCCCAACCATGCCCAGATCGCCTTTAGCGGCGGCTGCTTGGATTGGCGAAAGCGGCGGCACGTACCATACCATTGGCAAGGTGCGGTATTCAGGATGCAGCGGAAACGCGATCTTCCAGTCCATCGCCATCTTCCATACCGGAGATCTGCGAGCGGATTCCAGCCAGGCTTCCGAAATACCATCGAGCCTGGCCTGGGCTTGTACCTTTGGATCAAAGGGGTCGAGAAAGACTTTTAACTGCGCCTCATATAAATCGCCCTCGTCGGGCATAGAAGCCGCCTCCAGGATGCGGTCCGCATCATAGAGAATAACGCCGAGATAACGGATGCGTCCGACGCAGGTTTCCGAACAGACAGTGGGTTGACCTGATTCGATGCGCGGGTAACAAAAAATGCATTTTTCGGATTTTCCGGAAGACCAGTTATAATAAATCTTCTTATAAGGGCAGCCAGAGACGCACATCCGCCAGCCACGGCATTTATCCTGATCGATCAGAACGATACCATCTTCCTCACGCTTATATATGGCGCCGGATGGGCAAACCGCTGCGCAGGCCGGGTTGAGGCAATGCTCGCACAAGCGCGGCAAATACATCATGAAAGTGTTTTCAAACTCGCCGTAGATTTCCTTCTGAATGCCCTCGAAATTGCTATCCTTAGAGCGATGCGCAAATTCACCGCCCAGAATTTCCTCCCAGTTGGGCCCCCATTTTATCTTCTCCATCCGCTCGCCACTGATCAGTGAACGGGGCCGGGCCGTCGGCATCGTCGTGCCTTCAGGCGCGGTTTGGAGATGGCCATAATCGAACGTAAACGGCTCGTAGTAATCATCAATTTCGGGCAGGTCCGGGTTGGCAAAAATATTTGAAAGAATTCGCCATTTTCCGCCAATTCTCGGTTCGATCGCGCCGTTCTTCCGTCGCCGCCAACCGCCATTCCAATGCTTCTGGTTTTCCCAGTCTTTCGGGTAGCCAATCCCCGGCTTGGTCTCCACATTATTGAACCAGGCATATTCCATGCCCTCGCGGCTGGTCCATACATTCTTGCAGGTGACCGAACAGGTATGGCAACCAATACATTTGTCGAGATTAAGCACCATCGCAATCTGCGCACGGATTTTCATGGCCGATCTCCCTCAAGCTGCATGGTGGGCTCCGATCCATCCAGCCAATCAATTTTATTCAAACGCCGGATAATGATGAACTCATCCCGATTGGAGCCCACAGGCCCGTAGTAATTCAAACCGTAGCTTAGCTGCGCGTAGCCACCAATCATATGCGTGGGCTTGAGGAGCACGCGAGTCACCGAGTTATGAATGCCACCGCGCAAGCCTGTCGTTTCACTGCCAGGAATATTCACGATTTTTTCCTGCGCGTGATACATCAGCGCCATTCCTGCATTGACGCGCTGCGATACAACCGCGCGCGCCACCAAGGCGCCATTCTTGTTATAGGCTTCGATCCAGTCATTATCGATAACGCCAATTTTGGCGGCATCGGTCTCACTGATCCAGACGCAAGGGCCACCACGGCTCAACGTCAGCATTAGCAGGTTATCGGTGTAGGTACTGTGGATTCCCCATTTTTGATGGGGCGTGATGAAGTTCAATGTAATTTCCGGGTTGCCATTGTCGTGCTTGCCTTGCAACGACGCGGTACCTTTGGTGTCCACCGGCGGGCGCCAGGTTACCAGCGCCTCGCCGAAGGCGCGCATCCATAAATGATCCTGATAAAGCTGTTGGCGGCCCGTCAATGTACGCCAAGGGATAAGCTCGTGGACATTGGTATAGCCCGCATTGTAGCACACGGTTTCACTCTCGATACCGGACCATGTTGGCGAGGAGATGATTTTGCGCGGTTGTGCGACAACATCGCGGAAGCGAATTTTTTCGTCTTCCCTCGGCAGTGCCAGGTGAGCATGTTCACGGCCCGTGAATTTACTAAGCGCTTCCCATGCTTTTACCGCCACTTCGCCATTGGTCTCAGGCGCAAGGCTTAAAATAGTCTCGATGGCATGGATATCTGTTTCCAGCTTCGGCTGGCCCGCCGCGACACCTGTGCGGACGATGCCATTCAAGGCACCCAGAAAATCCACCTCATGTTCAGTATTCCAGCCAATGCCCTTGCCGCCGTTACCAAATTTCTTCAGCAATGGCCCAAGCGATGTAAATTGTGCGTAAAGATTCGGATAATCACGCTCAACCACCGCCACTGAGGGCATGGTGCGGCCGGGAATCGGCTCGACATCATCACGCATCCAGTCCTGTACGCCGTAAGGCTGCGCCAGTTCGGCCGCTGTGTCATGCTGGATCGGGGTCAGCACCACATCAGTCTCATGCTCCAACACTTCTGGGCAAATTTCTGAGAATTTTTTGGCTAGCCCTTTGAATATATCCCAATCCGTTCGCGCCTCCCAGGCCGGATCCACAGCGGCTGTCAGAGGGTGAATGAACGGATGCATGTCAGACGTGTTAAGGTCGTTCTTCTCGTACCAGGTTGCTGTTGGCAATATGATGTCGGAATAGACGCAGGTGGTGGACATCCGAAAATCGATCGTTACGAGAAGGTCAAGTTTTCCTTCAGGCGCTTGGTCATGCCAAACCACCTCCTGTGGTTTTTCCTGGCCCTCCACACCTAAATCCTTGCCAAGCACACCATTGCTGGTGCCTAAGAGATGCTTCAGAAAATATTCATGGCCTTTGCCGGAAGACCCCAAAAGATTTGAGCGCCACACAAACATATTGCGCGGCCAGTTCTCGTCCTTGGGCGGCAAGCCGGCGGCCTCGGCACTGGCAGCAATGCCCAGCGGATTTTGCTTAAGCTGTGGTGCGGAGGGCAGCCACCCCATACGTTCGGCGCGGGCGTTATAGTCAATAATCGACCCTCCCCAATCACCATCCGGCGCTGTGGGCGACAATATCTCGGAGATTTTTACCGTCTCATAACGCCATTGGTCGGTATGGGCATAAAAGAACGGCGTGCCAGCCATGTGCCGCGGCGGGCGGTTCCAGTCGAGCCCGAAGGTAACCGGCACCCAGCCTGTTTGTGGCCGTAGTTTCTCCTGGCCGACATAATGCGACCAACCACCGCCAGACTGCCCCACACAACCGCACAGCACCAGGAGATTGATGATCCCCCGATACGCCATATCCATATGATACCAGTGGTTTAACCCAGCCCCCAGAATAACCATCGAACGGCCGTTGGTCTTCTCGGCATTAGTGGCAAATTCACGCGCAACCTGAATGATCTGAGCTCTTGGCACACCGGTAACGCGCTCCGCCCAGGCGGGTGTGTATGGCTCATCCTGATCGTAATCCGAGGCGACGCCGGCTCCGCCCAAACCTCTGTCGAGGCCGTAATTGGCGCAAAGCAGATCGAACACAGTTGCAACGGCCACCTCGCCCTCTTTAAGTTGCAGCATGCGGGTGGGGACGTTCCGGGTAACGATGTCGGGATGCTCTGTCCGCGTAAAACCATTGGTTGCGGCTCCTCCGAAATACGGAAATGCGACCTCATGCACCTTGCCTGTCTCGATCAGGCTAAGGGTGAGCGAGGTCTCCGCGCCATCGCTGCGTTTTTCCTCTAAATTCCATTTACCCTGTTCGCCCCAACGAAACCCAACCGAGCCCAACGGGACAACCGGAGCACCGGAGGCATCCAAAGCCACTGGACCAAGCGAACCAGCATAGGCAGATCGCTGAACTTGCGAATGTAATCATTAAAATAGGAGACAGTCCGATCGAGATGAAATTCGCGCAGAATTACATGGCCCATCGCCATCGCAAGCGCCGCATCAGTCCCCTGCTTGGGGTGCAGCCAAATATCGCAAAACTTCGTTGCTTCGGCATAGTCAGGTGAAATGACAGCGCTTTTGGTGCCTTTATAGCGAACCTCGGTATAGAAATGTGCATCGGGCGTGCGGGTTTGCGGCACGTTAGAGCCCCAGATCAACAAGTATCCAGCATTGTACCAGTCAGCACTTTCTGGAACATCCGTCTGCTCGCCCCAGGTCATCGGGCTGGAGGGGGGCAAATCGCAATACCAATCATAGAACGACAAGCACACACCGCCGAGCAGCGACAAGTAGCGTGCGCCGGCTGCAAAAGACACCATGGACATTGCAGGAATAGGTGAGAATCCGACAATGCGGTCAGGCCCATGCTGCTTGATTGTGTAGGCATTTGAGGCCGCGATGATCTCATTAACCTCTTCCCAATCAGCCCGCACCAAACCGCCTAATCCACGGCGGGTGATATAGCTGGCACGTTTCTCCGGCGCCTCAACAATCGAGGCCCAGGCTGCAACGGGCGCAAGCGTGGCGCGAGCCTCCCGCCATAATTTGAGCAGGCGGCCACGGATCATCGGGTGTTTTACACGGTTTGCCGAATAGAGATACCAGGAATAACTGGCACCACGGGCGCAACCGCGTTGCTGTGTTTCCCAGGTAACAATACCGCCCTTAACGTAGATTTTCCACGAACACGAACCGGTGCAATTTACTCCATGCGTAGAGCGCGCAATCTTGTCGTGCTGCCAGCGCTTGCGGTAACCATCCTCCCACTCACGCGGCTCGTTGGTAACCACACCATGACCGTTGGAAAACGTATCAACCTGCTTTCTGAAGAAGGTCAGCCGGTCTAGAAAATGACTCATCACTAAGGCTCCAGCAACAGATTTTAAGTGGGGGAAAACGGGCGGCGCATGAATGCGATGGAGACTGCGATGGCGCCGATCGCCAGCACGACATAGACGAAAAATCCACCGGAATAGCCTTGCACACCCAACGCGCTGGCAAATAACCCAAGGATGGGAGGAATAATAAAACCACCCAACGCACCAAGCCCACCGACGAGACCCGAGGCACCACCAACGGCATGGGGTACATAGCGTGGGACCAGCTTGAATACGGCCGCATTGGCAAGCCCCATCCCAACCGCAATCGATAACTCACCCGCCAGGTTAACACTGAATAAAGTGACTGCGGTTAGCAATAAGGCGCCAACCAAGACAATGGCAAAACCACCGACTGCCAGCCGTTCACCGCCAAGTTTTTCTGAAAGCGCACCGCCAACCACCCGTGAAACGGCTGCAACCAAGGAGAAGCCAACACCACCAAGAATGCCCGCCGTCTTTGCGTCAAAATGGTGCAGGTCAATCCAGTAGATTGGAAACCACGCAGTCAGCGCGAGAAAGCCACCGAAGGAGACGAAGTAAAGAAATACCAACCCCCAGCAATGCGGCTCATCCGCAGCAGCCAGCAACGCGCCCCAGACGGAATTGCCGGGAAATAATTCTTCCCCATGGCGGGCCGCGATGCTGCGCGCCTGCTCGGCGGCGACACCACGCTTACGCAATTGGAAAAAATAGGCATCACGCGCAAACATCGCATAAACGATGGTGCCTACGCTCAAAAAGACGAGCCAGGAAATATAGGAACCAGCGAGCCCGAGCGCAGTGATCGCAAAGGGCAAAGCAAGGGTGAACAAACCAGGTGCGATATTTCCAACGCCGCCATAAATGCCAAGCGCCAGACCCTGCCGATTTTTTGGAAACCAGTATGAGACCTGAGGTACACCGACAGAGAAGGTCGCCACACCGCAACCGCTCATGAACCCGAACAAGAGGATCAATGGGTAAAGGGGCGCCGTAACCGGCGATACCGTAAGTAAAATATACACCAGCCCCCACATGCCGACGATGGAAATTCCGAATAACGTGATCATCGGTAACCGGCCGCCGGATTTATCCACCCATGCCCCGAATGGGATCCGAAGGAGAGAGCCGGTCAATTGTGGTGCCGCGACCAGCAAACCTACTAGGAGCGGCGAAAGATGCATGGTTTTCTGGAATTCGTGCGCCGCCGGCCCATAAAGAGCCACGGCGGCAAAACCTATGAAAAACCCCCAGGTGCCCATGGTAAGCCCTAGCTTTGGAGTGCCTCGCAGCAAACGTTCGGCCTCGCTTGGGTCGGTTACATAGGCTCCGACGTTCTGCTGACTCTCATCCATGACCTGTGGTCCTCAATCTAGATCTGAAGTAACAGGCCCTCTGATATATCGTATTCCGATATTGTTGTTTGATTTAGATCAATCTTCAGGTGGATAAATGGTTCAAACGAGCCGCCGATCTGCAATTTGCATCAGGCCAACAGTTAAAAATATTGCTCCAAAAGCTCTTCGGTTGAATTTTTATGTAAGTGTCAGTTATGATAAAGCCATGACCAAACCTAGCCCTCAGAAACGATCGCTCAAAACCATAGACTATCAGACGCTCGCGACCTTTCGCTACGAGTTGCGATGTTTTTTGAATTTCAGCCAGAAAGCTGCCAAAAAAAATGGACTGACCCCTCAGCAGCATCAAGCGTTACTGGCGATACGCTCGGCGGCGGCAAATTCCATGACCATCGGGGAATTGGCGGACCGGCTTTTACTTCGCCCCCATAGTGCCAGTGAATTGACGGACCGGCTGGCATTACTCGGCTTGGTCGAACGCACACCGAGCGAACTTGATCGCCGCATCACTTCACTTCACTTAACGCCAAAAGCTGAAGATATTTTGGCTTCGCTCTCCCTCGCACACCGCGACGAGCTTCGTAGAATTCGCCCCTTGTTAACTGAGTTGCTCGGAAATTTGGATTAACTTAACTCAAGGCTTTAAAATCACGAGCGTCACAATCAATACAACAAACGCAACTGGCGCAAAAACCATCGAATTATAGAATTTTACGGTGTGATGACTGGTGCCGCTGGCAAGTTGCCGTCGCCAGATTGAGAGCAATCCATGGTACCCGGACAGCAAAAGAACTGCAAAAAATTTTATCCGCCACCACCAATCATGCCACGAAATAGCGCCGGGTGTCACAATCAATAGCACCCCGAATCCCCAGGCCGCATACATCGCCGGATTTACCAGGCGCTTGATGATTTTGCGCTCAAGATCGGCCAAGCCGCTTAGTATAGCTACGTTCGGTGATATCGCCCCATGTTGCGCATAGATCGCGGGCAAAATAATCATACCCGACATCCATAAAATTACCGCGCTGACATGGCCGGCCAGCAACAAAAAATAAAAAGGCTGTAAAGCAGGCACCGTCATGAAGGACGCTATCTAGCCATTGCCTGCGGCAACTCACCCTTTTGCACCGCAATCCCAAGCAATAGGCTTTCTGCAATACGCTTTGATATCTCAATAAAATGCTGTGCCGCTACCGGCGGGCACATCGCTTCGGCCGTGCGTGCCCATAAGGCCAGCCAATTTTTGAAATGGACCACGTCGAGTGGCAATGTTGCGTGCGCACGCATCGGCGAACCGTGGTAGTTGCCGGTCTTTAAAGCCACTGAAGACCAGAACGCGCACATACGGCCCAGATGCAAATCCCAGTTGGTAATGCGCGATGCAAAAACTGGCCCGAGCAGAGCGTCATCCCGCGCCGCATCGTAAAAAGCATAAACCAGCCGCTCGATCATCGCTTCATCGATCGCCGTTTCCGCGGTGATACGCGCCGTAACACCAGCCCGCCGGGCCTGAGGATCGTCCAACATTATAGTCCAACCTCCTGTTGTGCCGTTACAATGGCGCGTTCATGCGCAACGAGCATCGCGGTTAGGCTCACATGCAAACTCTCGTTTCTGACATTTGGTAACAAGCCCTGTAATTTCCGCGTCACCCATTTCTGACCAACGATGAGGAATGCCAAACGTTCCGGCAATGCCTCGATCGCCATGGCTTTTTCATAAAACATTCCGGTTCGCTTTGACGGCAATCCATGCAGCTGCAAAATCGCGTTGATCAGCATGCCGCACCAACGAGCCTCATCGCGGTGCAGCGTTTGCATCTGGGCTATAAGCCTCTCGTCCGTGCATTCGGCCATGGTTCGCAGCGCCACGCGGGCACCGGCACGCTCGGCCTCCAGTAATTCATTTAAGGCCGCCAACAATTCATCTCGGCCATAAAAACCCATATAGGTTTCATTCATCTCATGCGCAAAACATGCAGGCGAAGCAAAGGGAACTGGTTCATCGGGCCGCGCAACACCCGCCTCCAGCAAAGCCGTCGCTTCACGCACTATTTGATGCAATTTTTCACCGGCTCCCGTAATAGCGTCGATGCGTCTAACCCCGGT
>NCAT01000028.1 GCA_002255575.1 Acidocella sp. 20-57-95
GTTGAGCGAGCCTGTCGCCGCCACCCAGCCGCCTTCGCCACAGAACACATTGGCAAGCGTGCTGGCCATGCGCGAGGCGTTGGCAACATTGTTGCTGTTAGCCAAGTTGGCGAGTGTCGCAGGCGATTGTGCCGCACAAGCCGGGTCCGCGTTGGACCCGCCTTCAGTGGCCTTGCCCAGAATGTCACTGGTGACATCCTGCGTGGCGCCGGCCAGAGCCTGCGCCTGGTCACCAAAGATCGACTGGTCAACCGGGTCCACCGTGAAGGAACCGCTGATCAGCAAGTTGGCTGACGGGTCGGACACGATGGTGGTTGAGTAATTCCCGGCGGCCGCACTGGTGATGGTTTGTGAAGCGAACGACCCGCTGATGGTGCCAGCGGCGATGGTGCCGTTCACCGGAATGGTGAGGTACTGGTAGTCTTTCACCCCACCATAAATGCCCGGTGCCAGTTCGTACGTCACGCTGCTGCCTGCCAGCGTCACGTTCCCATCCACGACAAATTGCGAGCTGGTCTTTGGCGTCACCACAACAACGAGGTTACCGTTATTGATAAAGTTACCGGTGAGATCGAGCGGCGCGCCCGGCTTACCACCTTCGAAATTGCCGTTATTGGTCACGCTGCCAATGGTCCACCTACCATCAGCTTCCCAGTTCGCGCCCGGCGCTACCGTGAGCGCACCAGGGGTGAAGCCGGCGAAGGTGTTGCTCATGGCATCGCTACCTTCCAGCGTGATCGTGCTGGAAGACCCGCTGCCGCCGCCATAGATGGTACCGATAATGTCCGAACCAGTGTTCAGGATCAGCGCGCTGGCAACTTCCAGGTTGATCGCTGTGCCACCGGTACCGATGATGACACCACTATTGGTGATGGTGGTGCCGTGGTTCTTAATATAGATACCAGTACCGCCAGAAATGGTTCCGGTATTGGTAATCGCGCCAATAGTGCCAGAGGAGTAAATAGCCCTGGTGTAGGCATAGGCCGAAATAACCCCATTGTTGGTCAGCGCGCCGATTGTGCCGTAGTTGGCGATCGCCGCGCTGTAATTCGATTTGATGATACCGTTATTGGCCAACGCACCAATGGTACCATTATTTACAATAGCCGCTAAATTGCTTGAAATCAGACCGCTATTGGTGAGGGCGCCGATCGTACCATTATTTACGATCGCAACATTCGTGGCCGCATAGATGGTGCCAGAATTGCTCAGCAGCCCGATAGAACCGGCATAATTATTATAGACGGCCGTATAATAACCCGAGATCAGGCCGGTATTGCTAAGCGTGCCGATATGGCCGTCGTTAGAAACCGCCGCTGCGCTGGACCCGCCGATGGTGCCGTTCGCAATCACGCCAGCATTGTTAAGCTGACCGATGGTCCCAAAATAATTATTTAACACGCCCGCATAGCCACCAAAGATGGTGCCACCAGCCAGGTTGTTCAGTGACCCGATGGTGTTGTAATTAGCAACGCCGGTATTTGCAGACCGAAGGAACGCTAAAACCGATGGGCCGCCAGATGTTGCGATGGTGGCACCAGTGGCTTCGATCAACCCAGTATTGGTGAGGTTGCTGATGGTACCTAAATTCGATACCCCGACATATTCCCCCATAATGGCGCCGGAATTGCTCAGCAGGCCAATGGTACCATTATTGTAAATCCCGGTGAAGTGCCCGCCAATGATGGTACCCATATTGGTAAGCGTACTGATGTTGCTTCCCGGGTTATTGTTCGCGACGCCAGCACCATAGCCTTCAATCAGGTTGCTGTTGGTTAGTGAGACAATGGAACCTACGTTAAGAATACCGACGGCGTGAATGCCATCGATCAGGCCGCTGTTCGAAACGCTGAGGATCGACCCGGTATTGTATAAGCCATATCCAGCACCAAAAATGGAACCACCGGCGAGGTTGGACAGACTACCCAAATAACCCCCGTTAGCCACGCCGGAATCATTGATGCCATAAATGGTACCGCTATTGCTTAATAAGCCGATCGTACCGTTCACATTATAAACGCCAGTATTGCCGCCTTCGATCAGCGCGCCAACCGCGTTGGTTAACGTACCGATATAGCCAATGGTCCCGTTAAAGTTGGCATTTTCAACGCCAGCCTTGGAAACGCCATTGATATTTCCGTTGTTGGTCAGCCTCAGAATACTGCCACCGTAATTATTAATGCCAGAGCTACCGCCGCTGATAAAGCCATTATTGGTCAGCGTATTGATCAGCCCTTTATTCTGGATACCAGAACTACCGGAGGCGATAATCTTGCCGTTATTGGTCAGGCTGTTGATGAGGCCAAAATTTGCGATACCGGTCTGAGCACCCATGATAGTGCCAGTAGCGTTATTGGTCAGCCCGCCGATAAAGCCTTGGTTATTAATGCCGGCGAGATCGATGGTGCCGGTGATAGAGCTATACACAACATTCAAACCAGTGGCTTCGATCACACCGCTATTGGTCAGCGTGCCGATGCTGCCGGCCGCCGTGGTGGTTGACCTTCCGATGCCCGAGTACAGCACTTTGCCGTTCGATGCGTTGTAAATACCCGCAACAGCGCCGGCAATGGTGCCGTTATTAGCAAAGATGCCGATTGTACCAGCATTATAGGCCCCGGCGATGCTGCCCTGAATAATGCCGCTATTGCCCAGCGTGCCGATGGTTGAGCTGTAATTGCGAACAGACCCTCCGATATGGGACGTATAGCCATCATTATAAATACCAAAGCCACCACCGCTGATGGTGCCTGAGGCCATATTTGTGAGCGTGTTGATCAAACCACGATTATAAATGCCACCGATCGTCCCGCCCGAGATTAAACCGCTATTCGTCAGGACCGCAATCGTGCTTTGGACCAAATTAGAACCGCTGTAAAACCCATTGTTGTAAAGACCATTTTGGCCACCGCTGATGGTGCCTGAGGCCATGTTGGTGAGCGTGTTAATCAAACCACCATTGAAAATACCATCATAAATTCCGCCCGAGATCAGACCACTATTGGTCAGGACCGCAATACTGCCGCCGGCTAAAGCAGAACTGCTATAATTGTAATGACGATAATTATTGATACCATCATTGCCGCCGATGATGGCACCGCTATTTGAAAGCAGGCCGATGGTACCGCGATTGTAAACCCCGCTATTGCGTGCGCCGACGATGGTGGCGTTTGCGGCGTTGGATAGTGTGTTGATGGCGCCGTAATTCTCCACGCCACGATAGCCGCCATAAATGGACCCGCTATTTGAAAGCAGGCCAATGGTGCCGTTATTATATACCCCGCTAAAGCTTGAGCCGACGATGGTGGCGTTTGCGGCGTTGGATAGTGTGCCAATATCGTATCGGTTTTCCACACCGCGATAGCCACCATAAATGGTCCCGCTATTTGAAAGCAGGCCAATGGTGCCGTTATTGTAAACCCCGGTGAAGCGTGCGCCGACGATGGTGGCGTTTGCGGCATTGGATAGTGTGCCAATATCGTACCGGTTTTCCACACCCCGATAGCCACCATAAATGGTCCCGCTGTTT
Organism: Acidocella sp. 20-57-95; assembly: GCA_002255575.1. Taxonomy (GTDB): domain Bacteria; phylum Pseudomonadota; class Alphaproteobacteria; order Acetobacterales; family Acetobacteraceae; genus Acidocella. The sequence goes on from NCAT01000028.1 coordinate 3,530, forward strand.
GAAAGCAGACCAATGGTGCCGCGATTGTAAACTCCAGTGGCGCTTGTGCCGATGATGTTGGCGTTTGCCGCGTTGCTCAGCGTACTGATATTCCCGTAATTCTCGATGCCGTTATAGCCACCGATGGTACCGCTGTTTGAAAGCTGAGAAATTGTGCCATAGTTCTCAATGCCGGCACTAGTTCGGCCGCTGATCGTGCCGGTATTGGTATTCGTCAATGTTGTGATTGTACCATAATTGGTAACACCATAGACATTACCGAAAATTGTACCGCTATTGGTCAGTGCGCTGATGGTGGAGCCGGTATGGTTGTAAATGCCGGTCGAACCGGCTGAAATCAGACCAGAATTGGTAAGAACCGGAATATTGCCGATGAAGGTCTTACTATTACTGGTATAACCATTAAAGACGCCAACACGGCCACCAGAAATTGTCCCGCTATTGGAAAGCAGGCTAATGGTGCTGCCATTGTAAATGCCCGTGGCAGTTTGGCCGTTAACGACGCCCGAATAATTATTGGTCAGGGTGGCGATGGAACCGACATTGCCGATGCCATATCTGCCACCGTAAATCGAGCCGGTATTGGTTATTTGGCTGATCGTGCCAGAGTTCACAACGCCAAACTTGCCCGCGGCAATGGTGCCGCTGTTTGAAAGCTGGGCGATGGTGGTGGCATTGTACACGCCGGTGCCGGCACCATAAATCGTGCCACCCGCCACATTGCTGAGGCTGCCGATCACGCCGGTATTCTCAATGCCGTAAGCAATGCTGCCGGTGACGGTACCAGCAGAGAACACGCCGGAAATGGTGCCGCTGTTGGTGAGGTTAACGATTGTGGCGACCGAGCCGTTATAGTCGAGGTTGGCAATACCAACGCCCAAGCCGCTGACCGTTCCGGCGTTATTGACCGTGGTGATCGAGCCATAGTTCAAAATTGCGTCTGAATAGGTTGGGGCGGTCACGCCCGAGACCAAGCCAAGTGGCGCGATGCTTATGAATGCCGCACTATTGCCAGGCTGATTATAAATGCCCCCAACACCAGCCACCTGGCCTGTGCCGGTAATATTGAGCTGCTCGCCCGCTTCCAACACAATTTGCGCCGTGGCCGCGGTTGAAACCGAAACGGCCTGCGCATGGGCCACCCGCGGGCCAACCATAATTCCCGCTGCGATCAGCGAGACGCCGCAGAGCAACGATTTTTGCAGCTTCACAGCAGAGGTGGCATTGTTATGGGCGGTCTTGGACGTATGCAGCATTGATATTGGCTCCAAATGGAAACGTAGGAATAGCGTGGTGGTAGGTCCGGGATGGACCGGTCTTAGTTCATTGCACGGTAATTAATTGTAACTCATCTCCTAGTCGGTTACCTGCCACCAAGCAACGAGTTGCGCTGCCCAAGGCCGCATAAAAGAAATGATTTCTCAAAGACTGTTGCGTGTTTTCCGCCGCAGGCGGTGTTGCTGCTTAAATAGGCAGTCAGGGCGTGTTTTAGGGCGCTATGCGCATCATTTTAGACCATTTTATTTGCTTGCCGCGCGCAATAAGGCGTGGGAGCCTGAAGCGTCATTTTGAGAGGACCGCATGACTGATCGCCAGCCCGATGAAATCCGCCGCATTGCCGTGCATGGCTACGAGGTAACCACCTATAGCTTCGGCACGGGGCCGGAGATTTTGTTTTGCCTCAATGGCGGGCCGGGCTTGCCCTGCGACTATGTGCGCGATTCGCATTCAATGCTGGCGGACCATGGCTACCGGGTGGTGGCGTTTGACCAGTTGGGGTGTGGCCAGTCCGACCGTCCCAAGGACCCATCCTTATGGACGCTTGAACGCTATGTGGAGGAGGTTGAGATTGTCCGCACCGCGCTGGGCTTGGGCGTTGTGCATTTGTTGGGTCAGTCCTGGGGCACCTGGCTCGGCATCGAATATGCGCTCACCTACCCGGAGGCCTTCAAAACCCTCATTCTGGCTGATGGCGCTGCCAATATCCCGCATCTGGTGAGCGAATTGGAGCGTCTGCGTGGCGCATTGGGCTCTGAGACCATCGCGATGATGCAGCGCCATGAGGCCGAAGGCACCACTGACCACCCGGAATATAAAGGTGCGGTGGATGTGCTGAATTACCGCCATGTGTGCCGGCTGCAGGTCTGGCCTGATGCGGTGCAGCGCTCGCTCAATGACTGGAATATGGACCCGTACATGGCGATCCAGGGGCCCAATGAGTTTTGCTACACCGGCAGCATTAAAAACTGGAACCGGGTGGATGACCTGCACCGGATCAAGCAGCCCGCTTTGGTGATGTGCGGGCTACATGACGAGCTGACCCCGGCGTGCTCGCGGCTGATCCACCAGGCGTTGCCGGATAGTCAGATCAAGGTGTTCCCCAATAGCTCGCACCTGCCATTCTGGGAGGAGCCCGAGCCTTATTTTGCTACACTTCGCGGGTTTTTAGATTCGCATAGAGGGTGATTGGCTGATTGCGAAACGCGGCTTAAGAGAGCGGCCAGCGTAGGAGCAAAAAGCATGAAACTAGCAAGTTTCCAGCATGGCGGGCGGCCCAGCTGGGGTGTGGTAAATGGCGATGTTGTGTTTGATATCGGGCTGGTGTTGCAAGGTTCGGTGCCGAGCTTAACCTCGTTGCTTACAACCCAACGCTACGCCGCTTTACCAGCCGCCTTGAAGGATGCACCGCGCTGGCCGCTGGCACAGATTATGTGGCTTCCGGTGATCCCGGTACCCGGCAAAATTCTCTGCATTGGTGTGAATTACGAAGACCACCGGCAGGAAACTGGCCGCGCTGAAGCGGCGCACCCCACCATTTTTGCCCGCTATGCCAGCAGCCAAACCGGGCATCTGGCCGATATTGAACGCCCGAAACGCTCTGAGAAACTCGATTTTGAGGGTGAGTTAGCGGTGATTATCGGCAAGCCTGGGCGCTATATTTCGCGGGCAAATGCCATGTCGCATGTGGCCGGCTATGCGTGCTATAACGATGCTACGTTGCGGGACTATCAAGCCCATACCTCGCAATTTACGCCCGGCAAGAATTTCGACGGCACCGGCGCATTTGGCCCTTGGATGGTGACGCCTGATGAAATGGGCCGCATCGGCCCGCAGAAAATTCAAACAAGGTTGAACGGGCAGGTGGTGCAGGCCGCCCGTCTGGACCAGATGATTTTCGATATTCCGCGCCAGATTGAATATATCTCGTCCTTCACGCGCCTCATGCCGGGCGATGTGATTGTTACCGGCACGCCGGGCGGGGTGGGCGCACGCCGCCAGCCGCCACTTTGGATGAAGCCGGGCGACGTAGTGGAAGTTGAGATCGATAATGTTGGGCTTTTGCGTAACCAGATTGTGGCGGAGCGATAGCGTTTACGCCGCATCTGCCCAGCGCGCCGCTTGCCCAAGAATCGTCACCTCCAACACGGCCATATTGCTATAGCTTGGCAGTGCAATACGGGCGCAGCCATTGGTCCAGCGATGAGTGCCTTCAGGTTCGTAAAAACCTTCATGCTGTGCGTCGTTTAAGGGAATATCGAACCGTTGCCCGTTAGCGACCAAGGCAAGTTTCGCGATCGCAACGCCAAGCTGCCGACGGTCAAACGGTTCGGCTGATATGTCAGCCGGTACGCCGGTCGCACTACGCAATTCCACATGCTTGGCCCCGTATGGCAGCACGAACAGAAACTCGTTGCCGTCCTGCTGTGGTTTAACGAGCGCACCGGCCACCACCGCATGCAAGTCGATCGCGTCCGTTCTGGTAAAGCCGAGAGCCTCAGCGCGCATCAGCAAGCGCTGGCGGACGGCCAAAACAACATCCCCATCAACCGCCAGCGGCGCACAAGCCAGCTTGCGAGATTGCGCCGCGAAATCTGCGTGCAGCACGAGAGATTGTGCATCAACGGCAAAATTATTGCGGTTGCCACTATCTAAAAATGTTTCGGCTGGCTGCCCATCCGCTAACACCACATCATGACGTGCCAATTCGATGTGATGATAGGTCACGCTGCGACGGAATTTTTCTTGAATGATGGTGACGCCGTTCACCAAGGTTTTCGCTTCAATCAAATGACCATCAATATACAAAGCATGGTCAGGTGACAGCACCAAATCGCGCATTGGTTGGTTATCGCCAAACGCACCAGCCATGATGCGCACCGGCTGGGCTTTTTCTGGGTGCGCATGGCGGGTCAAATCGACCGTCCGCTGGCCAGTCCAGACAATTTTTTGCTCGCGGCCGTCGCGTATGGTCAGCACCGCATCACCTGCTTGCAATGATTCAACCGCCACATAGCCGTTGCGGGTTAAAATCCGCGTGCCAGCAGCAAAGCATGGCACATCGGAAATCACGATCCCGGCGGCGGAATTCGTAACATTAAGTACGCCTGGTGGTGCGGCGGCGAAATGGAGCACTTCAGTATGCAGCACGCCGCTGACAGATGATGTGACGGTCAGCGTCTCAACGCCGCCACTCACGAGCGTACTGAACGATGTTTCAGTGCCGGGCAGCAGGTTGGTGCCAAGAACAATCGTATCAAAGCTACCAAAATTCGCGATGGTGCCACCAAAGCTACTGGTCCCGGTACCATTCAAAACGAGTAGGTCTGGATTCGCGGCACTGCCACCGCCGCCAAAGGTCACAAAATTCGTATCGGTGCCTGTTGCGTTGACAAGGGTCAGCTGGCCGCCATTTATCAGGGTCGCGTTGCCGGTGCCGCCCAAAACGGCGTCGTCGATCAATGCGGTGTTGGTGCCGGTGATGATGATGTTGCCGCTATTATTCACCGCACTGGTGCTGGTGATCGAGGCTGTCCCCGCATTCAAGATGATGGTTTCACCAGCGATAACGGTACTGCCTGGCGCCTTGTGACCCAGATATTTGGTCGGGTCCTCAAAGTTGCTGATCGTACCCGCCGTGCCGGTAAAGGTAAGGGGCGCTTCAATAACGGTCGCTGCAGTCTCGATATTCACGCCATTGGTACCGAGCAGGGCAACAAACGAGCTGCTTGAGTAGCCAGTACCGACATCGAGTGTGCTGGAAGCTGTTATGGCGCCAGCACTGTTCAGCTCGGCAACCGTGAGCAGACTACCCGCATAAGCGAGAGATACTTGGCTACCGAACGCAACACTCGGCAGGACTGAGCCGCCCAGAATGATGTCGTCATTCAACCCGAAGCCTTTGATGGTGCCGTCGAACCCAAGTGTGGAGCCCGTCAGCTCTAGCGTGTTCAAGGCCAAAGACGTGCCACCCGCCCCAAAAACAACGGTCTGGCCAGAATCAGTGCCGATGCTGTTCGCGAGCGTCACGGCTGCACCATTTTGCAGGGTGATGAAGCCGGTACCAGCCATCGATGTGTTATCGATTAACGACGACCCGGATACGATGATCGTGCTGTTATTGGTAACAAGGTCAGGGCTTGAAATACCAGCCGTGCCGGCTGCGATGATGATTGTTTCCCCGGCAAAAATATTATTAGTCGGGGCGAGGCCGCCAACATATTTGGTGGGATCCTCAAAGCCGCCAATGGTGCCGGAAGTTCCGGAGAAGGTCAGTACGGTTTGCTCACTTGTCGCGGGGGCTTGGATATCGACCCCGGTCTTGCTGAGCAGCGCACCAAAGGCTGCTGCTGAGGCGTAGCTGGTACCAACATTGATCGTCACAGTATGGGTAACCGCACCGGTGCTGCTTAACTCACCAACAGTCAGCAGGCTGCCAGAATATCCGAGTGTGGTACCGCTGGTGAGACCCGCGATTGCGATGGTATCGCCTGCAGCGAACCCAGAAACATTTCCCGCAAAACCATTATTATTCGAAATTGTGAGGGTATTGTGAAGCGTGTCGGTAAACAACACCTCTTGGCGAGAGGAAACCGCGCCGAGCAGTATTGCCGTGCCACCACCGCCAATTGAGATATACCCGTCGGGCGCACTCTTATTGGGCACGTTGGCGCCATCTGAGATGACCGCATTCGTGGCAAAAGTACCGCCTGACACGACGATATAGCCAGCGTTACCGAACGTGTTGCTTGAGCCCGCCCCGGGTGTCGCAATCGTGACATTCACCGATGCGCCCGGCCCGGCCAGGATTTCACCGTAGTTGTACAGCCCGTTTACGGTTTGCACACCACCCGTCTGAATGGTGATGTTAAGCGAATTGCCAGCGCCGGTGGCTTCAATCAACCCGAAATTATGATTGACATAGTTTGTGATTAACGTGTCAGCCCCGGTGGCCGACAACACCATATTCTTATCATAATTAGCAGTGGGAGACGAGGCCGCTGTCAAGTTAGCAATATTGCCGAGTTTCGGGCTGCTCGCGAGATGCCCGAAGGCAACCCCCTGGACAGTTAAAACGGCACCTGTGGTCAGAGTGATGAACTGGCCATCCACCTGCACGTCGGCATAGCCCACGTTGTTCTGCGTGACAGTGATAAGGTTTGCGCTACCAACCGCAGCCGCGTTCGCTTCTGATATAACTGGCTGCGTGCCGATTGTGCCGGGGATGGTTACCGACAATGTGCCGGTATTTGAGACGACAGGGATTACACCGTTCGACCAATTAGCGGTGGTAAACCAATTGCTGGTTCCTGAACCTGCAGTCCATTTGGTCCCCGACATATAAACCGCCTCTATCTAAATTTATCGAAATTCCAATGCACAGAGTTAACTTTATGTAAGATTCTTGACAAGCGCCAATTCCCGAAAAGCCATCGTCTTGGGCCGAATTCCTTTGAATTTATTTGGCATTTCAATAAAATTATTGTGATACGAGTGATGTGCGTGAGTTTAGGCCTAACGGCCAATCAATGCGGGAAAGCGACATGTCACCCATTTTGCAAGTTTTCTAGTTAATTGAGAAAACCTACATCGCTTGAACCGAGTTATGAAATCATCACAACCATTTTGGGGGCCGCGCGCCAACCGTCCCTCTGGCTGGAACAATCCGACATGCCGGAGGTTGTGAGCGAGACAGGGCTGCCGCACAATCAGGTTGTGGCGTGGCGTCAGGCCTTATTTTGCAGAAACCATTGATAGGTATCGCGCACACCCCCGTCGAGCGAAATGCGGGGCTGCCAGCCAAGCGCCATAATCCGGCTTGAGTCGAGCAACTTACGCGGCGTGCCATCTGGTTTGGTTTTATCGAAGATGATCTCGCCTTCATAACCGACCGCCTTGCCGACGATATGCGCGAGTTGCAGGATAGAGGTTTCCGAACCAGCACCACAATTAATCGGTTCGTATTCGTCATAATGGTCGAGGCAATAAATCACCCCGCGCGCCAGATCCTCGACATGCAGAAATTCTCTGAGCGGCGTACCGCTGCCCCACACCGTTACGGTCGGGCTTTGCGCCAGTTTGGCTTCGTGGAATTTACGCATCAAAGCCGGCAGCACATGGCTGGTGGTGAGGTCAAAATTATCGCGCGGGCCGTACAGGTTGCAGGGCATCACCGAAATATAACGGCGGCCATATTGCTTGCGGTAGGCTTGGCATAATTTAATGCCAGCGATCTTTGCAATCGCGTACCATTCATTGGTTGGCTCCAACGTGCCGGTAAGCAGCGCGTCCTCGCGGATTGGCTGCGCGGCGAATTTTGGATAGATGCAGGACGAACCAAGAAATACCAAACGGTCCACGCCTGCCATATGGGCGGAATGAATTACATTGCCGGCGATCGCCAAATTGTCATAAATGAATTCGGCTGGCATGGTGTCGTTGGCCATAATGCCACCCACCTTGGCGGCGGCAAAAATAATCTCATCGGGCCGGGTATCGCGCAGCCAGGATTCCACGGCTTGCTGATTGCGAAGGTCAACTTCGGTACGGTCGATTTTAATGACATTATCGCCACGCGCTTCAAGCTGCGCAGTAATCGCCGAGCCGACCAGACCCTTATGGCCAGCCACCCAAATTCGTCTACCGTTCAGATCGTTTGCCATGTTCCGGATACTTTGCTTGACGGGTTACAAGTTGACATGGTGTTACATAGCCATGCTTTCGTCATTCGTAAAACAGGTTCATTTCGCAACCATACGGTCCGCCGCGTGATGACGCGTGCGCCCATCATCATCACCACCATCCGTGGCGGTCTGGCGAACCAGATGTTTCAATATGCGGTCGCGCGGCGGCTGGCCTATCTATCCGGCGGCCACGTGGTATTGCGGCTGGCCGATGATTTTGAGGCTCAGCATGAACGGGTGTTTGGCCTGCGTCATTTTAATATTACCGGCCATGTCATGTATGAAAGCAAACTGGCAGTGACACTGCAGCAATTATTTCCAGCGCACCCACAACCGATTCCAGAAAAAATTATTGTGGAGCGTGAATATCAGGAATTTGTGCCTTATTCAGGCAAGCCAGCCCTCGCCGGGTTGAAGACTTTGCTTTTCGTACCAGAACTGTTGGCTTGGCGCGACAGTATCCAGTTGGCAGGTTATTGGCAGACCGAACGCTATTTTGCAGACGTACCAAATTTGATCCGGCATGATTTTACTTTGAAAGACCCGCTGGATGCGCGTAACCAAGCGATGTTGGCGCGCATTCGCAGCCGGCCATCGGCGTTTATTCATGTCCGCCGGGGCGACTATACCTCGCCGTATTTTGCCCGCATGTTCGGCTCGTTTCCGCCCGCCTATTATCATCATGCCGCTCAGATTCTACGAACCCGCTTTGGCGCGGATTTACCCTTTTATGTGTTTTCCGATGATCCCGCCTGGGTGAAACAAAATCAGATCGGTGGGCCAGATGCCGTGTTCATCGACTGGAATGATGACGCGCCGCAATGCGACCTGACCCTGATGGCAGCTTGCCGCTATGCCGTGATGTCGAACAGCAGCTTTAGCTGGTGGGGGGCTTGGTTGGGTGAGCGGCCCGGCGGCATGGTGATTGCGCCGCGTATCTGGTTCAAATCAATCCCGGAATTTCAGGACGTGGTGCCCGACCGCTGGCTGAAAATTTAACTTATTGGCTAGCCCAGATAATCCGGTGCAGCCATAAAATTTCATCGGCGGCAAAGCTCAAAACCGGAAACGCGGGGTTCAGGCTGGTGAGTTCAATTTTGCTGCTGGTCCGCCGTGTCAGCAATTTGGCCATCACCGCACCCTCCACGCTGCGTGCCACCACCCGGTCACCTACCCGCACCGGGGCGGCGGGGGAGACAATAATGGCATCACCGTCCCGGTACACCGGCTCCATGGAATTCCCGGCGATCGCCAAGGCATAGGCGTTTAAATCGGCCGTGGTTGGCAACTCCACCTCATCCCAACCGGCCCCGGCCGGGTAGCCGCCATCATCAAAAAACCCCGAACTTCCGGCCTGCGCCAAGCCAATAAGGGGGATTTTGCTGCGGCCCCGGCTGCGGGTTTCCGGCAGCGCCCGCGCGCCCGTGACCAATGCCGTGAAATCGCTCAACCCCACGCTGGTGGCGGCCAGAACTTTCGCAATGCTCTCGGTGGAAGGCCAGCGCGCCTTGCCGTCGGCCGCGCGGCGCTTGGAGACGTTAAAGCTGGTCGGGTCCAGCCCAGCTTTGCGCGCCAGCCCCGATGGCGAGAGTCCTTGCTCGGCCGCTAAAGTATCAATCGCCCGCCAGACGTCATCATGCCGCATCAACGCTACCCGTTTTTGCCGTAAAATCAGGCTTTTGCACCATTTAGCGGGGGCCGTAAAGAAAAATAGGAATTTTATCCGCTTTTAGCTTGCCAAGCAGACCGGATTTTCTTAATAGGTTCTTGTTATGTTCTACTTCTCCGACCTTTATTTGACCAGCAATACAACCTCTGATAGGCAAATTTCAATCACGAGCGGATTACGCTCGCCGTCCGGGAGGGCTAATGCGGGATGTCCCCAGCATCTCCAGCCACCGGATGACTCTTCCAACCCGACCTAAACTAAAGGACCGGCCTTTGCCGGCCGGTCCCACTTTTTTCATCGTCTTTTTTGGAAAGGAATAGCCGCCATGGCTTTCACGCTGCGTAATCTATCGGTGCTCGCCTACGCCAACGGGTTCACTTTGTGGCACTATAAATCCGGCACCGACAAACTGGCCCAAGCAACCCGCGAAGGCTATTTTGCCGATGCCGCTGATTTGTTGGCACCAGGTGACATGGTGATGCTGTCCGCTGCCGAAGGTGGCAAAATCGCCACCATCGCCGGCCAGGGCAAATCAATCACCCTGGCACCGCTATGCTAGCCTATGTTGAAGACGCGGCGGATTCAGATTTTCGATCGGATCGCGTAGCGATCTAATCTCAAATCATCCGGCTCTATGGCAAATGCCGTGCAATGTAAGGCGGCAAATGGAAAGCTGCGGCGTGAATTTCCGGCGTCCAATACTCAGACTTTCCAGCAATCCCGGCTGCCTCGGCCCGTGCCTTCAACACATCTGGCGTCAGGGCGGTAAGGGCAGGGTCCTTACCAGCCCAACCCAGCGTCATGTAGCCGCCCACATAGGTCGGCACCGCCGCCACATAGGCTGTGACATGCGAGAAAAACTGCGCGCGACGTTGCGATGTCTCACGCAGCTCATCCGCCTGCATGAACGGCACGCCACATTGGTTCACAATCACGCCCTTGTCGGTCAAAATCCGTGCGGCGTTCTGGTAAAACTCATCGGTGAACAAAACCTCGCCCACGCCAATCGGGTCAGTCGAATCGACAATGATCACATCAAATGAACCAGTCGGCGCCTTGCGGACATAATCAATCCCGTCGCCCACAATCACCTCAGCGCGCGGGCTGGTCCACGCATCGCCGCCAATACCGGGCAGGAACTCCTTTGAAAGCCTGATGACCTCGCCATCAATCTCCGCCATCACGGCTTTCTCAACGCCCTTATGCATCAGCACATGCTTCAACACGCCACCATCACCGGCGCCGATGATCAGCACAGTCTTCGCATTACCATGCGCCAGCAACGGCACATGCGTTAGCATTTCCTGATACACAAACTCATCACGCTCAGTGATCTGCACAATCCCGTCCAGCGTCATCATCCGGCCATGGCTATCCGTCTCGAAAATCGCGATGTCCTGAAACGCGCTCTTCACCCGCGCCAATTGCCGCACAAACTTAAACCGCTGACCCCAGTCAGCATACAAAGTCTCATTCAACCAAGTATCAGTCATCAACGCGGCTCCTCGTGCAGTTAAGTAAGACTAGGGGACGTTGTCCCCTAGAACCCCAACTAAGGGCACAGCCCTTAGAACCCTTAGGGTTTAAGAAAGGGGGCCGCCACAGGTGTTGCAACGCCCGCAGCGGCCCCCTTTCTTAAACCTATAAAATGGATTCCTAAGGCCGAGCCTTAGGCGAGGGTCCAGGGAGCAGCGCTCCCTGGCCTTGCTTACTTACGCGATGAGGCCGCGTTTTTGTTCGGAGACTTGAATATGTGAGGCGCCGAAGGCTTCCTTGAGGAACGGGATGACCTTGTAGGGGTTGCAGACGCCGCACATGAAGACATCGAGCGCGGCGAAGTTGCGTTCGGGCCAAGTGTGGATCGAGATATGTGATTCCGCGAGCACCACCACGCCGGACACGCCGCCATTGGGGGAGAAGTGGTGGAAGTGGCTGTGCAGGATGGTGGCGCCGGATTCGATGGCGCCTGCGCACAGGGTTTTGTCGATCAGCTCGGGGCTGTCGAGGTTGGAGGCTCCCCAAAGATCGATGAGGAGGTGCATACCGGCATATTTTAAGCCGTCGCGTTCAACAAAGTAGTCTTTAGCCGGCTCCAAGGAGACCGTGGTCGTCGTCTGGTTTTCGCTCGGAGACTCCGAGACCATCCCCAGTCGGGCAAGTGCGTTCATTTCGAACCCCCTCAACTAGTAGACAGCCTGTAGGACACGACACCGCGCCGTGACCCCCTTGGGCTAAGAGCGGCGGCTTATGAGGCTATACCCCCCCGGGTGCAATAGTTTTTTTGCATATTTTTGTGAAATTTCCGGATAGCTGGCGCGCGCGGGGTGGGGATGTCGTGAGTTTACCGTATTCCCGCGACTTTTATTGGCTACAAGATTGATTTTGTTCTTGTTTTTGTTGCGGGAACCAGTCCGGTACCGTTGGCGTGTCGCAGGCATCGATGCGGGCGAGCTGGGAGGCTCGGCTTTGCCGGTACAGGCTGCGGAAGGCAGCGTAGGGGTCTAGGGAGGTCGCTTTGATATCATCAATCGTGGGATCGAGCTTTGCGCGGGTATTTACCCCGCCAAGAGCCGTGACGCTGTAGCGAAATATTGTTCCGGCAGTGCCGGTGGGGCCATACGGGATAGGGGTCACGAATAGGCTGGCGATGCTGGCGGTACCGTCGCGCAAGGTGGTGGGGCCGGTGACGGGAATGAACAGATACGGCCCTTCGCCCACCCCGTAACCAGCGAGAACCAAGCCCAAGTCAGTATCGATTTTATGGTATCCAAGGCCGGTGGCAGGGTCAAAAATACCGCCGATTCCAACGGTAGAATTAACCACAAAGCGCACCAAAGCGGTGCCGGCATCACGTGGCTTGCCAGAGGCCATGAAGTAGATGGCTTCGCGCAACGTCCCGATATTGCTGGTGAAGTTGGAGGCATGGGAGCGGAACCACTGGTTCGTGATATTCACATAAGTGTGCGTGATTGGCTTGGCGACATACGCATCCAGCCGGTCGTTGAAGCCGTACAAATCTCGGTTCATAGGCTGAAGCGGGTCGTTTTCGTCCCGAAAGGCTTGGGTTGCCGCGATATCGGTTTTGGGGGGCGGCGTGGCGCACCCGGCAAGGGTTGTTACCATTAGGGCGGCCAAAACTAATTGCCGGGGGAGGTGCATGATGGGTGCCGCCGTCGGTTATTCGTTACGATTTAAGTCGGTCGAGATGATTTGGCGGCGTTTTGGGAATGTTCAATAGTCTTACTGCCACGGCGTATAGGTCGTTTCCGGTCCGCTTGGTGGGCATTGCTTGAGCGTCCGCCGGCCATGATAAACGTAAAATAAAGCCGATGACCAAAATCATCATGTCGCCAGCCACCATGCAGCCGCCACCGCACATTACCTGGAACATTACGGCAAAGCGGCGCCTCGCGCTGAAATTGCGTGAGGCCCGGAATAAACCGCTGATACTTGGCTAAATTGTTGGTTCCGGCTAATCCCGATACATGGTCAGTAGTAATGATATCCGCGCGACGTTTTTGAACTATTTTGCCCGTCATGGGCATGAGGTTGTGCCCAGCTCCTCGCTGGTGCCGAAAAACGACCCCACCTTGCTGTTCGCCAATTCCGGGATGGTGCAGTTCAAGAACGTCTTCACCGGGCAGGAGAAGCGCCCTTACCAGCGCGCCACCACCGCGCAGAAATGCGTCCGCGCCGGCGGCAAGCATAACGACCTCGATAATGTGGGCTACACCGCCCGCCATCATACTTTCTTTGAAATGCTGGGGAATTTCTCGTTCGGCGACTATTTCAAGGAACAGGCCATCACCCATGCCTGGGCGCTGCTGACCAAGGATTTCGGTCTGGCCAAGGATAAATTGCTGGTGACGGTTTATCATGAGGATGAGGACGCCGCGAACCTTTGGAAAAAGATCGCCGGCCTTACCGATGAGCGGATTATCCGCATCGCCACCTCCGATAATTTCTGGCGGATGGGCGATACCGGCCCGTGCGGCCCGTGCTCCGAGATTTTCTATGACCATGGTGATAAAATCCCAGGCGGCCCGCCCGGCAGCCCGGATGAGGATGGCGACCGGTTCATCGAAATCTGGAACTTGGTGTTCATGCAGTTCCTGGAAGAACCGGCCGGCACGCGTAATCCGCTGCCCAAGCCCAGCATCGATACCGGCATGGGGCTGGAACGTTTCGCCGCCATTCTGCAAGGCAAGCACGACAATTACGACACGGATACGCTGCGAGCGCTTATTCTGGCCTCCGCTGAGGAAACCGGCCAATCGCCGGATGGCGCGTTCAAGACCAGCCACCGCGTGGTGGCCGACCATTTGCGTTCGACCTCGTTTTTGATGGCGGACGGCGTGCTGCCCTCCAACGAAGGCCGCGGCTATGTGCTGCGCCGGATTATGCGCCGGGCGATGCGCCATGCGTACCTGATGGGTGCGAAAGAGCCGTTGATGTATCGCTTGGTGCCAGCGTTAACGCGCCAGATGGGTCAGGCCTACCCCGAATTGAACCAGGCGGAAGCGCTGATTATTGAAACGCTGCGGCTGGAGGAAACGCGTTTCCGCGCGATGCTGGAACGCGGCATTTCGTTGCTGAATGACGAGACCGAACGGCTTGGGACCAGCAAAGCTTTGCCGGGTAACGTAGCCTTCAAGCTATATGACACGTTTGGCTTCCCGCTTGATCTCACGCAGGACGCTTTGCGCGAGAAAGGTCTTGAAGTGGATGTGGCGGGCTTTAACGCTGCCATGGATGAACAGCGCGCCCGCGCCCGCGCGGCATGGTCCGGCAGCGGTGAGGCGGCCACCGAAACTGTGTGGTTTGAGTTGAAAGAAAAGCTCGGCGCTACCGAGTTCCTCGGCTACGCCACGGAAAACGCCGAAGCCACCATCACCGCCATCATCGTGGATGGCCTGCCGACCGATGAGGGGATGCTGGGCCAGGATGTGGCTTTGCTGCTCAACCAGACACCGTTTTACGCTGAAAGCGGCGGGCAGGTGGGTGACCATGGCCTGATCACCGGTGCGGATAATCTGCGTATCCGCGTCACCGACACGCAAAAGAAACTTGGTGATTTGTTCGTGCATATCGGCAAAGTGGAAGCTGGTACAGCTCGCCTTGGTGAAGCTGTTTTGGCGTCGGTGGATCATGAGCGCCGCAGCGCCATCCGTGCCCATCATTCCGCCACGCATTTGTTGCACGAGGCGATGCGGCGGCATTTGGGCACCCATGTGGCGCAGAAAGGCAGCTTGAACGCGCCGGATCGGTTGCGGTTCGATGTCTCACAGCCGCGCCCGATCACACCCGAGGAAATCGCCGCCATTGAGCGCGAAGTGAATGAACGCATTCGCGAGAATGCCGAAGTGACAACACGCCTGATGACCCCGGATGAAGCCGTGAAGCTAGGTGCGATGGCATTATTCGGTGAAAAATACGGCGATGAAGTGCGTGTTGTCGCTATGGGTGCGCCGGTCGATGCGACTGAAAAATCAGCCTATTCAATCGAGCTTTGCGGTGGCACTCATGTTGGCCGCACGGGTGATATCGGGCTGTTCCGGATCACCTCCGAAGGGGCTGTCTCTGCCGGGATTCGCCGGATTGAAGCACTTGCCGGTGCGGCCGCGATTGCGGCTGTGACTGAAGATGCAAGGCTTTTAGCTGAAGCCGCCGCGACGATTAAAGCGCCGCCTGCTGAACTTCCCGCCCGCATCGCAGCCTTGCAGGAAGATAAAAAGCGGCTGGAGCGCCAAATTTCGGATTTGCAAAAGAAACTAGCCATGGGGGCTGCCGCCAGCGAGATAGAAACAATCGCCGGCGTAAAGTTTGCTGGCCGGAACGTCGGCGAAGTTTCCCCCAAAGACCTTAAAACTGTCGCGACGGATATTCTCAAAAATTTGCAAAGCGGGGTCGTTACCCTGATTGCGACCACAGAAGGCAAAGCCGCGATTGTGGTTGGAGTCTCGCCCGATTTAGTTGAAAAATTTGACGCCGTGATCTTGGTTCGCGCGGCGGCGGCAGCTGTTGGCGGCGCCGGCGGTGGCGGCAATAAATCCATCGCCCAAGCGGGCGGCCCGGATGGCAACAAATGGGAAGATGCGCTGGCAGCCGTACGCGCCGCTTTGGCGGCTTAGGGACGTTAAAGCCATCGGGCCTAGCCCCTTGGCCAGCGCTAAGCCGGTCGGCCAACATCCATCCGTTTTTGTCATTCCCGCCTACGCGGGAATGACAAGCGCCGGAAGAGGCCAGGGGCTGAGCCCCTGGCCGTAGCTTTCCTTAAAATGCCAAAGTTGTAGCCTGCATCACCAGCGGCAGTGCCTTCACTTTTTCGAGGACGGCGGCTGGCAAATCACCATCGACCGAGACCAGGCAGATCGCGTCAGACCCTTCCGAGGCACGGCCCAGATGGAATGTTGCGATATTTACCCCGGCGTCTGACAGGGTGGTGCCAAACTTGCCAATGAAGCCGGGCTTATCCTGGTTGGTGACGTAGAGCATGTGCGGTGCGAAGTCGGCTTCAACCTTGATGCCTTTAATTTCAACCAAACGCGGCTTGCCATTGCCAATGATGGTACCAGCCACCGAGCGGGTATTCTCATCGGTCGTCACAACCAGGCGCACTAAGGTTTGGTATTCGCTTGGGCGGTCATGGGTGGCTTCTGAAACTTCAATGCCATGGTCACGCGCAAATACCGGTGCGGAAACCATATTCACGCCTTCCATCACCGGGCCAAGCAATCCGGCCAAAGCGGCGGCTGAAAGCGGGCGGTGGTTAAGTTCAGCGGCGGCACCTTCATATTCAATCAACACCCGGCGGATCACGCCATCCTTAGATTGCGTAAGCTGTCCGGCAAAGGCGCCGAGCAGACGGCAGAGATCCATATAAGGGCGCAAACGCGGCGCTTCCTCAGCCGAAACCGACGGCATGTTCAGCGCGTTGGTCACCGAACCAGTGAGCAGAAAGTCGCTGATCTGTTCGGCAACTTGCAGCGCCACATTCTCCTGCGCCTCAGTGGTCGCGGCACCCAGATGCGGGGTGCAGATGACATTTTCCAGCGTGAAGAGCGGGCTGTCGGTTGCAGGTTCGGTCTCAAACACATCCAAGGCGGCACCGGCAATGTGGCCTGAGACCAGACCATCATAAAGGGCAGCTTCATCCAACAACCCACCGCGGGCGCAGTTAACAATCCGCACGCCCTTCTTGGTTTTCGCCAAGGTCTCGCGCGAGAGAATGTTGCGGGTGGCGTCCGTCAGTGGCGTATGAATGGTAATGAAATCAGCGCGCGGGATTAAATCCTCCAGCTCCACCTTCTCAACACCCAAGGCTAACGCACGGGCTTCGGTAAGGTACGGGTCATAGGCCAGCACTTTCATCTTCAGCCCAACAGCGCGGTCAGCGACGATTGAGCCGATATTTCCGCAGCCGATGAGGCCGAGATATTTGCCAGTGAGTTCCACCCCCATGAAGCGGTTTTTCTCCCACTTGCCAGCCTTGGTGGACGCGGTGGCTTCCGGCAACTGGCGGGCCAGCGCAAACATCATCGCAATCGCATGTTCGGCGGTCGTAATGGCGTTGCCGAACGGCGTGTTCATCACCACGATACCGCGGGAGGTAGCGGATTTCACATCGACATTATCCACACCAATGCCGGCGCGGCCAACAACTTTCAGGTTTGTTGCAACATCCAGCACTTCGCGGGTTACTTTGGTCGCGGAACGGATCGCCAGCCCATCATACGCGCCGATGATGGCGCGTAATTCAGCCGGGGTGAGACCGGTTTTAACATCCACCTCGATGCCGCGTTCTTTGAATATGGCGATGGCAGCGGGCGATAATTTATCGCTGATCAGTACTTTTGGCATGTTCATAAATCCTTAGAATTCTGCTGCAACAGTATCAATTGCGTAGTCAATCCAGGGCAGGAGCGCTTCGATGTTTGAAGTCTCCACAGTGGCACCACCCCAAATCCGCAGGCCTGGCGGCGCGTCGCGATAGGACGCGGCATCCAACCCGGCATTATTCTTCTCCAGAATCGCGGCGACCGACTTTGCCGCTTTCGCTTGGCCTTCAGCGTCAAGGGCTGCAAACCATGGCGCGGTGATCGCAAGGCAAATCGAGGTGCAGGAGCGTGTGGCAGGGTCTTTCGCCAGAAACGCGATACGCGGATTGCCATCAACCCATTTGGCAATCGCCGCCAGGTTTGCTTCGGAACGGGCAATCAGCCCCTTCAAGCCGCCAACGCTCTCGGCCCAGCGCAATGAATCAATCGCATCTTCCACCGCGAGCATGGATGGTGTGTTGATGGTCTCACCAACAAAAATACCTTCGATGAGCTTGCCCTTCGAGGTGAGCGCGAACAGTTTCGGCAACGGCCAAGGCGGGGTATAGGTGAGCAAACGCTCAACCGCGCGTGGCGAGAGCGCAACCATACCATGTGCGGCTTCTCCGCCCAGAACCTTCTGCCAGGACCATGTGACGACATCTAATTTCTTGTACGGCAGGTCCATTGCAAATGCCGCCGAAGTGGAATCTGCAATGACTAAACCTTCGCGGTCCGCTGGAATGAAATCACCATTCGGGAAGCGCACGCCCGACGTGGTGCCGTTCCAGGCCAGTACCACGTCATGGCTGAAATCAATCGCGTTTACGTCCGGCAAGTCGCCATAGGCGGCCTTGATCACGCGGGCATCGGGCAGTTTCAACTGCTTGATAACATCGGTCGCCCAGGTCTCAGAAAAGCTCTCATGGGCCAACACATCCACCGGGCGGGCTCCCAGCATGGACCATAGCACCATCTCAACCGCGCCGGTGTCAGAGCCGGGCACAATGCCTAAGCGCCAATCAGCGGGCAGGCCCAGAATATTGCGCGAACGGGTGATCACCTCGGCCAGCTTGGCCTTCGGCTCCTTGGCGCGGTGGCTGCGGCCAAGCAAAGCGCCTTCCAGGGCCGCCAGCGTAAA
>NCAT01000029.1 GCA_002255575.1 Acidocella sp. 20-57-95
CCCGCCCGTTTAACCCGTCATACTCGCGTAGGCGAGTGCCTTCTTAAACCACGGCGAAAGAGGATGCTCGCATCCGCGAGCATGACGGGTGGCGGTTGGGAATCATACTTTTTCCAACGCCTGCGCCAAATCCTCAATCAAATCCTGTGCGTCATCCCTTAGCGTCAGCCGTTCCGCCCCTTCAACCCGTCATACTCGCGAAGGCGAGTATCGTCTTAAACCACGGCCAAAGAAGATGCTCGCATCCGCGAGCATGACGGGTGGCGGTTGGGAATCATACTTTTTCCAACGCCTGCGCCAAATCCTCAATCAAATCCTGCGCGTCCTCCAGCCCCACCGAAAGCCGGATAATCCCGTCGGTAATCCCCAATTTCGCCCGCTCCTCAGCGCCAATCCGCATATGGGTGGTGGTGGCCGGGTGGGTGGCGAGCGACTTGGTGTCGCCCAGATTATTCGAAATGGTGATGATCTGGAACGCATTCATCAACCGGAACGCGGCTTCCTTGCCGCCTTTCACCTCGAACGCCACCAACGTGCCGCCGGCGGTCATTTGCGCCATCGCCAGCTTGTGCTGGGGATGGTCCTGGCGGGCGGGGTACAAAGCCCGCGCAATTTTGGGCGATGATGCCAGGAAATTCGCCACTTTTTCCGCATTGGCCGATTGCGCCGCCACCCGCAGCCCCATGGTTTCCAACCCTTTCAGAATCACCCAGGCATTGAAGGGCGACATAGCAGGGCCAGTATTTCGGAAAAACGGCTGAAACACCTCGGTAATCCATTTCTGGCTGCCCAGCACGGCACCGCCAAGGACCCGCCCTTGCCCGTCCATATGCTTGGTCGCCGAATACACCACCACATCGGCGCCAAATTCCATCGGGCGCTGCAACAAGGGCGTTGCAAACACATTATCCACCACCACAATCGCGCCGGCTGCGTGCGCCAGGTCACACACCGCCCGCAAATCCACAATATCCAGCATCGGGTTGGACGGGGTTTCCAACAGCACCAGGGCGGTTTTTTGCGAGAGTGCCGCCTGCCAGGCCGCCAGGTCACTGCCATCTACAAACACACGCTCAATGCCATATTGGGGTAATAAATTGTTCACAATCCAATGGCAGGAGCCAAACAGCGCCCGCGCGGCCACCACCCGGTCACCGGTTTTCAAATGGCTCAGCATGGCCGCATGCACCGCCGCCATGCCGGTCGCGGTGCAGCGGCAGGCTTCCGCGCCCTCAATTTTGGCCAGCTTACCCTCCAGCATCGCAACGGTCGGGTTGGCAAAGCGGCTATATTGGTAATGCGGAATTTCGTTATTAAACACCGCTTCGGCCTGCTCGGCGCTGTCATACACAAAGCCGGAGGTGAGAAATAACGCCTCGGCGTTTTCCGCCATATCCGAACGGATCCGCCCGGCATGGATTAAATCAGTGGCAATTCGGCGCTTCGGGGTCTCGGTCATATCCAGGCTCACTCTAACAATAACGCCCGGCCGCCCAACGCGGTAATGGCGCAGAACAACGCCATAGCCTCTTTAGCGCGTTTGTTTAACCTCGCCGCAATCCGGCCGGACAAATCACGAGGGTTCATTTGGGTAACGCGACCGGCTTGCGCGGTCAATGCTGGCGGATTATCACTCACCTCAAGGCGGGTATGATGTAATGGTAGCCTGTTAGCTTCCCAAGCTTGATGCGCGGGTTCGATTCCCGCTACCCGCTCCAAAACTCTGGCGCAAATTCCACGCTGGCGGCCATTTGGCACGGCTAGCTGTGCTGTGCTTGTCATTGCGGGCCGTGCGAAGCGCGGCGCGGCAATCCATCTAAAACCGCCTGGTCTCACCACAATCGAGCGTCGTGAAGGCATCGCCGGGGAGCCCCGCCGCATCACGCGCTACGGCAAGGTCAGCTTCCGGCGCATCAATCGCCTCTGCTGTTAATTGGAACGTGCCAAAATGCATCCCCACCGCCCGCTTGGCCCCCAAATCGGCAAAGGCCTGCACCGCATCCGCCGGGTTCATATGCACCGGCCCCATAAACCAGCGCGGCTCGTACGCGCCAATCGGCAATAGTGCTAAATCCGGTGCACCCAGGCGCGCCCGAATGTCACCAAAGAATTTTGTATAACCCGTATCACCTGCAAAATAAATTTTCTGGCCGCGATGCTCCAGCATGAACCCAGCCCATAACGTCTTGTTGCGGTCGCGCAGTGATCGCGCCGAAAAATGCCGCGCCGGGGTGGCCGTAATACGGGTTTCACCCAGACCATGGGTATGCCACCAATCCAGCTCCGCCACGCCCGCGATACGTTTGGAGGCCAGAAATTTCGCGTTGCCGAGCGTGGTGACAATCCGCATACCTGGAAATTTCTTGTGCAGCGCCTGCAAACTTGCCACATCGCAATGGTCGTAATGATTATGCGAGAGCAGCAGCAGATCAATCTTTGGTAAATCTTTTATCGCCAGCCCCGGGGCGCGTACGCGTTGCGGGCCCGCAAAGGCAACCGGTGAACAGCGTCTGGAAAAAACCGGGTCGGTGAGCACATTCAGCCCCGGCAGGCGCAACAAGAACGAGGCATGGCCAATGAAGCTTACATCCACCTGTCCGGCCGGCACCTCGCCCACCGGCACCGGGTAGGCCGCATTCTCAATATGCTTGGGCCAGACCGACCATATATTCGGGTCGCGGGTGAAGCGCGCCTGTATAATCGAGACAAAGCCCCGGCGCTGACCGCGCGGCCCCCTGATGGTGGGTTCAGGATTAAAAAAATGCGTGCCGTCAAAATGGTCAGATATCGAATAACTCATCTCTGCTCATATGGCGGTAGGGTCTGGTGAATAAACCCCCGCTTTTTATCAAAGATCATAGGCCAGCGGGGCCACGAACCCCAGCCAGTCTTTTTCCAGCAAACCGGCCACGGCAATGGTGGTGGCATCTGCGTAAGGTGCACCGATAATCTGCATCCCGAACGGCAACCCGGCTTGCGTGAACCCCAAAGGTGCGGCGGTGGAAGGCAAGCCAAAATTGCAGGAATAGCCGGCCCAAAATAATTGCTGGCCAAAGATCATAGGCTCGCCATTCACCAGAATGCTGCGCTCAGACATATTGCCGGAATGGTCGTGCGGCACCGCCGCGGTGGACGCCGCCGGCGAGATCAGCACATCATAATCCTTGAAGAAATCCGCCCACACCGTCCGCAGCCGGGCGCGCTCCTCATTTTCGCGCAGCCAGAGACGATGTTCCAGCAGCACGCCGCGTGCGGTCATGAAGCCGGGGGATGTTTCATCCGCTGCCGTATTCAGCATCTGGCGCATTTTATCGATCACTTTATCGGGCATCCGCGCACTCAAGGCCGAATTCAGCAACAGCATGTAATTTTCAAACACCGCCGCCGCGTCAAAATCCGGCCGCGCGGTGTAATTCACCTTGGCCCCCGATTTTTTCAAAAACTTGCCTAATTCCAGCATGGCATCAGAAATTTCCGTCTCCACCGGGCAGAGCGGATGGTCCGCCATAATGGCCACGCGCAATCCCTTCAGAGATTTCACCGTGGATTTCGGCAACGCCAATTGCCAGCCCGCCTCAATCTCTTCTGGCCCTGCCATCACGCTTAAGCCCAGCGCGAGGTCACCCGCGGAACGCGCCATCGGGCCGATGCATGAAATATCAGGCGGTGCGAAGCTCCCGCTCAGCGAATGACCGCGCATCGCGCAGATGCCGTAGGTGGGCTTATGGGCATAAATGCCGCAATAATGCGCCGGGTCACGCAGGCTGTTGCCAATATCACTCCCCGCATCCAGCGCCGAAAACCCTGCCGCCAAAGACGCCGCCGAACCACCCGAAGACCCACCGGGCGAGCGCGCCATATCCCACGGATTATTGCTGGTGCCATAAATCGGGTTGCTGCTTTGCCAATCCGCCAGCATCACCGGTACGTTGGTTTTACCCAACACCACCGCACCCGCCGCTTTGAAGCGTTGCACGGCGATAGCATCGGTTTTTGCAATATTATCGCGGGCTGCTTCCACCCCCCAGGTGGTCGGCAAACCGGCGACATCAAAGCTTTCCTTCAGCGTCATTGGCACACCATAAAGCGGCGGTAGTTTGGCGTGCTTCTTTTTGGTGCGATCCAACGATTTGGCTTGCGCACGGGCACGGTCGAAATCCCGCACCACCACTGCATTCAGCGCATCATCAAACGCCTCAATCCGGGCGATGTAAAAATCCGTCACCTCCAGGGCAGATATTTTACCGGCTTTGATGAGCGATGCGATACGCCGGGCGGTTGCAAATGCAGTATCCATGAATCTGTGCTCCAATCAATCAAGCTAACGTCGCGTTAAAGGCTCCGCCATCGAGCAGAATATTCTGGCCGACAATAAACCCAGCATGGGTGCTGCACAAAAACGCTGCCATGGCGCCGAATTCCTCCGGCTCACCAACGCGCCCCGCCGGCCCCGCGGCACCGCGCTTGGCAATTTGCTCTTCCACCGAAATCCCTGCCGCTGCCGCCCCCTTGGCTTCGGTAACGCGCAGCCGGTCGGTGTTGAACGGGCCGGGGAGCAGATTATTGATGGTCACATTATGCTTGGCCACCTGCCTGGAAAGCCCGGCAATAAATCCGGTCAGCCCGGCGCGCGCGCCGTTCGAAAGCCCGATGGTGGGGATCGGAGATTTCACCGATCCCGACGTGATATTGATAATCCGGCCGAATTTCTGTGCGATCATCGGGTCCAGCACCGCTTTGATCATCGCAATCGGCGAGAGCATGTTGGCGTTCAGCGCGTCGTGCCACATCTGATCGGTAAAATCGCGGAAATCGCCAGGCGGTGGGCCACCCGCATTGTTAATCAAAATATCGGGCTCGGGCAGTAAATCCAGCGCCGCCTGACGGCCTTGCGGGGTGGTGATGTCACCCGCCGCGGCGCGCACCGAAACACCGGTGGCGTTGCGAATTTCCGCCGCTGTGGCTTCCAGGGCTTCGGCATTACGCCCGGTGATCACCAGCGCCACGCCTTCGCGCGCCAACGCAAAAGCGCAGGCACGGCCAAGCCCTTTACTCGCCGCACACACAATGGCCTTGCGGCCCGCCAGACCTAAATCCATGCGCTGTCCTCCGATATTGTCAGATGTGGATGGCCGCGTTCACGGCCATCCATAACTCACTTATTTAAGAAGCTCGGCAACCGCGTCGCGTTCTTCGGTCAGCTCCTGCAACGTGATCGCCAGGCGCGACTTCGCAAAATCATCCATCGCCAGCCCCTTCACGCGGTGATATTCGCCGCCTTCGCAGGTTACCGGCACGCCGAACATAATATCTTCCGGCACGCCGTAATCACCGTCGGACGGCAGGCCCATCGAGACCCATTTGCCGTTGGTGCCCAGCGCCCAATCGCGCACATGGTCGATCGCGGCATTGGCTGCCGAAGCCGCCGATGAAAGCCCGCGGGCCTCAATAATCGCAGCCCCACGCTTACCAACGGCGGAAAGGTAATGGTCCTTGTACCAGGCTTCATCATTAATCAGCGCGGGCAGGGACTTGCCGCCAGCGGTGGCAAAGCGGTAATCGGCGAACATGGTCGGTGAATGGTTGCCCCAGACCGCGACCTTCTCAATGTCGGCCACAGCCACACCGGCTTTTTCGGCCAGCATGGCGGTCGCGCGGTTATGGTCCAACCGCAGCATCGCGGTGAAGGCGCCCTTCGGCAGGTCCGGCGCGGACTTCATGGCAATGTAAGCGTTGGTGTTGGCCGGGTTGCCGACCACCAGCACTTTAACGCTGCGCTTGGCGGCATCGTTCAGCGCCTTGCCCTGCACCTTGAAAATTTCGGCATTGGCGGCCAGCAAATCGCGGCGTTCCATGCCGGGGCCGCGCGGGCGCGAGCCGACCAGAATGGCGTAATCAACATCCTTGAACGCGGTGTTCGGGTCATCCGTCGGTTCCACCCCGGCCAGCAGCGGGAAGGCGCAGTCATTGAGCTCCATAATCACGCCGTTCAGCGCCTTCTGCGCCACCGGCAAATCCAAAAGGCTCAAAATCACCGGCTGGTCCTTGCCCAACAGGTCACCATTGGCAATGCGGAACAACAAGGCGTAGCCAATCTGACCGGCGGCTCCGGTAACCGCGACGCGAACTGGGGATTTCATGGAATATCTCTCCGTTGGGGTGAATACCAACTTCGTTTATCCCCTACAGCCCCTCTGCCTCAACCCCCCGCCCCCAACTAGCCGACGATCAGGGAGATCGGGCTGCTGGCATCCAGCACGGTCAGCGGTGTGCCATGCAATTTATCGCCATCGGCTTGCGTTAAAATCGGCCCATTTCCGGCCGCAAATTCCACCTGGCGGCCAGCCACCACCCGCACGCCGGGGCAGCGTGGCAACAGCCCCAGCGGCAATGCCGCCCCCGACAATAACGCGGGCAGCGTACCCGGATGTTCAAATAACGCTACCTGAAACCCCGGCACGGTGGGCTCAGCGGCCGGTGCCAGCAAATACGGGCCGCCATAAAGCCGCCCCTTGCTCACCACCACGCTCGCCGCCTCATAGGTTTTGCCATCAACGCTCAAAGACACCCTGGGAAACGGGTAAGCCACTGATTCCCATAGTGATTGCCACACATAAGCGCCGCGCCCGATGACCCGTTTGAGCAATGGCTGCAAGCCATGCACCACGGCACCGTCAAACCCCAGCCCGACCATCTGCACAAATACATGCTCACGGCTGGCCAGCTTGGCCACGCCCGGCCAGAGCAATTTTGTGCGCTTATAGGCCAGCGCATTGGCCACCGCCCGCGGCGACGTCGAGAGCTTATACTCCTTCGCCAGCACATTGGCGGTCCCCAGCGGGATCACCCCCAGCATGGTATTGCCGCCCAGCAGTCCATTTGCCACCTCGGCGATGGTACCATCGCCACCAGCCGCCACCACCATACCCAAGCCGTCGCGTGCCGCATTGCGGGCGAGCTCGGTTGCATGGCCGGCATGCTGGGTTTCGGCAACTTCCACCTTCACACCAGATTCCACCAGCAAATCCAGCACCTTCCACAGCGCGGTGGCCCGCCTGCGCCCTGCTACCGGATTGAAAATAACCAACATCTAAAAAAATCCTGAACCGCGCCGTAATCGCCCCTGATGCACCTATTTCGTGACATGCGCGTTACAAAAACCTGAAGCTAATGTGACATTGATTTTTGCCGATTCTTAAGGCACCGTCATATAAACTTCACTGTCTACGGCGCGGGGTCCTGGCCTATTGCCCTCTTTTATGAACGCAATGTCCCCTCCTCGGCTTCTGAATACAACTGCTTATCGCAGTATCTTCATCTCCGATACGCATTTGGGCACACGCGGCGCCCGCGCTGAATTCCTGGCGGACTTCCTGCGCTCAGTCACATGTGAGAATCTCTACTTGGTCGGTGACATTATCGATGGCTGGCGCCTGCGCCGCGCCTGGTTTTGGGACACTCATCATGACGAAGTGCTGCGGCTGATCCTGCGCCACGCCCGTGAGGGTGCGCATGTTGTGTATGTGCCCGGCAACCACGACGAAATGATGCGCAAATATGTGCCGCTGGGCCTCGAAGTTGCCGGCATCAAGCTGCAAATGGAAACCGAGCACACCACCGCGGATGGCAAGCGTTTGCTGATCACCCATGGTGATGCGTTCGACTCTGTGGTTCGTCACGCCAAAATCCTCGCCCATCTGGGTGACTGGGCTTACACGGTAGCACTGGGTGTAAACCGCTATTTCAACGCCATCCGCGTAAAAATGGGCTACCCGTACTGGTCGCTGTCTGCCTGGCTGAAGCTGCAAGTTAAAGAAGCCGTGAAGGCAATCGACCGGTTTGAAACCGCCCTGGCGGACGATGCGCGCGCCCGTGGCTATGACGGGGTGGTGTGCGGCCATATTCACCACGCCGAAATGCGCATGGTAAATGGCGTGATGTATTTGAATGACGGCGACTGGGTGGAAAGCTGCACCGCCTTGGTTGAACATCAGGATGGCAAGCTGGAACTGGTCGATTGGGTGGCGCGTAATAAGCTCTCGCTTTTGAACACGCCGGCTGGTAAGGCCACATTGTCGAAACAGGCGGTCTTGGACGCCGTTACCACGGAAATTGAAACCGCACGTGCTGCACCAGCCAGAGTCTGACACACTGCTCGCCTTCGCCGGTCTCAGTCGCATCGTCATCGTTTCGGACGCGTGGGAGCCACAGGTAAACGGGGTTGTGCGCACGTTGCGCACCATCGCTGATGAATTGCGGGCGATGGGCAAAATTGTCGAAATCATCGGCCCGGACCGGTTTAACACCATCCCCATGCCGTCTTACCCCGAAATCCGGCTGGCGGTGTTTCCCAACCGAAAACTCGCCAAACTGATCGACGAATTTGCACCCGACGCGCTGCATATCGCGACCGAAGGCCCGCTTGGCATGGCGGCACGCAGCTACGCCCATAAGCGCAAAATTGCCTTCACCACGGCATTTCACACCCGCTTTGCTGAATATCTGAAAGCCCGCACCGGCATTCCGTTATGGCTGAGCTATGCGTGGCTCAAGCGCTTCCATGGCACCGGCAGCGGGCTGATGGTGGCCACCCAATCGCTGCGCGATGAGCTTATTGCACGCGGCTTCAAGAATGTGCGGGCTTGGTCGCGCGGGGTTGATCTCAGCGCCTTCAATGCCGAACCGCGTGAGGATTGGAATTTACCGCGCCCGATTTTCGCCTATGTCGGCCGCGTGGCGGTTGAGAAAAACCTGCGCGCCTTCTTGGATTTAGACCTGCCCGGCTCAAAGCTGGTGGTCGGTGATGGCCCGCAGCGCAAAGCCTTGGAGCGCGAATACCCGAACGTGCATTTCGCTGGCGCCCGCCACGGCGCAGAGCTTGCCCGCGCCTATGCCGGGGCGGATGTGTTTGTGTTCCCCTCCAAAACCGATACGTTCGGCTTGGTGGTGCTGGAGGCTTTGGCCTCTGGCTTGCCGGTGGCGGCCTATCCGGTCACCGGGCCGAAGGATATTTTGGGTGAATCCCCCGTGCCGGTGGGCGCGCTGAGCGAGGACCTACAGCAAGCCGCTTTGGAAGCTTTGAAAATCGACCGCAGCCATTGCCGCCCCCATGCCGAAACCTATTCCTGGACAGCTTGTACCAACCGGTTTTTGGATAATCTGGTGCCCACGAGGACATACGCGTAGGCGCAAAGCCAGCTTGCACCCAAACACAGGTTTGAACGCAACGTGGCGATTTTGAATAAAACGACCCGATCAGGCGCGATGATCCGTGAAATTGCGCTGCGCGGCTGGCAACGCGCCCGGGAAGTAGGATTGGCCGGCATGATTTGTTTGCTTTGCCGTCCTCCTAGTTGGTCGGCGTAATCACCACCGGCATCCCGTTCGCGGCCGGTTGTGGCAGGCTCCCCGGCGCGTTCATTTCAATCACTTCGATGGCGCTGGCGGCATTGGTTTGTGCCGCCACCGCCGTAGCGGGGTTCGGGGCATCCGGGCGTGGTGCCAAGGCGATGGTGCCGTGGGCGCCATCATACAGCACGTCATTATAGAAAAACGGTAGAAACCCGCTAAGAAGGCTGGCTTCGCCATCAGTGGCGGGTTGCTGCAACAAGCCGGTACCGGCGGCCTGATCCACCGTAAAGGGTATCGTCACGCTGGCATTGGCAGCGCTGGTGAAGCTGAGCGAGGCCGCTTCACCTGGGCGCCATAGCGTGGTTTCCGGCGCGTTTGGCACAAAGGCGATCATACCGGGCGACCCCGTATCCAAAATCGCCGGGCCGCAAATTTGCTGGGTAGTGGCGCGGTTCACCAAACAGCCCGGCAGCGTGTCAAACCAGCCACCCGGCTGTGGGTTCAGTTGAAAACTTTCAGCATCACGCACATCACCGGCGGTTGGATTAATAATGAGCTGGCCGGTATTGCCGGTGCCCGGTTCGGGGAGTTCGATAACCCAGCGGCGGTCGCCCATATGCATCAGCGGGTTTACACTGTCGCGCACATTGCCCAGCCCAATACCCAGAATGGCCTGAAACCCTTGCCCGGCAATGCCATCCCCGCCGATGCCATAATCATGCGGTGTCAGCATCATAGCACCACAGCGCGGGCGCGATTCCAGGCAGGTGGCGCGGTCCACCAGCTCGAACGGCACGGCACCATTGGTTAGCGCATCACCCACCGCAACCGGTGCCTCGCCCACCGTGCCTTCCAACTGATCCCCGGCGCTGAAGGCAGATACGCTGGTGAGATTAGTATCGTTATAAAACGCGGCGGGTATCAGGGTACGAAACACCCGCAAGCCGGTCGAGCCGGTATCGAGCAGCGCCGGAAACGGCTGAGACTCCCCCACCCGTACCGGCACGGAATAGCGGATATCGCCGTTAGGCAGCGTTACCTGGGTGATCGGCACCACCACCCGCGCCGCGTCCGCCAGTGCTAGGTGGGGCAGCAGCAGGACCAGCAGCGCGCACTCCCATCTCATGCTGCCAGCCTGGTATCTTCGGGCGGGAAAAAGCGCAGAATCACCAGCAGCAACAGCAACGCTGGCAGCGCTGCAAAACTGGTCATGATAAAAAACGGAATGAACCCCATCGCCTGCGCCATAAAGCCGGAAAGCCCGCCAATGGTGCGCAATGCCAAAGGTGCGAGCGAAGAGAGCAGCGCATATTGGGTGGCGGTAAATTGCCGGTTGCACAGGCCGGACATGTAAGTAAGGAAAGTGGCATCCTGAAACCCTTCAGCGAATGATTCCAACACTGATGTCACCACCAGCATATGCGGCTGGCCCGGAAACAGCCCCAAAGCCGGGTACATCAACAATGCGAGGGTTTGAAATAACGTTGTCAGCAGCAGCGCTTTTCCCACCCCGATGCGCGTGACCAGCCAGCCGCCGAGCGCTGTGCCCAGCAAGGTCGCCACCAATGATATCGGCCCGTTCGCCACCGCAATGACCGCACGGTTGAAACCGAGCGAGGTGTAATAGGGCGCCAGCATCACCCCGGCCAACGCCTCACCCAGCCGGAATGAGATAATGAAGGCGATCAGAACCAACGCACCGCGGCGGGAGAGAAATTCCTGCAACGGCGCCACAACAGCTTCCTTAAAGCGCGCGCCAAACCCGTGCGGGTTTACTTGTGCTGGTGGTGCCGGCTCGGCGGCCAGCCACGTTGCCAGCGGCCCTACCAGAGCCAGCCCGGCGGTTAATAAAATTGCCACATGCCAGCCGGTCTGCACTGAGAGCGCGATCACACCCGCGCCCGAGATCAGCATCGCGGCGCGGTAGCCCCACACATAGCCTGCCAGCGCGATCCCCTGCGCTTTCGGAACAAAGCTCTCGATGCGCCAGGCGTCGATCAGAATATCCTGGCTGGCTGAAACGAACGCCAGCAGGGCCCCGATGGCGAGGGTCAGCGCAACGCTCACCCCAGGGTCGGATAATGCCAACCCGGCAATGCAGGCCACCAGCGCTGCTTGCACCAGCAATAACCAGCCCCGCCTGCGCCCCAAACGCCAGAGCAAAGGTGCCGCCAGCTCATCAAACACCGGTGCCCAGAGAAATTTCAGTGTGTAAGCAAGGCCGATATTGGCCGTCAGCCCGATGATCCCCAACGCTAAATGGTCTGAGGTCAGCCACATCCGCAGAGTAAAACCGGAAAGTGCCAAGGGCAGTCCGGAAGAAAACCCCAGCGCCGTCATCAGCGCCAGATTTTTTGGGGTTATAAGGGGTGGGCTACTGGTTTCCCGCGTCATTGATATTGTCGGCCTTCACGAAGGCGCCATTCTCAATATCGCCCTCATCGCCGGGCTGCATGCCCGATAAGCACGCACCCTGATACGTCAACATGCTCGCAATATGCAGTGTCCCACTCGCCGAAGTAACCGTGCCGGTCAGCTTCACCGTATTGCTATCAACATAATCAAGCTCAGTATGAACACTCTCCGGCTTGCCTTGGTCTTTGCAGGCGCCGCTGATATTATATTGCGCGCCCGAACCGGAAATATTCATGTTGGTGCAAGAACTTCCTTCAAAGGTAAAAAACTTCAAATCAGTCGCTGGGTCCACACAGCTCACCGTCACCACCGGCGCACCACCGCGATATTGCGAGCCGTCTGGCAATGTAACGACGGTATTGCTCTGCCACAGCCCGGCTTGGCGCTGCGGCAATGTTGCAGCGTCGGCATGGTGCGATGCTAAAATGCCCAACCCAACGATTAATGTTGCAAGACCATAACGGCGCATCACGCAGCCTCCCCTAACGCTCATGGCCGGTGTGGCACGCCGTTTATATTTGTCAATTTTTTAAAAACGCCCTTCACCATGCAGCCAACATCTCCAGGATTTACGCCAAATAGGCAGCCACTTTGCCCCTCAGACTCTATCACCGCGTCACCCTGTAAATCACCCTGCATCGTGCGCGACTCGATATAAACGGCGCTGTCGCCATCTAGGAGTTGTCACCATCAGGTGCTTGCCCAGCCTGCTGCTGGTGCAAAATCATCGCCGGGACCCAAACGCCTGGCTTGCGGGCAGGTAAACTAGTGCCAGACGCATCAGGCAGGCCGGCGAGCAACCACATGCCCAAAAACCCTAAAACATAGGCGCTACGCACAATCCGGAATCCCTTACCGCAGCGCGCCACAGCCTACTGGCCCGCTGGCTTTAACACATTCGCATTTTTCTGAATCGAGCCATTTTGCATACGGCCCACATCGCCTGGAACCCACCCCGCCGGGCAGCTACCCTGCCATTTTGAGTCGGCCGTCTCATCGCCGGTCATACTCGTGCCGGTGGTCTTGGACACCAGATGCATTTCGGTGTCGCTCGCGAAGGTAAATGTCGAGGTGCTCACCATCGGCTGTGCACCACCCATCGGGTCCTTGCAGCTCATCACCATGGTGTACGTGTTGCCACTACCGGAAATATCCGGCGGCGAACATTGCGCAAAAGGTGGCGTGGTTAAAACCTTCAAATCCGTTGCGGGGTCGGTGCACATTGCGGTGATCATCGGGGTGTTGTCAGTATCAGGCGCCTGCCCCGCCATATTCATGTGCATCACCATCGAGCTCACCCAGTAGCCAGCCTTGCGCTGGGGCAGCGTGGTGCCAGCCCAAGCCGTGGCACTGAACATGGCAACAGCTGCCACCGAAATGATCCCCTGCAAAAACCACTGCCGAACTGCCTGCCGCCCCATGACCCATCCTTTCTCTGCCGAAAATTCACCCTACCCAAGTTTCATGCTGTCTAAGATTTCGTTGCACTGCTCTGAACATTGCCGGTTTTAACAAATGATCCGTTTTGCATCATGCCGGTATCACCTGGTACCACGCCAGCCGGACATGCACCCAGCCATTTAGATTGCCCGACCATGTGAATGGTCATGCCAGAGCCAGTCATGGTCATGTCGGTTTCAGTTAGTATGTCGCTATCAACCGTGATTTTACCTTGGCTTACCATCGCCGCGCCGCGCGGGCCGGTGCAAGAGCCGTGAATGTCATATGAATTGCCATCAGCGACAAAATCCGTCCGCATGCAGCCACCGGACATTAATTTTTGCGCTCCAACGCCTCGGTTGCGGGGTCGGTACAAAGGGCCGTGATCATCGTCTGCCCCGCGCGGTCCATCGGCTGACCATTCACCATCATATGGATTGTGGGTGTCATGGTGGTCTGCCAAAAACCGGCACGCCGCGCAGGTAAACTCCCATCCGCCCGGGCCACCCCAGCCCCCACCACAGCAAGCATCAAGACACACGCAAATAACCGCATCGCCCCACTCCCCGGTAAAAACCCCGGTCAGCGTACCGCAATGCAAGGGTAAAGCATAATAAAATCAGGGGGTGTCATGCCAAAGGCGTGCATAGGAACCCATGCCGAAGGCGTGCACAGGCACCCATGCCAAAGGCGTGCCAACGCACGACTGGGCAAGGCCCCCTGGCCTTAACGCTAGATCAAGCCGCGTCGTCGGACTTCTTGTCCGCGCGTTTGCGGGCATTCGGGTCGAGGTGCTTTTTGCGCAAGCGCACGGCGCTGGGGGTAACTTCCACCAACTCGTCATCTTCCACATAGGCGATCGCTTGTTCGAGCGACATGCGGCGGGGCGGCACCAGCAGCAGGGCTTCATCCTTCCCGGCGGCGCGAATGTTAGTGAGTTTCTTTTCTTTCACCGGGTTCACGTCGAGGTCGTTTTCGCGGGAATGCTCGCCCAGGATCAGGCCCACATAGACCTTATCGCCGGGGTTCACGAACAGCACGCCACGGTCTTGCAGGGCGAACAATGCATATTGCACGGCTTCACCATCCTCTGATGAGATCAACGCGCCGTTACGGCGGCCTTCGATGGCGCCTTTCCAGGGGCCGTACCCAGCAAAGAGGCGGTTCATCACGCCAGTACCGCGCGTATCGGTAAGGAATTCACCATGATAGCCGATCAACCCGCGCGAGGGGATGCGGAAGGAAAGGCGTTGCTTACCACCACCAGAGGGGCGGATATCCTGCAGCTCGCCCTTACGGCGGGACATTTTTTCCACCACCACGCCAGCATAGGGCTCATCCACGTCGATCAGCGTGTCTTCATAGGGCTCTTCGCGTTCGCCGGTTTCGGGGTTTTTGCGGGTCAGCACTTTCGGGCGGCCGATGGTCAGCTCAAAGCCTTCGCGGCGCATTTGTTCAATCAACACGCCAAGCTGCAATTCCCCCCGGCCCGAGACTTCAAACGCGTCCGTTTCGGAAGAGTCAGCCACATGAATGGCCACATTGCCTTCAGCTTCGCGGTACAAACGGTCACGAATTTGGCGCGAAGTAACTTTCTTACCTTCACGGCCGGCCAGCGGGCCGTCATTAATACGGAAGGTCATCGCCAGGGTCGGCGGGTCGATCGGGGTGGCCGGCAGCGGGCCGGCCAAATCAGGCGAGCCAATGGTTTCCGGCACGGTGGCATCGGTCAAACCAGCAACAGCGATAATATCACCAGCCGAAACCTCATCCACCGAAACGCGTTCCAAACCACGGAAGGAGAGCAGCTTGGTCAAGCGGCCGGTTTCCACCACGGTGCCATCCAGGCGCAGCACTTTCACGGGCATATTCAGCGTGGCGCGGCCTTGTTCCACACGGCCGGTCAGCACGCGGCCCAAGAACGTGTCGGATTCCAGAATGGACGCCACCATGCCAAACGGCGCGGTCGGGTCCAAATCAGGCGCGGGCACATGGTTCAAAATCAGGTCGAACAGCGGTGTTAGGCTGGTGCGCTCGTCGGTAAGCTCCTTCACCGCCCAGCCTTGGCGGCCAGAAGCATACAGCATCGGGAAGTCCAACTGCTCGTCATTCGCACCAAGGGCCGCAAACAAATCGAACATTTCATTATGCACGTCATCCGGGCGGGCATCCTGACGGTCGATTTTATTGACCACCACAATCGGCTTCAGCCCCTGCGCGAGGGCCTTGCCCAGCACGAACTTGGTTTGCGGCAGCACGCCCTCGGCGGCATCCACCAAAATCACCGCGCCATCCACCATGTTCAAAATCCGCTCCACCTCACCGCCGAAATCGGCGTGGCCTGGTGTATCGACGATATTGATGCGGGTGCCGTTCCACACCACCGAGGCGACTTTCGCCAGAATGGTAATGCCACGCTCTTTTTCGAGGTCGTTGCGGTCAAGTGCCCGCTCGGTCACCGCCTGGTGGGCGGCAAAAGCGCCGGATTGCTTGAGGAGCTGGTCAACCAGGGTGGTTTTACCATGGTCAACGTGAGCGATGATGGCGACGTTACGGATATTCAGAACGGACATTATAAGGACAACCTGCTAGTTTCGCTGCCCGCATAGCCATATTGCGCCGCAAAAGCGAGGGTCAAAAGAAAATGGGCGCCATGCAGCGCCCATTTAACCGCATTTTCGTGGTATTTTGGCTTACAGGGTCGGCAACAGACCAAGATGCGGCGGGCCCATCAGGCGGCCAACCAGACGCGCCGCCCGCGCATAATCACCGGTGGCCTGTAAACCAGCCCCCCACAACGCGCACGGGCTCTGCCTGGCATAAAACAAAACTCATAAAATCCTGGCCATTCAAGGGGTTTTGCCGGTATGAACAGGTTTATGCGCTGTTTGCTGCCATTTTGCGCCGCCATACTCACTGCCCTGGCCACACCGGCGGCGGCGTTGCCTGCGCTCAGCCCGCCGCCCGCCACCTGCACCGCCGCCGGCAACGCTGCCGAGGCCAGTTTGGGGCTGCCTGCCAACATATTGGTCTCCATCGGCATGGTGGAATCCGGCCGGTACGACCCGTTCAGCCGCCGCGTCACGCCCTGGCCCTGGACCGTGAACATCGACGGTGCGGGGCATTATTTCGACAGCAAACAAGACGCCGTCGCCTTTACCCGCCTCGCGCAATCCTCCGGCGCCAACGACATTGATGTAGGTTGTTTTCAGGTAAGCCTGAAATACCATGCCGACGCCTTCCCAGACCTGGACACCGCCTTTGACCCCACCGCGAATGCCACTTACGCCGCCGGGTACCTGAACCGGCTTAAATCCCAGACCGGCTCGTGGAACACCGCCATTGCCGATTACCATTCCGCCGTCCCTGATCTCGGCCTGCCCTATCAGAGACGGGTTCTTGCCGCTTGGCACGGCATCGGCAGCGTGCCCTCTGCGATTGGTGACATCAACATCGAAGCGCCGGACCCGGTGGTGATTATGCAGGCCCCCGCCGCCCGGCTGGTGAAGGTCTTCACCATGGAAAACCTTCCCCCCGTTAGCACCAGGCCGGGGATGCCGCGGGTGATTACGCCGTAAAAAGCGCCTGAGCCCCAACAAATTCGTAAATAACGCCAAACATCCCAACCCCGTTAATAAACCCGCAATCAACCAGGGCTTACAAAGATGAGGACGGATCCGCCCATATAAGATCAGGGTATTACGGATCGCCCGAAATATTCGGCACGCAGTCAGTCTGATCCTTAGCTTGGCACTTGTCCGGTGCGCCCGACAACCACACCGGACACCAGGCGGGATTGAACCGTTCGCGAAGGTGCTGCCGATGAATATCAACCAATCCTTTCTCTCCAACCGTCCGGCACTCGCCAGCCATGCCGAGCCCATCAGCCTGCTGCCGCGCCCCAAATTCCTGGGCTTCGTGGCCGATCCTGAAACGGCGGCCAAGCTGGAATCCGGCCTCGCCCCCATCCTCACCAATGGCGGCACCTTCCATGTCGTGAACTTCCGCAAAACCCTCGCGATCCTCAGCCGCATCCCCTGCCCGCAAACCCTGCTGGTGGATTTAACCGGCGAGGACCAACCCATCTCCGCCATGCTAGAACTGGCCGAAATGGTGGACCCCGGCACCAACGTGCTGGCGATCGGCCCCGCCCGCGAGCTGGGTTTCTACCGCGCCGTCGTCAACGGCATGGGGGTACGCGAATATATCAGCAAACCGCTCACCGAGGCCGATATCGCCAACCTCATCATCCCGCACATCACGCCCGACCCAAAGCCCACACCCGTCGTGCCCGCCGGCCATGTCATCGCCGTCACCGGCGTGCGCGGCGGCGTTGGCACCACCACCATCGCCGCCAACCTCGCCTGGATGATCAGCCATGAGTTGCACCGCCACACCATCCTGCTCGATACCGACCTGCAAACCGGCACCGCCGCCCTCACCCTCAATGTTGAACCCAGCCGCGGGCTCGCCAACGCCCTACAAAACCCCGACCGGATCGATTCCATGCTGGTCGAACGCGTCGCCCAACCCGCCGGTGACCGGCTGCACGTCCTCTGCGCCCAGGAACCGCTCAGCGAACCGCTCGCCTACCCCGAAGGTGCCGCCGAAACACTCACCCACGCGCTCCTCAAACGCTTCAAATTCGTCATTGCCGATACCGGCGCCCGCCAAGCCCCGTTCGCCCGCAATATCGCCAGCCTCGCGCACCAACGCATCATCATCCTCGACCCCAGCATCATGAGCCTGCGCAACTACGAACGCCTGATCCACGAACAACCCACCAACTGCAAGACCATCCTGATCCTCAACCAAGCCGGCCGGCCCTACGGCCTGTCCCAAAAATTCATGGAACAATCCCTCAATACCAAATTCCACCTCACCATCCCCGACCTGCCGCGCCTGATCCCCAAAGCCGAAAAATTTGGCGAAATCAGCACCGCAACCAAAGGCCCCTTCCGCGACGCCATCACCAAACTCGCCCAATCCATCGGTGCAACCGAACCCACCGACCGAACCTTCACGAAATCACTCGTAAATGCGTAAGGTGGCGAAGTCGGTGAGACCAGGGGACGCTGTCCCCTGGTCCCCTGCCAAGGGGCAGCGCCCCTTGGCCTCACTCGCTCCCCAGCCTTTGGCATTCGCGGTGTTTTCGTGTAGCTTGCCGGTTCGATGAGCGTTTGTTGGAGTGTTGGTTTTTATGAGTGATCCGGTTGCACCTGAAGTTCCCAAGGATGATGCGTATGATGCGGCATCTATTAGTGTTCTCAAGGGGTTAGACGCGGTTCGCAAGCGGCCTGGGATGTATATTGGCGACACGGACGATGGTTCGGGTCTGCATCACATGGGTTTCGAGATTATTGATAACGCGGTGGACGAGGCGCAGGCCGGCTATGCGGACCGGGTTGAGGCCATTCTAAATGGCGATGGCAGCATGACGGTGCGCGACAATGGGCGGGGCATTCCGACCGATATTCACCAGGAGGAGGGGATTTCGGCGGCGGAGGTGGTGCTGACCAAGTTGCATGCGGGCGGCAAGTTCAACCAGAATTCCTACAAAGTCTCAGGCGGCTTGCATGGCGTGGGGGCGGCGGTGGTGAATGCGCTGTCGGAGTGGATGGAGGTTCGCATCTGGCGCGAGGGGATTGAGCATTTCATCCGCTTTGAGCATGGCGAGACGGTGGCACCGCTGACGGTGGTGGGACCGGCCGATCATGCGAATGGCACCGAGGTGACGTTCAAGCCCTCCAAGGGCACGTTTACTCATGTTGAGTTTGACTATGCAATTTTTGAGCGCCGTTTGCGCGAATTGGCGTTTTTGAATTCCGGTTTAACGATTATCTTGCGTGATGAACGGCATGCCCCGGAGCAGAGCGCGCATTTTTGCTATAAAGGTGGTGTGGCGGAATTTGCCTTGTGGCTGGACCGCGCCAAGACCCCGATTTTGGCAACACCGATCACCTCGATTGGTGAAGCGAAGGAACATGGCATTCGGGTGGAGTTTGCGCTGACCTGGAATGATTCCTACCACGAGACGATGCTGTGCTTTACCAACAACATCACCCAGCGCGATGGCGGCACACATTTGGCCGGCTTCCGTGCCGCCCTCACCCGCGTGGTTTCAAAATATGCGCAGGGTATGAGCAAGAAAGAGAATTTTGAATTCTCCGGTGAAGATATGCGCGAGGGGCTTACCGCGGTGCTTTCGGTAAAAGTACCGGACCCGAAATTCTCATCCCAGACCAAGGATAAGCTGATTTCCTCGGAAGTGCAGCCGGTGGTGCAGTCAGCGGTGGCGGATGCGCTCAGCCATTGGTTTGAAACGCACCCGAAGGAAGCCAAGAACATTGTGCAGAAGGTGATGGATGCTGCTTCCGCCCGTGAAGCGGCGCGTAAGGCGCGCGAATTAACGCGCCGCAAAGGTGTGCTCGATATTTCCTCACTGCCCGGTAAGCTCGCTGATTGCCAGGAACGTGACCCCGCGAAGTCTGAATTATTCCTGGTCGAGGGTGACAGCGCCGGCGGCTCTGCCAAACAGGGGCGCAACCGAAAATACCAGGCGATTTTGCCGCTGAAGGGCAAAATTTTGAATGTTGAGCGCGCCCGCTTTGATAAAATGCTGGGCTCGGCCGAAATCGGCACACTGATCACCGCGCTTGGCACCGGCATTGGCCGCGGCGAGCCGGAGCAAGGCGGGTTTGATGAGAGCAAATTGCGCTACCACCGCATCGTCATCATGACAGACGCAGACGTGGATGGCTCGCATATTCGCACGCTGCTGCTCACCTTCTTCTACCGCCAGATGCCCAAGCTGATCGAGCATGGGTATTTATATATCGCGCAGCCGCCTTTGTATCGTGCCAAGCGCGGCAATGAAGAAACCTATTTGAAGGATGATGAGGCGCTGGAGTTATTCCTGCTGGAACGCGCCCTTGGCCAAGCCACATTGCGCGCGGCCGATGGCACGGTGTATGCGGGCGATGAGTTGCGCGGCCAGATGGCATGGCTGCGTGAAGCGGTGAACCGCTTCAATGCGCTCGCGCGTTTGCTGCCTGTACATTATCTCGAACAACTCGCCATCACCGGCCTGCTTGCCACCAGCGCGCTCGGCCAACCAGAGCGCGACCAGGCGCTGGCCAACCGCTTGAACGAGTTGGCAAGCCCGACCGAACGCGGCTGGGTGGTTACTTCTGATACCAGCGGCGTGACGTTAGGCCGCATGGTGCGCGGCGTGGCGGAGCGCTACCATGTGGATGCAGCCGTGCTGCGCACCACTGAGGCGCGTTA
This sequence comes from Acidocella sp. 20-57-95, assembly GCA_002255575.1. Lineage (GTDB taxonomy): Bacteria > Pseudomonadota > Alphaproteobacteria > Acetobacterales > Acetobacteraceae > Acidocella. Next base: position 20,494 of record NCAT01000029.1, read on the forward strand.
CCTCGCAGAGCACACAGCAAGCTTGGCTGCGATGTTCGGCACCGATGCCACACTCACCATCGACGGCCCGGCCAAACCAATTCATGGCCCGGCGCAGTTGTGGGAGACAATGCTCACTTACGGCCGCAAGGGCCTCGCCATCAACCGCTTCAAAGGGCTAGGTGAGATGAACCCTGAGCAATTATGGGAAACCACGCTCAACCCCGATGTGCGCCGCTTATTGCAAGTCAAAATCAACGACGCCGAAGACACCGACCAGATTTTCTCAACACTCATGGGCGACATCGTAGAACCAAGACGCGACTTCATCGTGACCAACGCGCTCAAGGTGGCCAATCTCGATACGTAACAAATATTAT
>NCAT01000102.1 GCA_002255575.1 Acidocella sp. 20-57-95
TAGCCCCTCGAATGTCGATTGGCACAACGCAGGTAACGAGGCCGGGAAGCTGGCTATCGATGGCGGTTTGCAGCGTGCACGGGATCATCGTGCCCTCGGTGATCACCATGTCCGGATGTTGCATAACCGTGGCCTGCTCGCCATCGAGCACCGTGGGCTTCAGACGGGCCGCCAAGGGGGAATTATCCGGCATCGGCGTCACCGCCGCCGTGGCGCCCGGCTGACTGGCACTGGAGGAAGCCGGCTGGATGGGAACCGGCACCGATGATCCGGAGAAGGCCAGGATTGGCGCCGCAGCGGGCGAGGCTTGCGCGGGTGTGTCCAACAATCCCGTTTGTGTATTGGCGGGCGTTGGCAAATTTTGCGCGGCGGGCTTCATGGCCGCGTCCGGCGGCCCGTTAAAAACCTCACCGCCATTCGTATATGCCGCTGGGATGATTTTTTGCTGGTCCGCCCGCTTGTGGCTGAACAGCGCGTTGAACCAGATAAACCCCAACCCCAAAACCGCCACCAACGCCAGAATGCTGAGCTTGGTGCTGGTGGTCAGCTCCCGGCGCGGCGTGCCTGCAACGGGCGAACGCCCATCCTCCACCGGCGAGGCTGCCGCCTGATCGCTCCGGCTCCCCATCTCCGGCCCCCCGTTGGGCGCTTGCCCGCTCATGGCTTGGCTCCAGGCAGGTTGTTACCGGGCGGCACAACGATCCGCGACACATCCGGGCTGGTCGTACCCGTCTCAGGATTGCCGCCCACCGACTGGTAACCGAGGTTATAAATATCCAGCACCGTGCCGCCATCGCGCAGGCGCCATTCCCGTGCGGTCTGGTCGAGCTGCACGATATCGCCATTGACGGCATAGCTGGCCGTAGCCTCCTTCCCATCGGGGTCAATCACGAAGATCGAGGGGATGCGGGCGTTGCCTGCAAATTGCAGCAGCGTGGAATAGCCATTATCCCACACTGCTAAGGGCGTCAGCGAGCGGTCTCCTTTGGCAACATATTTG
>NCAT01000055.1 GCA_002255575.1 Acidocella sp. 20-57-95
GTGGTGCTGCTGGCGCAAACCCCCACCGGGTTCGCTAATTTACAAAAACTCTCCTCATTGAGCTTTTTGGGCGATGAGGCGAGTGCAAAAGCGCAGATTTCGATGGACATGCTGGCATCGCACGCTGAGGGGTTATTCTTGCTCACCGGCGGGGCGCATGGGCCTATCGGCCGGCTGCTGGCTGAGGGCCAGGTGGCGGAGGCGGAGACGCTTTTAGGCGCGTTGCAGGCGCTGTTCCCTGGCCGGATAGGCATGGAGTTGCAGCGCCATGGCGAGAAATTGGAAGCAGCGGTGGAGCCGGGGTTGATCACGCTGGCGGATAAATTCGCCATCCCCCTGGTGGCCACCAATGAATGCTATTTTGCCACCCCGGGAATGTATGAGGCGCATGATGCGTTGCTGTGCATCGCCGAGGGCCGGGTGCTGGCCGAACCCGAGCGCCGCCGCGTGACGCCGGAACATTGGTTCAAACCGGCAGCCGATATGCGCCAATTATTCGCCGATTTGCCGGAGGCGTGTGACAACACCATCGCCATCGCCAAAACCTGTGCCGCCATGGCGGAAACCAGCAAGCCGTTATTACCCACCTGCCCCAAAGTGCGCGAGGGCGCCACGGAAGCGCAGACCATCCGCGCCATGGCCGCCGAAGGGCTGGAAGCCCGGTTGGATGCGATAAAACTAGCCGAGGATTTACGCGCCCCCTACCGCGAGCGGCTGGCATTTGAACTGGGCGTGATCGAGCAAATGGGTTTCCCCGGCTACTTCCTCATCGTGGCGGATTTTATTCAATGGGCGAAGGCACAGAAAATTCCGGTGGGGCCGGGGCGCGGCTCCGGTGCTGGGTCGGTGGTGGCATGGGCGCTGCTGATTACTGATTTGGACCCGATACATTTTGGGCTTTTGTTCGAGCGGTTTTTGAACCCTGAACGTGTCTCGATGCCGGATTTCGATATCGATTTCTGCCAGGAGCGACGCGATGAGGTGATCGCGTATGTGACGCGCGAATATGGCAAGGACCGCGTGGCGCAGATCATCACGTTTGGAAAATTGCAGGCGCGTGCGGCGGTGCGCGATGTGGGGCGGGTGCTGGGGCTGCCATACGGCCAAGTGAACAAGGTGGCGGAGCTGATCCCCAACAACCCGGCCAAACCGGTAACTTTGCAGCAGGCCATTGATGGTGAGCCAAAGTTGCAGGAATTGCGCGCGCAGGATGAAGCGTTACGGCGGCTGATGGAAATAGCGCTGCAGTTGGAAGGACTGTACCGCCACGCCAGCACGCATGCCGCCGGCGTGGTGATCGGCGACAGGCCGCTCAACCAGTTGGTGCCGCTGTATAAAGACCCGCGTTCGGATTTATTGGTCACGCAATATTCGATGAAATATGTCGAGCAAGCCGGGCTGGTGAAGTTCGACTTTTTGGGGCTGACCACGCACTGAAATTTTTACGTGAGCAAGACGTAGAGATCGATCTCGCCTCCCTGCCGCTAGATGATGCCAAAACCTACGAGATGATTTCCAAAGGCGACACCGGGGGCGTGTTCACCTTTGAAACACAGCTATATCGCGGTGCGTTATTGCAAATGCGCCCTGACAAGTTTGAAGACCTCGTCGCCATCCAGGCGCTCAACCGCCCCGGCCCGATGGCCAATATCCCGGATTACTGCGCCCGCAAGCGAGGGGCGCCGTGGGAGCCGCCGCACCCGGCGCTGGCGGGGATATTGAGCGAAACCTTCGGCATCATGATCTATCAGGAACAGGTGATGCAGATCGCCCAGGTGATGGCCGGCTATACGCTAGCGGGCGCTGATTTACTGCGCCGCGCGATGGGCAAAAAAATCCGCGCCGAGATGGACGCGCAGCGCAAAATCTTCACCGACGGCGCCATCGCGCAAGGGTTTGAAGCCGCCAAGGCTGAAGAAGTGTTCGATTTGATGGCGAAGTTTGCCGATTATGGCTTCAACAAATCACACGCCGCAGCCTACGCGCTGGTCTCCTATCAAACCGCCTATTTACGGGCGAATTACCCGGTGGCGTTTCTGGCCGCCTGCATGAGCCTGGCACAAGCCAACACTGAAAAACTCGCCTCGTTGCGGCAGGATGCGGTGCGGTTGGGAATCGCCGTACTACCACCTGATATAAACGCCTCCGGCGCTGATTTTACAGTGGAGAAGCAGGATGATGGCACGTTAGCGATTCGTTATGCACTGGGCGCCATCAAACGCGTAGGCGCTGCGGCGATGGCACAGATTGTCGCCGCCAGAGGCTCAAAGAAATTCAAAAGCCTGGCTGATTTTTCAGCGAGGCTGGACGCGCGCGCCGCCACCAAAGGCCAGTTGGAAACGCTGGCCAAAGCCGGTGCGCTGGATTCCATTGTCGCCAACCGGGCGCAGGTTTTCGCACTGGCTGAAACCATCATCCGCCGCGCCCAGGCGCAAGCGGAGGAGCGCGAGTCTGGGCAAGTTGGGCTGTTTGGCGGTGGCGAGCCAGAGGCGATTCATTTGCCCGACATGCCGGACTGGCCACAAACCGACCGCTTGATTTTTGAAGCCGAGGCCATTGGGTTTCATATCAGCGCACATCCGCTGGATATGTATGCCACTGCGTTAAAGCGCCTCGGCGTGGTGGCCTCGAGCGCCATTGAGCGCTGGGCGCAAACCGGCAGCCGGATTAAGTTAGCCGGCACCATGACAGCCAAGAAGGAGCGCATCACCCGCACCGGCAGCCGGATGATGTGGGTGACGCTCTCCGACATGGCCGGTAGCTTTGAGGTCACTTTGTTCTCCGAGGTACTGAACCGCAACCGGGAGATGCTGAGCGAAGGTGCCGCCCTGCTGGTAACCGCCGATGTGAAGATTGAGAACGAAGCGCTCAGGATTACCGCTCAAGATATTGGGTTACTGGATGAAGCGGCCTCGAAGGCGGGGGCTGGGTTACGCATCTGGCTCGACCGCACCGAGGCATTACCGCACATCAAGGCTTTGCTGGAGCGTGAGGGCAAAGGCCGCGGCAAGGTGGCGCTGGTACCGAAAATTGGCGCAGATCACAGTTTGGATGTGATGCTGCCGGGCCTTTTCAATGTGTCACCTCGTCTGGCCCAAGCCTTAAAATTGGTGTCTGGGGTTGAATTAGTCGAGGATGTCTGAGACACCCTTAAAATCAACCAGATTCAATAAAATCTGCCTGCGAACTACAGGCGGGATCCAACTTAGCAGGGCTTCTTCCGAGATATGACTGACCAAACAATATCGACCGCAACTGCAACAGAGCCTCATTTTGTCGAAGTCGCGGCCAAACCGCCCTCGATGTCATCACAGCCAATAACTCATGAAGCTCAGCGCCTTCCATTGCTGGTGTTATCCTTGCTAGCTCTGGCGGTCGGGGTGATTACCGGGATTGGTGCCGTGCTGTTTCGCGGGCTTATCGGGCTCATCCACAATCTGTTATTTCTAGGAAAGTTCGCTTTCGCCTACAATTCCAGCCAGTTTACAGCAACAGATCCCTGGGGGCCGTTCATTATCCTCGTGCCTGTCATTGGCGGCATCGGTGTCACCTGGATTGTCTCCAACTTCGCGCCAGAGGCAAAGGGCCATGGCGTACCGGAAGTAATGGATGCGATCTATTATAAGCGTGGAATTATCCGCCCAGTGGTGGCCCTCGTGAAGTCCATCGCTTCGGCGTTGGCGATCGGCAGTGGTGCGGCGGTCGGGCGTGAAGGGCCGATTATACAAATTGGCTCGGCACTTGGTTCAACATTAGGTCAAATCATCAGTATGCGCGCGGGGCAGCGTATTACGCTGGTCGCTGCCGGCGCCGGAGCCGGCATTGCAGCGACGTTCAACACACCTATCGGCGGCGTGCTGTTTGCGATGGAATTGATGCTGCCCGAGATCAGCGTGGATACGTTCCTGCCGGTGGCCGTGGCAACCGGAACCGCAACTTTTATCGGCCGATTATTTTTTGGTTCAGAACCCGCGTTCAGCGTGCCGATCGATCTGGCAGCAATCCCTAATGACCCCAGCAGCATTGTTACACTTTTGCTTTACGCTGTGCTGGGTGTGGTGGTTGGGGTGGCTGCAGCGGCTTTTGTACGAATTCTGCACTGGCTGGAGGACGGCTTTGATCTGATCAAAGGCCGTTACCTTCGGCATATTTTAGGCATGCTAGTCGTCGGGACGATGATGTACGCGCTGTGGCTGGCACAGGGGCATTATTTTATCGAAGGCGTCGGCTACGCGACCATCCAGGCAACGTTACAAGGTCAGATTATAGCGGCTGGGTTTTTGGCTTTGCTGGCCATTGCCAAGCTGTTGGCAACCTCAATCAGCCTTGGCTCCGGCTCGTCGGGCGGAATTTTTTCTCCTTCATTATTTATCGGCTCCAGCTTGGGGGCCTCCTTCGCCGCATTGGTGACCCTGATATATCCGGGTGCCCCTATTAGCCTGCCAGCTTTCGCCATGGTCGGCATGGGTGCCATGGTCGGCGGCGGTACCGGTGCTGCGATGACGGCCGTGACCATGATCTTCGAGATGACCCGCGACTACAATATTGTTTTGCCGATGATTTTGGCGGTAGCCCTGGCCCTTGGGGTACGGCGGTTACTGTCCCGCGAAAACATGTACACCGCCAAGCTGGTACGGCGCGGCCACCCCGTGCCCAAAGCGCTGCATGCCAATTCTCGTTCTCGATGAATCAACCCTTTTTACTGCTTTTCTGGGTATGGCCGCGGCCCACGGTGGGCTAAGACATGTGGTGGTAACCCGTGCCGGCAAAATCATCGGCGGGTTGCGGGTAAATATGAGCTTGCGCCGTGCGGCAGGCAGTGGCGTTGAGGGGGTAACACTCGGTGAGGTCGCTAATAGCAATTTCATTGTCGTCGACGAGTCAGGGGCGGCCTTTGATGTCATTAAAGCGATGTCAAAACAGCAAGCGACCATGGCGATCATAGTCTCACCCGCACTTCCTGGCGCAGCGCAGACGGTGGTTGGGGTGATTACAAAAGAACATATCGCCGATACCGTGGCCCAGTCGGTGACACTCTACCCCGGCTAGGTAAACCTGAGATCATCAAGCATTGCGGCAAGGCTTGCCACCAAAACGCAACACGGCTAGAACCCGCGCCGGAATGGGCGCGTAGCGCAGCGG
>NCAT01000030.1 GCA_002255575.1 Acidocella sp. 20-57-95
TAAAAAACAAAAACAACACCGGACGCCACCGCACAAAGCCGGACAAATAAGGCTTGCACAAACCTTATATGAGCGTATAGAGTTTGCTCATACTCACCGAGGGCAAGGCAATGCGGCAGATTATCTCTTACATTCGGGTTAGCACCGGCAAACAAGGCAAGTCCGGCCTGGGCATCGAAGCCCAGCGTGAAGCCATCGCCCGGTTCGCCGCTGCCGAAGGTTGCGAGATTGTTGCCGAGCATATCGAGGTGGAAACCGGCAAGGGTGCCGATGCTATTGACCGCCGCCCGGTTCTGGCTGCCGCCCTCGCCCAAGCCCGCAAGAGCAAAGCCGCCATAGTGGTTGCCAAACTCTGCCGCCTTAGCCGTGACGTGGCTTTTATCTCCGGCATGATGGCCCAGCGCGTGCCGTTTATCGTGACCGAGCTAGGGGCCGATGCTGACCCGTTCATGTTGCATATTTATGCCGCCTTGGCAGAGAAGGAACGGGGCATGATTGCCGACCGCACCCGCGCCGCCCTGGGTGCCAAAAAGGCGCAAGGGGCCGTTCTGGGCAACCGCACGAACCTGCACGAAGCGCAAAGCCTTGGCGCTGCCGCGAACGCTGCCGGGGCCGAAGCCTTTGCCGCAAATATCCTGCCTATCATTCACCAGATTCAAGCCAGCGGGGCCACAACAGGCCGCGCCATTGCCCAAGCATTGAACGCAAGGGGCATCCGCACGGCGCGGGGAGGTATGTGGCATGATTCGACTGTGCGGAATGTGCTGGCGAGGGGGTAGAATTTTAGGATTGGCGGAAAGCTGCCGTTTTTTACTAGATGCTTACTAGATGCTATGCGATGCTTTTGAAACGATCGGAGGCATCTAGTGGCGAAAAACGACTATATATCTATAAAAATCTCAAAGAACCTAGATGAGTCCTATGCCTATAACCACTCTACGCGCGGAAAAAACTGTTTTCACGAATCTGTGAAATTATCCTTAATCCCGCCTTGTTCCGTACCGTATATGCCGTATGTATGCCGTACGAATCATGACCCGTAACGAAAATAGCTCATAAGTATTTAAAATTGCTTGGCGTCCCGTAGGGGATTCGAACCCCTGTTACCGCCGTGAGAGGGCAGCGTCCTGGGCCTCTAGACGAACGGGACGAGGCATCGGCTTGCCTACGCCCGCCATATGAACCGGTCAAGCTGGCGCGGCGTCGGTAATGAGAAAGCCAGCAGAAACCAGGCCATTCCAGCTTTCTGCCCGCAAATAACCAGCCAGATGCAACGGCGCGCCACCCACCCGCGATAATGCAGCCGCCAGCGCATTCTCCGTGGCGCGAAACAACAGGGCCTTGATCCGGCCGCCGCCTTCGCCCTCCACTATAACGCGGATCGTGGAACCATCCTTGCCGATCCGGTCAGACTTCACCACACGCACACGGGGCAATACAAATAGCGGCTCTTCATTGCTGTTGCCAAACGGCCCAAGCCTCGCCACTGCTTGTGCAAAGGCGGTATCGGCGCCCGCCACTGCGAGTACGCCTTCCAGCACTAAATCAGCCGCATTCGGTAACGCGGTTGCAGCAGCTAAGCGTTCATCGAGGAAGGCGTGAAATGCTTCAACACCATCACTGGGCAATGAGAATCCGGCCGCCATTGCATGGCCGCCACCGGTGCTGAGCAAGCCGGCCTGACGCGCAGCGATCACCACGGCGCCTAAATCCAACCCCGGCACTGAACGCCCCGAGCCTTTCGCAACCTCTTCTGAAATACCCGCCACCAAAGCCGGGCGGTTGAATTTTTCCTTTAAGCGGCCGGCAACAATGCCCACCACACCAGGGTGCCAACCATGTTGCGCTACCAAAATCACCGGATGACCGGCGGCTATCTGCGCCTCGGCCTGAGCCATGGCTGTTTGTAAAATCCCAGCCTCAACTGTCTGACGCTGGCGGTTTACATCATCGAGCATGGCGGCCAATGTTTTTGCCGTATCTTCATCTTCTGCAAGTAACAAACGCAATCCCATATCAGGCTCCGCGATCCGCCCCGCGGCGTTGATGCGCGGCCCCAAGGCAAAACCACAATTCATGGCGGTCGGCGCTTCAGTCACCTTTGCCACATCCAGCAAAGCTGCGATCCCTGGCCGATGCCGCCGCGCCATTATTTTCAAACCTTGCGTGACAAGGGCGCGGTTCAACCCGGTTAGCGGCATCACATCACAGATCGTTGCCAGCGCCACAAAATCCAGCAGTTCACGCAAATCTGGTTCTGGTCTCGTTTTGAAAAAGCCCTGTTGGCGCAGTGTGCGCAGCAAGGCGATGCCGCCAATGAATGCCACGGCGGTGGCGCAAATGCTGCCCAAGCCAGACGTGCAATCCAACCGGTTTGGGTTCACCGTCGCGGTGATTTTCGGTGTCATGCCGTCAGATTTATGATGATCAAACACCAACACATCAACCATGTTGTGCAAAGGCGCAAACGCTTCATGCCCGGTGGTACCGCAATCGACGCAAATAAGCAGTTTGGCGCCTCGTGCGGCCATACCGCGCAAGGCCGTCGGGTTCGGCCCGTAGCCTTCCAAAATCCGGTCCGGCACATGGTGCAAAACCTGGCAGCCTAGGTCACGCAACAGCGTTACCATCAAGGCCGCACTACACGCGCCATCGACATCATAATCACCGAACACGCCCACGCACTCACCGGCTTGAACAGCCGCCGCCAACCGCGCCGCTGCCTTGTCCATATCGCGCAAACTTGAAGGGTCTGGCAGCAAGGCCCGCAATGTGGGCGCTAGAAAATCTGGCGCCTGTGCTAAGCTCACGCCGCGTGCTGCCAGCATCCTGCCGATCAGTTCTGGTAACCCCAGACTCTGTGCAATGGCCTGGCCAATCCGCTCTTCGCCCTCGCGCCAAACCCAGCGCCGTCCTGTCAGGCTTTGTTCAACGCCTAAAACCGTCAAACCATTCAGTCCGGTGACCATGTTTTGGTATCGAAATTATGATGCGCTTCCACGTAGCGCACCGTACCGGACTTGCTGCGCATTACAATCGAATGCGTCACCGCATTATGACCGGTGCGATGCACGCCACGCAACATCGGCCCGGTGGTAACACCGGTGGCCGCAAACATCACATCGCCCTTGGCCATATCAGCGGTATTATAAATTCGGTTAGGGTCCGTGATGCCCATGGATTTGGCACGTTCAATCTGCGTGTTATCCTCAAATAGTAAACGTCCCTGCATCTGGCCGCCGATGCAACGCAACGCCGCCGCCGCCAACACGCCTTCTGGCGCACCGCCTGAGCCCAAATAAATATCAATGCCGGTATCAGGCTGAGAAACCGCAATCACGCCGGCCACGTCACCATCACCGATCAGCATAATCCGCGCACCCGCTTCCCGGCATTTGGCGACGATCTCAGCGTGGCGCTCGCGTTCCAGCATGCACACCATCAAATCCGACACATCGCATTTTTTTGCACGTGCCAGGTTGCGTAAGTTTTCACCGACAGAAGCCTCCAGCGACACGATACCTTCAGGTAGCCCACCGCCAACCGCAATCTTGTCCATGTAAATATCAGGCGCGTGAAGAAAATTTCCGTGCTCGGCCAGTGCCACCGTCGCGATCGAATTGGGAGCCCCCTTGGCGGTAATGGACGTGCCTTCCAGCGGGTCTACCGCGATATCCATCGCAGGCCCGCCAATCCCCACCTTCTCGCCAATGTAGAGCATCGGCGCTTCATCCATCTCGCCTTCGCCAATCACGACAGTTCCATCAATCGCCACCGTGTCGAACGCTTTACGCATGGCCTCCACCGCCGCGCCATCGGCTTCGTTCTTCTTGCCCCGGCCAATCCAGCGCGAGGCCGCAAGGGCCGCGGCCTCGGTCACGCGCACCAATTCCAGCGCGAGGTTACGATCCCAAACGTCTTCCGGCTTTCTGGAACTCATGGGCGGCATCCTTGCATTTCAGGGTTAACTAATTTGGCTCGATCCTGATCAGTGCTGGTGTTTCCAACACTGAGTCGAGCGCTTTTATGTCCGCAATCGCGTGCATGATTGCGGCCTCGTTGGTCTCGTGCGTCACCAGCACAATCGGCACCGCTTCGCCAGGCTTGCGGCCATGCTGCAACATCGATTCCAACGAAATATGTTGGTTGCGTAAAATCGCCGTCACATCGGCCAGCACGCCGGGCTGGTCCACCACCATCAGGCGTAAATAATAGGTACCGGTAAGGGCGGCCATGGGCACCGCCGGGCTCACTGACAATGCATTCGCGTGCGCGCCCCATACCGGAATATGGCTGCCGCGCGCTATATCAATTAAATCAGCGACCACTGCAGATGCAGTCGGCCCCGCCCCAGCACCACGGCCTTGCAAAAACACCGTTCCGGCAAAATTACCTTCAGCCAGCACCGCATTAAACACGCCGTCAACCGCTGCCAGCAAGGTTTGTTTCGGCACCATGGCAGGGTGCACGCGCACTTCCACGCCAGCCGCAGTTTCACGCGCAATGCCGAGTAGTTTAATCCGATAGCCCAACTCATCCGCAAAACTAATATCGAGCGCACTGACGCGGCGAATGCCCTCAATATGCACACCGGCAAAATCCACCGGGCGGCCGAAAGCCAAGGCGGCGAGTATGGAAAGCTTATGCGCTGCATCCACACCATCAATATCAAATGACGGGTCAGCCTCGGCATAACCTAGCGCCTGCGCATCGGCCAGCACATCATGAAAATCGCGCTTTTCCTCACGCATCACGGTGAGGATATAGTTACAAGTCCCGTTCAAAATTCCCGCCACGCGCGAGATTTTATTGCCCGCCAAGCCTTCACGCAGCGCCTTGATGACGGGAATGCCACCGGCCACGGCCGCTTCAAACCCGAGCGCAACATTCGCCGCCTCTGCCGCCTTGGCCAGTTCTGTTCCATGCACCGCTAATAGCGCCTTGTTCGCGGTTACCAACGGCTTGCCCACCGCCAAAGCTGCCTGCGCCAAATCCCGTGCCGAACCTTCAGAACCGCCAATAAGCTCAACAACCACATCCACATGCGGGTCATGCGCCAGCGCCACGGCATCATCATGCCAGCCGAAACCATCCAGCGAGACGCCACGGTCACGGGTTTTATCGCGCGCGGAAACCGCCGTTACAATAATCGGTCGGCCCGCCCGGGTGGCGATCAACTCAGCATTTTCTTGTAATAATTTAACAACACCTGCGCCAACTGTACCCAGCCCGGCGATACCCACTTGCAAACGGCGTGTCATACAGCGCTACTTTCAACTATTTCTTCAACCGGCCCGCCATTATCGGTCAGCAGGAAGCCACGAATATTTCGAATCGCCTGCCGCAACCGGTGATTATTTTCAACGAATGCGATGCGCACATGACCATCACCATATTCGCCGAACCCAATGCCAGGCGCCACTGCAACTTTGGCTTTTGCCAGCATTAGCTTCGAGAATTCTACACTTCCCAGATGTGCATAGCGCGGCGGGATCGGCGCCCAGGCGAACATCGAGCCTTGCGGTGCCGGCAAATCCCAGCCGGCGCTGGTGAGCCCCTTCACCACAATATCGCGGCGCTCCTTATAAATTTCCCGCACCTCGGCCACACAATCCTGCGGACCATTCAGCGCCGCTGTCGCCGCCACCTGGATCGGCGTGAACGCGCCATAGTCGAGGTACGATTTCATCCGCGCCAGCGCTGAGATCAAACGCGGGTTGCCCGCCGCAAACCCCATCCGCCAGCCGGGCATGGAATAGGTTTTAGACATCGAGGTGAATTCCACCGTAATATCCTTGGCCCCCGGTACTTGCAGCACCGACGGCGGCGGCTTGCCGTCAAAATAAATCTCAGCATAGGCGAGGTCAGAAATGATGAACAAATCGTGCCGCTTGGCCAGGGCCACCAGGTCCTTATAAAATTCCAGCTCGGCCATATGGGCGGTCGGGTTCGAGGGGAAGTTCACAATCAGTGCGGTCGGCTTGGGCACTGAATGGCGCACGGCGCGGTCAATGGCCTGCAGCATCTCATCGCCTGGTTCCGCAGGGATAGAGCGCACCGAAGCGCCTGCGATGATAAAGCCAAACTGATGGATCGGGTAGGATGGGTTGGGCACCAAAATAGTGTCACCCGGGCTGGTAATGGCGGCGGAGAGGTTTGCGAGCCCCTCTTTCGAGCCTAAGGTGGCAATCACCTCGGTCTCCGGGTCCAATTTCACCCCAAAGCGGCGGTCGTAATACCCGGCCAACGCACGGCGCAGCCCGGGAATGCCCTTACTGGTGGAATAGCGGTGGCTGCGCGGGTCCTGCACGGTTTCCACCAATTTCGCCACAATGTGCGGCGGCGTCGGGCTGTCAGGATTGCCCATACCAAGATCGATAATATCCTCGGCGGCCGCGCGCGCCTTGGCTTTGGCCTGATTGACCTCGGCAAAAACATACGGTGGCAGGCGGCGGATACGATGGAATTCTTCGGTCATGGGTAACTCTCTTTAAGGCTTGGTAAGGCGACGACTAATAAACCAGTTGCACAAAGCCGCCAGACCCAACGGCGGCGGCCTTCATTTCAATAATCGTGGGCGACAAACCAGTCGCCGTTAAGGCATCGGCGATGGCGCGGGCGCGGTGCACCGCCAAAATCAGCGCTTGGCCATCCGGGCCGCCTGTTTGCTCGCCAAACCCGCCGACCAAAATGCGGGCATCGCCCCGGTCGGCAACGGCGCGCTGCAGCGTTTTCAGCATCTCAGCGTGCAAAATGGCAGACCCCGGTTCAAACGCGATCGCGACCGGCACGCTCGGCGGGCTTTGGGGCTTTTCAGCCGGGGGCGTGGGTTTGGCGGCTTCTGTAAGGCCAGATGAAACCGGCTCGCTCACGCCGGGCACCGCCGGTACGGGCGGTGGGGCGCTTGGCAGCACCAAACCTGCCAACGCCGCAGGGTTGGCCTTGGTGGCGGCAATTTCTGGACTATCCTGGTGTAACCGCGCCTGCAAAGCTGCCTGCTGCGCCGCCGTTAGCGGCTTCGGCTCCTCCGGGACGGACGCCAAATTCGGGTACGGCAAATCCGCGCCGGGTGGGGCTTGCCGGGGCTGGGCAATCGCGCCACCCTGAACATCATGATACATGCCGACAGTCCCGCTACAGCCGCTTAAGACCACCGCTACCATCAACACCGCCACGCCACGTGAAACCCTTATCTTGCTTAACAAAAAAGCCTCGATCATGCAGTTTATCCCCTATCTGCCCCAGATCAGAGGCCACGGAAAGGAGCGTCTATGCCCAACCCCCCTTCGCCCGACAATTCCGGCGATATTATGTTGCCTGACCCGGCGCACGTCACACGCTCAATGGCCGATGTGGCAAGCCGTGCGCAGCGGCTGGTGAATGATTGGATAAAGCGCCAGACCAAGGAAGGCATGTCGCTCGACCCCTTGAATATCAGCGGCGCCTTTACCGAAATGACCACCAAGCTGATGGCCAATCCGGGCGCGCTGTTCCAGGTGCAACTCCAGCTATGGCAGGATTACCTGACCCTCTGGCAGAACACGGCCAAGCGGATCATGGGGGAGGAAATCACCCCGGTTATCCAAAGCGACCCGCGCGATAAGCGCTTTGCCGACTCGGCCTGGCAGCAGAACGAAATTTTCGACTTTATTAAGCAGTCCTATCTGCTCTCGGCCCGCTATATCAACGATGTCGTTAATAAGGCCGACGGGCTGGACCCGAAAAACGCTCAGAAGGTCGATTTTTACGCCCGTCAATTCATTAGCGCCCTGAGCCCCTCTAACTTCGTGCTCACCAACCCCGAAGTACTGCGCAAAACCCGCGAAACCGGCGGCGAAAACCTCATTCGCGGGCTGAACAACCTGTTGACCGACCTGGAGCGCGGCAACGGTAATCTACGGATAAAAATGACCGACACGGAAGCTTTTGAGGTTGGCGGCAATATCGCTGTCTCAGAAGGCAAAGTGGTGTTCCAGAACGAACTCATCCAACTCATCCAATACAGCCCCACCACCGAGACCGTATTTACCCGCCCGCTGGTCATTTTCCCGCCCTGGATCAACAAATTTTATATTTTGGACCTGCGCCCGAAAAACTCGCTGGTGCGCTATCTGGTCTCCCAGGGCCACACGGTGTTTATGGTCAGTTGGGTTAACCCGGACGCCTCACTCGCCGAGAAAAACTTCGATGACTACATGACCGACGGCGTGTTCGCCGCACTCACCGCCATCGAAAAGGCCACTGGCCAGAGACAAGTGAACGCCATTGGCTACTGCCTGGGCGGCACGTTGCTGGCCTCCTCGCTCGCTTACATGAAGAAAACAGGCGATGACCGCATCCGATCCGCCACCTTCTTTGTCACCCTGACCGATTTTACCGATGCCGGCGAGCTAAGTGTGTTCATCGATGAAGAGCAGATTGCTGCCATCGAAGAAAAAATGCAGCGGCAAGGCTACCTCGAAGGCGGCGACATGGCGGCCAGCTTCAATATGCTGCGTGCCAATGATTTAATCTGGAGCTTCGTGGTCAATAACTATCTACTCGGCAACGAACCTTTTCCATTCGACTTGCTGTATTGGAATTCGGATGCCACCCGCATGCCAAAAACCATGCACTCCTTTTACTTGCGTAATATGTATCATAAAAACCTCCTCATTCAGCCTGACGGCATTGAAATGAAGGGCGTGCCGATTGATCTGCGCGATATCGACATCCCCACCTATTTCCTCTCCTGCCGGGAAGATCATATCGCGCCGTGGAAGAGCACCTATAAAGGGGCTCTCACCATGGGTGGCAAAAACCGCTTCGTTCTGGCCGCCTCCGGCCATATTGCTGGGGTGGTGAACCCGCCCGAGGGCGGCAAATACAACCATTTCGTCAATAACAGCCTGCCCGAAGACCCTGACGCGTGGTTTGAAGGGGCCACCGAAGTTTCGGGCTCCTGGTGGCCGGATTGGCAGCATTGGGTGACCAGCTTCGACAAATCCGAGGTCCCGGCCCGCATCCCCGGCAAGGGCAAGCTCAAAGCCATCGAACCCGCACCCGGCAGTTACGTGAAAGTGCGTATCTAAGGTGAGTGTGCGTATCTAGCAGGACTTTGATAATCCAACGCGACTATGGCAACAGTCCCGCCCAGCACCAAAGCTGGATGGGAATTGTGGATTTTTTGAACAAAAACGCCAGAAACATCGCCCTTGGCGCTACCTTCTTGGTCCCACTTGGCCTGCTACATCTGTTCGTGCTGGCCGAGATATGTATCGGCCTGACCGACATTCTGTTCCTCGCCGAGATGGCGCGTACCCGCCAGACCGGCTGGGCCAAACAGCCTTGGTTCATCGTCACAATGCTCTGGTGGGCCTGGACGCTGGTCTGCGCCACCCCTATCCCGGCACTCGGCCTGATCACGGCCGGTTGGGTCGAATCATTCTTCCAAGTGCTGGTGATCATCAGGTTCATCATTTTCATCGTGGCGCTGCAAAGTTGGGTACTCACCACGCCCCGCAGCCGACATATTTTGTGGATGCTGATCGCGTTTTCGATTCTATGGATCGGGCTCGAAAGCTGGCAGCAACTCCTCACCGGCGCCAATATTTTCGGCAACAGGCGTTTTGGCGACGGTGCCCTGACCGGCCCGTTCTGGAAGCCTCGCGCCGGCGATCTGTATGGACACCTGCTCTTCACCGCGCTGTTGCCCCCATTGCTCGCAATTTTCGCTAAAAAGTACCTCCATTGGCGACTTGCCGGCGCGGCATTGCTCATTCTTGGCGTGGTCACCTCAGTGCTTATCGGCCAGCGCATGGGCACCGCCTTTACCCTGCTTGGGTTGGTGAGCGCCGCCGTGTTCATACCCAACTTGCGTAAACTGGCAGTCGGCGCCGTCATTATGGCTGGAATTATACTAGCCCTCACCCCAATCATTTCGCCGCCCACCTATGGCAAGCTGGTGGGCGAGACGTCTCGGCAAGTTAACCATTACAGCCAAAGCCCGTACGGTGAGCTTGAAACCCGCGCGGTGGTCATGGGCCTGCAATCACCGATCCATGGCTGGGGCTATAACGGCTTCCGCGCATTTTGCCCGCAGGATCGTTTCAACGTTGGGCTACCGGCCGTCAATATTCCACCGACGCAGCTGGGCCTTGGGGCCTGCAACCTGCACCCGCATAATTTCTACCTGCAAGCGCTCTCCGACGCCGGCTTCCCAGGCCTGATCCTGTTTATTCTGATGAACATCTTCTGGCTGCGGGAAATGTTTAAGGGCATCTGGGGTTCTAATGACGCCATCCGCATCGGCCTATTCATCGGCGTTCTCACCTTTGCCTGGCCGATCGCCTCCACCGATGAGTTCCCTACTTTGTACCTGCCAGGGTGGCTTTTCCTTATCCTTGGTCTCGGCTTCGCCCATACCTACATGTCAGTCTCTGTAGTTTCACCGGAATTGAAAAATGTCTGACACGTTAATCCCCGTTACCGTCCTCACCGGCTATCTCGGCGCCGGTAAAACCACCCTCCTCAACCGCATCCTTACCGAAAATCACGGTAAAAAATACGCCGTCATCATCAATGAATTCGGCGAGCTCGGCGTCGATAACGACCTCGTCGTGGATTCCGATGAAGAAGTGTTCGAGATGAATAACGGCTGCATCTGCTGCACCGTCCGCGGCGACCTGATCCGCATCGTCGGCGGGCTGATGAAACGCGCCCAGAAATTCGATGGTATCATCGTGGAAACCACCGGCCTCGCCAACCCGGCACCGGTCGCGCAAACCTTCTTTGTCGATGAAGACGTCAAAGCCAAAACCCGCCTGGATGCCATCGTCACCGTGGTGGACGCCAAACATTTCCTAACCCGCCTGGAAGACAGCCCGGAAGCCGCCGACCAGGTCGCCTTCGCCGATGTCGTTGTGCTCAACAAACTCGATCTCGTCACCCCGGCAGAACTGGATGCCGTTAAAACCCGCATCCGCGCCATCAACCGCTACGCCGAAATCCACGAAGCCACCCGGGGCGATGTGCCCATCACCAAACTCCTCGGTCTTGCCGCCTTCGACCTCAACCGCGTGCTCGAAACCGTGCCGGACTTCCTCGAAGAAGACTCCCACACTCATAACGAGCACCTCACCTCCATCAGCCTCTCCACCACCGCCCCGCTCAGCGCCGAAAAATTCAACGCCTGGATCAGCCACATCCTGCAAACCCAGGGCGCTGACATCCTGCGTACCAAAGGCATCCTCTCCTACGCCGGCGAAGACCGCCGCTTCGCCTTCCAGGCCGTGCATATGATCGCCGATGGCGACTTCGTTGCCCCCTGGAAACCAACCGAACCACGCACCAGCCGCATCGTCTTCATCGGCCGCGACCTCAACCGCCCGCAACTGCGCCGCGGCTTCGAGTCGTGCGTTGCGTGAAGGGTTAAGGCCAAGGGGATTGGCCCCATGGCCTTACTCCCTCACTCAGCCCGCAGCCGGGTCGGCGTGGATGCCGACGCTGGTGGCTGTGGGGGTGAAGTGGATGGTGACATCTTTGGTGGGGCCGCAGATATTCAGGGTCCAGGTTTCGCTCCAGGGGGCGGCTTGCTCGCCTTTCGGAAGGCTCGGGTCTGGGCTGCCTTCATAGGCGTTGAATGTGGTGTTGCTGATGAAAGCATCGTGGCAGGCTGGCGGGATGCCGCCGGCGGCAGCGACGACACTGGCTTGTGCGGCATTTTGCAACGTGGGCTCAGCGATGGTGCCACCGGGCTCTAGGGGACCAGTTACCAACGTAGCAGGCGCGGTGACTTTGGTGAGCACATTGAGGGTGAGCGTGGTGCCGCAACCGGTAGCGATGAGCCCTTCCCGCCACGCCCCGGCGATTGGGTTGCCGGCGGGGTCGAACTGAATGGGCGCGTAAACCCCGATTTCAGGTTGTGGGGTGAAGGTGGCGCTGGGGCAGCCCATATGGCTCCAGGCAGGGCTGTGGCGCGCGGCATCCAGCACGGCGGCGCGGTGGCTTTGGTTCTGCATCACGTTAGCGAAAGCGTCCGGAGCTTTCACTTGGGCTTGGGCTTGGGCGTAAATGCTAAACGGCAAAGTAAGCAGCAGCGCAGGCAGCCAATTTTTCACCATCTTCTCCTCCCTTGCCGCATCCGGCCCTGTTAGCTACCTCATCATCCCATGAACGATCTTGATGCGCTACTGAAGGCTCGCGGTGTTTCCGAAAATCTGGACGCCTACATTACAGCCTGCGTGTTTAACCGCACCGGCACGTTGGCGGCGTTTGCGCTGGGGGACGGCACGTTGCGGCTGAAATCAGTCGCGGGCTGGCAGAATGTCCCGGCGCACCAAGGCGCGGTGCTATGTTTAGCGCCGGACACAGGTGATGGGTTTGTCACGGGCGGGGATGACGGAAGGTTTTTACGGATCAGCGCTGCTGGTACGGTGACAGAAATCTCATCCTTTGGCATGAAATGGGTTGAGCATGTGGCCTC
Organism: Acidocella sp. 20-57-95; assembly: GCA_002255575.1. Taxonomy (GTDB): domain Bacteria; phylum Pseudomonadota; class Alphaproteobacteria; order Acetobacterales; family Acetobacteraceae; genus Acidocella. The sequence goes on from NCAT01000030.1 coordinate 12,464, forward strand.
CTTCGCGCACCCCAAGTCAGGCTTGCTGGCCTGCAGTGTTGGCAAGTTCATTCATTTGTTCAGCGCCGATGGTACCAAGCTGCGTAGCCTCACCCACCCTTCAACGGTTTCTGGCATTGCGTTTGATACCAAGGGCAAGCGTATTGCGGCCTCTCACTATAACGGCGCATCCTTGTGGTTTACCGCCTCCAGTTCCGAAACCCCGCGCCTGCTAGAGTGGAAAGGCAGCCATCTAGGCGTGGCGATTCACCCGGCCGGCGAAGCGATTGTGACCGCGATGCAGGAAAACGCTCTGCATGGCTGGACCCTGCCTGAGGGCAAGCATATGCGCATGAGCGGCTACCCTTCCAAAACCGAGAGTTTCGGCTTCACCAAATCCGGCAAATGGCTGGCCACAGCGGGGGCGGATGCCGTGGTGCTGTGGCCGTTCTTTGGCGGCGGCCCGATGGGCAAATCCGCCACCGAACTTGGCGTCACCGCGGGCACTTTTGCCAAGCGTATTGCCTGCCACCCGGAATTTGAAGTGGTGGCGGTGGGGTTTGATGATGGCTCGGTGATTGTGGTGGATATTTTGAAAGAAAAAATCCTGCCTGTATGCGCACCGGGCCGAGGTGCGGTGACGGCATTAAGCTGGAATCCGACCGGTTCACATTTGGCACTGGGTACTGAAGCCGGGTTCGCCGCGTTGGTGGATTTTTCAAAGGCTGGTTAAACCAACGCCATCGCGGTGATTTCGAGCCACGCGCAAATGGCGCGCAGCAAGCCTCGATGTTTTCAATACAGAAAGACCCTGGACGGTTTCCCCCGCCCTTGGTCGGGATTGTCAGAAACTTGGCTTAAAAAACAGGCCCAACGCTTTACGCGCTGAGCCTGTTTTTAAAAAGATCGATTGCTTCGGCTTCGCCTCGCAATGACAATCGTTCAGATTTAGTCCTCGGAATCGTCTTCCGCGGCCTTTTCGGCGACTGGGCCGCTATCCAAACCCTTGGCGGATTCATCGCGGTCAACGAATTCGATGACGGCCATGTCGGCGGCATCTCCGTGACGCATACCGGCTTTCAGCACGCGGGTGTAGCCGCCGCTGCGGGTTTTGTAGCGGTCTGCTAAGGTATCAAACAGCTTGGTGACGATGGTCTCATCGCGCAGCTGGTTGAAAGCCTGGCGCTTGGCGTGCAGGTCACCGCGCTTGGCGAGGGTCACCAGCTTTTCTGCGACCGGGCGGAGTTCCTTCGCCTTTGGCAGGGTGGTAGTGATCTGCTCATGCTTGATGAGAGCGACTGCCATGTTGCGGAACATGGCGGCGCGATGGGACGAGGTGACGCTGAGTTTCCGTCCGCTGAGACCGTGACGCATGGTTAAATATTCCTGGTAAAACTTTTAAAAGGGTTGATCTGAACGCTTAGCCAATTCCTCGATATTCTCGGGCGGCCAATCGGTCACGATCATGCCAAGGGACAACCCCATGACAGTAAGAACTTCCTTGATTTCGTTCAGTGACTTCCGGCCAAAATTCGGGGTCCGCAGCATTTCCTGCTCAGATTTCTGAACGAGATCGCCGATATAAACGATGTTGTCGTTCTTCAGGCAGTTGGCACTACGAACAGAGAGTTCCAGCTCATCAACCTTGCGCAGCAAGTTGGCGTTGAACGGCAGTTCAATGCGCGGCTCTTCGGCGCGCAGCCGCTGCGGTTCTTCGAAGTTCACGAACATGCCGAGCTGGTCTTGCAGGATCCGCGCAGCCAGGGCCACCGAATCCTCCGGCGGGATGGCGCCGTTGGTTTCAACCTGCAAAATCAGCTTGTCATAGTCGGTCACCTGACCCACGCGGGTTTGTTCCACCCGGTACGAAACCTTGCGGACCGGTGAGTAGATGGCATCAATCGGGATCAGCCCGATCGGCGCGTCTTCCGGGCGGTTATTGGCGGCGGGCTCATAGCCGCGGCCGGAACCAACAGTGAATTCCATACCCAGAGTGGCGCCGTCATCGAGCGTGCAGAGCACCAGGTCCGGGTTCATGATTTCAATATCATGACCAGCCTGAATGGCACCTGCCTTCACTTCACCAGGGCCAGTGGCCGTGAGCACCATGCGCTTTGGCCCCTCACCATGCATACGCACAGCAAGCTGCTTGATGTTCAAAACGATGTCAGTGACATCTTCGCGCACACCGGCGAGTGTGGAGAACTCATGCAACACGCCATCAATGCGCACAGCGGTGACAGCGGCACCCTGCAGCGAGGAGAGCAGGACGCGGCGGAGAGAATTACCGAGCGTCATGCCAAAGCCACGTTCCAGCGGTTCGGCAATAATGGTGGCGACACGGGCGGGATCGCTCCCAAATTCAACATCAAGCTGTTCCGGCTTGATCAGCATTTGCCAGTTGCGTTGCAGCGACAAACTTGTTTCTTTCAACATCTAACCCTCCGGCCGGGTGGCAAAATGACCAACCCCAACCATAATCATATGATTAATTCAGCGGCCGAATCATCAGCCTCGGACCTAACCCAGACGACGAAACCTTAAACGCGGCGGCGCTTGCGCGGGCGGCAGCCATTATGCGGAATCGGCGTCAAATCGCGGATAGCGGAGATTTGGAACCCAACAGCCTGCAAGGCGCGCAGTGCGCTCTCACGGCCCGAACCAGGACCGCTGACTTCGATTTCTAGCATTTCCATGCCGTGTTCGCGCGCCTTGCGGCCAGCGTCTTCTGCAGCCACCTGGGCGGCGTATGGGGTAGATTTACGGCTGCCCTTGAAACCTTGGCTACCAGCGGTGGACCAGGCGATGGTATTGCCCTGGGCATCGGTGATGTTGACCATGGTGTTGTTGAAGCTTGCCAAAACATGGGCAACACCAGAGATGATGTTCTTGCGTTCTTTTTTACGGGGGCGTGAGGCGGGTTTCGCCATGTCTTTAATCCTGAAGTTCTAGAAAAATTCTGAAAATTACTTGGTAACTTTCTTCTTACCGGCGATCGCCACGGCTTTACCCTTACGGGTGCGGGCGTTGGTATGGGTACGCTGACCGCGGACCGGCAGGCCCTTACGGTGGCGAAGCCCACGATAGCAGCCCAGATCCATCAGGCGCTTGATGTTCATCGCGGTTTCACGGCGGAGGTCACCCTCAACGCGGTAGTCACGGTCGATCAATTCACGGATTTTGAGGACTTCTTCATCAGAAAGCTCGTTCACGCGGCGTTCTTCAGGGATGCTGAGTGCCGTGCAAATGTCACGGGCTTTCACCGGACCAATGCCGTAAATATAGCGAAGGCTGATCAGAACACGCTTATTCGTAGGAATGTTTACGCCGGCAATACGCGCCACGGTGGTCTCTCCTGAAGATCTCGCCTCGCGGCGGAATGGGTAGAAAGCAAGTAGCGGCGCACCGAGATGGCGCGCCGCAGAGATGGGCGTTATAGCGATGCCCGAAACAGAGTCAATCAAACATGATCAAATTTTCGTGATCGAACCGTGATCACGATGTTTTAAGCAGCGCTGCTAGGTTCAGGCACGCCAACCTTGCGGAGGACTGCTTCGATCTGGCGCTCAACCTCATCCATATCGGCCATACCATCGACCGTGAATAACCGGCCCTTAGCTTGATAATATGGCAGAATGGGAAGCGTGTCGGCATTGTAGGCTTCAAGGCGTGCGTGCACGGTTTCAGCCTTGTCATCTGGGCGGCGAGAAAATTCGGTGGAGCCGCATTTATCGCAAACACCCGCGACGTGGGGTTTTTTGAAGCTGTCATGGTAGCCGGCGCCGCATTTGGCACAGGTGAAGCGACCGCTGATGCGCTCGACCAGCACGGCTTCATCGACCTTAAGCTCAATCACCGCGTCGAGGTCCACTGCGGTATCATGCAGTAGCTTGTCCAACGCCTCAGCCTGCGGGACGGTGCGGGGGAAACCATCCAGAATAAAGCCCTTGGCGCAGTCCGGACGGCTGATTCGCTCGGCGATCATGCGGATGATCAGGTCATCTGAGACCAAGCCACCAGCGGCCATAATGCCTTTGGCTTCCAGCCCGATGGGGGACCCTGCCTTGACCTCAGCGCGGAGCATGTCTCCGGTTGAGATTTGGGCAACGCCGTAGCGGGTTTCCAAAAGCTTCGATTGCGTACCTTTACCAGCCCCAGGCGGGCCGAGCAGAATAAGTTCCATTTAGACGTTCCTTGTTATTTCCGGCTTTTGCCGCGGTTTTTACGTATTAGGCCTTCGTACTGATGGGCGATCAGATGCGATTGAATTTGACTGACCGTATCCATGGTCACGGAGACGATAATCAGAATCGATGTGCCGCCAAAATAGAAGGGTAGGCTGTAATTACTGAGCACAAATTCCGGCAACAAACACACGATGACAAGATAGCCGGCCCCGATGGTGGTTAGGCGGGTTAGAATATTGTCAAAATATGCAGCCGTGTTGGCGCCGGGACGGATGCCGGGGACGAACCCGCCATATTTTTTGAGGTTCTCGGCGTTTTCTTCCGGGTTGAACACAATGGCTGTGTAGAAATAGGCGAAAAACACAATGAGGAACGCAAAGAACAACATATAGCCTGGCTGGCCATGGCTGAGCTGGTGCGCAATGCCTTGCAGCCAGCCGGGGCCGCCTTTGGCGAAGCCAACAATGGTGGCGGGGATCAGCAACAAAGAACTGGCAAATATCGGCGGGATCACACCCGACGTATTCACCTTCAGCGGCAGGTAGCTGGAGTCGCCGCCGAACATGCGCTGGCCAACCTGGCGCTTGGGATACTGCACCAGCACCCGGCGCTGGGCGCGTTCCATAAACACCACGAAGGCGATGACCCCAAAGCCGACCACAAAGAAGCCGATGATGAACAGGGTGGAGAGCGCACCGGTGGAACCGAGTTCAAGAATATTGGCAATCGCAACCGGCAGGTTGGCGACGATGCCGGAGAAGATGATCAAGGACGCACCATTACCGATGCCGCGCGAGGTAATTTGCTCACCCAGCCACATCAGGAACACCGTACCACCGACCAACGTCACAACACAGGTGAAGGTGAAGAACAGGCCGGGGTCGATGACCGCCGGGCCGAGCGTGCTGGTCATGCCCTGCAGCCCGACTGAAATGCCGTAAGCCTGAACGGCGGCGATCAGCACTGTGAGGTAGCGGGTATATTGGGTAATTTTTTGGCGCCCCGAGTCGCCCTCCTTCTTCAAAGCTTCCAACGCCGGCACGGCCGAGCTCATCAGCTGAATGATGATCGAGGAGCTAATATAAGGCATGATGTTAAGGGCGAAGATGGTCATGCGGCCGAGCGCACCGCCGGTAAACATGTTGAACATGCCCAAAATGCCGCCGCCATTTTGCGTCATCATATGCGCCATCACGGCCGCATCCACGCCCGGGACCGGGATGTAGGTGCCAAGGCGGAAAACGATGAGTGCACCGAGCGTGAACCAAATGCGCTTTTTAAGCTCAGTGGCTTTGGCGAAAGCGCCAAGATTCATGCTGGATGCCATTTGTTCTGCGGCGGAAGCCATACGAGTCCTCTTTCATAGAAACGGCGCTTCCAGGTTTGGCACCTGGAAGCGCCGAATGTTCAACGCTTGTTTTCCGGCATTAAGCCGATGGAGGCAAGAGTGTTCGGTTTAAGCAGCCGGAGCCTCATGTACTTTGGCCGCAACCAAAGTGGTGACTTTCCCGCCAGCCTGTTCCACAGCGGCCACCGCGGCAGCAGACGCGCCAGAGACTTCGATGGTAATGGCACGGGTTAAGCTGCCCTTAGCAAGCAAGCGCACGCCATCCACCTTACCCAAACGCACCAACCCAGCATCGCGCAGCTGGGCTTCATTGATCGGCTGACCCGCATCGAGCTTTCCGGCTTCAAACGCGGCTTCAAGCGTGCCGAGATTGAGCGGGGCGTATTCCTTGCGGTTGACGTTATGAAAGCCGCGCTTGGGCAACCGGCGATAGATCGGCAACTGGCCGCCTTCAAAGCCGTTCAGCGCGACACCTTCACGGGCCTTCTGACCCTTCACACCCTTACCGGAGGTTTTACCCTTGCCGGAGCCAATGCCACGCCCAAGCCGCTTGGACTTGAGACGGGCGCCGGGATTGTCCCGCAGATCGTTGAGTTTCATCGTCATATTCCTTCAAGCGGGCGTTAAGCCTGCTCTTCAACCTTCACCAAATGGGCGACTTTTTTGATCATGCCGCGCACTTCCAAAGTGTCGGCAAACTCGCGGCTTTTGCGTATCTTGTTCAAACCAAGACCGATCAGCGTAGCTTGCTGGCCAGGCTTTTGGCCGTGACCTGATGCAATCTGCGTCACGCGGATTTTTTTATCAGACATCAGATGCCTCCACAGCTACGTCTTTTTTGGCAGCGCTGCCGTAAAGATCAGCCACTTTCTTACCACGGCGAGTTGCCACAGCGCGCGGGCTGGTCACACCGCTAAGGGCAGCGAACGCGGCCTTCACCATGTTATGCGGGTTGCGGCTGCCGATTGACTTGGCAACCACGTCACCAATGCCGAGCGTTTCAAACACGGCGCGCAGCGGGCCACCAGCAATGATGCCAGTACCGGCGGGGGCCGCACGAATCACCACATCACCGGCGCCGAATGTACCACGAATGTCATGGTGCAAGGTGCGGCCTTCCTTCATGGGAACGCGGATCATGGTTTTCTTGGCGCGCTCGGTTGCCTTACGGATCGCTTCGGGAACCTCGCGGGCCTTGCCGGCGCCATAACCAACGCGGCCTTTCTGGTCGCCAACCACCACGAGGGCAGCAAAGGCAAAGCGCTTACCGCCCTTTACCACTTTGGCAACGCGGTTGATGGTGACCAGCTTGTCGGTCAGTTCATCACCGGTTTCCTTATCGCGCTCTTTTTCGCGTTCACGCGGCTTGTTATTGCCGCCGCCTTCACGTGCTTCACGTGCCATTTTATCAGATCTCCTAGAAGTCGAGACCGCCCTCGCGGGCAGCCTCTGCCAGGGCTTTCACCCGGCCATGATATAGATAAGACCCACGGTCGAACACGACGGCTTGTCGGCACCGGTTTTCAAGGCGGCCTTCAAATCCTTGTCGAGGGTCGAAGCGGCGGCAACAGTGATACCCTGCGCATCGTCGATGATCTGCGCATAGATATGCTTGCCGGAACGGAAAACCGACAGACGCGGGCGGCCAACCGATTTCTGCTTCAACTGGTAACGCAGACGCGCGCGGCGGCGAACCTGTAGTGAAAGATTGCTCGTTGCCATTATTTCTTCTTACCCTCTTTGCGGCGAATTGCTTCACCCTCAAACTTCACGCCCTTGCCCTTATACGGCTCTGGCGGACGATAGGCGCGGATTTCCGCACACACCTGACCAACCTGGCGCTTATCCATCCCCTCGATCTTGATCAGGGTTGGTTTTTCGCAGGAAACCTTGATACCCGACGGGATCGGGAACACCACATCATGCGAGAAGCCCAGATTGATAACCAAGTTCGGGCCCTGTACCGCAGCGCGGTAACCGGTACCGGTAATTTCCAGGGTCTTTGCATACCCAACGGAAACGCCCTTCACCATGTTCGCGATGTTCGCACGGGTGGTTCCCCACATCATGCGCGCCGCCGCAGCCTTGGTTTTCGGGGTAACGGAAACCTTGTTGCCCTCGATTTTGGTTTCGACGTTATCGGTCAATTCCATCTTGAGTTCGCCAAGCTTGCCCTTGGCGGTAATGATGTTGCCGGCCAGCGCCATAGTAACGCCTGCGGGAACTTCGACCGGATATTTGCCAACACGTGACATGTCTGATCCTCCCTTAGAAGACGCGGCAGAGAACTTCGCCGCCAACATTGGCCAACATCCGACATCACGCCGCGTGGCGTGGAGAGGATGGAGACGCCCAAACCTGAATAGACGCGCGGCAATTCCTTGATCTTGGAATAAACACGGCGGCCCGGACGGGACACGCGGTTGATTTCCTTAATCACCGGCTGGCCTTCGCTGTACTTCAGCTCAATACGCAGCTGTGCGATGCCCGGGCGGACTTCTTCGCGGCTAAAGCCACGAATGAAACCTTCACGCTTCAAAACATCAAGCACATTGGCACGCAGGTTAGACGCAGGTGCCACGCACATGCTCAACCGCGCATGCTGCGCATTACGAATACGGGTGAGCATATCACCCAACGGATCGGACATTGACATGGTTTTTTTGCCCTTTCCTTACCAGCTGGATTTCACGACGCCGGGGATCTGCCCAGCGCTGGCCAGATCGCGGAAAGCGATTCGGCAAAGCTTGAATTTGCGGTAGTTGCCACGGCTACGGCCGGTCAGCTCGCAACGCAGACGCGTGCGGATCTTCGCACCGTTGCGCGGCAGCTGCGCCAGCTTGATGCTGGCCTCAAAGCGATCTTCCACTGGCAGGGTGCGATCCATGATCACATCCTTCAGCGCGGCGCGCTTCGTCTTATCGCGGGCGGCCATCCGCTCGCGCTTCGCATTCCTGTTGACCTGCGATGTCTTAGCCATTGTTCAAAAACCCCTCCGGAACCTGCTGGAAACACCCAGCCGTTTTCCAAAAAACTTAAAATTCACAATTCAACCTGCTTTACGAATTACTTCGCAAACGGCAGGTCGAACCCTTTCAGCAACGCTTTAGCCTCGGCATCGGTTTTCGCAGTCGTCACGAAAATGATGTCCATCCCGCGGATCGCATCGACCTTGTCGTACACGATCTCAGGGAAAATAATCTGTTCTTTGAGGCCCATGGCGAAGTTGCCACGGCCGTCAAAGCCCTTACCCGCCGGGATACCGCGGAAGTCACGCACGCGCGGCAGCGCGATGGTGACCAGACGGTCCAGGAATTCATACATCTTCGCCTTGCGCAACGTGACTTTACAGCCAATCGGCAGACCGGCGCGGATTTTGAACCCTGCGATCGCTTTCTTGGAAATGGTCTTAATCGGCTTCTGGCCGGCGATCAAAGCAAGTTCAGCAACCGCTGCGTCCAGTTTCTTCTGGTCGGCTGCGGCTTCACCCACACCCATATTGATAACGATCTTTTCCAAGCTCGGCACTTCGAACGGGTTCGTGTAGTTGAACTCCTTCTGCATCTGCGCCCGCACAACCTCACGATAGTGCACTTGCATACGCGGCAGGGTTTTTGTCTCAGTCATTGCGGCCTCCTCAGCCATCAATCGCGGTACCGCTCTTGCGAGCGACGCGAATCTTGCGGCCATCATCCAGAACCCGGAACCCAACGCGCGTTGGCTTGTTGGTGGACGGGTCAATCAGCGCCAGGTTGGAGAGATCAACAGCAGCTTCCTGCTCGATAATCCCGCCAGGTTGCCCCATGCCCTTGGCCTTGGTATGGCGCTTTGCAATGGCGACACCCTGCACAACGGCGCGGTTTTCCTTCGGGATCACGCGCAGCACTTCACCACGGCTACCCTTGGACGAACCCGAAATCACGGCGACAGTGTCACCTTTTTTAATACGAGCCGCCATATTACAGCACCTCCGGCGCCAAGCTGATGATCTTCATGAACTTCTTAGCGCGAAGCTCACGAACCACCGGCCCAAAAATACGAGTACCGATTGGCTCACCCTGCTTGTTCAAAAGCACGGCAGCGTTACGGTCGAAACGGATGGCGCTGCCATCGGCACGGCGTACCGGGAACGCGGTGCGGACCACAACAGCCTGATGCACGTCGCCCTTCTTCACCTTGCCACGCGGAATCGCATCCTGCACTGCCACCACGATCACATCGCCGACCGAAGCGGTTTTACGCTTTGAGCCACCGAGCACCTTGATGCACTGCACGCGGCGCGCGCCCGAGTTGTCAGCAACGTCGAGGTTGGATTCAACGATAATCATGCCTTGGCTCCTTCTGAGAGAGCCGCACCATTGCGCTCAGTCACGATCCACGTCTTGCGCTTGGAGATCGGCGCGCATTCTTCGATGCGGACCAGGTCGCCTTCAACGCAAGTATTGGCTTCGTCATGCGCCGCATATTTCTTCGAGCGGCGGATGAATTTTTTGTACAACGGATGCATGATGCGACGTTCGACCAAGACGGTGATCGTCTTGTCCATTTTGTCGCTCACAACCCGTCCGGTCAGAACACGTTTCGGCATGGTACCCTCTTAAACCTTAGCTGCGGCGCGGGTGCGCTCAGCCAGAATTGTCTTCACCCGCGCAATATCGCGCCGCACCGCTTTCACGCGGCTGGTATTTTCCTGCTGGCCAGTGGCACGCTGGAAACGCAGGTTGAACTGCTCCTTGCGCAAATCCAGCAGCATGGTGTTGAGTTCGTCCGGGGTTTTGGCCCGGATATCGCTTGCAACGGTCATTTTACGCGTCTCCAATCCGGGTCACGAACTTGGTCCTGATCGGCAATTTCGCGGCACCCAATGCCAAAGCTTCACGAGCCAGCGGCTCGGCAACGCCATCGATTTCAAACACGATGCGGCCGGGATGCACGCGGGCCACCCAGAATTCCGGGCTGCCTTTACCAGAGCCCATACGCACTTCGGCGGGCTTGGTGGACACCGGCAGGTCCGGGAAAATGCGGATCCAGACACGACCGGCACGCTTCATCGCACGGGTAATCGCACGGCGGGCAGATTCGATCTGGCGGGCGGTGATCCGCTCCGGCTCAAGGGCCTTCAGGCCGAAGGCGCCAAAATTAAGCTGCGTGTTGCCCTTGGCCATACCGTGGATACGGCCTTTGTGGGCTTTACGAAACTTCGTACGCTTGGGGGACATCATGGTGAAAAAATTCCTTAGCGCTGCGGAGCTTGTTCGGCAGCGCGCTTATCTTGCGCCAACGGGTCCTGAACGAGAATCTCGCCCTTAAAGATCCAGACTTTCACGCCGCAAATACCATAGGTGGTTTTCGCAGTGCCGACGCCGTAATCAATATCGGCGCGCAGCGTGTGCAAGGGCACGCGGCCTTCACGGTACCATTCCATCCGGGCAATTTCAGCGCCGCCGAGACGGCCGCCGCAATTGATACGAATGCCCTGGGCGCCAAGACGCATGGCGGACTGCACAGCGCGCTTCATGGCACGGCGGAACGCCACGCGGCGCTCCAGCTGCTGGGCAATGTTTTCCGCAACCAAGGTCGCGTCGATTTCCGGCTTGCGGATTTCCATGATGTTCAAGGAAACCTCGGCCTTCGCCATCACCGACAATTCCTTGCGCAGCGTGTCGATATCCTGCCCCTTCTTGCCGATCACCACGCCGGGGCGGGCGGCATAAATGGTCACGCGCGGTTTTTTGGCCGGACGTTCGATAACAACCTTTGACACGCCAGCCTGAGACAGCTTGGCACGCAGATGGTTGCGCAGCTTGATGTCGTCATGCAGCAGCTTGGCGTAGTCTTTGCCAGCATACCAACGGCTATCCCAGGTGCGGGTAATGCCAAGGCGCAGGCCGATCGGATTAATCTTGTGACCCATACTATGCGGTCTCCACGGCTGTCTGAGTTGCGGGCTTTACGGCGCCCTTGGAATGGCCAGGCTTGGTGTCGCGGCGCGGTTTGGCGACCGGTTCACGTTCAGCCACCACGATCTTCAAATGGCTGAACCATTTTTCAATCTGCGCGGAACGGCCACGGCCACGCGCATGGAAGCGGCGCATCACAATGCCACGGCCCACTTCGGCGATCTTCACGACCAGCTTATCAACATCCAGCTGATGGTTGTTCTCAGCATTGGCGATTGCGCTTTCCAGCGTTTTCTTCACCTGCTGGGCAATGCGGCGCTTGCTGAAGGTAAGGTCAGCAACCGCCTTGCCAGCCGGCTGGTTACGGATGGAGGCAGCAACCAGGTTAAGCTTGCGCGGGCTGCAGCGCATGTTGCGCGTAATGGCCTGGGCTTCGCTGTCAGCCAGATTGCGCGGGAAATTCGGCTTGCTCATATTAGCCCCGCTTCGCTTTCTTATCAGCCGCGTGACCTGGGAAGGTGCGCGTCGGCGAGAATTCACCAAATTTATGGCCAACCATATTTTCGTTTACCTGCACCGGCAGAAACTTCTTGCCGTTGTAAACGCCAAAGGTGAGGCCAACGAATTGCGGCAGAATGGTCGAGCGGCGCGACCAGATCTTGATGATCTCGTTGCGGCCCGAAGCGCGAGAGGTCTCGGCCTTTGCCAGCATATACCCGTCAACAAACGGGCCTTTCCAAACAGAACGTGACATCGTTTAGCCCTTCCCGCTCTTAGCGCGGCGAATGATGAGATCATCCGTACGTTTATTGGTACGCGTCTTGTAACCCTTGGTCGGCTGACCCCATGGCGTGACCGGATGACGGCCACCGGAGGTCCGGCCTTCACCACCGCCGTGCGGATGGTCGACTGGGTTCATCACAACGCCGCGCTGATGCGGCTTGCGGCCCAGCCAGCGGTTACGGCCGGCCTTGCCGATCTGCTCGTTCTGATGATCAGCATTCGAAACAGCGCCAATGCTGGCCATGCATTCCGAACGGACAACCCGAAGCTCACCGGACATCAGCTTGATCTGGGCATAGCCCTGATCCTTGCCGACCAGCTGGGCGAAGGTGCCGGCGGAACGCGCCATCTTGCCGCCAGCGCCGGGCTTCAGCTCGATATTGTGGATGATGGTGCCGACCGGAATGGCGGACAGCGGCATCGCATTGCCGGGCTTGATGTCAACGCGCGCGCCGGCGATCACCGGGTCGCCAACCTTCAAGCGCTGCGGCGCCAGAATGTAGGACAGCTCGCCATCGGCGTACTTGATCAGCGCGATGAACGCGGTGCGGTTGGGATCGTATTCCAGACGTTCCACAACAGCACCCACATCGTATTTGCGGCGTTTGAAGTCCACAATACGGTAAGCCTGCTTATGTCCGCCGCCACGAAACCGGCTGGTGATACGGCCATGATTGTTACGGCCGCCGGACGAATGCTTGCCTTCGGTCAAGCCCTTCACGGGCTTGCCCTTCCACAATTCGCTGCGGTCGATCAGGACGGTGCCGCGAAGGCTGGCCGTCACTGGGTTGAAATGTTTCAATGCCATTTATTCGTTCCGCCTTACGCCAGACCGGTTGTGAAATCGATGCTCTGGCCTTCGGCCAAAGTCACGAACGCTTTCTTCACGTCAGAGCGCACACCAGGACGGCCCTTGAACCGCTTGGTTTTGCCCTTGGTGATCAGCGTGTTCACGTTGGTCACTTTAACCTTGAACAATGCTTCAATCGCCGCTTTGATTTCCGGCTTGGTCGCATCATCGGCAACCTTGAACACGAACTGGTTCTTTTCCGAAAGCAGCGTCGCTTTTTCGGTGATCAGCGGGGCGCGGATAACCTGATACATACGTTCCTGAGAGATCGTCACGGTGCTCATGCCAGGCGCTCCTTCAAACCATCGATGCCGGCCTGGGTGATCACCAGAATATCGTGCTGCAGAATGTCATAAACATTCGCGCCAATCACCGGCAGAATATCCAGGCCATGCACGTTGCGGCTGGCGGCGAGGAACTTCTGGTCCACGGCCGCATCAACGATCAACGCTGAGGACCAGCCGAATTTCTTGACGCGCGCTGCCACATCCTTGGTCTTTTCCAAGGCGGCGACCGCATCCAGCACCACCAGCTTGCCATCGGCAGCTTTCTGGCTCAGCGCGGAAAGCAGGCCGAGACGGCGCACTTTTTTGTTCAGGTTATAGCCATGGTCACGAACCACCGGACCATGCACAACGCCGCCGGTGCGGAATTGCGGGGCGCGCAACGAGCCTTGACGCGCATTACCCGTGCCCTTCTGCTTGAATGGCTTGCGGGTTGTGCCCGAAACTTCGCCCATGCCCTTGGCTTTATGGTTGCCCGAACGGCGCTTGGAAAGCTGCCAGTGAACAACACGCGCCATGATGTCCGGGCGCGGCGCGATGCCGAAGATGTCTTCCGGCAGGTCGGTAGAACCGGCCGCCTTCGCATCGAAATCGTAAATATCGAATTTCATTTCAATTAGCCTTTCAAGCCGGCCGGGTAAGCGGCATCGGCCGGGCGGGCGCGTTTGATGGCATCCCGCAAGGTCACGTAGTCACCCTTGGAACCAGGAACGGCGCCGTGCACCATCACCAGGTTACGGGCTTCGTCGATCGCCGCCACGGTCAGGTTCAGCGTGGTCACGCGATCCTGGCCCATATGGCCGGCCATTTTCTTGTTCTTGAAGGTCTTGCCGGGATCCTGACGGTTACCGGTTGAACCCAAGCTACGATGGCTGATGGACACACCATGGCTGGCTTCCAAACCGGCAAAGTTCCAGCGCTTCATACCGCCCTGGAAGCCCTTACCTTTGGTTACGCCACAAACATCCACATATTGGCCAACGGTAAAATGCGACGGTGAAAGCTGCGCGCCGGGCTCCAGCACCGCATCAGCGGCCACCCGGAATTCGACGAGCTTCTTTGACGGCTCAACCTTCGCTTTCGCGAAATGGCCCTTCTGCGGCTTGCTCACATTCTTCGGCTTGGCTTTGCCAAACCCAAGCTGCACCGCAGTATAGCCGTCGGTTTCCACGTTGCGTGTGGCGACAACCCGAACCTCATCGAGGTGCAGAACTGTCACCGGCACGTGGGTGCCGTCCTCTTTAAATAGCCGGGTCATACCCAGCTTCTTTGCAATCACACCGGTACGCATAATTCCACCTTGTTCACGATGTCCTTCGTGCTGTTATCCAGCACGCGGTGATCATACGCTTTTAAGCGAATGCGGATGTTTTGGTTATCCATAGTAAACTTACGCTCCTGGGGGCCGAATTTTACTTAGTCACCTTGGCGACGACGCCCGAACCAACGGTCCGACCACCTTCGCGGATGGCGAAACGCAGACCGTCATCCATGGCGATCGGCGCAATGAGTTCAACATCGATCGACACGTTGTCGCCCGGCATCACCATTTCCGTGCCGGCTTCCAGCGTCACAACACCGGTCACGTCGGTGGTGCGGAAGTAGAATTGCGGGCGGTAGTTGGTGAAGAACGGAGTATGACGGCCGCCTTCTTCCTTGGTCAGGATATAAGCCTGAGCATGGAACTTGGTGTGCGGCGTGATGGAGCCCGGAGCCGCCAGAACCTGGCCGCGCTCAATGTCTTCACGCTTGGTACCGCGCAGCAGCGCGCCGATGTTATCGCCAGCTTCACCCTGGTCGAGCAGTTTGCGGAACATTTCAACGCCGGTCACGATGGTCTTGGTGGTGGCGCGCAGGCCAACAACTTCGACTTCTTCACCAACCTTGATCACGCCACGTTCGACACGGCCGGTGGCAACGGTGCCGCGGCCAGAGATCGAGAACACGTCTTCAACCGGCATCAGGAACGGCTTGTCCTTGGCGCGTTCCGGCTGCGGAATGTAGCTGTCAACAGCGGCCATCAGTTCCAGCACGGCGTTTTCGCCGATTTCCGGGGTCTTGTCTTCGAGGGCAGCCACAGCCGAACCCTTGATGATGGGGATATTATCGCCATCGAAGCCGTACTTGGAGAGAAGTTCGCGCACTTCCATTTCCACCAGCTCAACCAGGTCGGGGTCAGCCAAGTCCATCTTGTTCAGGAACACCACCAGCGCCGGCACGCCAACCTGGCGGGCGAGCAGAATGTGCTCACGGGTCTGCGGCATCGGGCCGTCAGCCGCGGACACAACCAGGATCGCGCCGTCCATCTGGGCAGCACCGGTGATCATGTTCTTCACATAGTCAGCGTGGCCGGGGCAGTCGACGTGGGCGTAGTGGCGGTTGGCGGTCTCATACTCAACGTGAGCGGTCGAGATGGTAATACCACGGGCGCGTTCTTCAGGGGCCTTATCGATCATGTCGTAGGCGGTGAAGGTGGCGCCACCGGACTTTGCCAGCACCTTGGTGATAGCGGCGGTCAGCGAGGTTTTGCCATGGTCAACGTGACCGATGGTGCCGATGTTAACGTGCGGCTTATTGCGCTCAAATTTTGCTTTTGCCATGTGACTTGCTCCGTGCGGGCTAAAACTAAAAAGTGGATGTTACCAGCGATAATGGCTGAAGGCTTTGTTCGCCTCGGCCATACGATGGGTGTCTTCGCGTTTCTTGACAGCAGACCCGCGATTATTCACCGCATCCTGCAACTCGTTTGAAAGCCGCTCTTCCATCGTGTGCTCACCGCGTTTGCGGGCGCTATCGATGATCCAGCGGATGGCCAGCGCCTGACGGCGCTCAGTGCGGACTTCAACCGGCACCTGGTAGGTTGCACCACCAACGCGGCGCGACCGAACTTCAATCGCCGGCTTCACATTGTCGAGCGCTTCGTGGAACAAGCGAACCGGGTCGGCATTCGCCCCGCCGCGCTTCTTCAACACATCAAGCGCACCGTAAACAATGCTTTCGGCGGCGGATTTCTTGCCGTCATACATCAGCACATTCATGAAACGGCTGATGACAACATCACCGAACTTGGCGTCCGGAAGAACTTCGCGCTTCGTCGCGCGGTGGCGTCTGCTCATATTCTATATCCTCTTACTTCGGACGCTTCGCGCCGTAGAGCGAACGGCGCTTGCGGCGTTTCGGCAGGCCCTGCGTATCGAGCACACCGCGCAGGATGTGATAGCGAACGCCTGGCAAATCTTTCACACGGCCGCCGCGGATCAGCACCACCGAGTGCTCCTGCAGGTTATGGCCTTCACCCGGAATGTAGCTCACCACCTCGAAGCCGTTGGTCAGGCGCACCTTGGCAACCTTACGCAAAGCAGAGTTCGGCTTCTTTGGCGTGGTGGTATAAACACGCGTGCAAACGCCGCGCTTTTGTGGGCAGCCTTCGAGGGCCGGCACCTTATTGCGCTTGGTTGCCGGTTCACGGCCTTTGGCAATCAACTGATTAATCGTCGGCATCTATCAATCCTGTTCGTGTGTCACGAGACCAGCCATTTGAGGGACAGGTTTATTCAAAATAAACATCCGCAAGGCGAGCGAGACCGCTCCCCTTACGGAATTCCTCTCTAACACGCGGCCTAAGCACCCTGAACTTTTGAGCATTTCCATGCTGTTAACTCAGGAGACGGCGCCGCACGCGCCAGAAAATTAAGAACAAACCCGGACCCAGAAACTTCCAGAACCGCGAGAGCGCCTTCCTTAAGAGTGACCACCCCCCAAGTCAAGCATCGTGAAGGGGTTTGCGGGGAGAAAAAGGCTGGTAAGCGGGAAGGGCATGGCTGGCGCGGCGTGGGCACCGCGATTGACCGGGATTCGCGATCCCGGATACACCGGAAACGCGACGCCTCAAGCCTTGCATACTAGTATTAAGGAAGCTGCATTGCCAATGAGCTTTAGCCTAAAGCGCTTAGGGGGCGGGTTAAGGTCGCCGGTATTTGCAGTCGCGATGCTGCCTATTTTTGCCAATATGATTGGCTTGTTGGGGATTTTTAATATTGATCCAGCAATCCAAGCGATCGGACTCGTTAAAAACCTGCGCCCTGGGTGGTTATCAGGGTCGGCGGGGGTCATCGACCCCTCGGTAGCATATCTACTGCAGCCCATTGGGCAGTTGGCTGCCAATGACTGGCTGCATTTTATAGTTCCTTGGTGGAATCCTTATTCCGGAATTGGTATGCCGCTCGCTGCCGAGACCCAGACCGAGGCATTCTTCCTCCCGTTCGTACTGCTGCTTCATTTTAATTCAGGGTGGCTGTTGTTGAGGACCGTGCTTCAAAGCCTCTGCGGAGTCTTTGGCTATCTTCTGTTCAAGGAGATCGGTCTTACAAAAAGGGCTGCGTTTCTCGGCGCCGCGCTGTTTTCTTTTTGCCCGGAATTCATCTTGTGCCCAAGCGCACCGATTGCGCCATTGCCATTTCTACCTTTATTGCTGCTTGGCATAGAGAAATCTGCAAAAGCCGCCGCTTTTGGTGAGAAATGCGGTTGGCCGCTGATTGCGGTCGCTTGCGCATATTCAGTCTATGCTGGCAATCTTGAGGTTGCCTTTTTCGATGGAATGCTGGCCGCTTGTTGGTCGCTTTGGCGAATGAATGGACTACCAAAAACCGCCAAATGGCCATTTGCCACCAGGCTTGCCCTTGGCCTTGCTGTAGCAATAGGACTATCTCTGCCGCTTTTATGGCCAGCGGTCGACTTGTTCCGCCTTGGCTACATCCAAAACCACGGTGCCGGGTTACAATATGTCAAACTCGCTCCTGCTCAATGGCCGCTTCAGATTATGCCTTATTTGTATGGCCGATTCGATAATCCAGCGCCAGCTGCGTCGCTCGCGGATAGCCTTAGCGGGTATGAGCGGATGCCAGGTTGGGTTGGACTACCGGTGCTGGCCCTCGCCCTCTCGGCGCTGGTTCGGCGCGGTCGATTTAGTTTGTTAAAATATATTTTGCTTGGCTGGATCGTCATTTGGGAAACACGCTACGTTGGCTTTGCCCCTACAATATATTTTTTAAATTCCATTCCCGGAGTCGCCGCCACGGATGCAGCCCGCTATAGTGGCCCAGCTGTAGAATTTGCCTTATACACGCTGGCTGCATTTGGATTGGACGATCTTATTCGTTGCCCTCCCGTTAAAGCCAGACATATCTGGTTTATTATACTCATATTATTCATGTTAGCCGGCCTGGCCATTTTTCCAGTCACAAGCTTCATCAAAAGCTGGTACCAACTAAAGCCGCTCGACATGTATGTGGGTCTTGGCAGTTTGCTGACCGCTTTTATCAGTATTGCGATACTTTGCTATGAGCTGCGGTGCCGACGGCATCCGCGGGCGCTGATTGTTACGCTTTTGGCTGGCCCCGTATTCACATTTGTTATTCCTCAATTTGCCGGCCTGCGGGCGGGGCATACTGACATGGCGCCCATTGCATTTCTTAAGGCGCATGAGAGCACCAGCCGGATCATCAGCCTTGGTCCATTGGGGGTCGATTTTCCGACAGGTTATAATATTGCGTCGATCAACCATTTTGCCCTGCCCGTACCAAGACTTTGGACTGATTATATCGCCTCTACTCTATTCCCCGGCGCCGACCTCGTTTATTATAGCGCTGGCGCTAATCAAGAGGCTGCACTGTTGGCACACTCGCCCGCTTACCAGTCTATTGGCGTTCGCTACGCTATTGCGTTTCCAAATGACAATTATTTTTGGGCAACGCAGCATCATCTTATTGATCAGCGGACAATCTACACAACGCACAATCTAAGTTCTGACAATCCCGATTTAACTGGTATCATTCCAGCGCCTCTGACCTTGCCAAGCATCGGGGCTATGTCAGTCTCGCTCGGTACCTACGGACGCGCGACCGGACCACTCGAGGCAACATTATGCGCCGCCGGCAAATGCGTAACTGTAACCGCCGACACGGCAACGGCAATTGATGATGCTCCTTTCATTTTAAACTTCCGAACGGCTCTAATCGTTCCACCAGGAAATGACGTCAGCTATCGATTCAGCCATGTCACAGGGTCAAAGCTGGCGATTTGGATGGGGCGTACGGCTGACGGGGCAGAGGCACCAGCGATCAATCTGATTGCGCCGACGGCAGGTCCTGTCCCTTCGCTGGTTTTCCAGGACCCATCGGCCTTGATCTTTGAGTTACCCAATCCCGCCCCTTATGTCGAAACCCGCGACACCGAGTGTACCGTATCAGTTACAAACCGGGAGCGTATCGGGACAATTTGCCCGGAAGCAACAACTTTAATTCGCAGAGAATTATTCTACCCTGGGTGGGCCGCCAGGATTAATGGCCATGCCGTGCAGGTGTCTCAGTCGGGGTTATTCCAATCGGTTCCTGTGCCCGCCGGAAAGGCTGAAATTAAATTCTTCTATTCCCCACCGCATATCAAATTAGCTTGCATTTTAGCACTACTCAGCTTGGCTACTTTGCTTTGCTTTGCGTTAAACGCAAAATTAAAAATACGTCTTCAGGCGAAGCAATGCACCGACCCTTGATCTGAGAGCAGTTGCCAGCGCTCGATCAATAGTGCCCACGACAATTGCACCACCGACAAACCTCTAACGAGCCACAGCTGTAAACGGCATAATACTCACCGTCACCACGTAACCGAATTTCGCATGCTTCTGGATAAATTTGTCCCCCCGAACATTCGTAAGCGTAAGCTGATCCCCGTCTTGTGTTAACCTTGTTGATCCTGAATCTGATCGTTTGATTTTAACGGTGGGGATTTTGTGGCGAGGCGTG
>NCAT01000056.1 GCA_002255575.1 Acidocella sp. 20-57-95
CAACCTTAGCTTGATCCAGCATAACGGGGTCAAGATCCACAGCGATGACCCGGCCCTGCCCCACCTGCCTTGCGATAGAAGCTGTAAAATACCCATCACCGCAACCAAGATCAGTGACTATCATTCCCGGTTGGATCAACATGGATCTGATAACGCTCTCTGGATCTGGCCAAAGTGCGCGCCACCAAGACTTATCAGGCATTCCCGTTGCCGGAAATATCGTTGCCTTTTCCATCAACTGATCTCTATTTTTATCCGCTGATATTCCTCCTGGCTGATGTCTCCGCTTGCATATCGCCGGTCAAGTATTTCTTTAACGCTCAGCTCCTTGTCGCGCATCGCGCGACCGGCACACATGGGACAATTTGCTCCGCGAGCCAGAAGGAGCACGACCACGATAATAAAAATAATTGGGAATATCATCATGAGTGGAAAGTAATTCCAAGGTCCATACTGCCACATTATTTAATTGCCTTTCAAGACATGTCTGCAGCCGCAGAGGATGCGAGTGTGCTTTTGATTCAGGGTTATTCCTTCATCAAATCAACAATAATTTTCTGAATTTCTGACGACGCATAATCCCGCCCGCCAACTGCTTTGTAGGCAATCTTCCCCGCTTTATCCACGAGGTACGTCGTGGGGATGCCATCCACATTAAACGCGTTTGCAACGGTGCCATTCTGGTCAAGTAAAACCGGAAATGTCGGCATCGGGTCAAGTTCACCGAGATAGGCAAAAACTGTGCTCTGGTCCTCTGATTGATCCAAAGCCAACACTTCAAAAGGAGCCCCTGCAAGTGAGTGATATAGCTTTTGGATTGAAGGCATTTCTGCACGACACGGCGGGCACCACGTTGCCCAGAAATTTACCAGAACAACTTTACCTCCAAATTGCGATAGCGAATACGTTTTGCCAAGTACCCCGTTCCGCGTGAAGTTTGGGGCTGGCTGGCGCGGATTGAGGGTGGTGAGCAAATCGCTGGTTGACAGATCATCCGCTGGCGCCGGTTTAGCCGTTAAAATGCCACCGCCCACCGCACCCAAGCCAGCCAAAACTGTTCGTCGTGAAATGGTCAATGGATTAACTGTTGGGCGCGCATTGCAATCCATCCATTTGGTTTTTGTAGGTTTGTCCATTTTCGCTCCACGTATAGATAAGATTGAATTTTGTGAGGGGGGGTAATTTCACCGTGGTAAATCCTTCGCCCCAGTCGCCAGGCTGAAAAGTCTGCGCCGCCGGAAAAATGCTAAACCCATAATTCACGCCAAGTGGTTTCCAGATTTTTAGCCAATCAACTTTACTCTGCAATTTATGTTCAACACCATCAGGCGTAAGGGCTCGCCAATTTGCGACATCATACATGACAGGCTCATGCGCCAAATTGCGGGCATCGGTGCCAAAGACGCAATACGAAGCAATCTCTGTCACAACAGCCGGTGAAGCGCCCATGCTCTCATACATTGCGGTCACATTTCAGCGTGCCAGGTCAGTAATCCAGTAATTTGATTTTTGGTTGTTTGCGTTGCCGCGGATGCAAGCGGCGCTGCAACCAAAATAGCAAGACAAGTTACGGAAGTCCGCATGGCCTTTCGGCAATACGGCGGAAACTTTTCAAGTTTTCGATTGTTCATTGTTTTTCCGTTGCAGGTTTGAGCCCAGTGCGATCCAGATGCCGGATAGTGCCACCAACGCCGCTGTTGTCCACATCGCCGGCCGAACTGCGTTTGTGGATTGCGCAACCAAGCCCAGCAGCAAAGCCCCGATGGCATAGCCGGTGTCACGCCAGTAGCGATAAGTTCCCAGTGCCTTGCCACGCCATAGCGGCGGCGCCACATCGGCCATCGCGGCGATCAAATTAGGGTAGAGCAAGGCCATGCCAAGTCCCATCACCATGGCCGCCGGAAACCACATCATTGGCGAGGTGCCAATCGCGGTCAGCGCGATGCCTGTAGCGAGGAGTAAAAATCCGGCAACGATCGGTGGTTTACGGCCAATCCGGTCCGCCAAATGTCCGCTCCAAAGCTGAGAAAGCCCCCAGACAATGGCATATAGCCCGGTGATCCAGCCGATCTGGCCAAGCCCCATGCCTTGCAATTTGAAGAAAATTGGGAACAGCGCCCAGACCAGCGTGTCGGCGATTTTATTGGCAACCCCGCCCTGACACAAAGCCCGGTAATCGCGGTCACGAAATGAGACCAGCATGAATATCGCGCCCCAGCTTGGCGACGGTGGTTGAGGCATTTGCGATGCTGCCAGTGTGTCAGCTTGCCCCTGCGCGTGTTCAGCGTGAACCCAGGCCAGCGTGTCGCGCACCCGCATCATCAGGGCCAATGCAACCCCGATGGTGGCAAGCCCAAAGCCCAACAACGCCAGACGCGGACCATAGGCCTGGGCGAGATAGGCGGTAGCCAGGCCCGCCAGGCCAACTGCGACGTATCCGGTGGCCTCGTTGATCCCCACCGCCATTCCGCGCTGATGACCATCGGCAAGATCGATCTGGCTGGTCACCGTCATCGTCCAGGCAAAGCCCTGGCTGACCCCAAGGAACATGTTGGCGGCGATGATCCACCACCAATTCGGTGCAAAATAAATCAACATCGGAATCGGGATCGCGGCCAGCCATCCCATCAATAATACCGGCTTGCGCCCAATCCGGTCCGATAATGCCCCGGCCACAAAATTGAGTGCGCCTTTGACCAGCCCGAATGAAAAAACAAAGCTCATCAAAAATAAAAAATCGCCGGGCTTCACCCCGAAATCTGAACTCAAGGCGGGCAATACCGCGCGTTCCATGCCGATCATCAGCCCGACGAAAAAAACCTGGGTTGCCTGCAACGCAAATTGCCTACGGTTGATGGCGATGCCGCGCCGGAAAGCCGCATGGGTGGCCAAAATTTCGTTCATTCCGCAGCCTGCGACACCAGACCAGCGTTGCTGGCACGATAAGCCGCAGCCCCCTCTGGAACAGGTGGAATATTGGCCAGCATAAATTCAACAAATCCCGCCTCATCATTCATTGCGAACGCGGGATTATACAGGCGCTCAAAACCAATGGTGGAGGATGGCTTGCCCGACAGCCCACGCCCGCAAACCGACCCTGCAAACGCGCCGGGCAGAATTTCAATGTAATCAGGAAATGCCCTTAAACGTTGCAGGGTTTTGAACAAGGTTCGCGCGCCAGTCGCAGCGTCAGTGGCCAGTTCGGTTCGGCCAACATCGCCGACCATCAGCGTATGGCCGGCGAGCAGGAACCAGGGTTGCGGCGCCCGTGTTCTGTCGGTCACCAGCAGGCATAAATGCTCCGGCGTGTGGCCGGGCGTGTGGAGCACTTCGAGCACAACATTGCCAAGCTCCAGTGTTTCACCCTCAATGACCCCACGAAAGGCAAAGCCGGTGTTAGCACTTTGGTGCAGCACATATTCGGCCTTAGCCGCTGCAGCGAGTGCGCGACCGGCTGAGACATGATCGGCATGGAGATGGGTATCAATGACATAACGGATATCAACGCCGGCAGTCGTTGCCGCTGTGAGATAGGGCTCAAGCGGAAAAACCGGGTCAACCACCGCACCGATACCGTACCCGACACAGCCCAGAAAATACGAGGCGGCAATTGGGTCGCTATGAAGAAATTGGCGTAAAATCATGGAGTCTCTCCTAAAGTTGGCGGCTACGGCGACTTGACGCGGCTTGCGTTCTATTGTTCAATCATTTTATTGAATGATTTCTTGAATGGACCTCGGTGTCAAGTCTCGGACCTAAACAACGGGTATTTGCAAGCCTCGCCGAGATCGCCCAAGCGATCGGCCATCCCAATCGCCTGGAAATTCTCGAACTCCTGGCACAGGGTGAAGTCAGCGTTGAGATGCTGGCCACCCGAACCGGTTTGAGTATTGCGAACACCTCCCGGCATTTACAAATCCTCCGCCGGGCGCGCCTTGCCGAGCCACGGCGCGATGGCAAACATATGCTCTACAGCCTGATTGCCGAAACTGACGTCATTCGGCTTCTGAACGCGCTTGGGTGCATCGGTGAACGCAGCACGGCGGAGGTTGAAGTGGTGATGGCGTCGTATTTCCGGGCGCGGGATTCTCTGGAACCCATTTCACGTGATGAATTACTGGTACGACTGCGCGAGGATAGTGTCACGCTGCTCGATGTAAGGCCTGAAGATGAATTCATCCGCGGCCATATTCCGGGTGCGGTTAATGTATCGCTAACCTCACTCGAGCGTAATTTATGCGACTTGCCACACGGGCAAACGATTATTGCATATTGCCGTGGGCCGTTCTGCGTATTGTCGTTCGAGGCGGTCGCCACATTGCGGAAGAAGGGTTATGATGCGCGGCGCTTGGAGGATGGTTACCCAGAATGGAAAGCCGCCGGCTTGGAAGTTGCGGTATAAGATTCTGGCCTGATCCGAATTTGCATTACCCAGGCTTTGCGACAACTCGCTCGGCGCGCTTTACAGCGGTATAAGATTCTGGCCTGATCCGAATTTGCATTACCCAGGCTTTGCGACAACTCGCTCGGCGCGCTTTACAGCGTGCTCCTGTTTGTAAATGCATGGGGGGCTAGCTCAGCCCCTTCTACCAGCCAAATGTAGCATGACGACAGGACGTCACAAGGGCATTCGCCAATTCTTTGAGACAGCGGTCGCCAGCAGGGTGTCCATACAGGTCATTGTAGTCCTTGAACGCATCAGCATCCCAAGAGGCAGAGCAGCACGCCCAATCACGGCAATGCAAGTCACTACACCGGATATGGCCACCCAAAAGACCGCTGTTTGCGTGCGATCTTGAAACCATATTAGAAAACTGCCTCCTGCTGTCAGTAAGGTCACTAAAATCTTAACTACAAGGAGAGTCTGCGGATCCAAATCCAAGGTTACCATTTCGAATTATTGACGCTCCTCTTTACTTACGGTTTGATCCGCATCGTTACAGCTATTTCAAAATAAATTGTCAAAATTGAGTAGAATAATGAGGGGCGTACCAATTAAGTCGCCCTAAGCTATGCAGTCATGAGTTCGGAGTCGAAAGCTATAGGTTTTTCTTGATGAATAGTGGCCCTTCCTGTTTTTGATTGTTGCACCTGTAGGGTATATGTAGCACGTATGTATCGTTTATGTATCCGCGGGCATCGCTAGCTCTTTTGTACTATTATTATGATGCCATCATTTGGTGGGAGGCGACGTAAGAAATTTTGCCTCAAAAATGTCTCTTGGTACAGGTTTGCTGAATAAAAATCCCTGTATTTCATCGCACTCCATCTTGCGCAAAAATGCCAGCTGGTTTTCCGTTTCCACACCTTCAGCTATCAGGTTCAGATGCAAACCCTTGGCCATGGCAATAATCGCGGTGACAATTGAAGTATCGCCATCGCGCTCAATATCCGCGATAAATGACTGGTCAATTTTGATGGTATGGATGGGAAATTTTTTCAGGTAATTGAGCGAGGAGTAACCGGTTCCAAAATCATCGATTGCAATCTTGATCCCACTGGCGCTGAGTTGTTTCAGCTTTTCAA
>NCAT01000057.1 GCA_002255575.1 Acidocella sp. 20-57-95
GCGATGACCTCATTGGCGTTCATGTTCGATTGCGTGCCGGAGCCGGTCTGGAACACCACCAGCGGGAATTCATCGTCCCATTTGCCGTCAATGACCTCCTGGGCGGCCTGCACGATGAGGCTGGTTTTTTCCTCGGAGAGTTGGCCGAGCGCCAGATTGGCGCGGGCGCAGGCTTTTTTTAAGATGCCGAAGCCCCGGATGACCTCCCTGCCCCACACATAGCGCGACACGCCGATGGGGAAGTTGTGGCGGCTGCGCTCAGTTTGCGCGCCCCAGAGTTTTTCGGCTGGGACTTCGACGTCGCCGAGGGCGTCATGCTCGATGCGGGTTTCCATCGCCCCTACATGGGGAGCGGGCCGGGTAATTAAAACATCTGGCCGCGTAGGAAGCCGAGTGCCGGGAGCGGCTTCCAGCGGCGCGGCAGGTCGCTGCGGCGGATGGGTTTCACCGCATAGCGCGGGTAGGGCTGGGCGGAGCGTTCCAAAAAGCCCGCATAGGCCCGCACCTGGGCTTCTCGCCAGGCCTGGTCGGCCAGCGCGGCGTTGCGGCTGGGGTAAATCTCGGCAATGCGGATGACCTTGCCAAGGATAGCGACCACGGCCCAGAGCGCGGAATCGGCGGGTGGTTGGCGGGTGGCCTCTAGCATGGCAGAAAACTCGCATAGGTTAATGTGCGGCGTCAAAGTTAAAAAATATGAGGGATTTCAGTATGGATGAAACGGTGAATGTCTGGGTGGATGGGCGCGTGGGGCGGATTCGGCTGAACCGGCCGAAGGCGCTGAATGCTCTGGATTTGCCGATGGTGGCGCAGGTGGAAGCAGCACTGGCGAAATTTGCCAGCATGCCGGAAGTGCATGCGGTATTGGTGGATGCAACCGGTGAGAAGGCGTTTTGCGCGGGCGGTGATGTGAGGGCGATCCGGGCGCAGGGGATGGCTGGGGACACCGCGCCGATTGCGGCGTTTTTTGAAGCTGAGTACCGGATGAACCAGACGATTGCGGATTATGCCAAGCCTTATGTGGCGTTGGTGGATGGGATTTGCCTGGGCGGGGGCATTGGGATTTCGGTGCATGGCAGCCATCGTGTGGCGAGTGAGCACGCGATGTTCGCCATGCCCGAGACCGCGATTGCGTTATTCCCGGATATTGGGGCGACTTATTTGCTGCCACGGATGCCGGGCGCGTTGGGGATGTATCTGGCACTGACCGGCGCGCGGGTGTTAGGGGCGGATGCGGTGCATGTGGGGTTGGCCACGCATTATGTGTCGCGGGCGCGGTTGCCTGCATTGGCTGAGGCGATTGCGAAAGATGGGGTGGCGGTGATTGCGGCGTTTGCGGAACCCCTGCCCGCGTTTACTTTTGAGCCGCATATGGGGTTGATTAACACGGCGTTCGCCAAGCCAAGTGTTGGCGAGATTGTTGCGGCGTTGGAAGCGGATGGTGGTGAATTTGCGTTAGAGACTTTGGCGATATTGCGCGGACATTCGCCGTCTTCCATTCACTGGTCGTTTAAGATTGTCAGCCAAGGGGCGCACCGCACATTGCCGGACTGTCTGGCGGCGGAGTTGGCGCTGGTGAAAAAAATCACGGGTCATCCGGAGTTTTTTGAAGGGGTGCGGGCGGTGGTGGTGGATAAGGACCGGGCGCCGAAATGGCAGCCGGCGCGGCTGGAGGAGGTTGACCATGCCGCCATTGATGCACTTTTTGCCTGAGCAGTTCGGCAATGATGGGTGGGTCTTGGATTAAGTAGCGGCGGGCTAAGCGGCGTGGGTTGAGAATGAGGCGGTGCAGCCATTCGAGACCAGCTTGGCGCATCCAGGCGGGGGCGCGGGGCTGGGTACCTGCGCAAAATTCCAGCGCGATGCCGATGCAAAGCCCAACACCCATGGCGTGCGGCTGGCAGGCGATGGCGTAGGCCAGCAATTCCTGCAGCGGCGAGCCAAGCGCGATGAAGGTGAAATGGGCGTTGGTGCGGACCGCGAAATCTCGGGCGCGGCGGAAGCCAAGCTGATCGCTCAGCAGATTTTGTGGCGGTTGGTGGTGGACGAAATGCAGATGCGGATAGCGCGCTTGCAGAGCCGTGAATGCGGCTTTTGACATGCCGATGATGGCGATGGTGTGCGGCCCGAGGCGGGCGAGAAGTGCGGCGGTAATGTCGGTGCCCGTGGCCACCTGCGGGGTGGGGATACGAAGCAGCCTGGCGATGAGGCCGATGAATTTTGAATCGAGCAAGCGCAGCCAAGCGGCATCGTAAACCAGTTGGAGGTTCGGCTGGCGGCGTAGGCGGGCGAGATGGTCGGCATTGGGGGTGACGATGTAGGTGAAGCGCCAATGGCGGGGGCGGGCGAGTAATTCATCGACAACTTTGGTGGGGTTTAAGTTGTTGAAGTTGTGGCCGAGAAGATTGACGAACATCTTACGGCATCCAGGTGAGCGTGAAGGTTAGAACATGCTCGTTGGCGGCACGCAGGATGTTGGCTTGACGGTCGTTGAACTGGTAGGCGGCAGCGAATTTGAGGTGGCGGTTGAGGTGCCAGACCAGGGCGCTGCTGGCGGTGAAGATTGTTTCCTTCAAGGGGGCACTAAAGAAATCAGCCTTTGTGGTGCTGGCGGAGGATGTGAGGATGATGTTGCGACGCAGTTCGCGGTCCCAGCCAGCTTGCAATTCCGTGCGCGTATAGCTGGCAGTATCAAGCTGGTTGGGGTCTTCGATTTCGTGGGCGGCGCTGAGCGTGAAGCTGTCCAATTCATCGGGCAGCCAGCTGGCGGCGGCTTCAGCGATGGGCAGGAGGCGCGGCTTGCCGATATGAGGGGCGCGCGCGGCAACACCGGCGAGGAGCCGAAAATTCCAGATATTTTCAGCATGATCGGCCATGCCGATGAGTACCGCGTAGTCATCGGCATTTTCCGCCGCGATATTGTAGCGCGAGGAAGTGGCATGCAGGCTGGTAACCAGGCTGGCGATGGCATCGGGCGTGAAGCGCATGGTGATGCCGCCGCCAAGCTGGCGGGCGGTGAGGGTTTGGCCTTGCGTGTAGCTGGTTTGGGCGGCGGTGAAGTCGGGCGTTAGGGTGAACATGCCGGAGGT
>NCAT01000058.1 GCA_002255575.1 Acidocella sp. 20-57-95
CTGGATATGTTCGCGCAATGACGCGATCGGAAATCTGATCGTACTCCTCGCCGCGGCTGGTGTCTTCGGCACCCATACAGGTTGGCCAGATGTTATTGTAGCCGGTGTCATGGGGGCGTTGGGCCTGCAGGGCGGTTTGCAGATACTCCGCCAGGCGCATGCCGAACTGCGCCTGAACCCCTCACCGCGTCCCATCCCAGCCGGAGAATAACCTATGTCCGCACATCAGCACGCCACCGCCGGCAACCATGACGGCCACGATGATCACGACGACCATGATGACTATGATGACCATGAGGGACACGCCCATCATGGCCATGGACATGCGCACGCGCCTGCAAATTTCGGAAAAGCTTTCGCGATCGGCATTGTGCTCAACCTCGCTTACGTGGTTGGCGAGGCGTTTTATGGTGTCGTGGCGCATTCGCTGGCACTGCTGGCTGATGCCGGACATAACCTTGGCGATGTGCTTGGCTTGGCGAGCGCTTGGTTGGCGTCGGTCCTGGCACGCCGGCGCCCCAGTGCGCGCTATACGTATGGATTACGGCGATCGTCCATTTTGGCCGCCCTCAGCAATGCGATTGTGCTACTGATCGTCACCGGCGGGATAGCCTGGGAGGGCCTCCGACGGTTGATCGACCCAGAACCATCCGGCGGCTCTATAATCATGGCGGTCGCGGCCATCGGCATCCTGATCAACGGTGTCACGATCAAGGGTGCTTTTATGCACATGGCGTCGGATGCGTTTGTTGCCTTGGGCGTGGTGATCGCCGGCGCGGTGATTTATTTCACCGGCTGGCTCTGGGTCGATCCGGCGATCAGCCTTGTCGTCAGCGCGATCATCGTGGCTGGCACTTGGTCGCTGTTGCGTGATTCTATGAACCTAGCGCTGGACGCCGTACCGCCCGGCGTCAACGCCGCAAAAGTCGAAGCCTTTCTGCGGGGCTTGCCAGGTGTCGCCGACATTCATGATTTGCATATCTGGGGCATGAGCACGACCGAGACGGCGCTCACCGCGCATCTGGTCAGACCCGGTGCGGCACTCGATGACGGGCTTTTGCATGAGGCTGCTGAGGAACTGAAAGAGCATTACGGCATCAGCCATGCGACCTTCCAGGTTGAAGACGGCACCGGCGCGCATGAATGTGCGCTGCACTTCAACGAAACAGTTTGAGCAAGATTCTCCCTGCAAATTCATGACTCTCACGAAATAAGTCTGAGGAGACTATTTTATGAACACGCAAGCATTGTTTCTAATTGCGGCTGTCGCCGGCGTCGGGATTTTGCATACCATCGTGCCGGACCATTGGGTGCCGATCACGCTGATCGCCCGGCAGCGCGGCTGGTCGAAACGCGAGACCGGGCAGGCAGCTTTTAAGGCTGGCGTCGGCCATGTTCTCTCGACGCTAGCGATCGGCATAGCGGTATGGATTGCCGGTGTCGCTTTCGCTGCCAAATTCGCCCATGTGGTCGACACCGTGGCGAGCCTTGCGCTGATCGGCTTCGGCGGCTGGATCGCGCTCTCGGCTTTACGTGAAATGCGCGCAAGTGGTGGCCACGGCCACGCCCATGGTCATTCACACGGTCATAGTCATGATTTCTCCCATCTTGCCGGCACGCCAGGACAGGACGGGGTTCACGGCCCGGAGCTGCAAGCGATCGAGACCGGCGACGGTTCTCTGAAATTATCGATCTTCGAGACCGGCCAGCCGCCACGTTTCCGGCTGACTGGGACCTCGGCCGATGCGGTCAATGTTGAGACGCTGCGTGAAAATGGCGCGCGGCAGATTTTCACCATGGTCAAGCGCAATGAGTATTGGGAGTCCAGGGACGAAATTCCCGAACCTCACGGATTCACCGTCGAAGTCACGGTCGAGAGTGGCGGCTACACCCATAAATACCAAGCTGAATTTACTGAGCACGCGCATGATAATCACGGTCACGACCATAGCGATGAGGCGCACGGTCATGACCCTGTGAATGACCCGCTCTACGCCCCCTTGCGCGGTGCATCAGCATTTTCATGATCACGACGTGCAAAACGCCCATGATATCGCCGCCGAGACCCAAGCCGCACCGCCGCTGCATGTGCATCAGCACAAAACCTCGTCACGTACGGCGCTGCTGTTGATTCTTGGCTCCTCGCCGATGGTGGAGGGAATTCCGGCCTTCTTTGCCGCCGGCAAATATGGCTTTGGTGTCATCGGCGTGATGGCGATCGTCTTCGCGATCAGCACGATTGCGACCTATGTGCTGCTTTGCGTGTATTCCACGGCCAGCCTGCAACGGGTCAGTTTTGGCCGCTTTGAACGGTATGGCGAAGTTTTGAGCGGCGCCTTTATCGCTTTAGTCGGTGTCGCATTCTGGCTGTTTCCGGTTCTATAGAAAAGACCATTCTATAGATGGCCAATTTTAATTGATGCGAAAGGCGAGCCCTGGAGTCCGGCAATGGGTAGTGTGACGAGCAGGCATCCCTCGCTTTCACCACGCCCAGAGGTTTTTTCTCACCGTCTGTATCGAGTTGCATCCCATGCGACCGCAGCGAGAAGAACGGCAAAACCTGTTGCCTCTAGGAGCGCATCATAGGATCGGAGCATGACCCAAGCAATCAGGCCAAATCCGATGACGGCCGTAGCGGCCGGCCCAATGCGGCGATGCCGCCACCATCGAAGCAACATGCCGATAACGGCCAATCCGGCCAGGAACACGATTATCGCTGCCCAAACGCGCGGATTTACCGCGAGACTGACGCCCGTCAGGGAAAATAGGCCGATCAGGAGGGTGGTGCCATAACACGAAAAAACAGCCAAGCCGGCGCTGACGGTGGACAATCGGCCACTACGAAACAACAGCTTCCTATCGTTCTGCTGACATTTTTCTTCCATCGCTCATCGCACCCTATCGCCCATCGCGAACATGACCACGACGCCTGACAGGAACGTCAGTGCACCGACCGCGACGATCGGTACCGTCAAGCCAAACAGGTCGGCAAGGATACCGGCCGCGAGCGCGCCAATGGCGTACCCGAGGTCCCGCCAGAACCGATAGACGGATAACCCGCGCGCACGCCATGCCGGTTCGGACGCATCCGAAACCGCGGCAAGCAGGGTGGGGTAGACCATGGCGGTTCCTGCCCCGAGAAGGATGCTGCCTAGCAACCACCATCCAAAACTATCGGTCGCGGCTGTGACCACCAACCCGATGGCTTGTACCCACATTCCGCCGGCGATCATACCACGCCGCCCAAGGCGATCGCTGAGCGAGCCAGTTACGATCTGTCCTATGCCCCACACCAATGGATAGACCGCTTTGAGCACGCCAATCTGCTCGATGCCGAGGCCGTGGGCAGCGAAGAACAATGGCAGGATGCCCCAACTCATGCCGTCGTTGAGGTTGTTGACCAAGCCGGCCTGCGACGCCGCGAACAGTGGGCGATCTGTCCATGAGACACGCGCAAAGATGCTTCGGAAGCTGAGCGAAACGGCCGTTGGGCGCGGATGCAGACCGCGTTCGAGGGCCAGATGTGCGGCAGTTTCGCGCACCAATAGCAGCGAGAGCAGAAGGCCGGCGACGGCATAGACGATGCCGAGGTAGAATGGTGCTGGACGTAGCCCATATCGAGTCGCGATCAGCCCGGTCAGAAACGCCGTCAGCCCGACAGCGGCGTAACCGGAAAACTCATTCAAACCCAGTGCCAGCCCGCGTTTGGCGGGCCCTACGAGATCGATCTTCATATTCACCGTCATCGACCAGGCGAGCCCCTGGTTAATGCCGAGCAGAAGATTGGCGGCGACGATCCAATTCCAACTTGGCGCGAGGATGATCAGCACCGGTACAGGCAAGCCCACCAGCCAGCCGGCGATCAGCACCGGCTTGCGGCCAAACCGGTCAGCGAGCGAACCGGAGACCAGGTTGGTGAGAGCTTTGGCGATGCCGAAGCTGACAATGAAAGACGTGATCAACGCCGTGTCGGCAAGATGGAATTGCTGCGCGCCTATTAGTGGCACGACTGTGCGCTCCAGCCCCACCATGCCGCCCACGCAGGCATTCACCAGCAGCAACAAAACGAATTGCCGCCAGTTTTCCCTCAGGCCAAGCTGGACCATGGGCGCCGTCTTTGTAACCTGATCGGTCAAACTCGAGCCAACGCCGACGTTATTAGTCCCGCATTTTCGGCGCGACGTGCTGCGGCCTCCGCCGGCGGGGGCGGAATATTTGCGAGCATGAATGCGACGAATTCATCTTCATCGCAAATCCGAAACGCATCGTTAAACCTGCGTTCAAAGCCGAGACTTGACGACGGCTTACCGGACAATCCGCGGCCACAGACGGACCCAGCGAAAGCGCCTGGGAGAACCTCCAGATAATCCGGCAGGGCTTTCATGCGCGCAAGGCTGCGGAACAAATCCTTCGCACCGGTTGCCGCGTCGCTCGCCAACTCTGTCCGGCCCACATCGCCGATCATCAGCGTATGGCCGGATAGAAGAAACCACGGTTCCTCGCCACGTGTCCGATCCGCAACGAGCAGACAGAGATGCTCCGGCGTGTGACCCGGCGTATGCAGGACTTCCAACACGACATTTCCCATTGCCAAGCGGTCACCATCCGCCACCCTATGAAAGGCGAAACCAGTTTCGGCCTGCGCGTGCAGCACGTAATCCGCACCTGTGGCCGCGGCGAGCGCACGACCGCCCGATCTATGATCAGCATGGATATGTGTGTCGATCACGTAGCGAATTGGCGTCGCCAAGGCTTCGGCTGCGGCGAGATAGGGCTCAATCGGGAAAAGCGGATCAATCACCGCGCCCATGCTTTTTCCAACGCAGCCGAGCAGGTAGGAGGCAGCCACCGGATCATTGTGCAGAAATTGACGTAGGATCATTTGGGGTTCCCATCTTGATATGGCCGAGCCGAAAGGCTTGACGACAAACAAACTTT
>NCAT01000059.1 GCA_002255575.1 Acidocella sp. 20-57-95
CAGGATCCCGCGGTCGGCGGCCTCGCCGGCGCCACGGACAATCGACAGCGGCGCCGAGATACCCATAGCGCAGGGATAGCCCATGACCAGCACCGTGAGCGCGGCGAACACCGCACGATCGACCAGCGGATGGCCGGAGACCAGCGCGGGGACAACCAGCCAAAGGATCAATGCCCCTATCGCGATCACGAGCACTGTCGGTGTGTAGACGCGGAGGATACGATCGACGAGATGCAACACGCCCGGCTTCAGCGCCCGCGCGTCCTCAACCTGCCGGATTACCCGGCGCAGGAAGCTGTCCTCACCGATGGCGGTGACCCGCACGAGCAGGGTGCCGGTGCCGTTGATCGAGCCGCCGACCACCGCGTCACCCACTGCTTTCTCCACGGGCAAGGGCTCGCCGGTGACCAGGGCTTGATCGATCGCGGAACGCCCATCAATCACCGTTCCGTCGACCGGGAGCCGCTCGCCAGGGCGGATGCGCGCCAGATCACCGATCCTGACCTCGCTTGCCGGTATCTCGATCTCGGCACCGTCGCGGACCACGCGAGCGAGTTCGGGCTGCAGGTCGAGCAACCGCTTGACCGCCTGGGAGCTGCGGGTCTTCACGATCAGCGACAGCCACTCCGAGAAGATGTGATAGGTGCAGACCATAGTGGCGACCGCAAAGAAGGAGGCGGTCGGATACCCGGGTTGATCGATCGTCAGCCCGATCGCGCCGCCCGCCAGTCCGGCGAAGGCGCCGATCTCGAGCAACACATGCTGGTTGAGAATGCCGCGTCGGAATGCCTGGAACGCCATGACCTGAATATGTCGGGCGACACCGAACACCAAGATGATGGCGAACAGGGCGGTGATCCAGGGCGTTGTGCCGCCGAGCGCGCTGGCAGCGCGAAGACCGAACAGGATCAGGGTCAGGGCGGCGAAGCCTGTGGCAACTGCCGAAGCGATCACTCGACTACCGGGACGGAGCACAATAAAAACGAGGCCGGTCAAGGTTGCGAACACCAGGGCCACGAGCGCCAGCCCCCAGACCGAGCCGGTGCGGGCGATCAGGGCCAGTGATGCAAGGCTGAGACCGACCGCCGCCACAAAGCGGCGTGCCTCGCGGACGAGATCGCGTTCCTCTTCCTCGAAACTCCGCAGCCTGGTCGGATCGGAGATCGTATAGCCGATATCCCTTAACGTCTGGATCAGACGCGCTGGATCGGCGCGATCAGGATCGAACTCGATCAGTGCCTGTTCATGGGTGAGACTGACCGCGACCTTCTCGACTCCCGGCAGTCGGCCGAGCGCCTGCTCGATCGTGCCGGTGCATAGCGAGCAGTGCAGCTCGCCGATCCGGGTACGGATTTTACGCCGGTTCGGCCGACTGCCGGGTTCCTCGGTCCAGAAGCGTTCCATGGCTGTTATGGCAGCCATCGCTTATCCTTTCACGCCGGTCATCGCCGGCAGCGCCATTCCGGGCATTGGTGCCTGGATGGAGACGAAAACACCTTCCCGGATCGACCAGAGACCAAAGACGATGAGCACCAACCCGACGATAATCGGGATTCGCCGGGATAGTCCCCCAAGCCAATCGATGGCGCCCCGGGCCGGTGCGACCAGAACGGCGACGATCAGCGGGAGAGATAAGGCGGCGCCGAACAGAACGAGTGAGAGAAATCCAGCCATGACGGATCCGGTGACCGCACCATGCGCCGCGGCTGTCGCGAGGAGGACCAGCACGAGCGGAGCGGCGCAGGCGGGGATATTGAGGCCAAACAACACGCCAAGGCCGAGCGAGCCGCGCATTCCGGCAAGCCGGGACAGGCTTGGCCCCAGCCGGATCATCAGCGGTGCGATGCGCCTGGTGAGGTAGGCGACTCCAAGTCCGACATAGAGGATGCCAAGGGCGATCCAGAGGGCCTTCTGAAGGCCGAGGAACAAGGTGCCAAGCAGCGCGGCAAGAGCGCCGAGCAGTCCAATTACGAGGGCGCGCACCAACATGAACCCAAAGGTCTCGCCGAGCTTCCGGGCGGCACTCTTGTCTTCGAGGAACTTGAGGAAAATTAGCGTGCTGCCCAGCGTGCAAGGCTCGATGAAACCGAGAAGGCCAAGCCCGATGGGCAACAGGATCGTCTCGGTGAGCATATCGTTCTACTTCGCTGCGGTGACACGATAACCGGGTCGCTCGATCGTCGCTGTGAGGCGACCCTCATCAATGATCGCGGGGTCAAACAGTACGCGCGCCCGACCAGGTGCGTGCGCGACTTGGACGGCTTTCACGCCGGCCTCGCGTTCCAGAAGGCCGCGTACCGTCTCGGCGCAGCCTTCACAACGCATTCCTTCGATCGAGAACGTCTTGGTTTTCATGGGGAAAATTCCTTTCGGGTGGCATTGTCGGATTGGACCAGCCGGCAATGGGGCTGCCTCCCGCGCGCCAGCATGTTCGATGGCATCGAGAATCGTGCAGGTGCGTAGTGCGCCACGACTAGGGCAGGCTGCTATCAGCGCATCCAACGCAGCGCCGATGCGTTCGAGTTGTGCGATTTTTGAACGCACATCCTCGCGGCGGGTGACGGCGTGGCTGCGGACATCCGCACAGTCAGCGGCGGGATCAGCGCGGAGGTCGAGCAACTCGGTGATTTCTGAGAGGGTGAAGCCAAGCGCTTGCGCCTCACGGATGAAGCGCAGGCGCGCGATGGTCTCTTCAGAGTAATGTCGCGCTCCTTGTTGTGGGCGGGCAGGCTGCGCAATCAGCCCGCGCCGTTCATAGAAACGGATCGTCTCGACATTGACTTCGGCGGCTCGGGCGGCCGCCGCAATGGTGCGGGTGCGCATGAAAAAATCCTTCTTGAAGACCTATCCGCTCTGTACCATGGTACGGAGTCAAGGGATCGCAGCCAGCCAGGATTTTGCGCTTTTGGGTATACCCCAACGAGGCTTTGGCGTGAGACGGTTTCTCCGTTTCAATAGGATTGTTTCTGGCATTCTGATACGATAACGTGGAGGCATCTAGAGCCTCGCGAGACAATTCATGACCGCTTACGGCTACGCCCGCGTCAGCACGATCGATCAGG
>NCAT01000031.1 GCA_002255575.1 Acidocella sp. 20-57-95
TGCGTTGATCGGCTATGAGTACGAGACCGACGCGCATGGTGTTGCCACCAACGTGCAGTTCTCCACCGGCGGCGGCTACCAGACGCTGCATAGCAACCTGGACCAGGGCGATGCCTTGATCTCGGCTGGCCTGTCAGCGGTGAAGAATAACTGGACATTGTACCTGACCTATACCGGCCGCATCGCCGGCAACTGGAACACCCAGACCGGTGAGGCAGGGCTGCGCATCAAGTTCTGATGCGCCGCACGTCCGAAAGGTAAATTGCCAAATAAAAAAGCCCGGAAGAAACCTTCCGGGCTTTTTGCTGCGTAGTACGGTCTGCGCTTATAGGTTGCTGGCCTGCAGTGTTTTGCGGTTATTTTGGCGGATTAGATCGGCGTACCAATGGTAGGACTTTTTGGGCGTGCGCTTGAGGGTGGCAAAATCCACCTGCACGAGGCCAAAATGCCACTTCATGGCGTCGTTCCATTCAAACGAATCCAGCATCGACCAGACGAAATATCCATGCACGTTGGCGCCGTCCGCAACTGCTTTTTTTAAGAACGTCAAATGGTCGGTAATATATTCAATCCGGCTATCATCATTCAGGCTGGCCAGCGGGCTTGTACTGTCAGCGGTGGCATAACCGTTTTCGGAGATGAAAAGTTTCGGCTGGCCATAAGTATTGTGAATGTGCATGAGGATATCATACAGACCGTCAGGCTCAATTGGCCAACCCATGACGGTAAAGCGCGACTGATTATGGATCGGCCCAAAATTGACGCCAATCGGGCTTGATGGCGAAGCCTGCACATGCAAGCGGCTATAGTAATTTACCCCCAGCATGTCGATTTTCTGGTTGATATTGGCCAGGTCATGGGTTTGGCAAAGTGGTGCGAAATCAGCCGCGACTAGGTCCGGGTAACTGCCTTTGAAGAGCGGCTGTAAAATTGAACCGTTCCAGACAGCGTCGAATAAGTTGGCGGCCTTCACATCAGCGTCGCTGTCGGTACTGGCCACCACCGGCTCCACACATGCCACGGTGCCGATCTGGCCTGCAACATTATTGGCCCGCAACGCCTGGATCGAAAGGCCCTGGCCGAGATTGAGATGATGCAGGGCGGCAAACCAGGAATCTTTGCCCTGTACGCCTGGCGCGTGCGAGCCCATGCCATAGCCGAACATGGAATGTACGGTGGCTTCATTCAGAATCACCCAATTATGCACGCGGTCGCGATAGCGATGGCTGACGGCGCTGGCAAAATCCGCCAGACGCTTTGAAGTATCGCGGTTGACCCAGCCACCCTTATTTTGCAACGCCTGCGGCAAATCCCAATGATAAAGGCACAGAAAGGGTGTGATGCCGTGCGCATGGAGCTGGTCGAGCATGCGGTCGTAAAAGGCAAAGCCTTTCGGGTTAGCAACAAGATCGCCATCCGGAAACAGCCGCGGCCAAGACACTGAGAAACGATAATTTTTAATGCCGGCGCTGGCGATCAGCGCAATATCCTCCGGCATGCGATGATAATGGTCGCAGGCGATATCGGCGTTTCCACCATGCGCCATTTTGCCCGGCGTGTGGCAAAAAACATCCCAGATACCCGGGCCGCGGCCATCAGTCGCGACGGCGCCTTCGATCTGATACGCCGACGAGGACACGCCAAATTTAAAATCGGGGCCGAAATGTAAATCCGGCTTGAGATCGGGGGCTGAGGTTGCGGCAAATGCGCTGGGCGCGACAAGAGCGGGCAGGGGCAACGCCATGGCGTGCCGACGGGTCAAATTATACGTCATTGAAGGGGGCGTGGTCCGTTGATGTGCGAAAGATCGTTGCTGATCCGCGTGTTGAGGGTGAGAATGATCGGAGTCGGGGCCATACAATTGGCAGTATCAGCAGCGCAGAGCTGGCTGGCAAGGGTCTGAGCGGCCTTGGTGAAATCTGCCGTTGCCGTCTGGGCGTCGCCCAAGGCCGCGGCAGCCTCGCCTTGCCGGTCCTCAAAATCGGCCAGCCGCCAAACTTCCCAATTACCCTCCCGCAGAATGCTCGCGGTTAGGCTGGCAGCCTGTTCAAAATCCTTTGCAGCGCCGGTCTCATCATGGGCGGCTATGTCGCGTAGCCCCTGAACGGCGGCCAGGGTGGCATTGGTGTGCGCTAGGTCGTCAACCAATTGCAGTTGACCGGGTGCCAGTTGATGCAGCGTGGTGCGGGCCTCCTGTGCGCCACGCAGAACCGTTTCGGCATCCGCAAGGCAGGTCGTACTGCCTTGCTCAGCGCATAGATAGTTCGCAAATCCGATGAAGTCCTGTGACCACGCAACGTCGGCTTGCAGCTCGACATTCTGGGATGACGCTAGATCCCGTAAGCCAGAAAATTCAGTATAAGCACTCGAAAATATCGTCTGCGCACCGTAAAAATCCATTTGCGAGAGCCTGATGATGCCGAGATTCATATCGATGATGGCCAGATGCTGCGGCCAGATCGGATTGGCTGCGAGTTGTTTGCCAAGACCCCTTAACAGGTCGGCGGCTTGGCCATAGCGGCTGGCGGCGGTGGCGATTTGAAGTTGCTGGTTAGCGATGTCGCCGGACTTGTTAAGGGCCCAGGCTTGCTCGGCGGTGCCTTGCGGGTCGCCCTTGTTTTCCGCCGAAAATATTTGAAAAACCGTGGCGGCTTGCGTGTAGCCTGCGCCGGCTTGCGCTATATCGACAGTCTTTTTGTTGCTGTCGGTCTCGGCCTGGGCAATCCGCACGGTCAGGTCACCTAAATCTTCTTCTGCATGGCCCAGCAGGAGCATAATCATGCGCCTGGTTTCCGGTATTCTGTTGGTCGCCAATACGGCCTGCAAGCTGGCAATACCAGCAGAAAAATCCGCGATGGCGGCATCATTACGAATGCCGCTTCCGGCCTCCGCGCGGGCGCGGTCAATCAAGCCGCGGTCATAGTCCAACGTGATGTCAGGGTCATGCGGGTTCGCTAAATGTAGGGACTGCAACATCGCCAGTGCTTTATTTGCATAGGCGGTACCGGAATCCGGCGATAATTGCCGCATCTGGGCGGCGGCAAGGTAGAGAGCCGCGGCATCAGCAGGCGAGGATTGATATAAGGCAGCGATATTATCGATATTAGCATCGATATTATTGGTTTGCGTTGTGCTGTCGGCATCTCGGTTATTAACGCTACCGATGATCTGGGCGAAGGAGCGAAGGGTGGCAGTGGCAAGTTGCAAACTAGTTTGTGCTTTATTGGATTCGAACTCCGCCCACAGACATAACACAATACCAACTGCCGCACTGGCAAACCCCCCAATGGCAGTGCCCCAAGCCAGACGCAGCTTGGCATTATGCTTGTTACGGGCGGCCAAACTTGCTTGTTGGATAAAATCCAGCATGTCCGCTGAGAGGTCGGCAGGCAGAAGGGTTGCCAGCCGCTGAGCGCCTGCGAGTAGTGAGGGCGGAATATCAAGATGGCGGGCTTTTTCGGCGCCAATGGCGGCTTTCCATTCCACCACGCGGGATTCAAGCGCACCACGCAAACGCAACAAGGATGCCGTCTCATCGATAATCGCCTTGGCGCTCGGCCAAATGCGCAGCAAAGCTTCATGGGTCGGGCGAATTGTTTCGCCTTCGGCGGTGAGCAGGCGCCGGTCGATAAACGCATCCACCAGGGCAGCGCGCGACGGCTTATTGGCAATGAAATTCTGCCGCACAAAATTACCTGCTACCGCGACCTGCGCGCCCGTCCAGGGGTCGGTGACAATGTCGCGTACCAAAGTGGTGACCAAAGACGGCAATTCAGCGCGGGACGCATCGTGCAACGTTGCCAGCACATCATTGGCGGTATCGGTCACGGCGGCATCCATGCCGCGATAATCGGCAAAGCGCAGTACATTATCACCGCGCTCATCAGCCGCTTCATACAGCCGCGATAGGGTCATTTGCAGCAGCGGCAAGGCGTCACCGCCCTTCGTGTCTGTCACCAGCCTGCTGGCCAGTGATTTGCCTTCGATTGTCTCGAAGCTAAGCGGCGGGTCGCAGGCGGCGAGCGGCCTTTTGACAATTTCCTCCAGCTCGGCCTGGTTCGGTGCGACTAGGTCGAACGAGGCACCCGCTTCCCGCAGGGCCAGGAACGGCTCGATGGTCTGGAACTGTGCATAGGCATCACTGCGCAATACCATCACCACAAAGCAGAGCCCATCGTTAACCAAAGCTGTGACGAGTGCGGCAAATGATACCGCCGCCGCCGTGGCGGTTTCCGTGAACAGGCGCTCGGCCTGGTCGATTCCCAAAGCCAGCCGCGCCGGCTTGCCGCGGGCTACTCTTTGCAATGCCTCGTGCAAGGGGGCAGTGGCTAGCATTGGTTCAGATTTTAATTGTTTGGTCAGCAGCGCTTCGGTTTTGAAAACCCCCTGCCGTAGTTGCGGACCCAAGGTGGGTTCAGCCAGCAAGGCTGCGGCCAGTGCGGCAAACGGGTCACTACCCGGAACCATGATAACCTGGCACCAGTGATCAATCTCCGGGACTGTGCCCGGTAGCACTAATTGCGGCAGCAGTCCGGCCCGAAGCAATGAGGATTTGCCGGAGCCGCTGGCCCCGATGAGCAGCAGGAAAGCTGTGCCGCGGGCAAATCCTTCCCGCAGCCTGGTCAGTGCTTGCCGGATGGCGAGTTCGCGGCCAAAAAAAACGGTTTCGCGCTCAGCATCAAAGGCTGAAAGGCCAGGAAATGGCGAGCCCAGGACCCTACGGTCCCATACCGGCCCTTGCGGCAGAATGCCGCGCTTGGCCAGCCATTGTAGCAGGCAGGTTTCTACCTTGGCGATCAGTTCGTCATCCGTTTGGTAGTCCTGGAAGGCGAGGGTAAATTCACCAGCGGGTGTACGGAACCAAGTATTGAAGAAATTATTCAGCTTTTCCCATTGCGCTTCGATCTCATTGCGCTGTGGGTTATCGAGCTTCACGTTGGGCGAATCGCTGCAGCGAAACACATAGATATCCGGCATGTCGCCGCGCTGCTTGCGGGCCTCGATGGCAGAGAGCACCTCATAGGCCGTGCCGCTGGGGTAGGGCTGAC
The DNA here is from genome assembly GCA_002255575.1 of Acidocella sp. 20-57-95. Taxonomy (GTDB): domain Bacteria; phylum Pseudomonadota; class Alphaproteobacteria; order Acetobacterales; family Acetobacteraceae; genus Acidocella. The sequence continues at coordinate 5,049 of NCAT01000031.1, forward strand.
CATCTGGTAGATGGCGCGGAAAACTGGCTGGCAACGGGCTGCCGAGCCGGGCTTTGAAAATGGCCACCACAACGTCACACGCACCGGCTTCTTCAATCTGGCCCTGGAATGTATCATGGGCCGAGTAATATTGTTCTTCCCACAGCACCGGCTTGATGATGATGCGGTGCTTAAAAATTCCGTTCAGCTTCTTGGCGATCTGCGCTACGCGCTCGCGCGCACCCGGCTCCCAGGCTTTGCCCGGCTCACGGCTGGCAGATTGCAGGTCGCCGGGCGACGAGATAAACAGCTTAACTGTTTCCACCATCGGTGCTGGGTTACCTTTGAAACATTATGCGTACTTACTGTGAGAGGCGTTGATAGCCCTGGCAAGCGGTGAGTTTACCAATCGTTACGGGCCGTTGCGACGAGAGTGTGGTCGTTTGAGGCTGCCTTGCATCGTCCGCCGCAGCGAATACATCCGGCACTCGCCGTACCCTTTCGCCATCGGTTGCAGCCCCACATATTCGCAAGCGAAAGCGTCACCGGCCGCGCAGGCAAGGACCGCGGCGAATTGCTCGGTCACATAGATTTCTCCCACCGGGGTCACGGGCTCGATCCGTGCCGTGCGGATCACTTCCATGCCGCAAAATTTTTCCCGGTTGATTACCCGGTCTAGCCTTTTATAGAGAGGCCCGACATGTGCGCTGATGCGCATCCCCAAGTTTGGCGGCAAGCCGCCGGCGGCGGCTCCTCTGGGCAGTACCGCATGAAGTGCAAAGGCGCATTCAACCGCCTCAATCAAGTCAGACAGTACAATGAACAAGCCATCGCCAGCCGTTTCGGCATATTCAGCGCTCGGTGTGTTGTTCAATACGTCAGCAAATCCACCAATGATGTGCTCGAGGAATTCAAGCTGTTGAAATTCGGTCAGGGCGCTGAAACCATGCACGTCGCCGAACAGAATAGCATGTGATTGCCGGCGCCGGTCGGCGGGTACGTCATGTTCAAAGGCTGCGTCTGTCAGATCCGAGTGATCCTTCGGCATGGGTTGGTAACTGGGACCATCGGGGCCGGGCACCAGAAGCCGTGGCGTAACGGCCAGGCTCTGAGCCCGCAGCAACGCAAGGCCACGCGCCTGCTTGGCGCAAAGCAGGCTGGCGGCGGGCTCCAACGGGGCTCCTTGATCAGTAACCCGCATTTGCCGGGTACGCTCATGCGCCAGCACATGATCGAACAACGCGCGCAATTCAGGGCCATTTGAAAAGCTCTGGACCGCCAAAATATCCGGCGCGTTGGGGAGCAAAAGTTGAAGTATTGTCCCAGCATCTAATAATGCCTTGGCCAGATAGAGGTCGGACGGGGATAGAAGCGGCCCGAAGGCAAGTACGCCGGGCCCGACACTGAATTCAAACTTTACGGTCTCATAATTGGCGATCCGACCGGATGACCAATTCAGCACCAGCGGTCCGGGCAGATGGTCAAGCAAGTCTGCCGGTGCCTCAACCAAGGCAGCGACCCAGCTTAGCTGACGGCGCGTGGTGGCCAGATTATCGAGATTGCCCGCGCCGAATGAGGATGCTGCCGCCAAGCTTTTGCAGGCGTCGGCGAAGTTGCCGAGGATGAGTGAGGCCTCAGCCTGGGTGGCGTTGGTCCAGTAATCCGGCGGGATATTGGTGGCGGCGCGGTGGGCGATGCGGGCATAGTTAAGTGCCTGGTCCAAATACCCGGCTGCCAGAAACAGCGAGGCGGCGTTGATCGCCAAATAATAAGCGCCGAAGCGTTCAAATCCTGCTTCATAGGCCTTGGCGGAGGCGAGCCTATATTGCGAGGCAGCCGGTTCCGGGTGGCGGGCGGCTAGGTCTTTGAATAACCGGCCACTCAGCCCGGCGAAGTCAGCGGCAAGATTGGTATCAGGGATATTATCCAACTTCCCAACCGCCAGTAATTTATTATAGCGCTGCATCGCCCCTTCCAGTGCGCCAGCGCGGGCCAGAGCCAAAATCGCCTGATGTTCGCAAGGCATTGAGTCTGGCCAGTCCTTCAGGGCGCGGCGGGCAAGATCGAATGCTTCGAGATGATTACCTTGTCGCCGCGCAATACCAATTCGGCCTAGCCACGCGGCTTCACTGGGTGGTGCTGCAGCGGGGAGCGCGGTTGCATCGGTCATTGGTTTTCCTATCAGATGGCGGCTGTGGCGCGTGGGCGCAGGTATGCGGCAGCGGCGGCGGCGGCGAGGGCGCAAATCACCATGATGCTGGCCATGGGCCGGGCCGTACCATTGGCGAACTGGCCGACCAGCGCCCCAGCCACCCCGCTCGCACAATATTGTAGCGTGCTCATAAGCGCGGTCGCGGTGCCAGCATGGCCACGATGGCGGGATAAAGCACCGACCTGCGCATTCGAGGGTATAAAGCTGTACCCGAGCCCAAACAGCAGCAATGCGGCAAACACGCTAACGGCGCCGAGCGCCGGCACCCAGCTTTGTAACAGCAACGCCGTTGCGGCAGCACCCCAGACAGCGATGCCGTAATCAATCACCCGTGGCGCGCCGAATTTTTGCACGAGAAACGTGTTAATCCGGAAAAACCCGATAGAGGCCGTACCCAGCACCGCCAGCATCAGGCCAAATGCCCATGGCGGATTATGGTATTCGCCCATGAAAACCGTCGGTGCCCCTGCCAGATAGGCAAACAACGCGCACATGCCGAACGCGCCGATCAGCGCATTGCTGAGAAACCCCGGTTCCACAATGATCTCGCCATAGAGCCGCAAAGTTGCGCGGATACTTGTGGTCAGGCGACGTTCGGGCGGCAGGGTCTCGGGTAGATATCTGTACAATAACACCAGCCCCGCCAGGCCGTAGAGTGCCGCCACCACAAATATCATCCGCCAACCCGCGACCAGTAGAACGAGACTGCCCAGCACCGGCGCGATGACTGGTGCGATCGACATAACCTGCATCACGCCCGACATCAGCGTGGCGGCCTTGGTGCCATCGGCACAGTCTCGCACCATCGCGCGCGGTACGACAATAGAGGCGGCGGCACCAAAAGCGGCGAGGGCGCGGAACAGGCATAGCGTGGCGCCATTGGGTGCGATCGCACAGCCGAGGGATGCAGCGGTGTAGAGCAGCAACCCGCCGGCCAAAGGCAATTTCCGCCCCATCCGGTCAGACAATAATCCTTGCGCCATCTGCCCGGCGGCAAAGCCGAAGAAATACGCCGCCAGGGTAAGCTGCGGTAAGCTCGGCCCGAATTGCTGACCGATCAGCGAAAAGGCCGGTAGATACATGTCCACCGAAACGGGACCGATGGCGATGATAAAACCTAGCAGCAGTGAAAGATTGCCGGGTGGGTGTTGCTGGTGATCCACGGCTTAGCCCGGCTCCACCGCTTTGATGCGGAATAATTGTGCCCAGCCTTTAATGTCTTGCATCATGGCTTCCGTCAGCGCGAGCAACTCGGCGCCGATGGTTTGGGATGCGAGTGGTACGGACAAGTTCAAATGCCGCAACTTGCTTTCCGTGCGCTGCATCAGCCGTTCCATCTGCGCAGATTGGTCTGCCAGCAATTCCAGTTCTGAATAGCCGCGGATACCGACCAGAGCCGCGGAAATGGCGGGCGTAACGGTAAGAAGAAACCGCAATAAGGTAACCAAGGCAGATGTATCTTCGCCCTTTTGCGGCTGGTTCAGGTAAGTTGTTTGCAATTCAAGACCGAATTTAATGAGCACCATCACGACCGTGGCGTAGAAAAAAACCCGCCCCAACTTGCCGAGATGGTGCGCCGCGTTTTCACTGTCGCGGGTGCGGTTGGCATGATACGTGGCCTGACCGGTGATCAAGTTCGCGCAAATAATATCGAATAAATTGCCTAGATGGCTGCCGCTGAGGGACCCTTGGGCTAATGGCGCTGCCCGCGCCAGCGCATTGAAATACCATGCCACCCAGATGTCTCTGGGCAAGGTCGCAGGTGCCATATCCATCTCGCTGCGCAGCGGCAATGTGGCCTGAATTTTCAGGCTCCAGCCAAACATCGTCAGGGCTTGTTGCTTACGGCATAATTCCGCCAACAAACGGTACGTGATTAAGCGTTCATGCCAATGTCGTCGCACATTCAAATGCACGATGATGAATATGCTGGCCAATCCCAAAAGCTCACATATCGTTATGAATAAGGCTGCGCTACCAATGCCGATACTGGCGGCGGTAAAGCCAACCACCAGAGCTGCCAGAAAAAATACCAGGATATAAGAGCTGCGGTAACGATTGCCGTAGGCAATGGCGAGCGCATCGATTGGTTGATAATGCGCCTGCCAATAGGCCCAGGCGTCACTGGCCGGTTGTGGTGGTACCGGTGGTGCCTTGTGCGGTGTTCCTCTGCCAGCTGCCAGCCGCATGACACGCCGGTAAATGCTCCAGATAAACCGGTCGGGCGGCGGCGTTTCGGCGAGATAATTGGCCAGAGGGTCAGTGGCATCGAGCGTTGCGGGCGGAATGATTGTTTGACGTAGGTAATCGTCGAGCTTAGCCAGGGCGCTGCCGCGGTCTGGCGGCACGTGGCGCGGGTGATGTTCCAACCAGGCTGGTTCCTCAGCTGCGCCTGCATGTAGCCACCATACAGGCAGGCTATGCCGGAGCGCGTAATGTACAATGTCTGCCGTGCCGCCGCGGCCATTGCCTTTACCGCCATCCCAGATGGCAATGAGAAGATCGCAGTTACGGATCACATAACGCCCCACAGCCTCATAGCTAGCGCTCTCTTCATCGCCCCGCCCGCCATCTAGTTCCAGAACATGCGGCCCGGCCTTTGCGAGTAAGGTGCGGAAGGCTTCGACAGTGTCTGGGAAATCTGCCTCGTAATCAGCCGCCGCGAACGGTAACGGCACTTCAAGCTGATAACCCTCGGCCAGCGCCGCCTCTGCCCCCAGCCGGTCTGCCCCTTCTGCCAAAGGCGACAAAAAACGCAGCAAGACCGGGCCATCCGCATAGAGGCCGGCCACCGGCATCGTGCGGGCAAGCGCCGCGATATAAGTTCTGATATGGCTGAGGATGGCCGCAAGTTGCGCCTGCAAAACCGGTAAAGCTGCCGGGTCGATCCGGCGGGTGCCAGTTATGCCAACCCTGAAGGCGGGTATTAGCCGATGGGTGGAAGATGCGACACCGGTCATCGACGGCTCCTGGCGGGAAGTTTGGACTTAATATGTCGTATTTTGCGCTCATTTCATATTCCGGACATTACCTGTCGCTCAACAAAATAACGCTTAGCTCTTGCCAGCCTGCCGGATTCAGAGAGGATGCGGTTGTATAATGAAATCGGTGAGCCATGATTGTTGGGATTGATCTCGGAACAACCAATAGCCTGATTGCTGTCTGGCGGCATGGCGAGCCTGTGTTGATTCCCAACGCCATCGGCCATGTTCTCACGCCCTCTGCTGTAAGTCTCGATGAAAAGGGCGACATCATCGTGGGGTTGGCGGCGCGTGAACGGCTTTCCACCCACCCGGCCCGCACTGCGGCAGTGTTCAAGCGCTATATGGGGACAAACCGGGAGTTGCATCTCGGCAAAAAGGAGTTTCGGCCTGAGGAGCTTTCGGCCTTGGTGTTGCGGTCTTTGAAAGCCGATGCCGAGGCCCTGCTGGGTGAACCGGTAACCGAAGCGGTGATTACCGTGCCGGCATACTTTAATGATCTACAGCGCAAGGCCACCAAGGCCGCCGGCACGCTGGCCGGGCTGGAGGTGAAACGCTTGCTCACCGAACCGACCGCCGCCGCCTTGGCCTATGGCATCGGCCTGAATGCTGACGAGCAATATCTGATGGTGATCGACCTCGGCGGTGGCACATTCGATGTCTCGCTGCTGCATTGCTTTGAAGGCGTGATGGAAGTGCGCGCCACAGCCGGGGATACCTGGCTGGGCGGCGAGGATTTTGTCGATGTCATCGTACACGATTTCATGGCGCATATGGGCGAGGCGGCGGGGCTGCCGCCAGTCTCGCTTTTGGCGCCCATTCATGGTGTTCTGCGGCGCCAGGCTGAGATGGTGAAGCGGCGGCTGAGCGAGGCCGATGAGGCCGAGTTGAGCTTGGCGTACCAGGGCAAGGACTTGACCTGGACACTCTCGCGCGACCGGTTTGAGATGCTATCTGAATCTGTTCTCGCCCGCATCCGGCTGCCGATTGAGCGCGCCTTGCGTGATGCGCGGATTAAACCTGAAATTCTCTCACAAGTGATCCTTGCTGGTGGTGCCACCAGGATGCCGATGCTGCGGCGACTGATCGGGCGGCTGTTCCGGCGCATGCCGCTGCAGCATATCAACCCGGATGAGGTCGTGGCGCGCGGCGCGGCAGTGGCGGCGGGTTTGATCGGCCGCAGTGCTGGGCTTGAAGAAATCATCATGACTGACGTCGCGCCCTTCACCATGGGCATCAACGTCTCAGACCGGCAACCGGATGGTTCACGCTTGACCGGCGTCTATATGCCGATCATCGAGCGCAACACCATCATTCCCGCCAGCCGGGTGAAGCCAGTCTTCAACGTCGAGGACAACCAGACAGCTATCAGCCTGCAGGTGTATCAGGGTGAGGCGCTGATGGTGAAGGATAACATCCTGCTCGGTAAAATGAGTGTACGCTGTCCGCCAGCGCCGGAAGGCAAAGTGCAGATTGATGTACGCTTCACTTACGACACCAGCGGCTTGTTGGAGGTGGAGGCAACCGTGCTGAATACCGGTGTGACCGAACGGCTACTGATTGAGGGCAACCCAGGATCATTGTCGCGCGAGGAGATTGAGGCGCGGCTGCAAAATTTGACCAAACTGAAACTGCACCCACGCGACGACGCCGAGAACGCAGCTTTGATGGCGCGCGGGCAGCGGCTGTATGAGCAAAGGCTCGGGCATGCCCGCAGCGTGATCGGCGATGCGCTGACCGGCTTCATATCAGCGTTGGAAGCCCAGGCACCGGAGCGCATCCGCACCACCCGTGAACATTTGCGCCAGGTGCTGGAAGCGCATGACGATGAGCCGTTTATTTAGCGGTGGCGGCGCTTGACGCTAGGTAGTATCTGGGATGTTTTGGGTATTGACCGGACAACTGATCCGCTGGTCATTCGGCGGGCCTATGGAAGCAAGCTGCGCGGCCTGAATGTAGAAACCGACCCCGCCGGATTTATGGCGCTACGCTCAGCCCTGGAAGGCGCGTTGCAGTTGGCCAATTACGCGGCGCCGGAACCCGCTTCAACCGTCGATAATGACCCAGATTACGACTTTTACAATTTTGACAGTCTCGATGATGTAAGCCCACCGCAAGCGCACCCCGTTTACGAGCCGCAAGGTTTGAGCGAACAGCCTTATAATGACCGTACCAGCGGCGATCGGGCCAACGCGTTGTCACAGATTCTTGCCGCGCGCGGCGTCAAGGCTGGCTGGGATTATTATACCATGCTGATGGCGCGTGGTGACATCGCACTTGATGATCAAACTTCATTTGCGATGCTTGTTCTGGAAAGGGCGGTTGATCCGAAGCTGTTACCTGCACCGGATTTTTTGATGATATATGATCGTTTAGGGCTCGAACACTCGCCTTGGCGGTTTGAGGGGCGGGCTGCCTTGCAAGCGCAAGTTCAAAGTCGCGTGGCCGCCTTGCACTGGTTGGAAAAGTTGCGGGCGTTGGCAGCAAAGCGAGCCCGCAAAAACGAAAAATATGAGGTGTTGGCCGCTAGACTATTCCTGCATCAGCGTCGGTGGTTACGTTCTAAAGGGGCATTGTTGGAAGCTCTGACCAGGATGTTCGCCGTTTATCACAGCCATGCGGTCTGGCTCAGCGGCGATGTTGACACGGCTTGGCTGAGCAGCTTGGAGGGGCGGGTGCAACGGGCCATTCGCCTCAAAAAACGTAACGCTAAAATAGTCCTCACCATTATATTTATTGCTTTGTTCGCTGATATACTTGGTGTGTTTACCAAGAGTATTGTTGATTTTTTTACGTCTAAATAACCTATGAAACGTGATTTAAGGGCTGGTTTTAAAGCTTACCATGCCAGTTGATGAAATGGTGTATGGTGAGGAAATTCCGGGAACCGGAAATGGTAAGCTAACACTGGTTGTGATTGTATAGTTCGCGTATGTTTGTGTCTCCTGCGATGTCGTGCAGGAATCTGTTGACGATGGTGATGAAAAAGTTGGCGCTGTGGTCGAGCTAACTGTGTAGCACACATACGAGAGGCTGGGCGGTGATGTTGTGCTGGTGCTTACATGAAACATCGCCTCGCTATTTATAACCGTGAGGATATTCTGTGCGTAAGAATTTATATTAGCGCTGGTAATACCAGGATACGCTAATGCAGAATAATATAGCGCTTGCATTGTAATATTGACCTGCGCCTTGGCAGCAATGATCAACATGAAATCAGTAGCGCCGCCGATCAGCGGAAAAAGTAACAGGCTCGCAATCAGCGCAAATTCTACGGCAACGCTGGCCCGCTCTGTGCGTCGAATAAACCCACCGAATATTTTCAGCATGGTGAATTCATCGTGGGAGAGCCAGTGGTTGTACCCATAACAGTTGCCACCGTTGTGTATTTAAGCGTGATAGAGCCAAACCGCGCCGGAAAACCGATGGCTGACCATCGGTACGTAGCGGTGAGTTTCAAATACTCGCCGGGCGGTTCGGTTGTTAACGGTGTTGTCCCGGTATTATTGGTCCAGGTCGCACTGATATAAGGATTGTCTGTGGTCGCGGTGCCTGCAGTCGGCAAAGGTGGATCGGCATAACCATCAAAATAAGTTGCGATTGTTGACGCTGAATCGCATGAAAAAGATTTTGGCGATGTGCTCGTCTCGTAACTATGGGCAGCATCGACAGCGGCATGCCGCGCAGCAGCCTGCACGCCATGTTCCATCGCGCTGATTGAAAAACCGAGTAGGCCGATGTTAACGATTGCCAACAAAAACAAAAATAGAGCTAAGCTACTCAGTGCAAATTCAACCGCCGCTGCAGATTTTTTTGTCTTATAGAACGATTTACATTTAGCAACAAAAAAATCGTTCAATGAGCTAACAAATATTGCCACCTGTGTCATCTTAAATCATTGTACCAGCAAAACTGTTGACGATGAACCACCCGACGAACTTTGTGACCCTGTGGCCGGGACACCATCTTGGGTGACCGTGATCCCGGCACTACCCGATGTTGTAATAGATGTGGCTTCAATGCCTGGTTCTGCTGTCGCTGTCGAGCTGCCTGCAATTCCGGTTGTAATGGTCAAAGTTCCGGCACCGGAAATTGTGAGGGCAGCACTAGGGGTATAAATGGCCCCGTGCACATTCATGCTACCGCCTTCTGTAATTGAATCGGCAGAACTATTTGAACTCGGCTGATAGATCAGCACATCACAAATACCTTTCCCGTCCGTGCCATCATAAGGATATGTCGTCGCGTTGCTTGACGCATAATTAGCAGGCGTGACGCAATTGGTGGGTGAGGTTGACGAATCTGGCTCCGGCGCACTGACATTGAAGCTGGAACTTCCTGCGATCGAGTAGCCGGCGCCATTTTCAAGAACGAATGTTACGCCCGTGCCGGTGGCGCTGCCCCCTGCGTCCACCGTAAGGTTTCCACCGTCGACATAATAAATGCCAGGCCCGAATACGACGCTAGAACTACCCTGAATATGCAACCCACCCTTAAAGAAAAACGTACTGCCACCGCCACTACCGATAATTCCGCCAGTACCGGTCGCGTTATTGAATGTGACCGTGCCACCTGTCGTATCGTTAAACCCGGCCGTCGAGCTATTGTAGCCCTGGAAGTAATAATACCCCGGGCCAAACGTTATAGTTGAATTAGCGCCGTTGGCTAAAAATCCCCCATTGACATAGGTCGTTGTGCCCACTGTCGCATCGGAAACGATTGGGGAGTTGACTGTCCATGCCACACCTGTCGCTGTATTCGACGAGCTTGAGACACCGGGGCCAGCGATATAATAGTAATTACCGTTTAACAATGTTTCGGTATTGATTGAACCACGGATCCCACCTTCAATGTATGTGGTTCCGGACGTCGATCCATAATTAAATGTATAGAGGTTTCCGCCACTCATTGAACCCATATTATAGTTGCCGGGCACGTAGGTGCAGTTGCCAGAATAGTTAAGGCACGAGCTACCATTACTGGTTTTGTTAGTGTACCCGGACAATGGCGTGACGAAGGTCAAAGAGCTCGAAATACTTGGCATTGTTGGCCAAGTCGGCGGCGCGGCAATACCCGATAAAGGGTCCGAGGGCGCGGGGGTGTTTAAAGATACCGTGCTGGTGCCGGGAACCGGCCCGACTGGGGTTCCGCTCGTAGTGGCTGATCCGATATAGGCTTGGTTCGTGCTGACAACGCTCGCACTACCGCCGGCGACGGCAACATTTGCCGCGAGCACATAGCCGGAGTTTGTCGAGGTCAGGGCGCCCGCTGCGTTACTTGAGACTGAGATGCAACCGTTGGTATCATAAATGTTAGCGGCTGAACCGGTGTTTAGAGTGCCGGTCATAATGCCGTCCCCATCCCCACTGGGGCAACTGCTGACCGCTGCAGTTTCCGCGACACCTGATGCTGACTGAGTACCAGCGGTGATGCCGCTTGCCCCCGAGAAGAATAACCGGCGAGGTATCGTGGCGGTCGCAGTCCATGTTGCCGTCGTGGAGGTAATGTTGGCGGACAGTGTGATTTTATAGCTGCCTGAAGAGCTAAACGTAAAAGCGCCATTGGTCGCATTGTTCGCCGCCGCAACCGCAAACGTCTCACCGGTGCCGCTCGCAAAAGTTGTACCGGCGCTCGAAGTTGTTATGCCATATTTTATAGACGCGGTGGCCGCCGCCAGGGCGGCTGCATCAGCAGCCGATTGAATGACTTCCTGTTCCTCATACCAATAGCCGATATCAACGGCGAGACCCGTTGCACCAATGAGGATCGGCGCCGAGAGAGCGACGATCAAAGCAACTGAGCCGCGTTGATTCGCGAGACGCTTGGCTAATCGAAACAAAACATGTGCCATGAAGGACTTAAACAAGGTCGTGTCTTTCACTGCTAAAATGAAGCTGAGGTAACTTGTATTGGTTATTCAATAAACAACAAGTTTTTCTTGATAAAAACTATGTAATGAAGTGCACCGCAACGGCTTGTCTTAATTACTGAGACATTGTCTCGTAGAGTGTGGTTATTCAGATAGAACCGGCTGTCTAAAAATTGACTCTACTTTGCAGCAGGTGGATTTAACGCCAAATGCCGTGGGCCAAGCGGGCTGACGGGACAGGAAGCCAAACAAAAATCAACCGACACCGCGCCACGAACAACTGTTTTTTATATAACCGCATGGTGAGGGTTTGATGAGATTACCTGGAGCCATAGTCTTTCCCACCGTTTCGGCGGCGCGGTGGTGGCCGGTATAGCCACGTGCTATCGCGCGGTTTCTATGCAATCTGAGATATTTGAGGCTCATTTAGATGTACAAACCGTAATCCGTACCCTCTCTTATTCATCCGTCTTCATTTTTCTGCAATAACCGGCCGATACCCGCGATTAGCTTTGTCAAGGCGACCTTTGCCGGGGCGCGCCCCGTGGCGTGGCAATCCACGGGCTTGGTCCGTCTGCTGGGAATGCGGAGGAGGCTCGCGGCGGAGATGATTGCTGCAGGATTTGCCGGTGAACTCACCACCACAAAACCGGCTAATTTCGGTACAAAGCCTTAATCTCCAGTGACTTTTGTCATTATAGTTGGCTGCGCCAAGCGCACCATCCCAAGGCACAAAGCATTGACATGACCCTAAAAGATGTTAGCTTTCCGGCACAAAGGTTCGTCTAACGAACAATTTAACGGGTGGGAAGCCTTGCAATTTTTGACCGGAAACCGCGCATGATAATTGATATCCACGGCCATTATACCACCGAACCACAAACCGTATTCCAATTCCGCGACAAGCAATTAGCCGGCCTGGCCGACCCCGCACGCCGCCCCACCACCACTGATCTAGGCATTACCGACGAACAATTGGTGCAAAGCGTTCAGCGGCAGTTGGCCTTCCAGAAGGAGCGCGGCAGCGACCTTACCATTTTCTCGCCGCGGGCGTCTGGTATGGCGCATCATGTGGGCACCGAGGCTGTCAGCCATGAATGGACGCGGGTTTCCAACGAGCTCATCCACCGTATTTGCACCTTGCTGCCGGATAATTTTGTTCCGGTCGGCCAGCTGCCGCAATATCCCGGCGTATCGCCGAAAAACTGCATCCCGGAGATGGAGCGGTTGGTGAAGGATGGCTTCGTTGGGGTGAACCTCAACCCAGACCCGTCAGGCGGCTACTGGACTGACCCGCCGCTGACCGACAAATACTGGTACCCGATTTATGAGGCCTTGGTGGCACTGGAACTGCCAGCGATGATCCATGTGACATCCTCCTGTAACCCGAACTTCCATGCCACCGGCGCGCATTATATCAATGCCGACACTACGGCGTTCATGCAGTTGTTGCAGGGCAATTTATTTAAGGATTTCCCGGATCTGAAATTCGTCATCCCGCATGGCGGTGGTGCTGTGCCGTTTCATTGGGGCCGTTATCGCGGGCTCGGGCTGATGATGAAGAAGCCGCCGCTTTCTGAACACCTACTTAACAACGTTTTCTTTGACACCTGCGTGTATCACTACCCCGGTATCCGGTTGATGAAGGAAGTAATTCCGGCGGATAATATTTTGTTTGCCTCTGAGATGATCGGTGCGGTGCAGGGCATTGACCCCGAAACAGGCCATTATTTTGACGATACCAAGCGCTATGTGGACCAATTGCCGGATTTGAGTGAAGTTGACCGCACCAAGATTTTTGAAGGCAACGCCCGCAAGGTATATCCGCGTTTGGATAAAATGTTGAAGGCAAAAGGCCTGTAAGGAAACGCAATATGAGCACTCGTTTGAATGGTTGGATCCGCGCGCTGGAATCCGGCAAAAATGCTTTCGCGCTGTTCGCACCATTTGAGGTGGATGTGGCGGTATCGCTGCAAACGTCCAAGTACGATGGTGTGATTTTCGAAGGCGAGCATGTGGGCTGGGATATTCGGGCGTTGCGCAACGCTATGCAGTTTTTGCTCAATCGCGGCCAGATTTTAGCCACCGGCACGCCGGCGCCGCACATTACACCGGTCGCGCGTATTCCGGCCAACGGCATCGAGATGAATCAGTTTTTTGCAAAGCAGGCGCTGGATTTAGGCTGCTACGGCATTATGTGGCCGCATATTTCCACGGTCGAGGAAGCCTATAACGCGGTGGCGGCTTGCCGTTACCCGCGTTTGAAGAATCGGCGCAGGCTGTGCGCTACTGGGGCATATCGCAAGATGAATATTATGCTCGCGCCGATGTGTGGCCGCTCGCACCACATGGCGAGATTATGAGCATTATCCAAATCGAGGATACTGCCGGCATCAGCAATCTGCGTGATATGCTGAAGAACGTGCCGGGTATCGGCGCGGTGGTGATCGGTGAAGGCGATCTCTCACAAGAACTCGGCTACCCGCGCCAGACCGAGCACCCGGCCGTTTTGGAGGCGATGGCCGAAGTGGTGGCGATTTGTAAGGAAAACAATGTGATTGTTGGCCACCCCCATGCCGAGAAGAAAAACTTCGCGCGCATTACTGAGGAAGGCTACCGGCTATTTATGTGCGGCGCACCGCGCAGTTTCGCCGCGTTGGATGCCTTACGCGAATTGTCAGGACGCTAATCATGCCGACAG
>NCAT01000060.1 GCA_002255575.1 Acidocella sp. 20-57-95
TTCCTATGATCTATCCGCAATCTGGCTCCTTGGTGCCGCGCTACCCCTCCGAGTTGATTGAAGCCTCGCTTGAGGGGGTGTTACTTTTTATTATAATGGCGTTTGCATCCCGCTCCATAAAAGTTCGGAATAATGTCGGTATGCTCACTGGCCTATTTATCTTCGGATACGGTGTTGCGCGCACTACTGGCGAATTTTTTCGAGAACCGGATTGGTTTTTAGGATTTCTGCCCTTTGGCTTCACGATGGGTCAAGCGCTTTCTATTCCGATGATTTTTGTTGGTGGTGGCTTGTTGTTTTGGGCGTCGGGAAAAGTGGGGGCCGCTGATAGCTCTAAAGCCGATAACTTGATTTGATTTGCTCTCGTCGCCGGTATTTTCATAATCGCGACTTTTTCAAATACAGATTAGCGCAAAAAAATTAACAGATTGCAGAGTACAAACAATATAACCAAAATTCGACACATAACAATTTCGATGCTATTTCTCGTTTCTTCAGAAGCTTAATTCAACGATACAGAGCAGACCAGTCAAGTCCACTTGGCATTCACATTCTTTGATGAATGTTTGTTATTTGCCAGAGCATTCTTCAGACCGGCCGATCCGCTGTTGGCCCGACCTCGCCAAAAAACGGTCGTGTTTTTCCGGCCGAACGGGTTATATTTCTGATGAACTATTGAGCCGGCACCGAGGGACCCGTGGGTGACACGGGATCTGTCCAAACTGGCATCAGGCAATAATGCCGACCACCGGCATCTTGTTGGAGGTTCTTTCGGCACACCGCCATGGCACTGGCTCCGTTATTGTCCTGCATCAGCTGCCCCCAGGCTATTGCCTCCGTTGGCCCGGCCTTCATAGCGACTGAAATCAGTTGAGAAGCAACCTCGCCCTGGAAACGCCCGGCATTGAGCCCCGCGGCATAGGTGAACAGGCTGGGCAAGAGGATGGTGAGCGCCAATGACAGACCCATGGCCAAGATGCTGCGGATGCGCAGGGTGGTGATTTTCTGCCGCATGGTCCGGTCAGCGGCATTGGCGAGTTGCGGGGCGAGTTTGTTGACGATGTCTATGCCCGAGGCATGCACCCGGTCGATGGCTTCATTGGCGATGGCACCGGTTTGGGTTTTTAGGGTGTTGGCAATCTCGATCTGGGTGGCCTCGCTGGCTTGGTAGAGGTCACTCAGCGCGCCGACACACATGGCCAGGGCCCGGAGCTGCTCCGCCAGAGGGTCGCTTTTCAGAGCCGCTGCGGCGGCGGCACGGCGCAGGACCATCTGGGCCTCGGTGATCTGCTCGTGCAGGGCCTCACGGCGGGCGGCGGGGCTTATGGGATCCATGATCTGACCCCGGCGAAGCGGCGGTCCATGGCGTCCAGCCAGACGCGCACCCGGGCGGCGTCGAACAGACCGAGCGGCGGATTGATGGTGCCGTCGCGCGCGGCGGCAAAACTGCATTGCCGGCTTTCCACGGCCTCGGCAGCGTGCAGCCGGGGCATCCACAATTTCATGCAGTTGGCGGTCAGATTGCCATAAGCGGTGGAGGCTGTGATGCGCGCAAAGGCGCGCTCACGTGTTGAGCCGGGTTCAATGCCATATTCATTGAGTACCAGGGCTTGCGCCGTTGGCGTGAAGCCACGGGCGGCCAAAGTGAGAGCAGGGAGGAGATCTTCAGGCTGGGGGCCGGTGAGGTGGAACATTACCGGCGCCATGCCAGCGGACTCGATATGCGCGGCCAGGCCCGGCATTTCGGCGGCAAGGGAGCGCAGGGTGGTGTCGCCGCCGCCAAGGTCAATGAGGGCGGAGTGCCGTTCGGTGATGCAATATTCGATCAACCCCTGCAGCCAGGTGGCGACCCCGGCGGGGTTGTCGGTGTCCGGCCGAGCGACATCGGCGAAATAGGCGGAGAAGGTAGCGTTGCTGGGGTCGACATCGGCCAGGATCGGCGTGCCGCCATTGCGGATCGAGGTCTCGGTGAGCCAGCGCAGCAGGGTGGTCTTACCGGTTTTGCCGCGTCCGGCGGCGAAGATGATTTTGGCCCGGCCGGTAAGGTCGATGCCTTGCTCAATGTCGGGTTCTTGCTCCTTGGGTGCCGCCAGGCTGATGATGTCGGCGCGCGAGCCGGTGAATTTTGTGGCGCCGGGGCGATAGGGCGTGGCGCCGGATGGCTTGGTCGGGGTGGTGGGCGTTTGCGGTTTGTCTTCGGGCATCAGCTTGGCTCCTTGGGTTCAGATGGGCCGAATGTCAGGCGGTGGTTGCCGGTGCTTTCCGCCGGGGTGGATTCGCTTGGCGCGGGTGATGATTCTGGGATGCGGAACGAGGCGGGTTTGAAGCGGGGCGCCGCGGCAACGGCTGGCGGCGGAGGCACGTTGGGCGCAGCTGGCGGATTTGGCGGCAGGTTCGTTTGGGCAACCGCACCGGGCGGTATCGCAATTTCGGCCGTTGGCTGTGCTTCGGGTTTTGGCTGCCGTTGTCGATAGCCTTTGAGAGGCATCAGCGCCCGTGACAGTTCGCTGCGTAGCCTTTTGTCGGTCCAGGGTGTGCCGGTTCGATAGGTGATGCCGAGCTTGGTCAGCGCCGCGCCGACCGCCGCCCAGGACCATTCGCTATGCACGAGCGAGCGCAGCAGCTCATGGTGCTGACGCAGCCACGGGCGCATAATATCGCCTTGCCGCCAGAGCGGGCGGAAGATTTCAGCAAGGGCTTCGATGTCGGAATCAGTTGGTCTGCGCTTGAGCGACATGAACAGTCTTTCAAAAATAGCGGGAGGAGTTTCACTATTTTTGATGCTACGGGCAATCTTCCGAATCGGAAGTAGGGGAAGGCGGATTGCTCAATCGCTGGTGCAATCAACAGCTCATTGGCTGGCTCAATCGCTATCGCAATGGCTATCTCATTGGCTTGCTCAATGACTGGCGCAAAGGCTATCTCTAATCTCGTAGGCTGGGTGTGGTATTATATTATGTTTCTACCACAGACCAAGG
>NCAT01000032.1 GCA_002255575.1 Acidocella sp. 20-57-95
ATCGAGGGAAGCGATATCCCTTCAAACGTGCAGGCAGAGTCAAAGCCATCATCCGAAATCGCTACGGGCACACGATCACCACGTCAACCTGACAATGCTCTATCGCCTCAGTCCGACGAGAACTCTGGACCCATGGGCATTTACAAACGTCGAGTCAGCCACAAGACATGCCGAAAATACCACCAAACCTCCTCACCGGCTTGCTCAACGCTGCATGCTACCCCGCATGAAATGGCCAAAGTCGAGCTGAGCGCGCATCATTGATGGGGCGATTGGTTTCGCGGAGTCCGTCCACTCGAATGGAAATCCGCGCGGCGAGGATGCAGAATCGGAGTCTATTATGGGCCAAAGGTATACTTGGCAGCTTCGGATCAATTCGTTGTTATTTTGGGTGAGACAGCGTATTGGTTGAGTAATTGATCCGGGACAGGAGTATCGGCGCAATGAAACCGCCGGAGCCTGCCGCCCGGCAAACGCGCCACCAGGCGGCACCAGATATAGCAGCCATGACAACGCCGGGGCGATTCCTTGTCGTGGGCATTGGCGCGTCCGCAGGCGGACTCGATGCATGCCGCAAGTTGCTCGACGCGATACCCGATGGGTCCGGGATGGCACTGATCGTCGTCCAGCATCTCGATCCCAACCATCCGAGCATGATGGCCGATCTACTGTCGGGGCATACCGGCATGATGGTGCGCGAGGCGGCGGACGGATTGCCGGTCGAGTCTGAAACCGTCTATCTCATACCACCCGGCACGTATTTGGCGGTTGACAACGGTGTGCTGCACCTGTCGCAACCTCTGGCCCACCACGGGGCACGCCTGCCGTTTGATTTCCTGTTGCCCTCGCTGGCCACCTGCTATGGGACGCAGGCGGCGGCGGTCGTGCTCTCGGGCACCGGCGCGGATGGCAGCATCGGCATCCGTTCAATCCGCGAACATGCCGGGCTCGTCATCGCCCAGCATCCGGGCGAGGCCGCGTATGATGGCATGCCGTCCAATGCGATCGCGACCGGCATGGTCGACGCCGTATTGTCGCTTGCCGAAATCCCCGCCCGCCTGATCAGCTACGCTCGTTCCGTCGATAGATCGTCCGAACGTGAACCCACCCCCGATCAGCCGCCGTTCGAGGCCATCATCGCGATGGTGCTTGGCGGCACCGGGCATGATTTCACGCCCTACAAGAGGGGCACCCTGCAGCGACGGATCGAGCGGCGGATGGCGCTCGCCGCCATAGATCCCGGCAACTTGCAGGCCTATCTCGACATGCTGCGCGGCAATGCGGCTGAACTCGACCTGCTGGCAAAGGACTTGCTGATCAACGTCACCAGTTTTTTCCGCGATCCGGAGATCTTCAAGACCCTGGAGGAGCAGGTGATCCCGGATCTGATCGCCAGCCACCCCCAAGACCTGCCGATCCGCATCTGGGTCGCCGGGTGCAGCACGGGCGAGGAAGCCTATTCCCTGGCAATGCTGTTTCGTGAGGCGCTGGACCGCGCGAAATCGCAAAGCCAGATTCAGGTCTTCGCCTCCGACATCGATGCCGAAGCCGTTGCTGCTGCGCGCGAGGGTCTTTATCCGCCGAGGATCGAAGCCGAGGTCACGGCAGATCGGCTCCGCCGCTTCTTCATCCGCGAAGGTGACAGCTATCGCATCGTGCCCGAGTTGCGTTCGCTCGTGGTGTTCACCGTCCAGGACCTGCTGACCGACCCGCCGTTCTCCCGGCTGGATTTTGTTTCGTGCCGCAACCTGCTGATCTATCTGCGGCCGGAGGCACAGGCGAAGGTCATGTCCCTGTGCCGCTTCGCACTGCGTAATGGCGGCATCCTCCTGCTAGGCACTTCGGAGACGACCGGCCGCGCCGACCACGGTTTCTCGGTCATCTCCAAGAAGGAGCGAATCTATCAGCGCGACGGCCCGCTCATGCCGGGCGATCTGGGGTTCTCGATCGGGATCGGCGATACGCTACGGCTACCGCCGCTGCGCCGCCCTCCTGACGGTCCGCCACGCCCGGCGAGCCTCGCCGAACTTTGCGGCAGACTCGTGCTCCACCTTTATGCGCCGGCCGCTGTGCTGATCAATACGCGTCGCGAAACCCTGTTCTCACTGGGGCCGACCGAGCGTTTTCTCAAGGTGCCGCCAGGTCCTCCATCCCATGACCTGTTGGCTATGGTCGACCCCGGGGTCCGTGCCAGGCTGCGCGGGGCGATCCAGCGCGCCACAGAGGGCCGCGGGCGCGTCGTGGTCGCGGGCGGCACCGTGGAGACCCCGAGTAGCAGCGTGGCGTTCGACATCGAGGTCCGGCCGGTTCCGGAGGCCGGGGAAGCGGCGCTGCTGGTCTGTTTCATCGAACGCCAGCCGGACAAACCGCGCGCGCAAGGCAAGACCGGCGAGGAGAATGCCCCGCGGGTTGTCGAACTGGAGGGCGAACTTGCCGCCACCAAGACCGAGCTGCTCGGGGTGATTCGCGAACTGGAGAGAGCCGGCGAAGATCAGCGCGCGGTCAACGAGGAAGCGCTGTCGATCAACGAGGAGTTCCAGTCTACCAATGAGGAGTTGCTTATCTCCAAGGAGGAGCTGCAATCGCTGAACGAGGAACTGATCGCACTGAACGGCCAGCTGCAGGAAACCCTCGAACGCGAGCGAAACGCCTCCAATGACCTTGAGAACGTGCTTTACAGCACCAACGTGGCAACGCTGTTCCTCGACCCGGCGCTCAATATAAGGCTGTTCACACCGGCCACGCGGGAACTGTTCAATATCCTTCGCGGCGATATTGGTCGGCCGCTCGCCGATCTGACCGGGGTTGCAGGCATCGAAACCCTGGCTGACGATGCTGCTGCGGTCTTGCAGACTGCAATTCCGGCGGCGCGCGAGATCGAGGCGCCAACAGGCCGCTGGCTGACACGTCGAATCCTGCCGTATCGCAACCATGACGGCGGGGTTGACGGCATCGTTGTCACCTTCGCCGACGTCACCGAACAGAAGCTTGCGGCAAGCGCCCTGGAGGCCGCCCGGCAGCAGGCTGAGCGGGCGACGCGCGCGAAATCGCGATTCCTCGCTGCGGTAAGCCACGATCTGCGCCAGCCTCTGCAAACGATAGCGCTCCTGCAGGAACTACTGACGGAAACGACAAGTGGCAAAGCCGCGCTGGGGCTGATCCAGCAGATCAAGCAGACCACCTCAGTGATGGCCGGCATGTTGAACACCCTGCTCGACATCAATCAAATCGAGGCCGGCACCGTGAAGGTTACGGTTTCGACGTTCGCGGTCGACGAGATCCTGCGCGATCTTCACGATGAATTTCATTTTCAGGCGGAGGAGCGGAACGTCCAACTGCGCGTCGTAGACAGCACCGTGGTGATCGCGAGCGACCGTGCGCTGCTCAAGCAGATGCTGCGCAACCTGCTGTCGAACGCCATCAAGTACACGCAATCCGGCAGGATCCTGCTCGGCTGTCGGCGTCGGCACGGCGGACTCAGCATAGAGGTCTGGGACACCGGCGTCGGCATTCCCGAACCCGAATGGACTGCTATTTTCGACGAACATTATCAGATCGACAATCCGGCCCGCGAACGTGGCCGCGGCCTCGGGCTCGGGCTTGCGATCGTCCGGCGCGTTGGTGAGTTGCTCGGACACCCGATCGAACTGCGTTCGCGCATGGGCAAGGGGTCGATGTTCGCGGTCCAGGTGCCGTTGGCCCCAGCTATGTCGGCCGCGGCACAGGCGGAAGCCCAGACCTCCCGAGCCGTCGCACTGGCGTGGCGTCCCAAGGCGATTCTCTTGATCGAAGACGATCCCGATCTGCGCCGACTCCTCGTGCAGTTTCTCGAAGGCATGGGGCACCGGATTGAGGCCGTGCCAGACGGACCAGCAGCAATGGCGCGGGTCGCTACCAGCGACTTCCGACCCGACCTCATTCTTACTGACTACAATTTGCCGAGTGGCATGTCGGGCACCGAGGCGGTGACGGCGTTGCGCAAGCGGCTGGACGCGCCGGTCGCCAGCCTGATCCTGACCGGCGAAATTTCCAGTGAGACGTTGGCCGAGATCGAGCAACACGGGGCCGTCCGGCTCAATAAGCCGATCCTGCCCGGCGAATTGGCCGCGGCGATCAGGAAGATAGAAACCGGCGAGCGGTCGCCGCCGAATCCCATGCACGGCGAGGCGTGCGTCGGCATCATCGATGACGACAAGCCTATTCGTGACAGCCTGTCCGCCCTGCTCGGCAAACACGGATGGCAGGTTGCCGCTTACGTCAGCGCTGAGGATTTCCTGCGCGACGGCAGCCAGCTTTCCCATGCCTGTCTGCTACTCGACGCGCGCCTGCCCGGCATGTCGGGCATCGACCTTCTGAAACTGTTGCGCAAGGAAGCGAACGAGACGCCGGTCATTATCATGACCGGCCATGGTAATGTCCAGCAGGCAGTCATGGCGCTTCATGCGGGCGCTGCGGATTTCATCGAAAAGCCCATTGCGGTTGCAGATCTACTGGCGGGTATAGACGCCGCGATCGAACTGAACTCGAACCAGGTCCGCCGGGCCCAGGCGCGCGACGATGCGCGGCAGCGCCTGGGCATGCTGACAGACCGGCAACGCGAAATCATGCTGCGTGTGCTTGCCGGCCACCCGAGCAAGAACATCGCTTCCGATCTTGGCATCAGCCAGCGGACCGTCGAGGCGCATCGCGCCGCGATCATGAAGAGGACCGGTGTAAGGTCACTCCCTGCCCTGACACGGCTGGTGCTGTTGACGGGCATGTTCCATGATAAACAGGCATAGATCGATCCTGATCGGAAAACGCTTGCTGATTCCGGGCTCAAATCGCCCGGGATTTCGGGAATTATTCGGCCACCTATTCCGAGATTACTTCGCCCGCCTGTTCCGACTTTTATTCGCCCAGGCGGGCGGGGTTGGCCGGATCGGATTGAGGTCTCTGCTGGCTGGTTCAGGTTCCCTCCCTTTGGCTGATCGAGGGAGCGGACGAATGCCAGTGGAGCGGATTGCGATGCGCGATGTGCGCCAAATATTCTGACGACGGACAGGAAATGTCTTCAAGGCCGCCGGTATCGCGCTGCCCCACAACATTAGCGAACACCCCGCAGACTGAAGCCGCGGCCACGCACCGCCGACCCAACGCCCCAAAAATGTAGTGATGGGGTGGACGCCCCCTGACGGCATCTATGTGCCAAGGTAGGTGTCAACACACCTGCAGGAGGAGGCGTCCGTGGCCGAGGTTACTACAATTGGACTCGATATCGCAAAGCACGTTTTCCAGGCGCATGGCGTTGATGCCGATGGCCACAAGGTCTTCAGCCGGCGGCTCACGCGGGCAAAAGTGCTGGAGTTCTTCTCTGCGCAGCCTCGCAGCCTGGTGGCGCTGGAGGCCTGCGGCGGCGCACACCACTGGGCTCGCGAACTTGCGAAACTGGGGCATGATGTCCGTTTAATCCCGCCAGCTTACGTCAAGCCGTTTGTCAAGCGCAACCAGAATAACGACGCAAATGATGCCGAAGCAATCAGCGAAGCCGCGCAGCGGCCGAACATGCGTTTTGTCGCGGTCAAGAGCGAGGAGCAGCAAGCCTCGGCGCTGGTTTTCCGTACCCGAGATCTTCTGGTGCGGCAGCGCACGCAACTGATCAACGCGATCCGCGGTCACATGGCCGAATACGGCTGGGTTGCTCCGAAGGGCCGGATGTGGATGGCGTCGCTGCGCGAGGTGATCGATAGCGATAACTCGCTGCCGGTAGCAGCCCGCGACATGCTCCGGGTCATGCTGGTCATGCTCGATGGGCTCTGGTTTTCAGATCGCTGATCCCGACAAGGAAATCGCCCGGCGAGCTCGCGAGGACGAGGATGTGCGGCGCCTAATGACGATCCCGGGCATCGGCCCGATCGCGGCGACGGCTATTTGCGCTCTGGCGCCACCCGCGGAGACTTTCGCGCGGGGGCGGGACTTTGCCGCCTGGGTAGGGCTCACACCATTGCAAAAATCGACTGGCGGCAAGCCCAGGCAGGGGCGGACAACGAAGATGGGCGAGCGAACCTTGCGGCGTTTGCTGATTATCGGCGCGAGTACCTTGATCCGACACGCTAGCAAGAAAGGCCCGACCGAAGGAGGCTGGCTTGCTTCGATGCTGACACGCAAGCCGCGAATGTTGGTCACGGTTGCACAGGCCAACAAGACCGCACGCATTGTGTGGGCCGTGCTCACAAAGAAAGAGGATTATCGAGCTCCGGTAGCTGCAGCAGTATAAACTGCCAAGCTACTGAGGCTGGCGGAGAAGGTAGGCGATCGAAGGAGAGTATGGCACAACCGTCGGCGAGACGGGGTCGGAAAACCAGTTGTTACCAATGTGCGCGAGCACGCTGTAGTGTTTTGGATCCGATCCGCGAACTCCCATACAGGCCCGCAGAACATCTCTGCACCCAGAGGCCGGACAGATGGCAGCATCCGACACCTGTGCACCCTCAAATTTGCGCTTGCTTTCCGCGGGGCGTCCACAGATGCCGCCTCGATGTCGCGGTGGCGGGCGATCATCGCATCCGCCGCCTCGGTGAGGGCGGCGCTGCCGGCGCGGGGCATGCGCGCGAGGGCGGCCATTTCGATCAGTTCGCGCATGTCGGCCACCTCGGCGGCGAAACCGTCATGGAATTCCCGCAGGATCCAGCCGCCGCGCGGCTGCTTGGCGATGAGCCCGAAGCGGGAGAAGCCGATCAGGAATTCGCGGACGGAAACGGTGCTGGCATTGCTGTCGCGCGCCAGTTCGGCTTCGGAGAAGGTGTGCCCGGGCCGCCAGTCGCCAAGGAGGACGCGCTGCATGAAGACGCGTTCGATATGCTCTTGCGGCCCGTCGGTTTCCGACTCGGTGTAATAATCCGTGCGTTTGGGGCGGCGCATGACGCGGGGGCGGGCCGGCCCGCGCTCGAGAATCCCGCTCGCGATCATGGTTTCGATGGCGGCGCGCACCGTAGTGCGGCTCACCCCGAACTGACGGGTAAGCACGCTCTCCGACCCGAATGCGCCTGGCTCTGCCGAAAGGCCCCTGATGTAGTCGAGCAGGGCGTTATTCGTTCGCTTCAGTAACGTGTTCGGCTTTGCCATTCCTTCTGCTCGGCGCGGTTCAGGGGACAAGAAAAAGGCGGCCACATGTCGAGAACCGCCAGGAAAAGGAAATGTTTTTCACGGGTGTATGACAGAAAAGCGTAACCAAGGCCCCTTCTCCCAATATCGACATTGCGCCTGACTCGCCGCGCCTTCAAGGGCCAAAGAGCTACCTCGTCCACAATACCTCTGGATCGTGCCCCGGCACGCTCGTCTGGGGCAGACCTGAGGGGCAGGAGGGGGACGAGAAAAAGGCGACCCGGGTCCGGGCCGCCTTATCAGGTTCTATTGCGCAAGAATGGATAAGGCAGATCCCATGACGCCTTCGTCCAAGAGGGTCACATTGTGACCGCCCCGTCGGGTCTTCAAGCGGGATCGATGTTTTGTGTTGTGCTGGGGGGAGGTTGCGGGAGGGAGCGGGATCTCCCCATGTCCTTTTCCGAATTTTCGCGCCATACTCGCCTCACAGGGCGCAAACGGGGCTTTCCATTGCAGAAGTCCGGTGCAGCGGCCTCCTGCTATTTCAGCACATCGCCGGCCAGAAAGCGCACCAGCCGGCCTTTGAGGCCCGGCATCGCCTTGGCCTGCTGGATCGTGGCCTCCGCCTTCTCCGCGCGCCGTAGCGCCTCTTCCGCCCGTCCTTCGGCTACCTGGGCGGACTTGGCGGCCTTCTGTGCCTCCACGGCGTTCGCCCGCGCTTTCTCCTGCTCAGCCTCCAGCGCTCGCCTCCGGCGCTCCGCTGCCTCAATCACCATCGCCAGTCGCGCCTCTGCCTGACGCTCGATTTCCGCGATCCTGGCTTTGGTGGCTTCCAGTTCCGCACCCAGGTCGGGTGATGCCCCGACGGGCTCCGGCTCATTCGCCCCACCAGCCCGACGCAGCGCCGCCAGTGGCTCCAGGGGGTCATCGTCGCGGGTCATCAGAGTCGCCGCCTGCTTCAGCAACGGGTGCGCCTGCTCCGGGGCCATAAGCAGAACTTGCTTGATACCGCGCTCGGCGAGCGCCGCCCGGCGCCGGGCAGCACGCAATCGATTCCCGTCCCTGCTGTTCTTGGCCATAGCTAATCATGGCACATATCGCCACCGAAAGGTTGCATATCTTCCGGCGCTGGCCAAAGCCAGCGGCCTCCCGAATTGACGCCCCCATTCTACAGGACTTTTTGGCTCCTACATGTCACATGTAACACAAAGGAGACAGATCATGACACCTGTTGCCGTGCGTGTTCAAAAGCGCCGCGATGCCCTGCGACGAGCTGGCTTACGGCCCGTTCAAATCTGGGTACCGGATACCCGCGCCAGGGGATTTGACGAAGAATGCCGCCGCCAGGCGCGCCTTGTTGCTGAAGCTGACCGGCAGGATGCCAAGCTTGCCGCCTTCCTCGATGCCGCCATCGCGGATCTGGATGGCTGGGAGTGAAGCGCGGAGATCTCGTGACCGTCGCCCTGCAAGGCGATTTCGGCAAACCGCGCCCAGCCCTGGTCATACATGCAGACCGCTTTGATGAAACCGCCACAGTGACGATTTTACCCATCACAGGTGCCCTCGCGGAGGCCCCCCCTACTGAGGTTGCCGGTGGCCCCCTCCGAGACCAATGGCTTGCGGAAACGGTCTCAGATCATGATCGACAAGGCCAGCACAACCCAGCGGGACAAGATCGGCTCCACGTTCGGTCATCTGGATGACGAAACCATGATGTCAGTGACCCGCAGCTTGGCCGTTTTCCTCGGTATTGCCTGATGACACCAGCTCGGAAATCAGCGTTGAACAGCCCTGGGGTGCCCCCCCAACCCAGCGGACCGAGAGTGCTCAAGCAGCGGAAGCCTTGCTCGATCCACAATCCGTTCTCGACAGCCAGGATCCACGCATGACGCCCGGGCCGAAAGCGCTCCTGCAGGCGGCGGGTCCCGTGCCACACGACCTGCAAGCCGGACTCAATCGCGTTTCCGGCCCCCCTGTGATCGTCAATGCCCCAGCCGAGTGGCGGCGTATCCAGGAAGATGCAGCGCTAGGCAAGCCGGTGACGGACGGCAAGACGCCAGTCATCATAAGCGGCGCGCGAGGCTTTCTTCGCCGCTTGGCATCGTGGTTCTGAAACATTCGAAGGCTCGAACGCCTCCTTGAACCGCGCAGGGGCTACGCATGAAATTTTATCTATATTTTTCAATGATATGCTCGATAGCGGCATTTTTGAAGAGCGGATTGAGGACGTTGATGAGCCGGCGGCCCGGGCCAAAACCACTCCCATTCAAGCAAACGGACAGAATTGGAAATATTCGACCGACTACCGTTTTCCATACTCAAGCTGCGATCAGCATCTTTCATGCGTAACCCCAGGCCAGGGTGGCGGTGTAAAAACCAGCCGGAAATCTTCAACTACGGAACGATGCGAGTTGACGGTCGCGCATGATAACGTCCTTTATCATGTTTGATATCAGAGAACGGGGTGGGCATTATGCGTTGCATTCAATGAACGCATCGATTACGATGCAGGCATGCAGCGCACTGGGACATTGACACCAATGGCTACCCTGACCATCCGCAACATTGATGCGGCGGTGAAGGAGCGTCTTCGCGTTCGCGCAGCGGAACACGGGCACTCCATGGAGGCTGAAGCCAGGCGCATCCTTCAGACGGCGCTCACCAAGGACGCGTCGCGCTCGGGACGTAGTCTGGCCGAGCGGATCCACGCGCGCTTCGCCGCGCTTGGCGGCGTTGATCTTGAGTTGCCGCCGCGAGACAACGCACGCGAGCCGCCGAGCTTCGAGTGATGTTCGTCCTCGATACCAACATCCTGTCCGCCATGATGAGCCTTCGGCCGTCGCCAGAGGTGACGGCTTGGATAGAGGGCCAACCAGAAGAGCTTCTTTTCACGACATCGATCACTCAGGCCGAAATTTTGTCGGGCCTCGCGATCATGCCAGACGGCCGCCGTCGTCATGATCTTGAAGCGGCAGCAGCGGCAATGTTTTCGGAGGACTTCGAAGGACGTGTCCTGCCCTTCGACATGGAGGCCGCCGCTGCTTACGCCGATATCTTCGCGGCCCGAAGGCGCGGAGGCCGACCGACAGCGGCACTCGATCTAATGATTGCTTCGGTCGCACGCTCCCATGGCGCGAGCGTGGTGACGCGCGACACAGGCGGCTTTGAGGATTGCGGCCTCACTCTCATCAACCCTTGGGCTGTTTCATGAGGCATGTCGCGCAATCCTGTGACAATCACCTTCAGGGGCGCGCGCACGCCGAGCAAAGGTGCTTGACATGTCTGCGCAGCTTCCCGCGATCATCCCCTCAGGTGCTCTGGTCCCTCTCTCGACGAAATCCATTTGGTGCCAGCTCTGATCGCCAATGAGGGCGAGCAAGCCGGCTGGCTGCGACGAACAACCCGCGCCCGCCTGATAGGCCCTCCCCGCCGGATAGGCGGCTTGTCAACGGCGGATCAAAACCAGGCCGGGGTGGCGGTGTAAAAACCAGCCGGACCTCGTGGGCCAGCTTCCGCTACATGGCGTATGTCGGGGCTGCACGCGTCTTCATAACGTAAGCTCGGCCACGGCCTCCAGATCGCGCTGGCGCTGACGCAGGCGGCGCTCATGGCTGGCCTGGTTCTTGGTGCAGACCAGCCGATAGGGGCGGCCGGAGCGGTCGGTCGTCGTGTCCACGTCGCTGCCCGCCTGTCGTATGCTGTGCTGGACATGCGCGCGCTCGGCTTCGGCGGCCTTCAGAACCCAGGTACTGGCGTCCGGATTCGCCAGAAATCTCGCGAGATCGGCACAGCGTGGGCAGCGGCACGGGATCTTGCTGTCACGGCGCCAGTCCGTCGGGGCGGCCAGCTTTTCGGCCATCCGGCGTCGCAGATGGGCGAGGCAGGCGGTTCGCAGCCGCGCCAGCGCCGCCGTCCCCCGCACCAACTGCCGCTGGCACAAGCACCGGGCTGCGGGGACCAGCACGGCGTCCATTCCGTAGACCTTCGGCCAAGCCAGGACATGGTCGATCGCCCGCTCGGCCAGAACCGGATCGATCGCGCCGAAGCCAAGCACCAGGTCGGCGACGACGCCGGCAACCACGGCGCGACCGCTCTGTTGCCATCCCGACGATGGCGTCGCGCGCGCCGCACCTGACGGCAGTGCCGTCAGCAGGCGCGTTGCGGCGCCGGTCAGATCGCAATTACCCGATGTGGCCCAGGCGACTGCCGCGCGGGCCAGCAGATTGGCGCAGGCGCCGAGGGAGCCGGCTGCCGACTCCGCGACGATCAACTCGATCAGCGCCACGCGCCGGAGCGGCGCGAGTTGGCCGAGCGCCGCCATGATCGCGTCCGTGTCCGCCTTGCCGAAGCCCCCGGCGATGATCCCGGTCAGAACGGTTTCGATCGTGGCCGTGTCGCCGAGCTCGGCGAGCAGGCCGAGTATTTGTCCGGCTTCGCTCGGTTCCTTGCGCTCGGTGTCCCGCCAATCATGCTTTGGCCAGCGTCCGACCATGTGTTCGGCGAGGTCATGCGCATCGCGCCAGAGCGCGGCGCGACAATCGGGATCGGCAGCGGCCCAGCGCCGGACGAGATCGCCGAGATATGGCAGTGTCGCACCCAGTCCAGCCTGGCTCAACACGGCGAACAGACGAGCCCGCGGCCAGAGCACCAGGGCGGCACGGCGGTAGCTGCGCTCGAAGGAAGCACCTTCGTTGCCGGTCGCCTCGTGGAACTGCTCCTCGTCCGGCGCTAGATCGTCGCAGGCGCCGGGTGGCGCAATCTCGTCCTCCTCAACGGGAATTTCGCCCAGATCGGACCTCGTGCCGTCAGGCCGTCGCCAGTCGGACAGCGCCACGCTGCGCTCGAAAACCTCGCCGGCCTCGAAGGCATCCGCCGTGTCCCACCGGCCGCGTCGCGATCCATAGGTATCAGCATACTCCGCCGCACCGCTTTCCTCGATGGTCAGCAACGCCAGGTGCAGATCGCACCCGGCGTCCCGCGCCGCGCCCGTCAGCACACCGCCAACCGCCGCATCAGCACCTTTCAGCGACGCGAAACCGAGTTCGGCCGGCGTGTAGGCATGTTCCAGCGGATAGACCAGCTTGGCCGGCAGGGCAGCGTCGGGGCCGGCGGTGTCCGTCCAGCGCCGCAGCAGGGCCGCGATGCGGGCCTGTTCCGCCGTGTAGTCCGGGGGGTGCAGCGCGCGACCGCGGCCAGAGCGACTCCGGCGCAGGAGGTTGTAGATCAGGGCCAGGCGGCAGCCTTCGCTGACCGGCAGAATCTCGTGTACGCAGTCGGCATAGAAGGCAGCGAATGTCACATCTCCTGGGTCGCCGGTGTGCAGAGCAAGGCACGCTTCCCGCCCCTTGTGTCGGATGATCAGGTCGCCGCCGCTGAAATGCGACGGCAATACCACCGTGAGGGTGGCGAACATGCCGGCCACCTTCTCGGTATCGCGGTGGCTGACGAAGAAGCCGCCTTGGTCGTAGATCAGCAGCTTGTAGAATTCGGCGTCGATCGGCTCGTCCACGCCGAGGCCGTCGCTGACCCGGGCCAGTATATCTTCCAGCGTCCTGGCCCAATGTCGGCCGCCGAGCCGCACGCGATCCGGGCCGATCTGGCCACAGCGCCGCACCGTCGGGTCGATGATGGTCTGTTCGCCGCGGCCAAAGGGCGCCGGTTCCGCGGCGTCGATCAGTTGCCGGGCCTGGATGGGCAGCAGCGGCAGGGCAACCGGGCCGACACTCGCGACATCCAGCGACGGGGGCGAAAACGCGATCTCGCCGGCCACGTAGAAATCGCCGGGGCGCCGCACCGTGCCGAGCAGGGCGGCAAGATCGGTTGCGATTACCGTCATGGCGCGCACCAGTGGCACGCGGCCTGACAAGCGCGGGCTGCGGCGCCAGCCCTGTCACGCGCCATCACAGGTCGGCTGTTCATGCTCTCAATTCCGGCAATGACGGGCACCTCCGCGATATCTCGCCGACACTCTCCCACGCTTGGCAGGTGACGGCCAGCCGAAACTCCCGGCGACCGGGTCGGGGAAATTCCGTTCGCCTGTCCGGCATGAAGTGAACCGCCCTGGCGTTTCGCCGGGTGAAGTCACTCTCCATGCTTTCTTTCAGGCGGAAGTTACCACCCTGCCCGCTCGTGATAGCCGCGGCGGTGATCTGCCCCCTTCTGAGTGGTCCGGGATCTGTTTTAGATTTTGGCCTGAAGGAGGACTGGGATGGCGAGGAACGTATGGCCCGCCCCGTCCGCAAGGGGTGATTTTCATCTGGCTCTAATCAGTCTGCTTCAACGTATCCGGTCTCGGGCTTCGAACCCGGCCAAGATGGAGATCCGCGCGGCCTGATCCTCATAATCACACCGGCCTCGGAGGCCGTTCACTGCGTCAGGTTTTCAAGCCGCCGTTCGACTGTCAGGCCATCTTCCTTTCACCTCACGCAGACATCGACTGCCCTTTCGCGCCCAACTGTGAGCGCTGTTCGGGCGATTCCGTCATGCGGCCGCAGCCGCCGCTTCGAATTGGGCGTCGTAATCGCAACCGTGCGCCAAAACGGCCCATGCAATCCGAGCCAGCTTCGCGGCCAGCGCGACTACGACCACGTTCTTATGCGCTCGATCGAGCAATCCCCGCGCCCAGCGGCCCAACGGCGTATCGCGTTCGACAAGATAAGGCAGCGCCGCTCGTGCGCCATGGATCAAGTTCTTCCGCAAATAACGATTGCCGCGTTTGCTGATGCCGAGCAGGCGCGGTTTTCCACCCGTTGTCATTTGCCGTGGAACGAGCCCCAGCCACGCCGCCATGTCCCGCCCACGTTTGAATGCATGCGCCTCGCCGACCGCCGCCGCCAGCGCCGTAGCGTTTATCGTTCCAATTCCTGGGATTTTGGTCAAACGTCGCACAGCCACGTCGTCACGAGCCAACTGAACGAACTCGGCGTCGAAGCCGGTGATCCTCTGGTCGAGTGAACGCCATTCCGCCCGAAGATCTTCGATCAACGTCCGGATGCGCGGGCTCAACGCGGCAAAACCGCCATCTTCGGCCAATGTCTCAAGCTCGGCTTCCAGTTTCCTCCGGCCTTGCGGAACGACGATCCCTCGCTCCAGCAGCAACGCCCGCAAGTGATTGATCAGCGCCGTCCGTTCCGAGACGAGGCGCTCCCGGGCTCGGTGCAAAGCCTGGAGATCAGATTGGTCCTGGCTCTTCACAGGCACGAAACGCATCGTTGGCCGCGTCGCAGCCTCTGCGATCGCCTCCGCGTCGAGATCATCGTTCTTCTGCGCCTTCACGTACGGACGGACATATTCCGGCGACATCAGCCGCACCTCGTGGCCCCGCGCGGCGAAAATCCGCCCGAGGTGATGAGCGCCGCAACATGCTTCCATTGCCACAATGCACGACCCAAGCTCGCCAACGAAACTTTCCAACGTTCCCCGCCGAAGTCTCCGCCTCAAAACAACCCGGCCGGCGGCGTCCATGCCCACCACGCTGCAAGAGTTCTTCCCAAGATCGATGCCGAGAATCATGATATCCATCGGTCTGCTCCTCTCTCCAAACCAGCGGCGATACTACCCGATCGCCACGAGAGGGGCGGGCCATCCCATAATCACAACCCGCTGAAATCGCTCAACTATCTTTTGCGGTCAGGCTCTCAGCGTGCGGATTCGATGAAGTCGGGCCGGCAATCCAACTCGAAGCCGCCCATTGTTCCGACCTGATGCCGGCCAGGGCGGGGCGGCCTTGGGTCAAGGATTACGGTGTCGTTTGTTAGGATTGGCGGTCAAGTCCGGGTGCTGTCGGCCGTGGCCGAGCGACGCTTTACGGCTCGAGCGTGTCGGGCCGGCGATGCAGGGCTATATCGATCGGGGAATCTATGCTGGCGTCGCCACTGTCTGGACCATAGTTCTCTCTGCGGCCATGATAGCCACCCTGTATGCGCGCAATTCTCGCGCTTCCGGGCACGCTTTCACGGTAAAGGCCAGCGGAAATACATAATTTCCGTGCATTTTTGGACGATGAATAGATTTCGACGCATAGAGGCTTTTTGAGATCAATTTATTGTTGCTGCTTTATCATTGGACAAGATCGCGAACAGCGATTAGATTTTTTTTGTACAGTTTTCATCGCGAAGCTGATGCCGCCGCAACACTTGCCGCGGAACTAGCTTTTGATTCCGAAACTTCACGACGCAACCAACCGTCCAGGCATGGCCGACGATGGCTCTTGGCAGCTGATCGACCTCGCCAGTTCCAGAACGCCATCTCATTCGCCGGCAGTTCTGAACCGGCGGCGCGTCGGCAATATTCAATACGAGGTTAAAATGGACTTTGAAAACAGAATCCAGAAGCTTAGAATTCTAACGACATACCCAATCGGAGTCGCGCTGTTCCTCGGCCTCTTGGCGGCGATCATCAAGACCGCACTCGGATAATGGCTCGATTGCATCAGCTCTCACAATATTACGGTCCGACTCTCAAAAGCTTTCAGCATCTGTAGCTGAAAGCCGTAGGCTTGCTCCTTATGATCCCATTTTTGGCGGGATCTTGATATGTCCGATGAACGCAGCTGTGCGTCGACGCACTGCCCCCGAGGGTCACCATCTTCCCCGCCAGACGGTTGCATCAAAGAAGATGCCTAGAATCCGAGGACAGTAAACACATTGATCACGCTAAAGATCCAACATAGGACAAAATATCGCTACGGCAAACCCGTCAGCCTCCAGCCACACCGTCTGATGCTGCGCCCGCGCGAAGGCCATAGCCTGAAATTGATTTCCTTCCACGTCACTATCACGCCCGATGCTGCGCTCGCCTGGTCCCAAGACGTTGCAGGCAATGCGATTGCAACGGCCAGCTTCCACGCGACGACCGATCACCTCTCGATCGAGAGCGTCGCAGAAGTCCAGCTCGATGCCGTGCGCTGGCCGGTTTTTGACATTGCGGCTTCGGCCATTTCTTATCCTTTCCGATATTCCGACGACGACCGGACAGATCTCGGCGCCTTGACCGTTCAGCAATATCCGGACGCCACGATGGAGCTGCGCGACTGGGCTCGCACGTTCGTCCGCGGCAATCCCACTGATACGCTATCCTTATTGAAGGACGTCAATGCCTGGATCCCGGTATGGATCGCGTATGAAAGCCGGGACGATGAAGGCACGCAGACACCTGTGCAGACCCTGAACCGTCGACGCGGCTCCTGTAGGGATCTTGCGGTTCTCCTTGTGGAAGTGGTGCGCAGCCTTGGCTTCGGCGCACGACTCGTTTCCGGCTACCTCTACAGCCCCGACCAAGCGGGAGTGGTACCGGCAATCCCGCAAACAACGCATGCCTGGGCAGAAATCTACGTCTCCGGCGCGGGCTGGATTACCTTCGATCCGACGAACGCCACGGTTGGCGGCAGCAACCTCATCCCCGTCGCGGTTGGTCGCGATATCCGGCAAGTGGCACCAGTCTCCGGCAGCTTCGTCGGCATAAGCGAAGATTTTCAGAACATGTCGGCAGAGGTTTTCGTGACATCCTGAGCTCGACTTTGGCCATTTTTGTTCGCGCGATCGGGTTCAGGCCGTGTTGTCGAATACGCCGTTCTAGAGGGCGGTACGGTAGATAGCGGCTGGCAGTTTGGGATCGTCGGCGAGATCCTTGCGGGGCATGTAGCGGCGCGCGGGCAATGCGAGCAGTGCGGTTTCGACTGCTGTAGGGCTGACCGGCACGGTCGCGCCGGCGAAGAGAGAGAACGGCTCGACGCGGCACAGCCGCGCGGCGAGGCCCGTGCCGGGTGCGGCTGTCGCCTCAAGCCCTTCATCGACAATCCATGTCTGTTCGGCATCGTCGCGTTCGTCGAGGACATGGCTGACGATGATGCCGCAGACATCGTGTTGCCTGGCAACCCGCCAGAGGCCGAACCGGGCACGGCACATCGCGTCCAGCACGAGCGCTGCCTCGCTGCCGCCTGCCGGCCGCGCGCCTTTGTTGGCGTAACGGTCGATCACCCTACTGCGGCCGGACCGGCGCTGGTAGAGCGCCAGATCGAAGATCAGCGACAACTCCTCGTGGCTGTCGGTGAGCAGAACGCGCCCGTCCGCCAATCCCAGGCGCTTCGCCTGCTCGACGATGGCCGCGCGGGCAAGATGGTTGAGCGCCGCGCCGTGATGCTCGACGCAGAGTGCGCGCAGTCGGCGATACCGCTCGAGGATCTCACCCCGCCTCAGCATTGGCGAGCCATCGCATTCAGGGTCACATGCAACGTCATCATCCTCTTATCGTCGGGCGGATGACCGCACCGAAGATGACTCGATCGTGATCGGCAGACGGATTCGCAACCGCATCAACGCCGCCGAGTCTGCCAGCGATCACCGAGTCGGAGGAGAGCATGGCAGCGCCCGCCGATCCATCCAGCATCGTCCCACACCGGTTGCGCCTCTGGCTGCAGCCGTTTCGCAGTCAGTTCACCGCACCGAGCTGGCAGACCGTACTGGTCCTGGTGCTCGGCGCCATCCTCAGCCCAGGCCGACGCACCGTCGCCGCCACCCTGCGCGTTCTCGGCCTCGAGGCGGATCCGCGGTTCACCACCTTCCACCGCCTGCTCAACCGCAATCGCTGGAATGCTCGGCGGCTTGCTCGCTGTCTCCTGCAGGGATTGTCAGGTTGATCGAACGAGGTGTGATTTGACCGAGACGCGATCGATCAGGCGGCGAGATTGGCGGCGTAGTCGGTCCAGAGCAAAAATGCATC
>NCAT01000001.1:0-231023 GCA_002255575.1 Acidocella sp. 20-57-95
TTGCGCCCGCTTGGGCCCGAAATTCCGCTTCTTCA
The DNA here is from genome assembly GCA_002255575.1 of Acidocella sp. 20-57-95. GTDB lineage: Bacteria > Pseudomonadota > Alphaproteobacteria > Acetobacterales > Acetobacteraceae > Acidocella. Next base: position 36 of record NCAT01000001.1, read on the forward strand.
CGCTTGGCAAATATAAGGGCTTTAAGGCTGGTGCTCTGAACTTTGGCCTGCGCCAGACTGCCCCAGATGCCGAGATCATCGGTGTGATCGACAGCGACTATATTGTGGAGCCAGATTGGCTGCGCAGCATGGTGCCGGCGTTTAACAACCCGAAGGTAGGCTTCACCCAGTCCCCGCAGGATTACCGCGACAATGACGGCAGCTTCTTCAAGCGCCTGATGTTCTGGGAATATGCCGGCTTCTTCCATGCCGGCATGGTGACCCGCAATGAGCGCAACGCGATTATTCAGCACGGCACGATGACCCTGGTGCGCAAGGCCGCACTGGTGAATGAAAATGGCTGGGCCGAATGGTGCATCACCGAGGATAGCCAGTTGGGCCTGCGGTTGTTCCGCGCTGGTTATGAGGCGGTGTATTCGAAAAAGAGCTTTGGTAAGGGCGTGATGCCGGATGACTTTAACGCCTTCCGCAAGCAGCGTTACCGCTGGGCGTATGGCGCCATGCGCATTACCCGCGCCAATGCCAATGCCTTGTTCAACCCGTTCAATAAGGAACTTACGCTGGGCCAGAAATGGCACTTCATCACCGGCTGGTTGCCGTGGATGGGCGACGCGCTGGGCCTGGTGTTCCTGGTGATGGGTCTGGCCTGGTCGGTTGGGTTGATTTTGGACCCGGTGCGTTATGAGTTCCCGATTGCGCTGTTCATGCTGCCTTCGATTGGGTTGTTCTTCTTCAAGATTGTGCAGATTTTAGCACTCTATGCCAACCGCGTGCCGTGCGGCTTTGCGGACCGGCTGGGGGCGGCAATTGGTGGCTTGGCGCTGTCGCACAGCATCGGCAAGGCGGTTTGGAAAGGGTTGTTCACCAATTCCCTGCCCTTCCTGCGCACACCGAAGATGAAGAATGCCCCGGCTTTGGTGCAAGGCTTGGTGATGGCGCGGGAAGAACTGGTGCTCCTGGTTCTCACTTGGGGCGCGCTGCTGGGTGTTGGCTTTGGCCACCATTGGGCAACCTTGGAAACCAAGCTGTGGTGCGCGGTATTGTTCACCCAATCTCTGCCGTACCTCGCTTCAGTGAGCGTCTCGATTTTGGCCTCGATGCCCGCCAAGGTCACAACGCCGGTGGTGGTCCAGGCGAAGGAGCCCGTACGGATGGGCGCGTTCCACCCGGCCGCTGGGGACTAGGTTGTCTCGGTAATGGTTACAAAACGGCCCCGCGAGGGGCCGTTTTTGTTGGGGTGGGGCGATGTTACACGTGGAGCATTGCGGGACAGTTTGTATCGATAACTATACGTTAGTATAAATAATCTCAGGAATGAGGCAGGGAAAAACTTTTGGGTTTTGAAGGGATTTGAGGAGCCGCGCCGCCTGCACAACCGTCATGCTCTCGAAGGCGAGCATCTTCTGGTTGGTGTAAGAAGATTCCCGCGTGCGCGGGAATGACGAAAGGGGGGGGAGAGAATGACGAAAGGGAGTGGATGACGAAAGGGGGAATGACCGTTAGATGCGGCAGGCGTGGATGGCCGGGTCAAGTCCGGCCATGACGATGCCCCCTGTTCGTCATTCCCGCACTCAAACCCGTCAGTCCCGCACTCAAACCCGTCATGCTCGCGAAGGCGAGCATCTTCTGGTTGGTGTGAGAAGATACTCGTCTGCGCACGTATGGCGGCGTAGGGAGGAGCAAGTTATTTATCCGGCCTTATTACGACTCGGGCTAACCGGCTTATCAAGTTGACTGAAATTCGATAACCCCGAACATTGATCTATCAAAGGAATCTAATGTTAAGTTCAGTGGAAATGTGTGCCGGTGCTGGCGGGCAGGCTTTGGGCCTAGAGACGGCCGGATTTGGTCATGAGGCGCTGATCGAAATTGAGCCGGATTATTGCAAGACGCTGCAATTCAACCGCCCGCATTGGAACGTGTTGGCCCAAAGCCTCGTTGATTTCAGCGCCACCAAATACAAGGGCATCGACTTATTGGCCGGCGGACTGCCCTGCCCACCATTTTCCAAAGCAGGTAAGCAGCTTGGCGAGAACGATGAGCGCAATTTGTTTCCGGAAGCGCTCCGGCTGGTTGATGAATGCCGTCCGAAGGCCATTATGATCGAAAATGTGCGGGGCTTTTTGGACGCGGTATTTGAGGATTACCGGGGACATCTCAAAAAGCAGTTAAAAAAACTTGGCTACGAGGTGGATTGGCGCTTGCTGAATGCATCTGAATTTGGCGTCCCGCAGTTGCGCCCTCGCGTTGTTATTGTGGCGCTAAAGAAAGACATCGCGAGCAATTTTGAATGGCCCGCAGTGACCGCACATAATCCGGCCACTGTCGGTGAAACTTTATATGATTTGATGGCGGCTAATGGCTGGCTTGGGGTCGCCAAATGGAGGGAGCAGGCCAACGAAATTGCCCCAACCATTGTGGGCGGTTCGAAGAAGCATGGTGGTCCAGACCTTGGCCCTACACGAGCCCGCAAAGCCTGGGCCAGTCTTGGGGTGAACGGGATTTCCATTGGCGATGCCGCACCTGAGCGTGATTTCGTGGGAATGCCGCGTTTAACAACCCGGATGGTGGCCCGATTACAGGGCTTTCCGGATTCTTGGCAGTTTGCAGGGAAGAAAACGATTGCTTACCGGCAAGTTGGTAACGCGTTTCCACCGCCAGTGGCTCAAGCTGTGGCAACGCAGATTAAAAGTGCTCTCAATGTTACCGCAAAACGTCATCTCAGCAGCGTCGCATGACCGATAAAGAACCTTTTATTCAAATCGCTCGGGCTGAATTTCATAAATCCTTGCTCCAAACCTTACTCGTGATCAACGAGAAAGGTATCCCCAGTAACGCGGACGGCACCAATAAAACCAGTATATCAATTGCCCTTGGAATCGCTCAGCGGTTACAAGCTGAGACTGGCGTTCGTGGTGCCGCGCAAACCTCAGGAAATGACTTCGAGAGTCTCGTATCAAAATTTGTTGAAGTTTCTTTTTTACGTCTATCTCATTTAAGGCCAGGAAACTGGACCGTTCAACAAGTCGGCAATCGAAATCGAGGCGAGATCGCAAAATACGCACAATATGCTCATTTAGCAGCCTTACAACAAGCAACAAAGGACAATCGAGATCTAGCAGCTGCTCTAGGAAATGACTACGCGATCACCCCAGACGTAATCGTGACGCGCGCTTTAGAGGATGATGAATCAATAAATGGTCTTGAATATTTAGTCGATGAAACTATTGCCAAGCGCGCAGACTTACGAGACGGCGAAAATAAAGTTCCATTGTTGCATGCAAGTATCAGCACGAAGTGGACCCTGAGAAGTGACCGAGCACAAAATGCACGTTCCGAGGCTCTTAATCTTATTCGGAACCGCAAAGGTAGGCAGCCACATATAATGGTCGTGACAGGAGAGCCACTGCCTAGCCGACTGTCATCACTAGCTCTTGGTACTGGGGATATCGATTGCGTCTACCATTTCGCATTGGATGAGTTGGCTGCTTCAATTGAAGAAAGTGGAAATTCAGAAGCTCAAGATATGCTTGGCATTATGGTTCAAGGAAGGCGACTAAAGGATATCGCTGATTTACCGTTTGATTTGGCTGTCTAATAAAAACTGACTAGCTCAACAGCCTTTCGCAATCTTACCAGCATCCCAAGTTGCACTGCCCGTGCGATAGAGACGGGGTAAAGTTTTTCACAACGCTCCTCATAAAGACTATACACCATCGTTTCCTCATCTCGAACAGCATATCCGACGATTTGCATGTCATCCCAATTATAGTCTGCAACTTCAGTTCGGTTTTCTTCCCAGCGCAAAATTGGGTTTGCTATCTGCTTCCTCCGACTTAAAGCCGTTAACATTTCATACTCGGCATCGATCATGACGAACTTCGGCATTTTTTGTCCGGCTAGTGCCGCTTCATTTTCTGCTATGATTTCGGCCCGCCACGCAGTGATTTCGGTTAATTTGCATAACCGGCTTGCGGTTCCTACACGCAGCTTTTTGCCATCGATGAAAACTGAAGTTTTGCGCTTATTCAATAAATAAAGGTCAACACCCATTGCACGCTGTCTCCATTAATTACAGAATATGCTTACCAAATAATCATTGTAAAACCGTAAACACGAGCAAGCCTTTCCAGAACAGGTCGATAAAGCCGTATTTCTGGTCGAGCTTTTTGACCGGTTCCTCAAAGCTGGCGACGCGGCGGCGCAGGATGCCGAAGATTTGGAAGAATTCGTTGTAGAAGGTTTGGCTTTCGCCTTTTTCGTAGGCGGCATTTTGCCATTCGGTGGCGAAGAGCGCGGCACGTGCCCGAATTTCGTTCCAGCTCAGCCGCATGAAAATCTCCCTCAGACTCGCGTAGGCTGCAGGCTAGCAACGTTGGGTTAGGGGGGCAAAGGCGTGGATGGCCCGGTCAAGCCGGGCCATGACGATGGCGGGGGCGGCGGGTCGCGGCCCGGTTTTGGCGCGGTCTTGGCACGGGGGCTATGCCGCGTTGGTATGTTTGCCCTCCGCAATCGGCTACCATATGTGCAACCAACTAGTTTTGGAGGCTCTACATGGATTTCGACCTGTTTGTCATTGGCGGTGGTTCGGCGGGGGTGCGCTCGGCGCGGATTGCGGCCGGTTATGGGGCGCGCGTGGGCGTGGCGGAGGAGAGGTTCTGGGGCGGTACCTGTGTGAACATAGGCTGCGTGCCGAAGAAATTCATGGTGATGGCCGCCGAATATGGCGCCCAGGCCGATGATGCGGCGGGGTTTGGCTGGAATATCACCAAGGGCGGGCATGACTGGTCCCAGCTGATCAAGGCCAAGGATAAGGAAATTAGCCGGCTGAACGGTATTTATCAGCGCCTGCTGGGCACTGCCGGGGCCACCATTTTTGAAGCCCGCGCCAGCTTTATCGATGCCCACACGCTGGATGTGGGTGGCCAGCGGGTGACGGCTGAGAGGATTATCATTGCCACCGGCGGGCACCCGACCCGGCTTGATATTCCGGGGGCGGAGCTGGGCATCGTCTCAGATGACGTGTTTTACTTGCCGAACATGCCAAAGCGCATTGCGATTATCGGCAGCGGCTATATTGCGGTGGAATTTGCCGGGGTGTTTGCCGGGCTGGGGGCAGAGACGCATCTGATTTATCGCCAGCCTCTGCCGTTGCGCGGGTTCGATGCGGATTTGCGGGCCAGCCTGGCCGAACAGATGGCCGGCAACGGGGTGATTTTGCATGCGGGCAACACGCCTGTGAGCATTACCGCCGATGGCGCGGCGCGGCGTGTGGCCCTTGCCGACGGTCAGGTGCTGGATGTGGATGTGGTGTTTTTCGCAACCGGCCGGGCCGCCAATGTGAAGGGGCTGAACCTGCAGGCGGCGGGGGTGAAAACCAAGCCCAGCGGGGCGGTGATTGTGGATGAAACCCTGCTGACCACCGCGCCGAATATCTATGCCATTGGCGATGTGACGGACCGGCTGAACCTGACCCCGGTTGCGACCGCCGAGGGCCATGCGGTGGCTGATACCTTGTTTGGTAACAAGCCGCGCAAGGTTTCGCTCGAAAACGTGCCAACGGCGGTGTTTTCCATCCCGCCGATTGCCACGGTGGGGATCACCGAGGAACAGGCACCGCCGGGCGCAAAAATATTCGTGACCAAATTCAAACCAATGCGCCACCAGCTTTCGGGCCGCCAGCGTATCAGCCTCATGAAGCTGGTGGTGGATGCGGCGACTGACCAAGTGCTGGGCGTGCATATGCTGGGTGAGGATGCGCCGGAGATTATTCAAGGTATGGCGGTGGCGGTGATTGCCGGGGCCACGAAGGCAGATTTTGACCGGACCATCGGCATTCACCCCACGGCGGCGGAAGAATTCGTAACCCTGCGGACTCAAACCAGGGTTGCGGGGGCCGCGATTGCCGCAGAGTAGCGGACGACACATTTTTAGGCGATAATTGGCGAAATGAATGCCTTGGAGAGAATATGGACACCATCATCCCGGCCCGCCTGAATTCTGGCTGGAGCCCCGCTAGCTGGCGCGACTGCCCGATCAAGCAGGTGCCGGTTTACCCTGATGCGGCCAAGCTGGCTGCGATGGAAGCGCGCCTCACGCGGTTTCCGCCGTTGGTGTTCGCCGGTGAAGCGCGGCGGTTGAAGGCATCTCTGGCGCTGGCCGCAACCGGGCAAGCCTTTGTGTTGCAAGGCGGCGATTGTGCGGAGAGCTTTGGTGATTTCACTGCCAATGTCATCCGGGATACGTTCCGGGTGCTGCTGCAAATGGCGGTGGTGCTCACCTTTGGTGGGTCGATGCCGGTGGTGAAGCTGGGCCGGATGGCGGGGCAGTTCGCGAAGCCGCGCTCTTCGGACAGCGAGACGATTGATGGTGTCACCCTGCCCTCCTATCGTGGAGATATTGTGAATGGCCCGGAATTTTCGGCGCAGGCACGGATGCCCGATGAAAGCCGGATGGAGTTTGGCTATTTCCAGTCCGCCGGCACGCTGAACCTGCTGCGGGCGTTTGCTTCCGGCGGTTACGCGGATTTGCATGAGGTGCATCGCTGGAATTTGGATTTTGTCGAGAAATCCCCGCTGGCGGCACGCTACCGGGATTTGTCGGCGCGGATTGATGAAACGCTGGCCTTTATGGCGGCGTGCGGGCTGACCAGTGTTTCGGCTCCGCAAATTCGCGAGACGGATTTCTTCACCAGCCATGAATCGCTGCTGTTGCCGTATGAGCAGGCGCTGACGCGGGTGGACTCCACCACCGGTGACTATTACGCCTGCTCGGCGCATTTCCTGTGGATTGGTGACCGTACCCGCCAGCCGGATGGCGCGCATGTGGAATTCCTGCGCGGGGTGAAAAACCCGATCGGGCTGAAAGTTGGCCCGACAACGACCGTCGATGATCTGCTGAAATTGATGGAAATTCTGGACCCTGCGAACGAGCCGGGCCGCCTCTCGCTGATCGCGCGGATGGGGGCTGATAAGGTTAATGAGAAGTTGACGCCGTTGGTACGCGCTGTGCGGCAAGCGGGGCGTACACCGGTTTGGCTGTGCGACCCGATGCATGGCAACACCATCAGCACGGCGGCGAAGATCAAAACCCGCCGGTTCGATGCGATTGTTTCTGAACTGCGCTCGTTCTTTGACATTCATGAAGCTGAAGGCACGGTCGCTGGCGGTGCGCATGTGGAGATGACCGGGCAGGATGTCACTGAATGTGTGGGCGGTGCGCGTGGATTATCAGAAGAAGATCTGGGCAACCGGTATGAAACCTTCTGCGACCCGCGTTTGAATGCCGAGCAGGCTTTGGAGCTGGCATTCCTGCTGGCTGAGGAATTAAAGACCCGCCGCGCCAAGCGTGCCCATTCATGACGGCGGCTCCGCTGGACCCAGCGGATATCACCAGCCGGACAGATGCGTATTTCAACCGAACGCGCGAGATTGTTGCGAAGTTTGGTGACAGCAAAGTTACCTATGCGGTATTTTTGCGCCGCCCGGTGGTAAGTGCGCCGGCCTTGATGGTGGATTGGCTGCAAGCTGTTTCCGCCGCGCGGGGGCAAAAATTTGAAATTGAGCTGACACACCCGGAAGGCGCATGGATCGGCGCGGGTGAACCGCTGGTTTATATTACCGGCAGCTTTGCTGCCTTGGCTGATTTGGAAACGATTTTCCTGCAAAAGATCGGCGCCACCTGTGTGGCGGCGCATAACGCGTTTCAGATGTGTATGGCGCTGCCGCAAGCATCGTTTTTGGCGATGGAAGCGCGGCATTGCGCGGGCGCTGAGATGCAGGAGATGATGGCTTATGCCGCGTCCGTTGGGTCCAAAGCAGCGCAAGCGGAAGGGGCGAAAGGGTTTATCGGCAACGCCAATGACTGGACGGCGCGTTATTTCAACGCAGCCTGCGGGTTTGGCACAATGCCACATGCGTTGATCGGTTATGCGGGCTCCACTTTGCGCGCGGCTGAGATGTATGTGGAGACCTATCCCGCTGATAATCTCACCGTGCTGGTGGATTATTTTGGCCGGGAGATTAGCGATGCGCTGGCCGTATGTGCGCGGTTTGATGAGATGGCGGCGGCGGGCAAGCTCTCCGTGCGGCTGGACACGCATGGTGGGCGGTTCCTTGAAGGGCTGGACCCGCAGGAAAGCTACGCGGTGCTGGAACGCCACGCGCCAGGCGCGTTGCGACGTTACCGAAGCCAGACCGAATTGCGTTATTTGATCGGCACTGGCGTTTCGGCAGCTTCCGTGTGGCGGATGCGCGAGGCCTTGGATGAGGCCGGATATCCGCACGTGAAAATCGTGGCGAGCTCCGGTTTCGGGGTGGAAAAATGCAGCGTGATGGCAGATGCCCATACGCCGATTGACGTGGTGGGCACTGGCAGTTTCATTCCTGAGCAATGGAGCGAGACTTATGCCACTGCCGACATTGTGGCCTATAATGGTGAGCCGATGGTAAAAATCGGCCGTGAATTCTTACTCAAATCGGTGAAGCGCGACCTTGGCTGACAATTTGAAAATCGCAATTGCGCAAATGGATTGCACCGTGGGTGCGGTGGATAAAAACCTCGCGGCCATTCGGGCGGCACGGGCCAAAGCAGCCGCCATGGGTGCGGATTTGCTGGTGACGCCTGAGATGTCGATTTCTGGTTATCAGCCAGAGGATTTGGTGCGCAAACCAGCCTTCGTTGCAGCGTGCGAGGCGGCGGTGGAAGCCTTGGCAGCGGATACCGCTGATGGTGGTCCGGGGGTGATTGTTGGCACGCCTTGGCGGCACGGTGAGGCGCTGCATAATGCCGCCTTTGTGCTGGATGGCGGTAAAATTATCGCCAAGCGTGCCAAGCACGAATTGCCCAATTACGGCGTGTTCGATGATAAGCGGGTGTTTGATGCCGGCCCTGCCCCCGGCCCGGTGGTGTTCAGGGGCGTCCGGCTGGGGCTGATGATTTGCGAGGATTGGTGGTTCCCGGATGTATCCGAAACGTTGGCGGAATCCGGTGCGGAATTGCTGCTCTCCATCAACGCCTCGCCGTTTGAGGATGGCAAGCAGGCGCGGCGGGTGACGCTGGCGGTTGAACGGGTGGTGGAGACCAAGCTGCCTTATATTTTTGCCGCCCTCACCGGCGGGCAGGATGAAATTGTTTATGATGGCGCGTCCTTCGTGCTGAATGCCGACCGGACCCTGGCATTGCAGATGCCGTATTTCGACGAAGCCTTGACGCTGACTGAATGGCAGCGTGTGGATGGCAGACTGGTGTGCACCCCGCATGCGCTGCCAGCCGAACCGGCGCAGATGGAGCTGATTTATCGCTCCATGATGACGGGCTTGCGCGATTACGTGACGAAAAATGGCTTTCCAGGGGTGATTCTAGGGCTCTCGGGCGGGATTGATTCTGCCATCTCGGCGGCCGTGGCAGCCGATGCGCTGGGGCCGGACAAGGTACGGGCGGTAATGCTGCCCAGCCCCTATACCAGCCAGCATAGTTTGGAAGACGCAGCCCTCTGCGCGGAATATCTGGGTATTCACTACGACATTGTGCCGATATCTGGCGCGATGACCGCCTTTAGCGAGGCGTTGGCCCCGGCCTTTGGCAACCGCGCGGCGGATACAACCGAGGAGAATATTCAGTCTCGTACCCGCGGGCTGATATTGATGGCGATGTCCAACAAGTTTGGCCATATGCTGCTGACCACTGGCAATAAGTCAGAAATGTCAGTGGGTTACGCCACTCTGTACGGCGATATGTGCGGCGGCTATTCGGTGCTGAAGGATGTCTACAAAACCACCGTGTTTGCGCTGTGCCGCTGGCGCAATGCCCATAAGCCGGCCGGCGCCCTGGGGCCGGATGGGCTGGTGATGCCAGAACGGGTGATTACCAAGCCGCCTTCCGCCGAGTTGAAGGATAACCAGACCGACCAGGACTCACTGCCGCCTTACGATATTCTCGACGGGATTCTGCTGCGGCTGATTGAGGGCGAGGCCTCCATCGATGCCGTGGTGGCAGAAGGGTTTGACCGTGCCACCGCCGTGCGGGTGTGGAAAATGCTCGACCGCGCCGAATATAAGCGCCGCCAAGCGCCGCCAGGGGTGAAAATCACACCCCGCGCCTTTGGCCGGGACCGGCGCTACCCGATGACCAATGGGTTCACGAATTTGGTGAAATAATCCGGTTTTTTGAACGTAAGAAGAAGATTCTCGCATTGGCGGGAATGACGGGGTGAATTGCGAAAAGGCACTAACGTTTTTTCTCAGTTGATGTATGTAGAGGATTGGCCGTGGCGAATCGCGGCCAGGGATAAATGACAGTCGGCGGAAGCCCGAGACTGACGATTGATATAGGGGTTCTACCTGCATGCCGACGGCCTATTCGACCGAAGACCTGGAACAAGTGTTCGACGCGCCTTTGCTACGGCGTGGCCGGACTTTGAACTTCCTGGAAGCGGTACAGGTAAGCCTGGATGGCGATACCATTAACGGCACGGTGGATGACAAAGGCGAGATTCGGCATGTGAGTTTAAGCCCGGCTTTGATGGGCCGGCGCGTATCCTTCGCGGAACGCCATTGTGATTGCGGGCAGTTGCGCTGCGCCCACATGACTGCCACCGCCATTGCCGCCATGCAGCGCTTTCCGGCATTGCAAAAACCCAAGCCGGTTCCTGAAGTGATTGTGCCGGCGACGGATCTGTCGCAGCCGCGGCAATTTCAGCAGGCCCCACCGAAAATCCGCCCGCAAGGCCGCCGCGCCAAGGCGGCCGTGATTGCCGCACCGCTGAGCGCACCCGAAGTGAATGGCGTGGTGATTGACCGCACGCCGATCCCCGTGCTGCGCCTGCGCCGCGTTTATGCACCCGATGAGTTGGGCCGCCAGCGACTGATCGACGTGCTAACGCTGGATTTCGACTATGGCGGCATCACCATCGATGGTGCGGAAGAGGCGATGTTCATCACCATCAAATCCCCCACCGGCCCGATGTTCATACGGCGCGACCAGGCGGCTGAGGCGGCGGCGCTGGATGAGCTACGGCCAGATAATTTTGTCCAAATGCGGGTGAATGACGGCAAATCAGCCCGTGGCCAGCGCGTTCTAGTGTTCCGTGGGCAGGATGCCGCGGCCATGTGGCACCATTTCGTGGCGGTGCGCGTGCCGCAATTGCAGGCGCAAGGCTGGCAAACCAACATTGACGAGAATTTTGGACCACGGCTGGCTGAGACCATCGGCATTCTCGATGTGCAGGTATCGGATGCTGACAAGGGCAATTTCTCGCTGGAATTTGGCATCGAGATCGACGGTGTGCGCCACCCGTTGCTGCCGATTTTGGAACATTTGCTGGCCCGTGGTGGTATTGATGCCGCGCAGATTGTGGGCGACGAGCTGATCACCAGCATGGATGACGGACGCGTGCTAAAGCTGCCGGCTGAGCGTATTCGCCGGCTGCTGGCGGTGATGGGCGATTTGATTGAAGCCGCTGGCCGTACCGCTGAGAAAGCCCTGGTGCTGCCGGTGGGTGCGGCGGCCACGGTGCTGGAACTGGAAGATGTTCTGACCACCAGTTGGCAGAATGCCGCGGCGATTGAAGCCTATGTGGATAAATTCCGGGGTGAGCCGGAAATTTTGCCGGTTGAATTGCCCCCTACCTTTAAGGCCGAGCTTCGGCATTATCAGCAGCATGGCGTGGACTGGTTGCAGCATCTCAGCAGCCACGGGTTAGGTGGGTTTCTGGCCGATGATATGGGCCTTGGTAAAACCGCGCAGACAATTGCGCATATTACTGTGGAACATGCAGCAGGCCGCTTGACCGCACCCGCTTTAATTGTGGTGCCGACCAGCCTGGTGGCGAACTGGACAGCGGAGCTTAAGAAATTCGCGCCGCATTTGAAGGTGCTGGTGCTGCATGGCATGGAGCGCCATGAAAAGCGTGACCAGTTGGGCGAAGTGCATGTGGCCATTACCACCTACACGGTGCTGACCCGCGATATTGAAGAGATGAAGGCTCTGCCTTGGCATATTGTGGTGCTGGACGAAGCGCAGGCGATCAAGAGCCCGGATGCGCGTGCCACCCGTGCCGTGTGCCAGCTAGAGACCACCAACCGTGTATGCCTCTCTGGCACGCCGATTGAGAATAATCTTGAAGAGCTATGGTCGCAATTTGCCTTCCTGATGCCCGGATTGTTGGGGGACCGCCGGGGGTTTACCAAGCGCTTCCGCACGCCCATTGAAAAGAACAATGATGCGACGTGCAGGGCACAGTTGATCCAACGGATTCAGCCGTTCATTCTGCGCCGCACCAAGTCTGAGGTGGCAACCGAATTGCCGCCGAAACATACCATTCTGCGCCGGATTACTTTGGCACCTGACCAGCGCGAATTATACGAGACGATTCGTGGTACTTTATATGAAACGGTGCGCGAACAGGTGGCGGAACGCACGCTGGCACAGAGCCGGATTATCGTGCTCGATGCATTACTGAAATTGCGGCAAGCCTGCTGTGACCCGCGGTTGGTGAAGCTGGCATCTGCCAAAACCGTTGAAACCTCGGCCAAGCTTGAAGATTTGCTGGAAATGCTAGGTGAGCTGATCCCCGAAGGGCGGCGGATTTTGCTGTTCTCGCAGTTCACGTCGATGTTGGATTTGATCAAACCGCGTCTGCATGAGGCGGGGATTAAGTTTGTTGAGTTGCGTGGTGATACGCGCGACCGTGCTGAGCCGGTGCGCAGTTTTGAAGCTGGCGAAGTGCCGCTGTTTTTGATCTCGCTGAAGGCCGGTGGGCGGGGGTTGAATTTGACCTCGGCTGATACCGTGATCCATTACGACCCGTGGTGGAACCCGGCGGTGGAAAACCAGGCATCCGACCGTGCGCATCGTATCGGCCAGACAAAGTCGGTGTTTGTGTACAAGCTAATCGCGGTGGATACGGTAGAAGAACGCATTCTGGAATTGCAGCAACGCAAGGCTGAGCTTGCCAGTATTGCGTTTAATGAATCCTCCGGTGGCCTCGCGTTTGATATCAGTGACATCAACTTCCTGTTCGGGCAGGACCCGGAGAAACAGGCAGAGGCGGCATAAGCACAGATGGGTAAGCTTGTTTGGCTGGCTTCCTACCCGAAGTCTGGTAACACGTGGCTGCGGGCGTTTTTGAACAACTACATCGCTGAGCCAAAGACGCCGCACAGCATTAATAAGCTCGCGGATTTTTCGGCGGTGGAGTCGGCCGCAGTGTTCTACCGCCCGCTGAACAATAAGCCAGCCTCGGGTTATAGCACCGAGGAGGTGCAGGCGATGCGCCCGCTGGTGCAGCAAAACCTGATGCGGCTGCATGAGGATTTGGTGTTCGTGAAAACCCATAATGCCGCGCTGAAGCTGCATGATGTAGAATTATGCGCGAACGCGGTTACTGCGGGGGCGATTTATCTGGTGCGTGACCCGCGCGATGTGGCGATTTCCTATGCGCGCTATACCGGGCAAAGCATCGATGAGATTATTAGCTTTATGGGCAGCGAGGGGGCGGCGCATCGCAGCACTGATGTTCAGGTGTTTGAGTTTTTAAGCTCATGGTCGGTACATGTGCAGTCCTGGGTGGCGCGCGCAAAAACTTTACTGGTGCGCTATGAGGATTTGCAGGCTGAGCCGGTGAAAACATTCGGCAAAATTGTGCAGTTTCTGGGCGATGATGCGAACCCGGCGCGGTTAAAGAAGGCGATCGAGTTTAGTGAATTTCATGAACTGGCCCGGCAGGAACAAGCCGAAGGCTACAAGGCGCATACGCCGGGTGCGGTGGCGGCATTTTTCCGGGAAGGCAAAGCGGGCGGGTGGCGAGAGGTTTTAACGGCCGACCAAGCGCAGCAGATTGAAGCTGATCATGGTGGGGTGATGCGGCTTTTTGGGTATTTGGGCTAAAGCTTGCCCTGAAGAAGATTCCCGCTTTCGCGGGAATGACGGGATAGGAGCGGGAATGACGGGGTAGGAGCGCCAATCACGGGATAGGAGCGGGAATAACGCGATAGGACCGGGAATGACGCGATAGGATCGGGAAGGGAGCGGGAATGGCAGCGTAAGGGCCGAAATTGTGGGTGGGAGTGGGCGTTTCAGACCGGGGCGGCGGCGGCCGGCATCAGCATCGGGGCGCCGGCGAATTGGGTGCGGGTGATGCGATAATTGGCGCTATCAGCAAATAACGCTCGCAGAACTTGGTTATTCAAGGCGTGGCCGGTACGGTTGCCACGGAAGCGCCCGCAGAGCGGCGCGCCTGCTAAAGCGAGATCGCCCACCACGTCCAGCAACTTGTGACGAACGAATTCATCCTGCCAACGCAGCCCTTCCGGGTTCAGAACCTTATCGCCATCCACCACGATGGCATTGGCAAGGCTGCCACCACGCGCCAAGCCCATTTTACGCAAAGCTTCCACTTCGGCAGCCATGGTAAAGGTGCGGGCGCGGGCAAGCTCGTTCGCAAAGGACTCGGTGGTGAGGCCGAGATTAAAAGCCTGACGACCAATGGCACCAGCGGCAAAATCAATCGCTAACGAAAGGTCAAGGCCGCTAGCTGGGTAAGTGGCATTCTGGTGCGGGCGCAGTTCGGCAAAAGCCTCACCTTGCTCAACGCGCACCGGCTGCAACACTTCAATAATGTCGCGTAAGCCGCCATGGCTGGCAATGCCGGCGCTCTCGATCAGAAACAGGAAGGGCGCTGCCGAGCCATCCAAAATCGGGAGCTCTGCTGCGTCAACTTCAATAATCAAGTCATCGATCCGGGACGCGCTCAGTGCCGCCATCAAATGTTCGATGGTGCCAACGCGGGCTTGCGGGCGGTCCGCTAGGCTGATCACGGTGCAAAGGCGCGTGTCGGTAACATGGTCGTATAAAGCGGGAATGATTGCATCAATATCGGTGCGATGAAATACGATCCCGGTATTTACCGGGGCGGGGCGCAAATTCAGGTGTACATCATTGCCGCTATGCAGCCCAATGCCAACACAGCCGATGGCGGATTTCAATGTCCGGCGCGAAGAGCTCGCTTCACCACCAAACCCGACCCGATCACCAAAATAAGACATAAATTAACCCATCGCTCATTATGTTAAGCACATTAGGCGAGGGGATCGACCGGCGCCAGTCAATCATTATTACTGTTTATTTCTGTTTAACCCGTTGTTTTTACGTGATTTAATGTATCTATTTATCTCGGACTGTAACGGTTTCCGTGTCATGGAAACGCCTGTAATCAATGGCCAGATCCCCATTCGGTTTGCGCTCGATCACGTCCACAAAACGATGGCCAAAGCGGACATCTTCAGCGCCATAAACATGCCGCGTGTAAATGCTGGCGCTCAAGGTGTCGTCAATGCCGGTGAAAGAGCAAATGATCACGTTGCCACCGGCGGCGATGGCAGATTTATCTTTGCCGTAGAGGGGGCTGTCCGGTGTGATTTTATGCATTACCAGCCAACTGAGCGCAAAGACAGGCGAGACATCGCGCTCCAGCTTCAACGTGACCATCCGGCGCAGCACACTGCCATCTTCCTCAGTTTCATCGTGGGTGAGAGTCACATTCATGCGGGCTTCGGTAATCTGGTTGCGGCGTTCGTTTACAATACGGAACATTAAAGTCGGCGTACCGCGATAATCACGGATAATAAGGACTTTGCTAAACATAACGCGCGCCTGTGGGCGCGAGAGGCGGGCAAATAATATGCCGGTTGCCAGTGCGGTGGCTAGCAAGCCGATGAGAGATTCCAGCGAAGAGGCAAAATTGGCAGCCACCGAGACCGGGTAGATGGCGCCATAGCCGGTGGTGGAAAGCGTTTGCACCGAGAAAAAAAAGGCCCCCAGCCAGGTGCCAGCCCGCACCCCTGCCAGCCCGCCGGTGATGGCATAAACAACTGTGAAAAACATATTTATTAGCAAAAACAAAGCCGCCAGCGTGCCGAGCAACGCGGGCAACTGCATGGTCATCAGCGTATGATACGCATCACTGATACCGCGGCGGGAAACGCCGCGCCGCTCGATGGAGCGAAGCGCCGCTGCCGTTAAAGGCAGCGGACGAGGACGGGATTTAGCAGATCGCTTTATGAGTTAGAACGGCGCAGGAACGCCGGAATTTCCAGGCCGATTTCGTCAATCTGCGCCGGCCTTACAGCGGCACGGGCAGGCTCTGGCTGGACATGAAAATCTGGCTCATGACGCGGCGCCACCGGGGCGATCACCGGTTCGCGGTGCGTGGTGGCGCGCGGTGCGGTTTGCACCGGTTCTTCATGGGCCCCACCAAACACCCGGCTGAACAGGCTCGGCCGCTTGGCAGTTTCCGGTGCCGGTTGGCGCGGTGGTTCGTAGCGCGCAGTGGCCGGTTGCGGTTGCGGTTGGGCCTGCGCTTGCGGCTGCATTTGCGGCGCTGGTTTTGCTGGCTTTACTTCATAGTCACGCAAGTCCAACGCTTCGGTTTCGGCTGATTCTCGGAACGCGGTCGATAATAACGGCTTGGCGGGCGGGTGCGGAACATAGCCGGCCCCGCCTGTAGCCAGGGATGTTGCTGCATGTTGGGCAACCGGCTGCGGTGCTACCGCGGCTTGCTGCCCGTTCTGAATGCCGGCCTGCACATGCGGCGGAAAGGCTACCGAATCGGCAACGCCGCCGCCGACCACTTGCAATTTCGGCATCTGCGAGGTCGCTGGGGCGGCACTATCAATACCGGTTGCCACCACGGAAATCCGCATACGGCCCGCCAGATTCTCGTCGAGCGCCATGCCGACCATGATGTTGGCATCCTCATCCACTTCCTCGCGGATGCGGGTGGCGGCCTGGTCCATTTCAAACAATGTGAGGTCAGAGCCGCCCGTGATGTTAATGAGCAGGCCACGCGCGCCCTTGATGTTAGTATCTTCCAGCAAAGGGTTGCTAATAGCAGCTTCAGCGGCGCGCATCGCGCGATCCTCACCAGAGGCCTCGCCCGTGCCCATCATTGCCTTGCCCATTTCGGCCATCACGGAGCGGATATCGGCATAGTCCAGATTCACCAAGCCCGGCAGCACCATCAAGTCCGTTACGCCGCGCACGCCCATATAGAGCACGTTGTCGGCCATCTCGAAGGCTTCTTTCCAGCCGGTGCGTTCATTGGCAACCTTAAAGAGATTTTGGTTGGGAATCACAATCAGCGTATCAACATAGGCCTGCAATTCGGCGATGCCTTCATCGGCCAACCGCATGCGCTTTTTACCTTCAAAACCAAACGGCTTGGTAACCACGCCGATGGTGAGGATGTTACGCTCGCGCGCCATGCGGGCGATGACCGGTGCGGCCCCGGTGCCGGTGCCACCACCCATACCGGCGGTAATGAAGACCATGTGGGTGTTTTCCAGATGCCGTGCCAGATCATCTGACGCTTCGTCAGCGGACGCCTTCCCGACTTCCGGGCGGCCACCTGCGCCGTTGCCCTGGGTGATATGCGGCCCCAACTGAATGCGGCGTTCGGCCAATGATAGCTGCAACGACTGCGCATCGGTATTGGCAACCACGAAATCAACGCCCGGCAGGTTCAACGCGATCATGTTATTGACTGCGTTCGTACCGCCGCCACCAACACCAATAACGGTGATGCGCGGGGTAAAATCCGTGTGCGCCGTCTTCTGAATCGTCAGGTTGAGGGTCATCTGTCAGTCTCCTTAATTCGTAGCGGTAAAGAACGCTTCGATTTCATGTCAAACAAGAAATGCAGTTTTTCGGGCTTAAACCCGGTCTTTCAAAAAATTAACGAATCGGCCGAACCAGCCGGTGGATTGTTCACCTTCGAAGTCGATGTCGTGCATCGTCTGGCCGTCACCGGTCGCGAACGCCAGCAACCCGGCGAGCGTGGCAAAGTTTGGCGCGGTTGCAGAATCTGGCAGCCCAACCATCGAGTTTGGCTTGCCCAGACGGACATTACGCTCCAGCATCTGCGCTGCCATTTCGCGCACGCCGCCTAATTGCGAGGCGCCACCGGTGAGCACAACGCGGTTGCCACCAGCACCTGCAAGACCGGCCGTTTCAAGACGGTCCTTCACCAGTTCAAAAATTTCTTCCATACGCGGCCGGATGACGCTGATCAGCAGGCTGCGTGGTACTTTGGCGATTTGATGCTCATCCTCACCCACCTGCGGCACCGGCAGCAATTCGCGCTCGTCATCCGGGCTGCCTTGCACATTGCCATACAAAGCCTTCAATCTTTCGGCATGAGCCACCGAGGTTGAGAGCATCCGCGCGATGTCGTTAGTGACATGCATCCCGCCGACCGGCAGTTGCGCGGTGTGCAGCAACTGCCCCTCGGCAAATACCGCCATGCTGGTGGTGCCGCCCCCCATGTCGATGACGGTCGCGCCAAGTTCACGCTCATCACCCACTAACGTCGCAAGACCCGAGGCCATCGGGGCGGAAACGAGTGCTGCAATATCGAGCTCGCAACGGGACAGGCACGCAGCCAGCGTGCGCAAGGCGGTATTGCCGGAATCAATCACATGGAGCTGAGCCGTCAGCGTGTCGCAGAACAGACCGCGCGGGTCAGTGATGCCCTGGGTCTCGTCGGTCGAGAAACTTAGCGGCAAGGAATGGATCGTCTCGCGCCCTTCAGCGGCAGCCCGATTGCGGGCTTCGCGTACCACCCGGCGCACGTCTTCGCTGCTGACAGCACGGCCATCAACCGGCCATTGCACATTGAACAAACGGCTTTCCGGCGCGCCGCAGGAAAGATTGACATAAACCGATTTCAATCTGGTATCAGCCATATCTTCAGCCGCACCGACAGCGGCCCGGATGGCTTTCTCGGCCTCATCGAGATCGACGATGCCGCCAGACTTGATGCCCCTGCCCCTCTGCCAGCCAAAACCAAGGGCCCTGAGCCTGCCATCGGATTCCGCACGGCCGATCAGACAGGCAATTTTGGTAGAGCCGATATCCAATACGCCGAACGGGCCTGAACGTATCGCACGCGGACGCGGCATTTCATCGGCCAATACGCGAATGGCGCGTTCGGCGTGGATGTCGCGGCGGGAAAGGTCATTCATGGTGGCGTATCCTCATGTATGATCAGCCGACTTAACCGCTGGTGCCACGGCATCTTTCGGGAAGGGTTGCACCACCAGACGGTCCGGGCGGCGCATATCGATCGCCTCAACCGGGCGATCGAGCAGCGCCATGGTGTTTTGAAGCTTGCCAAGCTGGGCCAAGGCTGTTTGCTCATCATCGGCCGGCAGCTTGACCACCGCATGGTCCTGCAACACCAAATTCCAGCGTAGACCATCCACCCATTCGGCTGCCGCGAGGCGCGACATGATGAAAGGCGCGTTGGCGAGATCAGCCATTAAAGCAGCAGCGTGCTGCGGGGCACCGTTACCAACCAGTAAAACCAAGGCGGGGTTATGATGCTTGGCAGCGGCAGCATCCTGATCGGGAATAACATCGCCAGCTTTGTCGATCAGGACAAATTTTGTCGTGCCGTTCAAGCTGGTTTGCCAAATAGCATAGGGGGCGCGCCCAGTGATTGAGACCAGCAACGTACCAGGCAATTCCCGTTCAATGACGGCACTTTGCACTGGCCCCAATTGCGCGATGCGGGCGGCCGCTTGGTCGAGCGCCACACCAAAAATCGGCGCGCCCTTGGCGGTACCAAGCGCCTCTAAGATGGCTTGTGGTGATGTGGAGTCGGCACCGGTGATTTGAATATTGACCACCCGAAACCCAAGCGAGGCCGCAAAGCGGGCAAACATGCTCGATGAAGCTGTCGGCGCAACGTTAACCGGTGCTGCTTTGGGAATTTTATGAGAGAGCTGTACCAGCAGTGCTACCACAAAAATACTGCCCAGCACCCATAGGCCCGGCTGCAAGCTGCGCTTGACGCGCCGAAAAAATAGCGTGCGCGCCTTCAAACGATCCTGCGGGCCAGACTGTTTTTTCGGCTTCGCTTTCGCGGCTGGCCGTGACGATGAAGCCCTGAGCGGTTGCGGAGATGCTAAACGCGACATGCGGCCCTCTCAACCATCCAGGCACAGAGGGCAGGAAACGACATACCGAGATGCCCCGCCTGCTCAGGCAGTAGCGATGTTGCTGTCATGCCCGGCTGTGTGTTGACTTCAAGCAATACCAGTCGGCCGGTTGCATCATCATAGCGCAAATCCGACCGGCTGGCGCCGCGGCACCCGAGAGCGCGATGCGCGGCCAAAGCAATCTCCATTGCACGCCGGCTGATCTCTTCGGGAAGTTCCGCCGGAACCACGTGACGAGAGCCGCCTTGCGCATATTTGGCGTGGTAATCGTAGAAAGCTTCGTCTGAAAGAATCTCGGTAACCGTTAAAGCGCGATCTTCCAAAACCCCAACCGTTAATTCGCGGCCGGGAATATATTGCTCAACCATCGCCGGACCATATGTCCAGGCGGCAGCAATTTCAGCATTGCGATTATCGCCGGGTTTGACGATGGAAACACCAACTGACGAGCCTTCATTGACTGGTTTGACCACGTAAGGTGGCGGCAACGGGTCATGGTCGGCGAGTTCCGCAATATCGATAATGCGGTGCGGTGCCACCGGCAAACCCGCATGGGCGAAAACTGCCTTGGCGGCGGCTTTGTCCATGGCCAGAGCAGAGGCCCGCACACCAGAATGCGTATAAGGAATGCCAAGATAATCGAGAACGCCTTGAATGCTGCCATCTTCACCAAAGCGGCCATGCAACGCGTTAAATACCACATCAGGTGCCGGCGTGAGCGCTGCGATGAGTGACTTGAGATCATCATTCACGATCACCGGTGTCACCTCGTACCCAGCTTCCTGCAATGCGGTGATCACTTGTTGACCAGAGCGCAGACTGACTTCGCGTTCAGCTGACATGCCACCATGAAGAACAGCAACACGGGTCATGCGGGCACTCCAATCCGTTTAATTTCCCAGTGCAATTCCACACCGGATGTTTCAGCGACGCGGCGGCGCACCTCTTCGCCGAGACCTTCCAGGTCAGCGGCCGTGGCGTCACCATTATTGAGCAAAAAATTACAATGAAGTTCAGAAACCTGGGCACCACCACGGCGTAAACCACGGCAACCAGCAGCGTCGATTAATTCCCAGGCTTTCATGTCCGGTGGGTTGGCAAAGGTGGAACCGCCAGTGCGGGCGCGCACCGGTTGCGAAGCTTCCCGGCTGGCTTTGATCTCTGCCATACGCGTTGCAATATTTTTTACATCACCCAGCTGCGTGAGCAGACGCGCCCGCGTGACAACAGAGCCAGGCGGCAGGTTCGAGCGGCGATAACGCAGCGACAGATCATGACTGGTCAGACGTAAAATTTCGCCAGACCGCGTGACGATTTCTGCCCAATCAAGCACATGCGAAATATCCCCGCCATAAGCACCGGCATTCATGGCAACCGCGCCACCAATAGTGCCGGGAATACCCGATAGAAATTCAAGGCCGGTGCGGCCCGCAGCAGCCGCGTGCTCAGCGACCGTGATATCGAGCGCGGCGGCACCAGCGATAACGCCATTGCCTTCAACCGTAATATCGCTGAAGCCACGCGCAAGTTTGATGACGGTACCAGCGATGCCACCATCACGGATAATGAGATTCGACGCAGCACCAATCACCGTGACCGGGATTTCATGCGGCAGGTTACGCAAAAAATTTGACAAATCTTCAATATCGGCTGGGCGAATTAAAAATTCTGCGGCCCCGCCAACCCGAAACCACGTGGTGGGACCAAGGCTGACGGCTTGTTGGACGCGACCGCGAATGGCTGGAATCTCGATAGTTTGGATCATCGAAGGGTTCCAGGTCGTTTCACCGCAGCCTGCAAATTTAATAGCTCGTTCGGGAGCGTATTGGCCCAGGCTGTGATGTTGCCTGCACCAAGGCAAATCACAAAATCACCATGGCGGGCAATGGCGTGCACCATTTCAGCCAGGTGCGCAGGATCACTGAGCGGCACGACCGAGCGATGGCCGCGGGCACGCAGCCCCTCAACCAGCGCGTCACGATTGACGCCCTCAATCGGCGCCTCACCGGCGGGATAGACATCCGCTACAATCACTGTGCCAGCGTCATTCATGCAGGTGCAAAAATCTTCGAATAAAGTCTGTAACCGTGAATAACGGTGCGGTTGCACGATCGCCACAACATCGCGCGCCCCAGCCTGCCGGGCGGCTTTCAATACAGCGGCGATTTCAACCGGATGGTGACCGTAATCATCAATCACGGTAATGCCACCAGCCTCGCCCGTCTTGGTAAAGCGGCGCTTCACGCCAGCGAAAGAGGCAAGTGCAGCCTTGATCTGTTGTTCCTCGATTTCCATTTCGGTTGCCACCGCAATGGCCGCCAAGGCGTTTTGTACATTGTGATTACCCAGCATCGGCAAACGGAACGGACCCATGCGGCGCGCCCGGCCGCTGATACGGTCAGAGAAGCGCACTTCAAACAACGCACCGGTACGGTCTGATACAATGCGCTCGGCACGCACATCCGCCTGCGGCGAAAAACCGTAAGTGACCACACGGTGATCTGATAAAGCCGGAATCATTTGTTGAACGGCCGGATGGTCGATGCATAATACCGCAAAGCCATAAAACGGAATATTCGAAACGAATTGCCGGTAGCCGGCCTCCATCGCCTCACGTGTGCCCCAATGGTCGAGATGCTCAGGGTCCATATTGGTGACGATGGTGATCACAGGCGGCAAGCGCAGGAAGCTGCCATCTGATTCATCGGCCTCCACCACCATCCAGTCCCCGGCGCCAAGGCGGGTGTTGCTGCCATAGGCGTTGATGATCCCGCCATTGATGACCGTAGGGTCAAACCCAGCCCCTTCTAAAACTGCTGCCACCAGGCTGGTGGTTGTGGTTTTGCCATGCGTGCCACCGACCGCGATTGACCATTTCAACCGCATTAATTCGGCCAGCATTTCGGCACGGCGCACCACTGGGATGAGCTTTGCGCGCGCCGCCACCAGCTCAACATTTTCCTTGGGAACGGCGGTTGAAATGACCACCACCTGTGCATTCCCCAGATTATCCGCATGATGACCAATCGCGACGGGGACCCCAATGCCACGCAGCCGCCGCACATTGGCATTTTCAGAAATATCACTGCCCTGCACGGAATAGCCGAGCGTATGCAGAACTTCAGCAATGCCAGACATACCGATGCCGCCAATACCGACAAAATGAATGGTCCCAATCGATAAAGGCAGTGCCCTCATGAGTCTGCTCCTGCCATTGTAGATTGCACCAAATCAGCGAGCGTCTCAGCCACTGCCGGGCGGCCCTGGGCCGCCGCTGAGGCTGCCGCTGCTTCCAAGGTTTTTGGTTCGTTCAACAAAGTTTCAATTTTATTGGCGAGCACTTGGGGGGTCAGCAAGGCTTGATCCATCCGCCAAGCAGCACCGCACGAGGTCAACGCGTCAGCATTGGCCCGTTGATGGTCATCGATCGCGTTCGGCAGCGGGATAAAAATCGCCGGTCGCCCTGCAACCGCGATCTCAGCAACTGTTGAGGCACCCGCCCGGGCAATGACCAGATGCGCGCGCGATAGATGCTCCGCCACATCGTTAAAAAACGGCGAAAGGGTCGCTTTGATTTTAGCTGATGTAAAAATGGCATCCGCCTGGGCTAGATCATCCTGACGGCATTGTTGCATGACCACCAACCGTTCGCGGAGATATTCTGGCAATAATGCCAACGCGGATGGAATCAGCGTCGCGAAAATTTTCGCCCCCAAAGACCCACCAAGGATGAGGATTTCGATTTTATCATCCGGTGCCTGATATGCTTGGCCACTGAGCGCTGCAATTGCCGGACGAACAGGATTACCCAGGACTGTGGATGTTTTACCAGCCGGCAGCTTTTCAGTACGGGCGAATGTGAGGATCAGACGGTCGCTGAAATAAGCGAGTAAGCGATTGGCACGGCCCAACACTGCATTTTGTTCGTGCAAAAATATCGCTGGCCGCGGGGTGATGAAACGGGCCGCTAATACGGGTGGGATGGCAGGATAACCGCCAAACGCAACAATCGCCGCTGGGTGCAAATCTTTTAGCAGGCGGTGGGCTTGGATCGTGCCACGCAACAGCGCCACAATACCTTGCAGCATGCGGCCTATACCACGCCCGGATAATCCCGCACCTGCAATCACATGCCGTTCGGCATTGGCGAATGCCGACGAATTTAGCCCGCCGGACCGCGCATCCGTCATCAGCACCACCCGTTCACCACGCCGCATCAAAGCTGATGCAAGCGCTTCGGCTGGAAAGAAATGTCCACCGGTGCCGCCAGCCGCAATGATGATCGGTTTCACCTGCGGGCCTCTCATGAGTAGTCACCCTGATAACGCTTGCGTGTAAGCGCCAGCAAAAAGCCCATCTGAATGGAAATAGCGAGCACCGAGCTACCGCCGTAAGAAATAAATGGTAACGTCATGCCCTTGGTTGGAATCAGGGAAAGCGACGAGGCCATATTTACAAAAGCTTGCAAGCCAAAGCCCACAATCAGCCCACCGGCAGCAAGCACCACAAACAGGTTGGGTTCAGCCAACAAGCGGGTCATCGCCCGCACGACGACAGCGCCAAACACCAAAATAATGAAAGCGCAAAATAATAGACCAAATTCCTCGCCCGCAACGGCAAACACAAAATCCGCCCGCGCATCAGGGAGGAAATGTTTGACTTGCCCTTCCCCTGGCCCAAGGCCGAACAGGCCGCCATTACCAAAGGCCGAAAGTGCGGTATGGGCTTGGTAGCCGCCGATGCTGGTAGGATGAAGGAATAACATCACCCGGGTATGCACATGGTCGATATAGAAAAATGCGGCGATAAACAGCAACACGACCAAGGCGGCTGCCAGAAACACCCATTTCATATCCATGCCGTCCAAATAGAACTGCGCGAAAATGACCATCGTAAACAAAAATGTCATGCCGATATCTGGCTGCATTTTCAGCAGCAGGGCTGTCATCACAAATAATGCAAAGGCGGCGCGCTTACCTGGAAACCCTGGCGTGCGGCGCGATTCGGCAATCAGCCAGCCGGAGACGATAATAAAAGCGGGGCGAAGAAATTCGCTCGGCTGAATGGTAAAGCCCGGCAGCGCGATCCAGCGATGCGCACCATCAACCTCGACACCATGCATGAGCGAGAAGCCGGTGAGCAGGAAAAATAATATGCACATGCCAAGCGCCAAAAGTTTGACCTGCCGCAATGTCAGCATCGACATGCCAAGCATCGTGGCACCACCCAAGGCGAGGAAAATAATCTGCTTGACCATCGCCATAGTATGCGGGTCCGACAAATGCATCGACAGACCAGGTGTGGCGGCAAGCGCCAGCACATAGCCAATACCGATCAGCACGCTCAGGGCCAGCAACGTGACGCGGTCAACGCTCCACCACCAGCGGCCCAGCACGGATGTATCAGCGCGTGATATGCCCGGCATCAGATGGTTGCCTTTACTAATTCGGTAAATCGCTCGCCACGATGTTCAAAACTTTTGAACTGATCAAAGCTGGCGGCTGCTGGTGAGAGCAGCACCACATCCGTGCCGGTGGCGCGGGCGGCCTGGTAGGCCATCGGCACGGCGTCTTCCAAAGTGCCGACAACATCGTTGAAAACGCCATACTGGCTCAGCGTGGCTGCAAAATTCTGGCCATCCTGACCGATCAACAATGCTTTGGTGATACGCGGGAACAGCGGATGCAGCGATTCGATACCGCCAGCTTTGGCAACGCCACCGGCGATCCAGATGAAACGATCATAGCAGCCCATGGCGCGGGATGCGGCATCGGCGTTGGTCGCCTTGCTGTCGTTAATAAAGCGTACGCCGCCACCTTCTGCGATCAGAGCCTGCCGGTGAGGCAGGCCCGGATAGCTCTGAATACCCTTAAATATTGCGGACTCGGGAACGCCCAAAGCACGCGCGGCGGCGGTTGCGGCGGCAGCATTCTGCGCATTATGCTGACCCGGCAAAGCAACGGCGTCACCAACAGTGAAATTTGCGCCAGAAATTTCGACCAGTTTCGCAGGCTGCGTTCGCAACCATTGCGCCATGCTGCGGGACTCTGGATCATCCATACCAATGATTGCCGTACAATCAGCATCCTGGCGTGCAAAAATATGGCGCTTGGCGACTGCATAACCCGCCATATCACCATGACGGTCCAGATGGTCCGGCGAGAGATTTAACATGATCGCCACATCAAAGCGCAGGCTTGCGAGTCGCTCCAACATGTAGCTGGACATTTCAAGCACATAGACGCCGTTATCAGGCAATAATGGCAAAGACAGCGCGGCCGGACCGAGATTGGCACCCGCTGCGTGGGGAATGCCGGCAACATCCAGAATATGTGCCAGCAACGCAGTGGTGGTTGATTTTCCGTTGGTGCCGGTAATGCCTGCAAACTTCGCCTTACTGCCAGAGCCGCGCACGGCTTGGTACAGTAATTCCGCATCGGTCCAGATCGGGATGTTTTGGCCGATCGCCCATGCGGCTTCAGGATGCGGCGTTGGCAGGTGGTGGGGAATGCCAGGCGAGAGGATCAGCGCGTCAAGTTTACCTGGCACATCGTGGGGCCGGACGGTTTCAAAACCGGCTGCAGCATCGCGGGATGGTGCAAAATCGTCCCATACATATATTTCGGCAGCCATGGCGCGCAGTGCATGGGCCGCCGGTAAGCCAGCCTTGCCAAGGCCCAGAACCGCAAACCGCTTGCCTTGGAAAACCGGCGCATAATTCATCGGATTTTCAGGGTGGCTAGCCCTGCCAGTGCCAGAATCATGGCGATAATCCAGAAGCGGATAACGATGGTGGGTTCCGCCCACCCCTTCTTTTCAAAATGATGATGCAACGGCGCCATTAGAAAAACCCGGCGGCCGGTACGCTTGTACCAGAACACTTGCACAATTACCGAGACGGTTTCCACCACGAACAGGCCGCCCACAATCGCCAGGACGATTTCGTTCTTCGTTGCAACCGCCACCGCACCTAGCGCGCCACCCAGGGAAAGGCTGCCCGTATCACCCATGAACACCGCTGCCGGTGGCGCGTTGAACCACAGGAAGCCAAGGCCCGCGCCGATGAGGGCCGAGAGAAATACCGTCAGTTCCCCAGCACCTGAGATAAAATTGATCTGCAAATAGCCGGCGAAAATACGGTTGCCGACAAGATAGGCGATCAGCCCAAAAACACCCGCCGCGATAATGGTAGGGACAATCGCAAGCCCATCCAATCCATCCGTCAGATTCACTGAATTTGATGCGCCCATCAGCACGACCATGGCCACCAAAGGGAATAAAAAGCCGAACGGGATCATCAGGTTTTTGAAAAGTGGGACGGCCAGTTCGCTCCCCAATGGCGCCGGCATCAGCGCGGTGATCCAGATGGCTGCAATCAGACCAACGCTGGCTTGCACCACCAGCTTAACGCGGCCAGGAACGCCCTTGGTATTGCGCTTTGTCAGCTTCAAGTAATCATCGGCAAAGCCAAGTCCGCCGTAGCCGAGCGTCACGAATAAGGTTGCCCAGACATAGCCATTATCAAGGTCGGCCCAGATAAGGGTTGACAGCGTCAAAGCCATGAGGATCAGCACACCGCCCATCGTTGGGGTGCCTTTTTTCTCGATCAGATGGCGCTCTGGCCCATCGGTACGAATTGGCTGGCCATGGCGCTGCATGGATTTCAACATACGAATCAGCTTTGGCCCAAACCAAAAGCTGATCACTAGAGCGGTCATGCACGCACCACCGGCGCGGAAGGTGATGTAGCGGAACAGGTTGAAAACATGTACCTCGCCGGCCAAGGGCAGGAATATTCCGTATAGCATTAGCAGGGCCCTTCGAGGATCGAAACCACGTCACGCATCCGGCTGCCATAGCTGCCTTTAACCAAGACAGTGTCGTTTTGGTGCAACGCAGATTTTACCAGCGGCCCTAGCAAAGCGGCCGTTTTAGCATGAGCGCCCTGACGATCCGACGGTAGGGTTGCAAATAACCGCCCCATCATCTCACCGCAGGTGAACACATAATCGGCAAATTTTATAACATCATCGCGCAGTGAAAGATGCTCGGCTTCAGCCTCATCGCCTAATTCCAGAATGTCACCCAGCACCGCAATATGGCGGCCAGGTTGCAATGCCAGCACTTGCAGTGCGGCACGAATAGAGGCGGCGGATGCGTTATAGCTCTCATCAAGCAGATAAACCCGGTTGCCACCGACATTGATAATATGACGCAGGCCACGGCCGGACACGGGCACAAAAGCCTCGATTTTATCAGCAGCTTTGACAACATCCAGGCCAATGGCGTGGCAAGCGGCCAAAGCGGCCATGGCATTCATCGCCATATGCCGACCAGGAGCACCTAGGATGAAATCAATTTTTGTGCCCGCCACGATGCCTTTGACGTAGCAGGAAACCTGGTCACTTTCTGCCGAGAAAAGACGTGCTTCGGCAAACTCACCTTCGCCAAAGCTAAGCTGCTCAATGCCGGATGGGGCTAACGCGGATAAATCTTCATAAAAGCGGGAATCATATGGAATGATTGCCGTGCCGCCCGCCCGCACGCCTTGAAAGATCGAGGCTTTCTCGCGCATGATCGCTTCAATCGATCCCATGAGGCCGATATGGGCGCGCTCGATGGTGGTGATGATGGCGGCATCCGGGTTTGCCATCGTGGTGAGCGGCAGAATTTCGCCGGGATGATTCATGCCAAGTTCGAGCACCGCGAATTCGGTCTCACGCGGCATGCGGGCCAAGGTGAGCGGCACACCGATATGGTTGTTGAAGGACGCTTCGGCAGCATGGGTGGTACCAAAACCACTCAATATCCGCCGCAACATCTCCTTGGTGGTGGTTTTGCCAACACTGCCGGTCACCGCAATTAGTTTGCCCTTGCAACGCGCCCGTGCCGCAGCGCCCAAACGCTGCAACGCCGCCAACGTATCATCCACCCGCAATCGCGGGCCAACGCCTGGTACGTCGCGGGAGACCAAGGCTCCTGCGGCACCTTTGGCAAACGCATCCGCCACAAAATCATGCCCATCACGTTCGGCGACCAACGCCACGAATAAATCGCCCGGCTGCAGGGTGCGGGAGTCGATAGAAACGCCCGTAACAACAAAGCCGGCATCGTTACTGCCAACGGCTTTGGCTAATTCATCGCCTTGCCAAAGGCTCATAACGTGCCTGCCAGTGCGCGAATCACATCGGCATCATCGAAGGGGAAAATTTCAGTACCGATCATCTGCCCTTGCTCATGGCCTTTACCGGCCACCACCAGCACATCGCCTAGGCCCAACATGTTCAGACCGGCGGCGATGGCGGCGCCACGCTCAGCAATTTCAATGCCACCTGGGCAGGCTGCCATAATGGCCGCGCGAATGGTGGCGGCGTTTTCGGTACGTGGATTATCATCCGTCACAATCGCCACATCGGCAAAGTTTGCAGCAGCAGCGCCCATCAAAGGCCGTTTACCGGAGTCACGGTCACCGCCCGCCCCAAAAACGATGATCAATTTGCCGGTGGCGTGCGGACGGAGAGCTTGCAACACGCGTTCAATCGCATCAGGCGTATGGGCGTAATCCACATAGGCGGCCGCACCGTTGGGCAAAGTTGCCGCACATTCCAAACGGCCACGCACGCCGCGTAGTTTCGGTGCATAAGACCAGGCATTCGGCACCCCGATCGCTTGTGCCAAAGATGCCGCCAAAACGGCATTATCAGCCTGAAAGCGGCCCGGCAGGTTAAGTATCTCGGTCGGGCGGCTGCCGGGCAGATTGGCAGTGACCAACTGGCCACCCGGAAACGCTTTGGCATCGGCCACACTTACCAGCCGCAACGCCAGCCCGCGCCGGACGGATATATCGCGCAAGGCCGCCAATGTTTCCTTGTCCATATCTGCCATCGCCACCGCCGGGGCCCCGCGTGGCAACAGAGTTTCAAACAGGCGCAATTTGGCGGCGCGGTAGGCGGCCATGCTGCCATGGTAATCCAGATGGTCGCGAGTAAGGTTGGTGAACCCGCCAGCACTCAGCTTCAGCCCGGCCATCCGGCTTTGTTCCAGCCCGTGTGAGGACGCTTCCAAGGCGGCATGGGTAATGCCGCGGCTGGCGAGGTCTGCGAGCGTATTGGCTAAAGTCACGGCATCTGGCGTGGTGAGGGTATCCGCGTGGGGTAAGCCATCGGCGATCACCCCTAGCGTGCCGAGCGAGGCGGCGCGATGGCCCGATAGAACCAGGATTTGGCGCAGGAAATCCACCGTGCTGGTTTTGCCGTTGGTGCCGGTCACCGCCACCAGGGTTTCTGGCATCGGGCCGGCAAGTTCGGCGGCAATTTGGGCCAGCTTGGTGCGCGGGGCGGCATCGGTCAGCAGCGGGCGCTCTGGCACGCCTGGCGGCCATTCGGTGCCCAAAGGTGCTAAAATGGCGGCGGCACCGCGCGCCACGGCATCGGCAATAAAAGCCCGGCCGTCCTGCTTCGCACCCGGTAGGGCGGCAAACACAAAGCCGGGCTTTACGGCGCGGCTGTCAGCGGTGATGCCTTGGATGCTCATGCCCATCAGCTCAGTTATTCGCAATTTCGACATTTTTTACTCTCGGCGCGCGGGCGGCTAAATGCCCTTTGGGATCCAACGGCGCGGCAGGCGCCGGGCGTTGCGAACCATCATGCGACTGAGAAAGCAAGCGGTCCGGGTGCCCGGTTTTTGCTGGGCTGTCCCCCGGAGGTTTTTCGCCAAGTAATTCATAGGCAAAGCCGTTGGCACCAGCGGGTAGCGGGTGATTTGGGCCGAGTGCGGTTTGGCCCGGCGGCGGGGTGGGGTTCATCGGAATCGTCAGCGATGCCTGCAAAGCAGCCAGCGTATCGCCAGTTGCGGGCAAAACCCCCAGCATCGGGCCAATACGCGCGATAATCCGGCCTACTG
This sequence comes from Acidocella sp. 20-57-95, assembly GCA_002255575.1. Lineage (GTDB taxonomy): Bacteria > Pseudomonadota > Alphaproteobacteria > Acetobacterales > Acetobacteraceae > Acidocella. Next base: position 30,935 of record NCAT01000001.1, read on the forward strand.
TGGGTGCCGCAATCACGCCGCCGGTGGTGAAGCCCGCGGTTGTGGCATCCGGCTTGGGCTGCAGCACCAGCACGTAAATTACATATTGCGGGTCGTTCATCGGGAACGCCGCCATGAAGGAGGCGTTATTGGTGTGTTGCAAATACTTGCCATCCGGCCCCACCACCTGCGCGGTGCCGGTTTTGCCACCAATCACATAGCCTGGGACTGCGGCGTTTTTGCCGGTGCCGGACATCACCACACCGGTCATCAGCTTGCGCATGATATCGGATGTTTCCTGGCTCATCACCCGTACCCCTTGCGGCTGCGGGCCGGTGGGGGGCACTGCCACCAAGGTGGGGTTGTAGCGAATGCCGCCATTCACGATCGGCAATACGCCAGTGACCAGGTGCAAAGGCGAAACCGCGATGCCGTTGCCGAACGATACGGTCATCGTGGTCGATAATCCCCAATTTTTCAGCGACGGGTAAAGCGGTGGCGAGGCTTCAGGAAGTTCGACCGGCAGCTTATTGAAAAAACCTTGTTTGCGGTACCAATCCTGCTCGATATGCGGGCCCAGAATGGTGGCGATCCGCGAAGCGCCAATATTCGAGGACACATTGATAATCTGTGGTACCGCCATCCAGACGTTGGTGGGCTCAAAGTCGGTGATGGTGAATTTGCCGACATGCAGCGGATGCGAGGTGTCGAAATAATCCCAATAGTGGATCATGCCGGAATCGAGCGCCATTGAGACGGTTTGCAATTTGAACACGCTGCCCGGCTCGTAATTGCCGGTCACGCAGCGGTTGAAGCGGCTGTCAGCGCTGGCATCGCCAAGCGTCCCGGCGTCGTAATCTGGCAGGCTGACCATCGCCAGCACCTCCCCGGTATGGGCATTCATCACGATCGCGCAGCCGCCGGGGGATTGGAATTCCTTGATGGCAGAGGCGAGTTCATCATGAACAATGCCTTCAATGCCGATATCGATTGAAAGCGCTAAGGATGCGGGGTTGGTGGTCAAGCGGGTTTGGAAATATTCTTCCACCCCGGCAATGCCTTTGCCGCCAACATCGATGCCGCCCAGAATATGGGCGGCAAGATCACCTTCCGGGTAATGGCGCTTTTCGCCGCTTTCAAAATTCACCCCTGGAATGCCGAGCGCGTTCACCGCCAATTCTTCACTTGGGGTGAGTTTACGGTCGAGATAGACGAAATCCTTGCCCGAAGAGAGGCGTTTTGCCGTTTCCGCGACGTCAAGCCCGGGCAACACGCTGGCCAGCTTGGCGGCGGCATCGGCAGCATTGGGCACTTGCTTCGGGTCAGCATAAAGCTCGGCCCCCGGCAGCGAGACCGCCAGAATGGTGCCGTTACGGTCGGTGATGCTGGCGCGACCGGGCGGTGGGGGGGTCATGTCCAGTTGCGGCTGCATGGCGGCCAGCACGGCCTGGGTGGGCAAAATAGGGTGGATGATAGTGGCGTATGTCAGACGCAGCGCCAGCACCACATAAAGCAGGCTAAACAATCCCGCACTGACCAGCATCCGCTTACGGGCTTTGTCCAAGCGGGCGCGATGCTGCAAATCCGGCGTGGTGACGCGGACATGTTCCATGCGCAGCGTGGCCCCCTGACCCGGCGCACCTCTGCGGCGCGACGGTGGGGGCGGTTCCGGGCGGAAGGTCAGGGTCAATTGCTGGACTCAGAATAAGGCCGAGGCGGCGGCAAATCGGCAGCCATCGCCAAAGCCGATCCACCGCCAGAGACAGCGGACGCTATTTCAGGACGTGGCGCTGCTGGCACATGATAGGCCGATGAATGGTAAACCGGCGCGGCTGCATGCGGTGGCGGCAAAGTCTCTGCCACCACCGTCGGCGCCAAATGTGAAACATCGTGCGGAGCGGATTTGGCAGCCAGACGAGACGCTGGTTGGGAAGGCTTGACCGGGTGATGGGGGGCCACACTGGCGAGCTTCACGGCCGGAGCCGGTTTTACGGCGGCTGGCTGTGGTATTTTCGGCATAGCCGTTGGCGTGGCCGACGCCATAGCAACAGGCGGCACAACCGGCGCGGTTACCGGCGCGGGCGCGGGCGCAGCGGCAGCCAGGAATTTCTGTGGGACCGGCGCCTGCGCCACGGGTGCCGTGACCGGCAGTGACGCGACTGGCGGTGAAGAGACTGGCGGTGCAGCGACTGGCGGCGCAGCAGCGGTAATTTGCGGCGGCATCGGTGCGACGGGATTGTCGATCGGCGCGACCTTGCCTGGCGGCGGCAGGGAAGTCTCCAGGCTGGCCAAAGTAACTAGCTGGGCCGGCTTCATTGGCTGCAAATCCGTAAATTGCGCGGCGAGTTGCTTAAGACGCGGCGGGGCGGTTTCCAGCGCCCATTGCGCCTGCAGCACCCGGATACGTTGCTCATCCAGCCGTGTTTGCTGGGCAACGCTGGCCAACTGGTCATCGAGCACCTGCGCCTTATGTTTGACCGCAAACAGATACGCACCGGAGCCAGCCGCCAGCATCATTGTCAGCAATGTAAGCGGCCGGATCATGCGGCAAGCCTTTCCATGGCGCGTAATTTGGCGCTGCGGGCGCGCGGGTTGGCTTTGGCCTCAGCGTCCGATGCGGTGACCGGGCTGCCCGTGAGGAGTTTGAAAAAAGGTTTTGCGGTCGGCAGCATACTGGTGGGGGCATGGCGTGAGACCCCCGCCGTGCGGCCGCAGGCGCCCGCCATGAAGCGCTTTACAATACGGTCTTCCAGCGAATGGAAGCTGACCACCACCAGCCGCCCACCGGGCGTAAGCAGAGACGCCGCTTGCGTGAGCGCTGCCTCAACATCCGACAACTCCTCATTCACCGCGATCCGCAACGCTTGAAAACTGCGGGTGGCGGGGTCAATGCCGGATTTGTCGGGCCGCACGACGCTGCGGATAATTTTTGCCAGATCCAACGTGGTTTGAAATTTTTCCACCTGGCGGCGGTCGATGATGGCCTTGGCAATCCGGCGGGAGGCTTTTTCCTCGCCAAATTCATATAAAATATCGGCTAGTTCGGATTCCGGCAGCGTATTCACCAAATGCGCCGCACTTACACCGCTGGTGCCCATACGCATATCAAGCGGACCGTCCTGGCGAAAGCTGAAGCCGCGCGCCGGGTCGTCGATTTGGTAGGAAGACACGCCGAGGTCGAACACCGCGCCATCCAGGCTGGCGACACCGGCGTTGCCCAGCAGTTCCAAAAGCTCGCCAATCCGGCCTTGCAGCAGATGCAGGCGGTTGGGGTAGTTGGCGGCCAGTAATGCACCGCGGGCAATGGCGGCGGGGTCACGGTCAATCGCCCAAAGAGTGCATGCTGCGGCATCCAGAATGGTGCGCGCGTAGCCGCCACCACCGAATGTGCCATCGAGATAGGTTTTGCCGGATTCTGGCCGCAGCATGGCGACGGCTTCATCGCGCAGCACCGGGATGTGGGAGAATGCGCTCATGCGCCGACCGCCTTGCGCAGCACGCCGCGTTCCTGGTTGCGTTGGCGCACCGCCACTTTATGGGCTTCGGCCGCCGCCGGTTCCCAGATTTGAAAAATTTTACCTGCCCCTAAAAAAGTTACGCTACCGCTTAGCCCGGCATGGACCACCAGTGATTCAGGCAGCAATACACGGCCTTCTTTGTCGGCTTCCACCGGGTAAGCGTCGGCATAAATCGCCACCGCCATGTCGTCATGGTCTTCGCTGAACAAATCCAAACCTTCAAGCTGCTGCTCCAACCCATTGAAAGCGGCTTCCGGCCAGGCTTCGATGCAAGGGTGTTTATGCGACGGCCGCAACACAAAATGCGCTGCCCCATCTTCGGCCTTCAGCAACGCCCGGAACGGCGCAGGCACGGACACGCGCCCTTTGGCGTCGAGCCGATTCTGGTGGGTGCCGACAAACTGGCGCATGGGCGGAAGGGGTTATCCTTTTGGAAAATTATGGGTCGATATGGGATAACATGGGACGACGTGGGCCGTCAAAGAGAATCGGGGCAAAATCGACTCAAATCGCTTCCGAGTCGTTTAAAAATTTCATGCGAATCTCTGAGAGAATTGGAAAGAAGTTGTTTATGTTTTGTTCTAATTTTCAGCGCAGAACAAAGCCGCAACACATACCAAAAGAAAAATCCAGACGGCCTATAAGCCGGGTTCTGTCCACGCTTTTGCAAGCGCTGGACGGCCATTCCTCTGGGACGTGTTTTGCAACACGCCTCGCGCGACCAACCCGGGCGACGGATCGAAAATACTCCCGCTTTCATGCTTTCGCACAAAGCCGGCCGCCCCTATTCGGTCTTGCTCCCGGTGGGGTTTACCCTGCCAGCCTTGTTACCAAGGCCGCGGTGCGCTCTTACCGCCCCGTTTCACCCTTCCCTTCAGGCAAGCCTGGAAGGAGGTTTGTTTTCTGTGGCACTGTCCCTGGGGTCGCCCCCGCCGGCTGTTAGCCGGCACCGTATTTCCGTGGAGCCCGGACTTTCCTCCACCAAACTAGCTCATACACCGTCAACCCAGGGCCATTATGCCACCAATCCCAGGCCTCAAAGCTGGGCACCATCAGACAGAGGCGAATTTCTGTCAGCGCGATGCTGGTGAGTAAAGCCGCCAGCAGCCAAGGCAGGTCCGTCCAGTTCAGAGCACGGCCCAAATAGAACTTTACCACGACATAAGCCAGAATAACGCTGCCGAGCGGCGCCAATGAGGAGCAACCCGTGAGGATGAGGATGCGGAAACTGCCATCGCCCACAATGGCCCCGCTGGCGGTAACGGCAAAACCCAACGCACGCAGCAAAGCGGCCACCGCTTGGGCATCAAGCGGGGCAATCGGCAGGGTGAACCTGTCTAAAAACACCATCACGGCACTCAGCGCCAAGGCCAGCAAGAGCCAGCCAGCTTCCCGGCCAGCCCGTGCCACACATGGTTGCAGCAAGACCCCGGCGCCCAAGACCGCAATGGCGAGCACCGCCCCAAAACCGGCAGGCACCAGGCGGACCGCCGCCAGAGCCAGCGCCAGGGCCGCCAGGATAATGTAACGCGCCATTGGCGGCGGTGCGAGCAACTGCCGGGCGCGGGCAAGTACCATCAGCCAGGCCGCAATATTGAAGGCGCCAAGATGGAAAAAACGATCAAGCCAGGTATCGGCGGCAAGGTTTGCATGCCAGACAAAAAATACGGCCAAAGCCCCGCAACCAAGGCCGGCCAACGCAAGACCTACCAGCATAGGGGCGTAAAGCCCGGCATCGCCCCAGCGGTAATTATTGGACCAACAATGCTTCATAAATAAGTTGTAGGGCAAAAGCACGATTTGGGATATTAAGGTTGTAGCGATATTCGTGTTCGCAGTAACGTGCGAGCCATCACTTCGAGAGAATTTTATGAAAACCGTATCGATCGTCGCAGCATGCTTGGTTGTGACCTTGTTCTCGGTGGCGCCGGCCTTCGCAGAGCAGAATGGTAATGGCGGGAACCCAGCTCCTGCGGCTGCCCCGGCCCCGGCGTTAGGGGCTGGCATTCCAGCGCTCCTCGCCGTTGGCGGTGGTGCGGCGCTGCTACGGTTGTTACGCAAGCGCGGGGAGTAGTGCCGCCATTGTAAGGCCGCAAAGCGGCCGGGGCAGTCCATATTCAGTGGCCGCATCGCAGGAGATGGATTGCTTCGCTCCGCTCGCAATGACGGGTCTGCCGTTATGGGGTGGGGGAGCGAGGCGCAGCTATTCAGCTTTAATGACGCGATTAACATGGCGGTGGGCGCTGCAATCCAACACTTCTCACGCGTGATTAGCACTAAGAATTGTCCACAATGAATCGTTTGCTATGCAATAAATTCGGTGAAAATTTTCCCAATCAAATTTTGAATCTTGCATTACCCGCACTTTTAATTGCCCTTCAGTCAGTTGTGGCTTGCGCAAATTATTAAATTGCTCTTGCTCCATCTCAAAATTTTTATCGTGGAGTGGCGCTGCATATCTTCCCGCCCAGAACAATATTTGTTTTGCCCTCAACAGAATAAATTGATCGTTTTTACTTAACTTCGGAAGCTCAGCATCATTCCAAAGATGCAAAAGATCATGCGTAGCACGAACACTCTTCTGCCCTAGTTTTCCGCAATTCTTTTCAATTCGTGCTGCGATTACAGCCTTGATGATCAGCTCCAAAGCTAGAGAGGCTTCGCGACCAAAGCTTTCGCCAAGGGCTACGCCAGGAGTTCCCGAATAACCTAATTCTGATTTGAAGTTATTGAGATCAGTTTGAATTAAGGACCACAAGACAAAGGCTGTGAAATGTGCATTTTCTGCCTTAGCTTCAAAGTGCAATGGGGCTTTTCGGCGCATCTCATGAATAGATTGAAATGTCTCATTCATTTTTGAAATAAATTCTAACTTTCATAACACTCCCGCCGCCCGCTTCAGCGTTGCCTCATCTGCAACACTTGTTAACCGCTCTGGCAAAAACCGCCGCTGAAACGCCGTAATCACTGCGGCTTCTGGTAAGCTGGTATCATACCCGATTGCTGCCAGATCCTGCATTAAATCCCCCGGCTCACCCACCGCATCGGTCCAGAACCCTACCCCCTGCCCGGCCAGCCATTGCCAGTCGAACAACTCGCCAGGGTCTTGTTTGCGGTCGGGGGCGATGTCCGAATGGCCCACCACGTTGCGTGGCGGGATTGGGTGACGGTGCAGAATCCCTAAACATAAATCGCGCACGGCCAACATCTGCACCTTTGGGAAGGCGCGATACCCCCATTCATGGCCTGGGTTCACAATCTCAATGCCGATGGAACGATCATTTAACTGCCGCACGCCGCGCCAATAACTCACCCCGGCATGCCAGGCGCGTTTTTGCTCATCCACCAGCGCGTAAACCGTGCCATCCTCATCCACCACATAATGCGCGGAAACTTTCGCTGCCGGGTCGCGCAGCCGGTCGATCGCGGCCTGGGCAGTTTGCATACCGGTATAATGCAGCACCAGATGGTCGATGGGAGCACCCGCCGGCCGGTCGTCAAAGTTCGGCGAAGGCGCAGAGATCAAAGCTTGCGCTCGCGCTTGATCACATCATAGGCAGCGTTGATTTTGGCAACCCGGTCGGTGGCGGCCTTCACCATGTCGGGTGCTGCGCCTTTGGAAGCCAAGCTATCCGGGTGATTTTCCCGGACCAGCAATTTCCAGCGGGCGCGAAGTTCAGCATCCGTCGCGGTGCGGTTGATGCCCAGCACTTCATAGGGGTCGATATCGATCCCCATGCCGCGCCCGGCCCGGCCCGTAGCGCCGGAATCCAGCCCGAACAATAGGGAAACCTGCGCCAGAAACAGCATCTCGGCATTGGTCAGCGCCCCATCAGCCTTGGCGATCTGGTACAAGCCGGCCAGCACCTGCTCCAGCAAGCCTCGATTGTCAGAAAACACCAGCCCGAGTTGGCGGGCGTAAATCTCAAACCCATCAGCCGAATCCCGCGCTTGGTCGAACACCCGGCCAATATCCTGCACATGCGCGTCGGCGATGTTGAACGTGGTGCGGAACGCATCAATTTCGGCGCGGTTTACTGGCCCGTCACATTTGGCGAGCTTGGCGGCCAGGGTGGTGACAACAATGGTGAATATCTGTTCGCGCTGCCCCAATAAGGTGGCGATTCGGGCGGGGTCGAACGGAAAGCCGCGCTGGTGAAGCTGCATGAAGGCACCATTATCCAACGCATGACCGATGGAAGCGCCAAACAAAGCGCCCATCGGCCCGCCCATGGCAAAGCCTGCCATGCCGCCAAAAAACTTACCCCAATAGCTCATGGCGCTTCATAACATGCTCCGGCCCTTGAACCCAACCGCACAATACAGCATCACCTAAGCATAATTTTGAGTAGGTTGGATGGCAGGCTGGCAATTTTGGATTGATCGGGGCGGTACCTTTACGGACATCGTGGCGCGCGATCCGCAAGGCCGGCTGATGACCAAAAAGCTGCTTTCGGAAAATCCCGGGCGCTATAAGGACGCCGCTTTGGCAGGCATCGCCTCGCTGGCAGCAGGTGCTCCGGTTGAGTCCGTGAAAATGGGCACCACAGTGGCCACCAACGCGCTGTTGGAGCGCAAAGGCGTGCCGGTATTGCTGCTGACCAATCGCGGCTTTGCCGACCTGCTGCGGATTGGCAACCAGGCGCGGCCCCGGCTGTTCGACCTCGACATCAAACTGCCCTCGATGCTGTACGCCCGCGTGGCGGAGGTTTCCGGCCGGGTGGCGGTGGATGGTCGCGAGATTGAGGCACTGGATGAAGCCGAGGCGCTGGCGATTCTGCTTGAAGCCAAGGCGGCAGGCATTTCGGCAGTGGCGGTGGCGCTGATCCATGCCTGGAAATACCCGGCGCATGAAACCCGCCTGGGAGAACTGGCCGCAAAGGCAGGGTTTACCCAAATTTCATTAAGCCATGTGGCCAGCCCTTTGCTCCGGCTGGTGCCGCGTGGGGATACCACGGTGGCGGATGCGTATCTTTCCCCCGTTTTGCGCCATTATATTGACCAGGTGGCGGCAGGGCTCGGCGATGCAAAATTATATTTCATGCAATCCCATGGCGGCTTGGCAGAGCGGGATAATTTCTCCGGTAAGGATGCGATTCTCTCCGGCCCCGCCGGGGGCATTGTGGGGGCCGCGCGAACTGCCGCGATGGCAGGGTTTTCCCGCGTTATCGGGTTCGACATGGGCGGCACCTCGACCGATGTGGCTTTGTATGACGGCGCATTTGAACGCAGCTTCGAGACCGAAATTGCCGGTGTGCGCCTGCGGGCGCCGATGCTGGCGATTAACACGGTGGCGGCGGGCGGTGGCTCAATTTTGAGTTTCGATGGGGCGCGGCTGCGTGTGGGTCCCGAGAGTGCCGGGGCCAATCCAGGCCCAGCCTGCTACCGCAATGGCGGGCCGCTGACCGTTACCGATGCCAATGTGATGGTGGGTAAAATTCAGCCCTCACATTTTCCAGCCATTTTCGGGCCGGAAGGCAATGCGGCTTTGGACGCTGAGATTGTACGCGCCAAGTTTGCCGCATTGGCCGCGCAGGTGGCGCAAGCGACCGGCGTTTCGCGCACGGCGGAGGCATTGGCAGAAGGGTTTATCGCCATTGCGGTTGCTAATATGGCGCATGCCGTGAGGCAAATTTCTACCCAGAAAGGCCGCAACCCGGCAGATTTTGTCCTCACCAGCTTTGGTGGCGCCGGCGGGCAGCATGCGTGCCTGGTGGCCGATGAGCTAGGCATGGACCAAATTTTCATTCACCCGTTGGCAGGGGTGCTCTCAGCCTATGGGATGGGCCTTGCGGATTTTTCGGTGCTGCGCGAACAAGCCGCCGAGCTCAGCTTTACGCCTGCCGCCATGGTAACATTGCAGAGCATAGCAGATGATTTGCAAAACGCTGCAACCGCCGCGTTACAGGCCCAGCATGTTGCCGAGGCGGCGATATCAACACGCCATTTCGTGCATCTGCGCTACGCTGGCACCGACGCGCCGTTGCAGGTGGAACTGACAAATTATGTTCAAATGCTTGCCGCTTTTGAAGCTGCGCATAAACAGCTATTTGGATTTGTGACGCCAGAAAAGCCGCTGATTGCTGAGACCGTCTCTGTTGAAGCGATGGCACCGGGCGAAGCGGTGGTTGAACCAACATTACCTAGCCGGAGCGCGGATAAATTACTGCCGGTAGATGAGGTTACTATTTTCACGGGCGGCAAAGCCGCGGCAAGCCAGGTATTTGAACGCACGGCTTTGCTGGCCGGGGATAAAATCTGCGGCCCTGCGATGATCCGCGAGGCGAATGCCACCACCATCATCGAACCCGGTTGGCAGGCTGAAATTACTGCGCGCAACCATGTGATTTTACGGCGCGTGACAGCACGTGAAACCGCGTCGGTTTCTGACATTCAGCGGGCCGACCCGGTGCTGCTGGAATTATTCAACAACCTGTTCATGGCAGTGGCAGAGCAAAGCGGCACTGTGCTGCGTAACACCGCGCAGAGTGTGAATATTAAAGAACGCCTCGATTTTTCATGCGCTATTTTCGATGCCGAAGGTGGGCTGATTGCAAACGCCCCGCATGTGCCTGTCCATTTGGGCGCGATGGGTGAAAGTGTGCGCACCGTGATTCGCAGCCGGGGGAATACGCTAAAGCCCGGCGACGCAGTGGCACTGAATAATCCATTCGCAGGTGGTACACATTTGCCGGACATTACATTGATCACACCGGTATTCGATGAGGCGGGCACAAATATTCGGTTTTTTGTCGCCTGCCGTGGGCACCATGCTGATGTGGGCGGATTGACGCCCGGCTCTACACCGCCTTTTTCCAAAACGCTCGAAGATGAGGGGGTGGTCATTGATGATTTTCTGTTGCTATCCAGCGGTGTTTTTCAGGAAGCTGTGTTTCGAGATGTTCTCGCCAGCGCCAAATACCCGGCCCGCAACCCAGACCAAAATATAGCCGACATGCAGGCACAAATTGCCGCCAATGAAACGGGTGTGCAAGCGCTCAATGCGGTGATCAGCCGCTATGGCTGGAATGTGGTTTCCGCCTACATGGGACATGTTAAAAACAATGCCGAGGCCGCCATTCGCCGTGTCATTGGCAAACTGCAGTATGGCGCATTTGATTATACGATGGATGACGATACGCCCTTGAAGGTGAGGGTTTCCATCAACCACCAAGACCAATCAGCGGTGATTGATTTTACGGGTACGGGCAAGCCAGCCACACCAAATAATTTCAACGCGCCACCGGCCGTGACCACCGCCGCTGTGCTTTATGCGTTCCGCTGTCTGGTGGGGGCTGATATTCCTTTGAATGAGGGCTGCCTCCAACCATTAAAAATCATTATTCCACGTGGATGTTTTCTCTCCCCTGCGCCGGGGGCGGCGGTGGTGGCCGGCAATACGGAAGTAAGTCAAGCCGTGACGGTAGCGTTACTGGGTGCGCTGGGTGCGTGTGCAGCCTCGCAGGCGACAATGAATAATTTTCTATTTGGCGATGCCACACGGCAATATTATGAAACCATCTGCGGCGGCGCCGGTGCCGGACCGGGCTTTGCTGGCACCTCGGCCGTGCATACCCATATGACCAATACGCGCATGACCGACCCTGAAATTATGGAGCTGCGTTACCCTGTGCGCATCGAGGCATTCTCGATCCGTACCGGCTCTGGAGGTGGTGGGAAATATCAAGGCGGCGATGGCGTTATTCGTAAATTGCGTTTCCTTGAGCCAATGACCGCCACCATTGTGTCCTCACGCCGCCGCCAAGGGCCGTTTGGCTTGCAGGGTGGACATGCCGGCGCGGTTGGCCGGCAATGGGTGGAACGGTCCGACGGTCTGGTGGAAATTCTCGGTGGCTGCGCCAAGGCTGAACTCAACGCTGGTGATATATTCGTGATTGAAACGCCCGGTGGCGGCGGTTTCGGGGCCATATGAAACGGTCAACCATCTTCTGGCTGTTATTGCCGCTGGGGCTTATCATCCTGGCAGGCAGCCTAATCCTCGCATTGCCTGATTTGGTTTCATCTCCGCAAAACCGTTCGACGATCGAATCACTGGCATCTTCCCTCACAGGTAGCCAGGTTCATATCGCTGGTAATCTGTCGCTCGCGCTGAGGCCGGCGCCGCAACTAATTGCGAATGACGTTACGATCACCGGCCCGGATGCCGAAACAATCACCGCCAAATCGCTGACAATTGACATCGCCCTCAGCCCGCTTTTGCATGGCAAATTAAGTGCCAGCAGCCTAATGCTGCAAACGCCCAATATTGTTTTTCCTTGGCCTTTGCCGCGCGGTGTAATATCGATCGCACCACCCCCCTGGCTGACGACCTTGCATGCGCAGATTAATAACGGTCGCATCAGCATTGGCGCGCTTAACTTTACCAATGTCTCGGCAGATATTTTTACCGGCGCTGAAGGTGCTTTGTCGGTTGCAGGCAATGGCGCCTTGCTTGGCCAACATGTCGATGTCACGCTCAGCCTGGGCGCGCTTGATACAACCGCAACCGCACCGCTCACGATTGATGTCAAACAGGGCAAGAGCGCACTTCATCTTTCGGGAACGGCTTCGACTGCCAACTCATTTACCGGAACCTTTGCAGTAACCTCAGGCGATATTCATTGGCTGACCAACGATGCCACCCAAGCATTAAGTGCAACCGGTGCCATCAAAGCTGATCCCGGCAACATTCTCGTGAGCGATGTGAAGGTCTTGCAAGGTCATGCCCAATTGCACGGTGATATGAGCATCGATTTCACCAAGCCTGCATTAGACCTCCATATGAACGGAGACAATCTCGCAATACAGCCAGATGCATCAAAGTTACATTTCCCTGCTTTGGGCGGTCTCAGCGTTCATGGCGTGGTCTCACTTGATCATTCCAGCGTGAATCAAATTGATTTTTCTCATTTACTGGTGGATGCAACGTTATCGAACGCGGGTGTGAATATTGCCAACGCGTCAGCGACAATGGCGGGAGATTCAAATATCAGCCTCGTCGGAACGCTTGACCCATCCGGTCAATTGCAAGCCAACTGGCAGTTAAGCAGCGCAGATATTCTTGGCATTACCGCTGCATTGGGACGTAAGATCAACCTGGCTGAGCCATGGCCCGCTCAACTCACAGGGACGATTGATGGAACCTCGAACAAGCTGGCTGTGGCGCATATCAATGGCGTTCTTGGTAACGCCCATGTTACTGGAACGGCAGCCATTCACCGCACGCTCGACAGAAACAGCGTCAATGGTCAACTGCATTTTTCACAAATCGACTTAACCCCCGTGGCAGCGACCCTGGACCATTTCACACCAACTGCAAATCTATCTGCGAATTTTGAAATTACTGCCGATCACGCAAGCTATGAAAAAATTGCGATGTCTCATCTGTTAATCGATGCTGGGCTGGATCAGCAATTGACGGTTCGGCAACTCACCGCCTCACTCTATAATGGCATCATCGCGGCCAGCTTTACCGTGGCACCCGGCGGCCAAATTTCATCAGCGCGGGCATTGCTCTCCGTTCCTTCGGCAGAGCCTTTGGCCGCATTGCTGCCATCAAATCTTCAACCGCCTGTCGCCGTTGCCAACGCGCCGCTCGCCGCAACGATCATCGCTTCTGGGCCGGCCAACGCATTGGCGACCAGCTTCACGCTCTCGCTGGGTGATTTTAACCTGACAGCTTCACCCATTGTTGACCTTGTGAACCTTAAAGCCAACGGTGCGCTGACCCTCCACCACCCGAGCGCGATTGCCGCGTTCAAAAATTTTGGCCTGGCCGGAAGTTTGGCTTGGCCGGGTGCTGGCTCAATCTCGCTACGCGCCAATATGTTGCTGTCCCCAACCCAAAGCGGGCTGCCGGATTTTGTGCTCTCGATGGGAGACTTGACCGCTGCAGGCCGGATTTTAATCACCCCTGACAATAAAGTCACCGGCCAGATTACTGCCGACACTTTAGCGTTGCCACCGTTGGCCAATAATTTAACACCGGTTTGGAATGTGATTGGCGTCACCAACGGCGCAATTGAAATGTCGGCCAATCGCGTCCTGTTCAATGGGCAGAAAATTCTTGGAGCAAGTACAGCCAGCATCGCCCTTCATCAAAATGATGCGACGCTGACAATTCAACACGCCGTTCTTGGCAACGGCAATGTGACTGGCACAATATCAGCCACGACCGCCCCGGCAACGCCACCGAGCCTTGCCACAGCGCTGACATTGCAAGCGATCGACCTGTCATCGATTCAATTGCCCTTGGTATTTCCAATAACTTTGCCCAGCGGCGTGGCAGATGCGCAAGTCAACCTTACTGCCTCCGGCTTTGCACCCACGGCCTGGCTAGCAACATTGAATGGCACAGCCACCATGCAGGCAAAATCCGGGACCGTTGCAGGTTTCAACCTCGCTGGCCTTAGCGCTGCATTACCTTTAGCTGGGAAAACAGCATTGCGGGCGGCCTGCCTCGCCGGCACATCCTCATACGACCAGCTCGGCATGACGGCGACCATCGATCATGGTATTTTGAAAATCACCAGCGCCAATTTACAAGGACCCGCAGGGTCAGGCTCGGTGTCCGGCACAATCGATTTACCGGACCAGGATCTGGCTTTGAATTTCAGCCTGTTGCCGAAGGTGCGCACACCGCCAGTGGTTGGGCTCTCGGTCGTTGGGCCATGGGCAAAGCCACACCGAATACCCGACCTGCGAGCTGCGTCGCGCTGGCAGGCTACGAATTGAAATCCAAACCGATATCTAGCACGCGTACCGTGTGCGTCAGCCAGCCGGCGGAGAGATAATCAACCCCGGTTTCGGCAATGGCGGGTGCGGTGGCGGGCGAAATTCGGCCTGAGGCTTCGCAGATTGCGCGGCCACCAATCATCGCTACGGCTTCGCGCAGCATGTCCGTGTTGAAGTTATCAAGTAAAATCACATCCACGCCTTCATCCAAAGCCTCGGCGAGCTGGGCCATGGAATCTACTTCCAGTTCAATTTTCACCAGATGGCCAGCGGCTTTTTTGGCGGCCTGCAAAACTTGGCGAATGCCACCTGCAATGGCGACGTGATTGTCTTTGATGAGAATGGCATCATCCAAGCCATAACGATGATTGCTCCCGCCGCCACAACGCACGGCATATTTTTGCGCAAAGCGAAGCCCCGGCATGGTTTTGCGGGTGCAGGTGATGCGCGCTTTAGTATGTGCGATGGCGTCTGCGATACCGCGCGTGGCAGTGGCAATGCCTGAGAGATGGCCGAGAAAATTTAGTGCCACACGCTCGCCCGAGAGAATGCCCCGCGCCGGGCCTGAGATGGTGGCAATCACGTCACCGGGTGAAAGCCGTGTTCCATCGGGCATGAACACCGTGAAATCAATTGAAGGGTCGATGAGGGCAAATGACGTGCGCGCAAAATCCAGCCCCGCCACCACGCCGGCATCACGCGCCACCAGCGCACAATTGGCACGGCTGCCAGCGGGGATCACGGCATCGCTGGTAATATCGCCGGCGCGGCCAAGATCTTCCAGCAGCCCAGCGCGAACCGCCTGTTCAACGAGCAAATAGGGCAGGCTCATGCGGCGCGCTTCATTTCAGGCAAGACGCCAATATGGGTGATAAAGGACTGCGCTAATGCCGGGTTTGTTGCCGGGTAGTCGGTTCTAAACTGGCCGCCACGGCTTTCCTCGCGCTGCAATGCTGCTTGCGCCATCAAGGCGGCGATTAAGGCTGCATCAGACTGCGCAGCCAGCGGCAGTAATGCGTGAATGGCTTGGCGGAGAGCTTCCGCAGAACGTAAAATACCAAGATTTTGGCTGCAAATTTTACGGATCTCTGGTAGAAATTTAACAATCTGTGGCAGGCTGGTCAGCTTCGGAATATCTGCCCGTAGCTGAACTTCACGCGCATTGATCGCAGCGGCGGCATCGCGCCCTGTGACCATCGCTTCCAATAATGAATTGCTGGCCAAGCGGTTGGCCCCATGCAAGCCGGTCGCTGCGGCTTCTCCGCAGGCAAATAACCCGTGCACGCTGCTTTCACTCTGGGCATCCACCGCGATGCCGCCCATATGGTAATGCGCGGCAGGGCGTACGGGGATCGGTTGGGTCGTGGGGTCGATACCATTTGCACGACAGACCGCAAAAATACTCGGAAATTTTTCAGCCGGTACGTCGCGGGCATCCAAAAATACCGCATCACCCTCGGCATATTTCGCAGCCACGGCGCGGGCCACAATATCCCGCGCGGCCAGGTCACCACCCTGCATGAAAGGCTGCCCGGCATTATCAACAAACACCGCCCCTTCACCACGCACCGCCTCGCTAATCAGCGGCATGGGGTCCAGGCCACACGCCAAAGCCGTTGGGTGGAACTGCATAAATTCAAGGTCGCGCAAATTTGCCCCGGCGCGCGCCGCCAGCGCCAGGCCGGCGCCCGTTGCCGTTGGCGGGTTGGTGGTATGGGCAAACAAGCCGCCAACGCCACCGCTCGCGATGATCACGTTCGCGGTTGCCAGCACCTGCGCGCCATTCGCATCGCGGAACTGCACCCCATGCACTTGGTTGTCTTTGGTAAAAATATGCTCGGCAACAGCATGTTCCAGTACCGTAATGCTTGGCGTATTGCGCACGGCCTTAACCAATACCCGCATCACTTCAGCGCCGGTCGCGTCTTTGGCGTGCACGATGCGGCGGCGTGAATGCGCGGCCTCCAACCCCAATGCCAACGTACCATCCGCGTTACGGCCAAAGTCAGCGCCATATTTCAGCAGGGTTTCAATCACCCAAGGCCCGCTTTCAACAATACGTGCTACGGTTGCAGGGTCGCACAGCCCAGCCCCCGCGGCGATTGTATCGGCTACGTGCAAGCGAAAATCATCATCGGGCCCAACCACCGCCGCGATGCCGCCTTGCGCCCAGCCACTTGCCGCGTTGCCGCCCAAGCTGCCGCCGCACAGCAAAACCACGGGTCGCGGTGCCAGGCAAAGCGCAGCCGTTAAGCCCGCCGCACCGCCACCAATAATCACCGGCCGGTTGTTCATGGCACGGCCAGCATACGTTCAACGGAAAGCCGCGCCCGTGCCATCAAGGCCGGGTCAATGACCACCTCGGTCTGCATGGTTTCCAAGGTTTCCCGGATATTGCCGAGTGTGATGCGCTTCATATGCGGGCAGAGATTGCACGGGCGGATAAATTCGGTGCCAGGGTGAGACGCTGCCACATTATCGCTCATTGAGCATTCAGTGATCAGCACCACGCGGGCGGGCTTTTCGTTGGTCACATAATCGCTCATCGCGGCGGTCGAGCCCGCAAAATCCGCTTGTGCCACCACCTCTGGCGGGCATTCCGGGTGGGCCAGCACGATCAAACCAGGGTGTGCTGCCCGCAGATTGATAATCTCCTGCGGCGTGAAACGCTCATGCACTTCGCAGTGTCCGGCCCAGGAGATCACTTTCACATTGGTCTGTGCGGCAATGTTCTGTGCGAGGAATTCATCCGGCAGCATGATCACTTCCGGCACGCCCAGGCTTTCGACAATTTTCTTAGCGTTGCCGGAGGTGCAGCAGATATCCGATTCCGCTTTCACCGCTGCCGAGGTGTTTACATAGGCCACCACCGGCACGCCGGGGTAACGCTGGCGCAGCAGTTTGATATCCGCTGGCGTGATGCTTTCCGCGAGCGAGCAGCCCGCCCGGTTATCGGGGATCAGCACGGTTTTGGACGGGTTCAGCAGCTTGGCGGTCTCGGCCATGAAATGCACGCCAGCCAGCACGATCACGTCGGCATCCACCCGCATCGCTTCACGCGCCAGCGCCAGACTATCCCCTACGATATCCGCCACGCCGTGGAAAATTTCCGGCGTCTGATAATTATGCGCCAGGATCACCGCATTGCGCTCACGCTTCAGCTTCTGGATCGCCTCAATATCCGGCGTGAACAGCGCCCATTCGGCAGGCGGAATGATGCGGGAAACACGTTGGTAGAGGTCGGTCAGGTCTAGCGGCATCGCTAACTCCTATGCTCAAACTGAGCATAATTCGGGTCAAAAAATAAGGGCGTTACCCTCGCGTGACATTATACTGGTGATGAGCATAAGGAAGTCAAGCTGAAATATGACAGCTCAACTACGGGCCAAAGGCGGCTTAGTGCCTGCGTAGGCGCGTTCCTGCAATACATCGGCGCGGAACCGAAATAGCTTGGCGGGCCGGCCCCCCGTGGGTTCGGCCATTATCCCGGTTTCTTCCACCAGCTCCTGCTGTTCCACCAAGCGGCGGAAATTCTGCTTATGGAGCAGCCGCCCTGCAAGCGCTTCAACGCTGCGCTGCAAATCCAACAGAGTAAACATCGGTGGCATCAACTCAAACACCACCGGCCGGTACGTGATTTTAGCCCGCAACCGCGCAATACCGGTTGCCAGAATACGCCGATGGTCCTGCTGCATGGGCCGCCCCAAGGCGAGGCCCGCTCGGTTGGAATGGCAGGTGATGCCATCGCGCGCGGCCTCGGCCACCAGCCCCGCCTCGTACAGTAACTCATAGCGTTGCAGCACGATTTCCTCGTTCCAACGGCGGCCATCAAGACCAAAGGCCACCGCAACCCGCAACGCGCGCGCGCGGGTCTGGGCGTTGCTGGCGGCGGCATCCGCCCAATCCTGCAGCGCCTGCGCCAAAGCCGGGTCGCCAGTGCTGCCGCGGCGGCGGTCTTCCCAGGGGAAGTAATCATACCAGTCGCCCCAGGCAGCGCCGTCATCCTCAGTGCTCGGTTGCTCGCGCGTGAGGCCTAGATACGAGATGGAAATAGCCCGCCCGTAGCCGCGCGGCCCCGCGTTTCGGTCGTTGTCAGCGAAGGTGTAAAGCTGCTCCACATAGCCAAGCGGATGGTGCGTCTGGCGTTCCACCCAAGCCCGAACACCGGCCTGTAGCGAGCGATGCTCCGGCGAGAGTGGACCAGAGGGTAGAGATTTACCCTCAGCAATGGTGAGAACCTTCGGTGTGCTGCCGGTAACAGCCACCAGCACCGCAATGAGTTCAGCCGCGACGCTGCTGGCTTGCATTCAGCGCAACCATCAAGCCGCAACGGCAAAGCGGCGGGCGCCATCACGCATGAACATGGCCACCACAGCGGGCTTCACCGTGTTCGCGTCGGCGGGGGGAAGATCGTCATTTACAAACGCCATGCTGGCCGCCTCATCCGCACTTTCTTCAAGTTGAATGACCCTGCCTTCATGCGCGAGCTTGAGCAAATGCGCCAGGACGTTACGCTGGGCAGCGATTTTCAGCCGGTAATCGGTCTTGGCATAGAGATGCTCCGCCAATTCGGCGACGCTGAATTCACGACCTTCCAGTGCACGCAAAATTGTCGCCTCGCGCTTCTGGCGGTGCGACAGTAATTCCAGCACCAGCTTACGCGGCTCAGCCAGCATGGGGCCGTGGCCTGAGAGATATAGAACCTCGTGGCGCTCCAGCAGCAATTGCAACGATTTATAATAGGCCACCATGTCGCCATCTGGCGGTGAGACGATCGAGGATGACCAGGACATGACATGGTCGCCACTGAATAATATCTCGCCGGTGCCAGGGACGTTATAGATGAAACTTAAATGGTCGGCCGCGTGGCCGGGTGTATGCAGTGCTTTTAACCCAGCAACCTCCTCACCATCCCGCAGCCCAATATCCGGCGCAAAATCAGCCTTCGGTGAGATATGAAACGCGTAAACCGGGACGTTGGTGGCCGCCCGCAATTTCGCGGTGGCGCCAAGATGGTCGGAATGGGTGTGGGTCAGCAGCAACCGCGCGATAGGCTTATCCCCGGCGGCACGCAGAATATCCGCCACATGGGTGTCGTCATCCGGCCCAGGGTCGAGAATGGTTAAACCATCCGCGCCGTCTATCAGGTAGGTATTGGTGCCCCAATAGGTCATGACGCTGGGATTGCGCGCCACCACCCGGCTGATACCGGGCAACAGGTTTAATGATGTACCGCGTTGCGGTTCAGCTTCGCTCAAGAATCCCATGAGCCGATTGTCGCGCGCCCCCGGATGCTTGTAAACGGCAGCACTGTGCCGTTCGCTAAAACGCAGCCCTATTGCACATGATAGAGCAGCGCCAACCCGGCAAACACGCCAAGCACGCACGCCGCGCCGAGTAACGCCACCATCAAGCTGGGGCCGCCACCCGATTTCCGGTTCACATGCCGCGATTTACCGCTGCTGGCGGAAACTGCTGTAAAATCTCTTGTTTTCATTGACTTTGTCCTGGACCAACAAATCAACCCGCCGCGCTTCAAATTATTTTAACGGGCTGAAACACGACCAGTCGATAACATGCGCCGAAATTCGGCCAGGGTGCAACAAAAACTATATAGGCTGAATGATGTCTCTCCCGCGCTTGCAGGACCACCCACCGGCCCCCTATGTCTGAGATAGATGGAAACTGCCGCCCCCCTGCCCGACCCGGATCTCGCGCTGCGGCGCCAACTGGCCAAACACCGGGCCTTCGCCACCGGATTACTATTGTTTATGGCGGCCCTCGCCGTGACCGGTTACATGCTGCCGTTGAATGTTTGGAGTGGTTTGCTACGGGATTCCGCCAAGGCCGGGTTCATTGGCGGCGTGGCAGACTGGTTCGCCGTCACGGCCTTGTTCCGCCATCCGCTGGGTCTGCCAATTCCACATACCGCCATTCTGCCCGCGCAAAAGGAGCGTTTAGGCGCTGCCCTTGGGCGGTTTGTGGCCAACCATGTGTTTACGGAAACCGATGTGCGGAAGTTTCTTGGCAATTTGGATAGCCCCGCGATTTTGCGGCGGTTTCTCGCCAACCCGGCATCAACCCAGCCAATGGCAGAAGCCCTGGCCGGTATGCTGCCAAAGCTGCTGGCCAGCATCGAGGATGGTCAGGCCCGCCGCTTGCTGGCAAGGCTGCTGCCACGCTTGATCGGCGGACGCACGGCAGGGACCGTGGTAGCCCGCGCCCTCCATGGGTTGGTGGATGGTGGACGCCACCAGGAGGTGTTTTCCTTCATCCTGAACCAACTGAAAGAAACGCTGCGAGCCCGCGAGGATATTCTGCGCGACGCCATCAAGGAGCGGGTGCGTGAGCAAGGCGGCCGCCTGGTAGGCTGGGCGTTAGGCGCCTCGGTGGCGCGGCGGGTGATTAGCGGCGTGAATTTGGAATTAGAGCGCATCAGCCCCGATAGCTCTGAAATGCGTGAGGCTTTTGACGAGTGGGTCCATCGTGAAATTGAACGGCTGGAGACCGACCCTGCGCGTGCCGCCGAGCTTGGTGCAGCGATTAAAAATGTGCTCGCGCATGATACGGTGAAAGCTTGGGCCTGGGATGTGTGGGCCAGGCTGCGCCGCGCTTTGGAAATGGATGCCGCCAAGCCGCATGGCCGCTCGGTTTCAGTCATTGAGGGGGCGCTTGCGAACTTGGGCGAGATGCTGGAAAAAGACGATGCCGCCAAGGCGCGCGTGACCGCCGCCGTGCAAAGCCTGGCACTCAATATTTTACCCGGCGCACAAGCGGAACTTTCTGGCTTTATCGGCCGCGTGATCGGCCAATGGGACACCGCAACCATTACCGATAAGCTGGAACTTCGCGTTGGCAAGGATTTGCAATATATCCGCGTCAACGGCACAATGGTGGGATTTTTTCTGGGTGCCCTGATTTACGGGCTTTTATTGTTGGTGAAGTAATGCATATCCATTTTCACGATTCCCTAGACCATGAAAAATTGCCGGTGCAGCCGGCAGAATGGGACGCCGCCGCCAAGCGTGCCGGCAAGCTCGGTGAAGGTCATGTGGTGACTTTCAGCACTGATTTTGACTCTGTGCGGGACGAAGTTGAGGTCATCATTGCGCCCCCCTACCGGCTGCAACAAATTAACATGCATAGCGCGCCGAAGTTGAAGCTTATCCAGTCCACCTATGCTGGTATGGATAGTCTGTATCCGTTCGACATCATTCCCCGTACCGCCATGTTGCTGAATAATCGCGGGGTACACGGCAAGCGCGCTGGTGAATACTGCGCCATGGCGATATTAATGCTGACCAACAAAATGCCGCTTTTTGCTACCCAGCAGCGCCAGAAACATTGGCAGCGCGCCATTGGCAGCCTGGCGAACCGCCAGCGCATTACCATTGTCGGGCTTGGCGCGATTGGCACCGGTGCCGCCCACTGGGCGCGGCAACTCGGCATGCATATTACGGGAATCCGTCACGGCAATACGCCGCACCCGGATTGCGATGCCACTTTTTCGATGGATAAACTCGACGAGGTGCTGCCCACCACCGATATCCTGCTGCTTGCCTGCCCGCTCACGCCACTCACGACAAATTTGCTGTCACGTGAACGCATTGCGCTGCTGCCTTCGGGGGCTGGTGTCATCAATGTTGGCCGCGGCAAGCTGGTTGAGCAGGAGGCACTGTGTGACGCGCTCGATGCTGGGCGTCTGGGTGGCGCTGTGCTGGATGTGTTTGCGGTTGAACCGATCCCGCCTACAGACCGCATTTGGACGACCATAAATATGGTGATTACACCACATATGTCGGCTGATGATCCGCTCGCCTATAATGCTGATACGCTTGATATTTTCTTCGAAAACCTTGCCGCCTATCTGGCTGGTAAAACCCCGCCGACCTTGGTGGATTTAACCAAAGGTTACTAGAAAACATTCTTGCCGGTGAACCCTACAAAAATTGTCTTCACCAGAATGATCAGATCGAACGTTAGGGACCAGTTCTCGATATAATAAATATCGTGCGCAACCCGGCGTTCAATCTGCTCGATTGTTTCCGCAGGACCGCGCCAGCCATTCACCTGCGCCCAACCGGTCATGCCGGGCTTCACCCAATGCCGGCCAGCATAATCGTCCAGCGCATCAGCAAAATATCGGCCGTCCACTTGCTGGCCGACCATATGGGGTCGCGGCCCAACGAGCGACATCTCACCGCGCAGCACATTCAAAACCTGCGGCAATTCATCAAGACTATAACGCCGCAGCCAGTAGCCAATTCTGGAAATCCGCGCATCGTTAAGCCTGGTAGGCTGAGAGCCGCACGCCAGATGGTTCATGGTGCGGAATTTCATAATGTTAAAAACCCGGCCTTTATAGCCAATACGCGGCTGAATAAAAAAAACCGGCCCTGGCCCCTCAAGCTTAATGAGGGCCGCGCAGAGCACAAAAACGGGGGCCAAAAGGATAAGCCCAGCGGCGGCGAAGCTACGGTCCAATAGTGATTTAATGAAAAACCCCATATCCGACATCGGCCGGTCTGCCACCGTGATAAGTTTCACGCCCGGCAATTCGTCTCCTGAGAGCTTAACCGGTGCCCCGCGTAGCAGCCCGATCTCTCCTGGCAAAACACGGATATTCAGTGGCTCGTCGCGCAATTGCCGTAAGATGGAGGATAAATATTCATGCTGCGCGACCGGCAAGGTGATAATAACAAGGTCAATTTTCTCCTGCCGAACAAACTGGATGAGGTTTTGAATATTACCACGCCGTAGTAAATTTTGTGGCGCTGCGCTGAGTACGGGCGTCGCATCATCGAACACACCCAGAAACCGGATGCCTGATGAATGGCCCTGCAAACGCGCTAATAAATTGGCGGTTGCTGCATTATCACCAATAATTACCGCAGTGCGGGTAGCGTAGCCGGCCTTGATCCAACTGCGTAATTGCCGGGCCAGCGTGAAGCGTGTTAGCCACAGGCCCGAAAACCCAGCGATGTAGAACAACCCAAACCACAGCCGCGAAAATAACCCCGGCTCGTGCGTTAACGCAGCCGATGCGGCGAGGGTAATAAAAATTGAGGTCCAACGTGGCAGGATTGCGTGCACCGCAAATATGTCATCGCGCAGCGCTGAGATGCGGTAGAGACCAGCCTGGGCAAAGCTGACCATGCACAGCAAAGCCGAACCCAGAAATACAAAACCATAACGCAACGGTAAGTCTCCGCGCCAACCGCTGGCCACCAGGTAGGACAAAAAGGCGGCGAGCATGACGATCGCAAAATCAGCAACCAGCGCATAGGACGCTAATTGCCAATGCGGCAGAAACCGGGGGCGCTGGATGGGCACGGCAGCGCACGTGGGAAGCTGACATGCTTGGTCATCACCTGCCATTCCCCGCATTTCCGGCATCCAGACCTCGCCCCCTCAACCCGGCATGAACGCCAGATGATAAGGAAACGTATCTATCTTAGGTTGTTTTGTCTATTAAAATTTTACCTAAAGTTAATGTTTGCTGGCGCAACGAACCCGCCAATCAAACCAACGATAACAGCTTAACGCCACATTGTTGGCCGCTACGCACCACAACCTCCCCGGTGCCGAGAAAGTACCCATTCGCAAAAATCCGCAGCGGCTCGGCAGCCGCCTGCTCCAGCACAATCAACTCCCCATATTGCAGGTTAGCAAATTGCTGAAACGACAAATGCGCCCGGCCTAACTCAACCGTTAGTTTAACCATCACCCGATCTGTCTGATGCTCCCACAGGTTTACCGCACGCACCGGGCCCGGCAGACCCCTATCGACGCCACCCGGTGCAGCCGACATTGCGCTGGGCGAAAGGCTGAACCGCGCGGGCACCGCCCTCTCAGTGTGAGGTATTCGTGCAGCACAACAAACGCTCCCCTCATGCTGCCCATAATCGGCCAAAAATAAATCAATCCCGGAGGAAACCGCAAACGCTTCCGGCAAAATGGGGCACGGCAATATGTCACCGCAATGAAGGCCCTTGAATAAGCGCAATGGAATTTCGGCGCGAACAATTTCAAAACAAATTTCAAACGGCAGCTTGCTTGTCAAAGCGTCAAGACTTGTCAGCCAACGCCGGTCGGCTGCCGAGGACCCGGCAATACCAAGTTGTGATGAGACCTTATTCTCCAACGGCTCAAAACCCGCATAGGGCGCGATGAACCTGATCGAACCGATACCGATCGGCGTTTCAAAAATACCGGTTGTGGAAATCATCCAATCCTGCTCAGCGGCAATGGTCAACATACTGGTGGAGGTTTCAAATTGCACAATTGTCCAACGTAGCGGCATCAAATTAGCGAAAACTTCAGTAATGGCCGTATAGGTCAGCTCAATCATCTGCTTGGCAATGCGCATTTCCATGGCCGACAGCTCAGTTCGGTAGAACATGTCACCGCTGGTGGCGCCGCACATGCCATCCACAACCGCACCAATCAAATCCCCCTCTACCGCCACAATCACGCGCCCATGCAAAGGTGCAATATCGGCGATGCCGGCCAGCATCACGTCAGGCATTGAGCCCAACGCAGACTCATGGCTGATGACGCCATTAATGCAGCTTAAAAGCCTGACATTACATCGCATTTTCTGGAACAACATGAAGCCGATTTTGCGCATGATTACGTCTGATTGCGCTTCCATCAACGCCGAGCGGCGCTGCGGTGCCCGGCCAGAGGCAAGTAAATCCAGCTTCGTTATTTCAACTGCGCCATCCGGCATATGAGTTTCTGCCCCAGAAATGTTGTCGCCCGCCGATCTATGACCTTACCTCGTAAGGGTATGTGGTTAAAAACCTGTAAACGATGCGCGAAATGAATTGGTCTCATTACAATTGAGCGGACAAAAAACAATATTAACCAATTATCATTTTATTATCCCTAAAATAAAGGTGATGCACCGACTCATTAGCTAGAGAGACCTGTCACCTATGACGATGATTATGATACTTGACGACTCTCCCACCGTTATTATGAGCCTGTCACAAATATTAATAAAAGCTGGGTACGAGGTTGCCACTGCTGCAAACGGCAAAGAAGGTGTTGACCAGCTGAGCGGTGGATTGAAGCCAAATGTGATATTGACTGACCTGAATATGCCCGAAATGGATGGCATTGCATTCATCAAGGAAGCCAGAAAAACCGCCGCAACAAAATTCACACCCATCATCGTGTTGAGTGGTGATTCCGATGGCAGGAAACGCGATGATGCAAAATCCGCCGGCGCGTCGGGGTGGCTGGCTAAACCGCCACAAGCAAATCAATTACTTTATGTTGTTAAACAATTGCTTCCATCAACATGAAACAATATTGCACAAAGTATATTTTAGCTAAGACTTAATTATTCAATTCAATACTCCAGATACGTCCCATCTCATATGTTGTTGCGGAGCCTTGTATGAAAACGATCCTAATCAAATGATTCGAATAATCGATCAAGTAATAATGGCTCTCACCCGTCATATGATCGTGACGCTGACTATAAACGGGATGGGTATTAAAGATGCATCTTGAGGATTCACCAGAAGATCAATTCGAATTTGAATTACCCGCCATATTAAATAGTGCAGCGGCAATAAGCCTTTATGAGTCGCTTGCGCAAGCACCAACAAGCAGGATGATCTTAAATGGCGCCAGTGTAAAATGGATCGGCGGACAATGCTTACAAATATTATTATCGTCCCACCGGTCAGCCTGCCTCAGAGGCGAGGCATGGCGGATATCAAATATGTCGGAGGGGCTTTCCGATCACCTCAGGTTGCTCGGTATAACGGATGATCTTCTGGCAAACGCAAAGGATGACATGATATGACGACCACTGTTCTAACGGTCGACGATTCACGAACGATGCGTGATATGCTAAAATATTCCCTTCTTGAAGCCGGCTTTCGGGTTTTGCAAGCGCAAGATGGTCTCGATGGATTGGAAGTTCTGAAAACCGAAACGCCAGATGTTATCGTTACTGATCTGAATATGCCAAGGCTCGATGGATTTGGTTTCATTGAAGCTTTGCGGCGTGATGTTGATCGCAAATCAATGCCGGTTTTAATTCTCACCACAGAAGTCGATACCGAAAAAAAACTTCGGGCCAAAGCGGCCGGTGCAACGGGGTGGATCGTCAAGCCATTTGATCCCGTAAAGCTGGTTGATGCGATCCGGCGCGTTGCCGCCTAACGAGGATAGAGCAAAATGGATTCTTTGGATTCAATTCGTGAAGTCTTTTTCCAAGAATGCGATGAACAGTTGAACGAGCTGGAAACTGGCCTTGGCCTGATCCAAACGGGAGCAACACTCGCCGATACGATTAACGCGGTCTTTCGTGCTGTGCACTCTATAAAGGGAGGGGCCGGCATCTTCGGGCTCGACGAACTCGTCAATTTTGCGCATATATTTGAAACTACATTGGACCGGATAAGGCGCGGGGAGCTTGCAACAAGCCCACAGGTGATTCAGGTCTTTCTGCGCGCAGCGGACATACTATCTGACTTTGTGAACGCAGCCAGGACGGATGGTGTTTATAATCTAGCGAAATCAAAGACAGTGATTTCTGAACTAAAGCACCTGACATCTACTGATCCGGCTCTTGCGACAGACGAACGATTAGATGAAGTCTCAGCGGAGACTGGTCTGCTAAAATTGCCGTATTGGCATATTATTTTTAAGCCGTTTCCGAGCCTATACGCCAAAGGTAACGAGACAATGCTGTTATTGCGTGCATTGGAAAGACTTGGTACTTTAGATGTTAAAATTGACGTCAGCAATGTGCCGGAACTTCAAAATCTCGACCCGGAAAATACCTATTTATCCTGGAAGATCGCACTATTCGCAGATTGCACGGAAGATATCATTCGTGATGTCTTCGAATTTGTTGAAGGCGATTGTGAACTTCAAATCAGCTGGATCGAAGGTGATACTAAGTCTGATGGGACATTCGAACAACCTGACATCGATATGTCTAAATTCGAGCTATTCACATTGCCGCAACAAGTAGAGGAAACTTCAGCGGCTGCGGCAATGAGCACAAACAATGCCGACCAAAATTTACCAGACCAGCAAACGTCGAAAACCGACACGACACAACATGTCAACGCCACCATCCGCGTTGATCTTGACCGTGTTGACCGAATGATCAATTTAGTTGGTGAATTGGTGATCAATGAAGCGATGCTTAGCCAGAGGGTGATTGAGGCTGGTATTGCCCGCACTTCGAGCGTCGCCATTGCGCTAGATGAACTTGAGCATTTAACGCGGGAAATACAAGATAGCGTGATGGCAATCCGGGCGCAGCCAGTGCGTTCGGTATTTCAGCGCATGCCACGGCTTGTTCGTGAAGTGGCAGCCCAAACAAATAAACAAGTGCGTCTGCTTATGGATGGCGAGACCACCGAGGTTGATAAAACAGTGATCGAACGAATTTCCGATCCGCTGACCCACATGATCCGAAATGCAATCGATCATGGCTTAGAATCGCCCGAAATCCGCGTAGCCGCTGGTAAACCGGCGGAAGGTACGGTGCGTTTGGTTGCCTTGCATCGATCCGGCAGAATTGTGGTGGAAGTGTCTGATGATGGCGCGGGTATCAACCGGGCGCGGGTTAAGGCAAAAGCGACCGAGAATGGTTTGATTTCGAGTGATGCCACGCTAACCGATGAAGAGATTGATAATCTCATATTTCTTCCCGGTTTTTCAACAGCAAGTGCGGTGACGGATATTTCTGGGCGCGGGGTGGGCATGGATGTGGTGCGCCGGTCCGTGCAAGCCCTTGGCGGACGAATATCCATTGCATCGAGGCCGGGCAAAGGCTCGACATTTACGCTCAGCCTGCCGCTCACATTGGCGGTCCTGGACGGCATGGTCGTCACTGCTGCCGGCCACACACTCATTGTGCCGCTCGGTGCTATTCTTGAGACGCTGCAACCGCGCGAGCGGGATATTCATGCACTCGATCATAATATCAGAGTCCTAGCCGCACGCGGTGGCTATATTCCGATGATCGATGTTGCCATGCTGTTAGGATATCGCCACCAAGCAATCGACCCAACAAAATCCGTGGCCTTATTGGTTGAATGCGAGAGCGGCACCCGCGCTGTGCTGCTTTACGACACCATCCAAGGCCAGCGCCAGGTTGTTATTAAAAGCCTGGAATCCAATTACCGTGCAGTACCTGGCATCGCGGCAGCTACCGTGATGGGAGATGGCCGCGTCGCGCTGATCCTGGATGTCGATGCCATAATAACATCTACACGTATGGCGACCGCACGCCTCGAACGTCCCCGTATAGAGCAAACTCTCATGGAAGTGAGTTAAGCAGATGACGAATTCAACCTATGGCGAACCAAAATCCAGGGAGTTGATCGCGTTTCGGATCGGCGAGCAGGAATTTTGCATCAATATCATGACAGTTAGGGAAATTCGTGGCTGGACCGCGGCAACCTCGCTGCCGCATGCACCCGAATATCTCCGTGGCGTGATCAACCTGCGCGGCGCGGTATTACCAATTATCGACCTTTCCGTCCGGCTGGGTTTGCCAAGCACGGAACCAACCGAACGAAATGTTATCATCGTCGCACAGATTGCGCATCAGCAGGTCGGTCTGCTGGTTGATGCTGTTTCCGATATATTGAATTTCAATGAAGAAAATATCCAGCAAACGCCAGATATCGCATCTGATCTCGTGCGCATGTTTATACGTGGTTTATTGCCTGTGGAAGGCCGGATGATCAGCCTCCTATCGCTCGACCATGTTCTGCCCGCCGATGCGCTCGAAGATTCATAGCTGACTAAATGAAAACTCCCACCAATAATGGCAATCTCGTCAGTGATGCAGAATTTATCATGACGAGCCGCGATTTTGCAAAAATCGCCAGTATTATGCATCGGGACACCGGAATTGCCTTGCTGGAAAGTAAGGCAAATCTGGTCTATTCGCGCCTCGCCAAACGCTTGCGGTTGCTAGGTCTGAAAAGTTTTGAAGAGTATTGTCACCTTATTGAACAACAATCTGGCACGAATGGTAACGAACGCGATGCAATGATTGCGGCTTTGACAACCAATGTCACCAGATTTTTTCGAGAGCCGCACCATTTTGAACATTTAACAAAAAATATTGTACCTTATATGGTCACCGAAGCAAAATTAGGCAAAGCGGTGCGCATTTGGTCAGCAGCATGCTCCAGCGGCCAGGAACCCTATTCAATCGCGCTCAGTATTCTATCTGTCTTTCCGGAGGCTAATCAATACGATCTAAAAATTCTGGCGACAGATATTGACCCGAATATGATCGCGCACGGGATCGAAGCTGTTTATGATTCCGAGACTGTTCAGGCCATTCCAACGCATCTGAGACAGCGCTATTTTTCCACCGCACCGAAATCGTCTGGTTCGATGGTCGCGTCTGCAGAATTACGCGGCCTTGTGACCTTTCGTAAATTAAATCTGATCGGTGATTGGCCAATCCATGGTAAATTTCACGCAATATTTTGCCGTAACGTCGTGATTTATTTCGATCAAGCTACCCAAAATAAACTCTGGGCCCGTATGGTGCCCATGCTAACGCCTGGCGGTGTACTTTATATCGGCCATTCGGAGCGTGTGGCCGGCCCCGCGGAAGCCTTATTGCGCAGCGACGGCGTTACCACCTACCGGCCCGTAAGCGCCAAGGCGGCCTCATGAGCGTTAGGGTTTTGGTGGTTGATGATTCCGCAACCATGCGGCGGATTATCACGACGACACTGCAAGCCGATCCTGCCATCAGCGTGGTTGGGGAAGCCGCAGACCCGAGTGAGGCGCAGCAAGCGATCAGGCGGCTCTGCCCAGATGTACTGACACTGGACATTGAAATGCCAAATATGAACGGATTGGCGTTTTTAGAAAAACTCATGCGGCTGCGGCCGATCCCAGTCGTGATGGTCTCCAGCCTTACCCAGGCAGGGGCTGAGATTAATCTTCGCGCCTTGGAATTAGGAGCGTTTGACTGCGTGGCAAAGCCAAACAGTTTAAATTCAGAAAGTTTTGAGTTGCTGGGGGAAAAAGTAAAAGCAGCCTCCCGTTCACGCCGGATTCGGTCTCCCAAGCCACCGCTGCGACGTGATATTGCGCCACATTTTTCGCCCAATGGCCGCGTCGTCGCGATTGGTTCATCTACCGGTGGTGTCGAGGCGCTGGTTGAAATATTGTCTCAGTTCCCAGCCAATTGTCCGCCAACCTTGATCAGCCAGCACATGCCGGCGACGTTCACCAAAAGCTTTGCCGAGCGGCTTAACCGGCTATGCGCCGCCAATGTTGCCGAAGCGACAGATGGAGCGCCAATTCAAGTGGGCAATATTTACCTTGCCCCGGGTGATGCACATTTGGAAATTCGTGGCCTGTTGCAGCCGGTTTGCAAGCTTAATCATGAGGGCAGGGTCAACGGGCACCGCCCGTCGGTGGATGTGATGTTCAATGCGGTGAGCCGTCATTTCAAATCCCGTGCGCTTGGTGTGATACTCACCGGCATGGGGCGCGATGGGGCGGATGGTTTGCTGGCACTCCGTCAGGCCGGAGCCGAAACAATCGGGCAGGACGAAGCAAGCTGTGTGGTCTATGGCATGCCAAAGGTGGCGTTTGAAATTGGCGCGATCACCCGGCAAATGCCATTGGACCGGATTGCACCCCTGATATTGCAACTCACCAGCCGTACGAAAAGCGAGGCCGCATTATGATCAAATCCCTCTCCTCCCCGTACCCTGGCGCTTGAAATGGCATCCGTAACATTGCCCAATGAACGCTGCGTGAATATCATTCAAGGCGAGTTCAGGGTTGATAACGACCCGCGCACGAAGCTCACCACCATTCTGGGTTCGTGCGTTGCAGCATGCTTGTGGGATTCGGTGGCTGGGCTGGGCGGCATGAATCATTTTTTGCTGCCGGGCATTGAAGGTAAACAAACCCAGCCAGTTGGGGCCGCCATGCGCCATGGCGTACATGCCATGGAGCTGCTGGTGAATGGGTTGTTACAAAAAGGCGCGGACCGGCGCCGCCTGCAAGCGAAACTATTCGGCGGCGCCCGCATGATCAAAGGTCTTACGGATATTGGCGACATGAATGCCGGTTTCGCCGAGCGGTTTTTACGGGCTGAGGGTATTACCATCGTTGGCGGTAGCCTCCGCGGCGAACAAGGCAGACGCATCCAATTCTGGCCAGCCTCGGGCCGGGCCGCGCAGGTTTTTATCGGGCTAGAACAAACCGCGAGCCGCAACCCGCCAGCTGCCAAACCAATTGCTAGCGCCGGTGCGCTCGAATTATTTTAGGAAAGACAAATTCAGTATGGACCATGCCATATCTCATGACGCTGAAGCAGCCACTTTGCTGGCGGCTCTGCTTGGCATCATCAGCGATGAATTGGCCGAACTTGGTGATTTTACCGGGCAGTTGCAAACAACGCTCAGCCCGGCGCTACTGCGGCTGGCCAATGACCCAACCTGCCACCGCAATGTGCAAATGCTTGATTTACTAGCGCAGCGCCTTTCAGTTCTTGGATTGTTTTTCGTCTCGCTCGCCCAAACCATTCCAGAGGGTCTGCAGATTGATATGAGACCGGCGCTAAACGCGGTTACGTTGTCGGAACTCGCTTGGCGGCTACAAGGCAAGCAAGGGTCACAATTCCAGCATCCAGCTGGCGAGTTAGAGGCTTTCTAAACAAAAACCCTGCCCGCAGAAGCGGACAGGGTTTTATGTATCCAACAAGTTGCCGGGCCCGCAAAGGCCCGGCAATATTTCAGGATTAGTCGCCCATCACGGGGATCTTCTGACCATCGGCGAAGATCGCGTAGGCTTCTTCACCATGGATCGCATCGTCGCCGATCATCAGGGTTTCTTCATCAGCCCGCAGCGGGATAACCAGCCCGATCAGCTTGAGGATGATGAAGGTACCGATGACATTGATCACGATGATGAATGCAGCACCGTAGCATTGCAGAGCAACCTGATAGAGATTGCCGAACATCGCACCCGTCACGTTGACAGCGCTATCCTTACCGGTGGCGTAATACTCAATCATGCCAGGGTCAGCGAGGATACCGGTGCCGATACCACCAACCAACGCAGCCACACCATGGGTATGGAACACGCCGAGTGTGTCATCGACCTTACGCATCAAAGCGGTCTTGCCAAACAGGTTCCAAGACATCCAGGGCAGAATACCAGCCACAATGCCGAGAACGATCGCCTCGGCACCGTTGATGTAACCAGCGGCCGGGGTAATGGCGACGAGGCCGGCAATCATGCCGTTCACAGCGCCCAGCACGGAAGGCTTGCTGTAGGCAAACACGTCCAACATGGTCCAGGCGAGCAGAGCAGCAGCCGCAGCGATGTTGGTGTTCAACACAGCAGCACCAGCGTCGGCGTTGGCGAAGTACGGGTCACCACCGTTGAAGCCGTCCCAGCCGAGCCACAGAATACCTGCACCAACCATGGTGATGAGCAGATTATTTGGCTGGAAGTTTTCACGGTCACGCGCAATACGCGGGCCGATCACGGCAGCAGCGGTGAAGCCAGAGGCAGCAGCGGTCAAATGGATGACGTAACCACCGGAATAGTCGACCACGCCCATGGAACCCAGCCAACCACCAGCCCAGAGGCTGAACGCGCCAAGCGGGTAGATCAAGCTCATCCAGACCGGAACAAAAATCATCCAGGCCTTGAAGTTCATACGGCCAATGATCGAGCCTTGCAGAATGATCACGGTGATGGCCGCGAACACGAACTGGAAGAACACCATGGTTGCCATCGGGAAGCCGATGGGCGGCATGCCGCCGGCGGCTGCCGGGATGATCGCTTCTTTGGTTTCGTTCCAGGCCGAGGTAATCTGGCCGGGATGGCCAATAAACTGGTTGCCGCCACCAATGAAGGGCATGGTGAGCCAGGGTTTGCCGAATGACATATTGTAGGCCCACAGAACCCACACAATCAGAACAGCGGCAAACGCATAGAATGCCATGAAGGCGGAGTTAATCGCCCATTTCTTTTTAACGATGCCGCCATAAAGGACGACTAGGCCCGGCACGCTCTGCAAGCCGACGAAAGTCGCCGCTGTGAGCTGCCAGGCATTGTCGCCTGTATCGAGCCAACTGCCCGGTAATGCAGGTACTATTGCCATAATATCACGTCTCCACTGTTCCCAGCCGTGTGTTGCACAAAGACGCAAGTGCGTGATTTTACGCCTTGCCCCACAGATTGTCTTGCAGCTTCTGTGCCAAATTCCTGGGAACGTCATGGGGGCGAGTCGTGCGGGTTAAGCAGCTGTCATATATCTTGCATGCTCATTTCAAGGGCGGCGACTTGATTAGATTTTAAGCAAACAGAAACTCGGAGATTCCGTTACAAAACAAGCTGGTGGCATATTTTCACGCTGGTATTTTTTGTTTCTCTGTAAGAAACGCCTTCATTCATGCCCAAAAGTGCCTTGCGGTTATGCTAACTCCTGCCAGATTAGCAGCATGCAAACAGCTTCATTTTATGATGTGGTGATTATCGGTGCTGGCCCCGTTGGTGGTAGTTTGGCTTGTGCGCTGGCCGGCGGCGGGCTGAAAGTGGCCTTGGTGGATAAAGCGGCATTGCCGCCGATGGAGCACCCCGATTTTGATGGTCGCGCCTATGCGATCGCCGGAGGCTGCAGACGCCTCCTGGATGAGACCGGCTTGTGGGATAAACTGCCTTTCACCCCCTGCCCGATCCTGGATATTCAGGTGACAGATGGCAAACCAGGCCGCCCTGCTTCGCCGCTCAGCCTGCATTTTGACCATAAAGCCGTCGGCGATGACCCGTTTGGTTGGATTATTGAGGCCCGGGCGCTGCGCATTGCGTTGAACCAGCAGCTGCATAACAACCCAAACATCACGCTCTATGCCCCTGCGGTTGCGAAACTGAAACGCACAGCCGATGCCGTAACCGTGCAAATTGCGGGCGGGCCCCGTTTTGGTGCCCAACTTGCCATCGCCGCCGATGGCCGCAACAGCCAAATACGGGCCGAGGCCGGCATTACCGTTACCCGCCTGCCTTACAATCAATCGGGCGTGGTGTGCGCGATTGCGCATGAAAAGCCGCATCATGGTGTAGCGCTTGAGCATTTCCTGCCGGGTGGGCCATTCGCGCAACTGCCGATGACCGGAACTGCGGCACACCCGAATGTCTCGGCCATTGTGTTCACCGATAAAACCACCATCGCCAACCGGCTGCACGAATTGCCAGCCGACCGCTTTCATCACGAGGTTGCAAAACGCTTAGGCACTCATCTTGGGCATTTTGAA
The DNA here is from genome assembly GCA_002255575.1 of Acidocella sp. 20-57-95. Lineage (GTDB taxonomy): Bacteria > Pseudomonadota > Alphaproteobacteria > Acetobacterales > Acetobacteraceae > Acidocella. The sequence goes on from NCAT01000001.1 coordinate 65,460, forward strand.
TTGGTTGGGCGGCGCTGGACGTATCCGCTTTCCGCTATGTACGCCGCCCGCTACACCGCAACACGCCTCGCCTTGGTGGGCGATGCCGCGCACGGCATTCACCCAATTGCGGGCCAAGGCTTAAATCTCGGCCTGCGAGACGTGATGGCCTTGGCGGATATTCTGATCGAAGCTGCCGGAACCGACCTTGGCGACCCCGCTTTGCTGGCGCGCTACCAAGCAGCCCGCCGCCCAGCCAATATGGCGATGCTCGCCGCGACCGATACGCTGGACAGATTATTCTCAACCGACAACCCCGCCATCCGGCTAGCCCGCGATATTGGCTTGGCCGCTGTCGACCGGATGCCTGGCTTAAAGGCTCGCTTCATGCGGGCCGCCGTGGGCAACTAAGGTGCTTACTTAGTCGCGCGCGCCAAAGGCATTATTTAATCCCACGCGCCAAAGGCGTTATTTAGTCCCACGCGCCAAAGGCGTTATTTAGTCCCACGCGCCAAAGGCGCGATGAATTGCGGCTCGGTATCCCAAGGGAACAAAATCCAGGTATCCTGCGAAACTTCGGTGATGAACGTGTCCACCATCACCTTCCCGGCGGGCTTGGCATAGACCGTGGCAAAATGCGCCTTTGGCAGCAGGCCGCGCACGAGCTTGGCGGTAGCACCAGAATCCACCAGGTCATCAATAATCAAAAACCCAGTCCCGTCGCCAGCCGCTGCCGGATACTTGGTAACTTGAGCCGGTCCGATTTTTTCTTCGTCATACGTGACAATCGAAACGCTCTCAACGAGCCGAATTTCTAATTCACGCGCAATAATCGCCGCCGGGATCAACCCGCCGCGCGTAATCGCAACAATCCCGGCCCACGGGCCTTTCTCGTGCAACCGCCATGCCAGTGCTTTGGCATCACGATGCAATTGGTCCCAGGTCACTATATAATAATGGTTCGCCATGATGCCGCACTCGGTCAGACGCTGCGTGATGTCAAGCTGACTATACGGTGAATTGTTCGGTGATGATGCGCTCAGAGAGTGCGCGGTCAGGGTCGAACAAAACGGTCACGCTGATGTCGCGGTCCTCGCTAACCGCCACCGAGACCACGTTGCGAACTTCCGTAAAATCCGCCACCGCCGCAACAGGGCGTTTATCCGGCTCGAGGATCTCGAACAGAACCTCCACTGTCGATGGCAGCAAGGCGCCGCGCCAGCGCCGTGGGCGGAAGGCCGAAATCGGGGTTAATGGCAGCAAATTGGCAGAAAGCGGAATAATCGGGCCATGGGCCGACAAATTATATGCGGTTGAGCCCGCCGGCGTGGCAATCAACACGCCATCACAAATCAGTTCGGCAAGCCGCTCGCGCTGGTCCACCGTAATGCGAATTTTCGCGGCTTGGCGCAATTGCCGCAGCAAGCTCACTTCATTAAGTGCCAATGCTTCTTCGACGGCGCCGGTGGCGGTAACAGCATGCATTCGCAGCGGGTGCAGAATGCTGGCCTGGGCGCGGGCCAACCGGTCCCATAAATTAGCTTCAGAAAACTCATTCATCAAAAAGCCGACTGACCCGCAATTCATCCCAAAAACCGGCTTATTCGTTCCCAGCACACGATGCAGGCATTCCAGCATCAACCCATCGCCCCCCAAGGCGACGATGATATCGGCCGTCTCGGGCATCGTATCGCCATAAACCGCCACCAGCCGCTGGCGTGCCGCGATGGCGATCTCAGTCTGGGCCGCAACGAAGGCGACACTGGTCACATGAGTTTCCTATGCGCGAGCACCGGCATATCCGCCCGAACCCGCGCTAAAATCGGTTTGCTGATGGTGCCGGTTGCCCAGCCAATTCCATCTGAGGCTTTGGCAATAACATGCCCCCAAGGATCGGCAATGAGGGAGTGACCGTAAGTGAGACGCGTCTCACCGGAAGCATCCTGGTGCGGGCCGGTGCAAGCGGAGGCCGCTAACCAGCATTGGGTTTCAATGGCACGGGCGCGCAGCAGCACTTCCCAGTGGTCCTTGCCGGTTTGCAGCGTGAAAGCCGCCGGCAGAATGATCAACTCAGCTCCCTGGCGGCGTAGGGCGAGGAACAATTCAGGAAAGCGTATATCATAACAAATCGCCAGCCCGATTTTGAAACCACCATAGTCGCAAGTCACAACCTCACCGCCAGAACCGTAGGTTGCACTCTCTTGGTAACCCTGGCCGTCTGGCGTGGTGATGTCGAACAGATGGATTTTCCGATAACGGGCCAATTCCTCACCCGTTTGGCTGAAGAACAGGCTGGTGTTGTAAAGACGCTCACCATCCAATTCACCGATCGAGCCGCCATGCACCGCAATTTTATGCGTCATCGCCATTTCACGCAGAAACTCATAGGCAGCACCGCCGGTTCCGCCTGCCACCGGCAACGGCTCCGCCTGTGCAAATTTGGTGGCACGGTCTCCGCCAAGGCAAGACCAAATTTCCGGTAACACCACCAAGTCTGGCCGGTCTGCGGCAACCGCCGCATCGATCAGCTTGCGTGCCTGCGCGATATTGGCCGCTTTGTCGGCTGACGGCGACATTTGAACCACACTAATCCGCACTATCTTTGCCCCCGCTAGAACGCTCCCAACGCTAGACTAAGCAATGCCCGGCTTGCGCACAACTGCCAGCAGCGAGAGGCCAAACGGTAAATTCATAATGCGTAGCAAATGCCGCTCTGAGGCAAAAATGCGCGCCATGGTTTCGTTCAGCCATAATGGTGGAATTTTATCGCCGGTCGGCGAAGTACGCCGTAACAACTGGTCCGCCAGCCGAGCCGCCAGCGCCACCGGAAATAAAAACATATTCGCAAAACTAAGTTTTGAAATAACCAAACCAGTATTCTGCAATTTCCGCTGCAAATCCGCCTTCTCATAGCGCCGCCGATGATGCAGCATTACATCATGCGCACTCCACAATTTTTCGTAAGCCGGCACAGTCAACACCAACGCACCACCGGGTGCTAAAAATTTTTCAATCGCCTGCAATGATGCAAAATCTTCGTTGACATGCTCAAGCACGTCAAACAAGCAAATCAAGTCAAAGACCTCATTGGTCAGAGGCAGTTGGTCTGGCAAAGCGCCCGCCAGAATACGGCAACCAGGACCCGCTTTGGCTTGAGCTAAGTTCCGGGCGGTCTCGTCCATCTCGATGGCCGTCACCTCACCATAATGCGACAGCATAGCGAGGTTACCGCCCGTGCCGCAGCCCAACTCCAAAATCCTTGCATGTTGCGGCAAAGCGAGCTGCCGTATGGTAGCATCCACAATGGCCCGGCGCCCACGGAACCACCAATGTTGGCCTTCCGTTTCCGCCATGAGCGTATAGGCTTCAGGTTGCATCATGACCCCGATATATTTTGCGAATGATGTAAGGTGGACGCTGTTTCGTCTCGATGTAGATGCGCCCGATATATTCACCCAATAAGCCAACGCTTATAAGTTGGACGCTGCCAAAAAAAAGTACCGCAACCAGCAATGACGCATAGCCGGGCACATCACTGCCACTAATCAGTGTATGGAAAATGATGAAAGCTGCATATAAAAGCGTAAATATTGTGGAGATTGCCCCGATATACGTCCAAACTTTCAATGGTGCTGTGCTGAAGCTTGTGAAACCTTCAAGTGCGAAATTCCACAGTGCAAATGGCGAGAATTTTGTGGCACCGGCCGCGCGCTCGGCACGTGCATAATCAATCGTCACAGTCTTAAAGCCAACCCAGGCAAACAGACCTTTCATAAAACGCTGCCGCTCGGGTAATTGTTTTAACGCATGTACCGCCACGCGGTCCATCAACCGAAAGTCACCAACATTTTCGGGAATTTTGGTTTTGGAAAGTTTGTTATGTAACCGGTAAAACCATACCGCACTTTGCCGCTTCAAAACAGTATCATGCGACCGGTCAATCCGGCGGGCTTGCACAACCTCAGCGCCTTGCCGCCAGGCAATGATCATATCTGCAATTAATTCTGGCGGGTCTTGCAAATCTGCATCAATCGGGATGACGGCATCGCCGCGTGCCGCATCTAGCCCCGCCGTGAGGGCCGCTTCTTTCCCAAAATTACGCGAAAATTCGATAATAACATAGCGGTCGTCATTTTCCGCCAGCGCCCGTAATTCATCTAAAGTCGCATCGGTACTACCATCATCAACGCAGATGATTTCCCATTTAATATTCGCAATCTCATTTAAACATGAGGTCAGGGACTTGTGGAACAGATCAATCGCGCCGCTTTCATTAAAAAACGGGACAATGATCGAAACCATCCGGCGCGGGTCATTCATAAAGACTGCCTCATGATTGCGCTTTCGGTACGGTTACGATCATTACGTCATCAATCTTTTGAACTGGCCAATCTAGATGAGCAAGCTCATCGAGAATATCTGCAGGCGTACCCGGTCCTGCAACGATATACTGGGTCCCGGTGGTGATACAATATGCTTTCAAAGCCGCTGGATGTTCGGCATGTAGCCCAAGCAGATAAAAATCCTGCACTGCCTGGTCGGGCTGCATGGCTGCAGGGGCAAATCCCAGATAGCCCCCGGTTTGGCGAAATGCAAACTTGCTCTGAACCTGCCAGTAGGAAGAATAGCCATTAATACCAGAAGGGATGATCATTATTTGTGGATCATGACCCAAAATTGCTTCAACCCGCCCTGGCTTAAAGAAATCCGAAGCCGGGATTTTACCCCAAGGGTGCGGGCCGGGAATTAGCGTAACCACGCATAGGCCGGCCATCAAAGCCGCCAAACCAAACCGCTGCTGCGCCAACATACGCGCCATCCAAAGTGCCGCCACAACCGCAATTGCTAAAGAAGAAAATACAAAAAACCGACAGGGTAATGCCGCCGACAATAACGGCAATTTCATGATGGCAACCCATGGCAGAGGCAGTACCGAATAGGCGCCATTCACCCAGAGCTGTGGACCGAAGCTGAAAATAATCAACATCAGCAAGCTTATTAACAAAAAACGCGGCCCCCCACTGCTGGCGTGGCCTTTAAAAAACCAATAGAGAACCAGCAGAAGCGGAATGCCGATATAGCCATCCTGCTCCTGGAAATCATCATGGAAGTGGTTATCAAGGGCATGAAACCAGCCACCACCGATAAGAATATTATGGCCCGGGAGAAAAATATTAAAAAAATCGATGGTGAAATAATATGGCCAGAATGCTGGTAACTTCACATAATCAATATGCGTCAGCATCGAGACCAAGAACGGCGACAATATGAGAGCCGTCAGAGGGGCCGCATAAAGCCCGTCAATGAATAACCGCCTCAGCTTTGGTCGGTAATCATCCAAATACATCAGCGCAAACAGCCAGATAAACCCGCCAAAGACAAAAATGAGGGCAAAGAATTCAATGCAGGTCATGAATTCGCAAGCTAAAAGCAGGCTTACCAGAAGGCAGGTCTGCCAGCGCTTCAACTCATCATCAAGCCGCATGAGAATGACCAGCAGCAGCGCTGGAATGAACATTGTAAAGTTCAAATTCAGCGCTGCAATTTCCTGCGCCATCTCGTAGGATGAAAAACCGAATAAATACCCGCCAAACAAAGCCGCTACCGGGTTTTTCGTAATTTTTAGGCAGAGGAAATAAGTTGTGAACGCGCCAAAAACAGGCGCCAACAATATGAACAGATTATACGTAAAAACCGGCCCGAACCATAGGGTCAGCGGCGCGCCAATAAGCGATAAGAATGGGATCGAGGTGATCCACCCTAGATAAACCCCCAAAGGCTGCCACAATAAATCCGTATGGAGCAGGTTTTGGTGATGCGCGATCGCCCATGGCCACCAGGCAAAATCCCAGATGAAAATATACGGGTCTTTGCCACTGCCCGAGACATTATCAAACAGCGAAACGCCATGGTCGATAAACAGCCAGGCAAAAAACGCGTAAAGCGCAAATGCCCCAACATGCCAGCGATATAAGCGAGCATTAGACACTTGGGTCATTCAATCCTGCCGCCCTGATGCGTGCAGCCTCTTCATCCCAGCCGGGACGCTCCTTGACGCGCAAAAACAAATGCACGTTGCGTTCCAAAAGTGTGGAGAGTTCCCGCCGCGCCCGCGCCCCAATATCACGAATACGCGTCCCCTTGGCGCCGATAAGGATCGCTTTGTGGCCGGTGCGCGAGACGTAAATCACTGCTTCAATCCGGGCCGAGCCGTCTTTCTGCTCAACAAAGCTCTCGGTCTCCACAGTGGTGCCATAGGGCACTTCATCGCGGGTTTGCACAAACACTTGCTCGCGCACAATTTCCGCTGCCAATAGCCTGTCCGGCAAATCAGTCAGGTCATCTTCCGGGTACAAATACGGCCCTTCCGGCACGGTGGCGGCACAAAAATCCAGCAGCGCGTCAATACCATCACCCGTCGCGGCACTGACCATAAAGACCTGCTCAAACTCTGCCAGCTTTGCCAGTTCCTGTGCCAGAGGCAGCAAATTTGGCCGGCCAACCAAGTCAGTCTTGTTCAGCACCAAGCTTATCTTGCGTCCTGTCGCCGCTAACCGTTCCGTGATTTCCTTCACCGCATTGGTCAGGCCCGATTTGGAATCCACAATCAGCAACGCATGGTCTGCTTCATCGGCCCCACCCCATGCGGCAGCCACCATCGCGCGGTCCAGCCGGCGCTTCGGGGCAAAAATACCAGGTGTGTCCACCAGCAAAACCTGCGCCGTGCCGCGCATGAGTATCCCCAGCACCCGGCTGCGCGTGGTCTGCGCTTTCGGCGTCACGATCGAAAGCTTGGCCCCGGTCAGGCGGTTCAGCAGGGTCGATTTCCCGGCATTTGGTGCGCCGATGATGGCGATAAAGCCGCAGCGCGTCATCTCGTTCATGTTGGTAAAATTCCTAAAAGTGCGGTCGCCGCTGCCTGCTCCGCCGCCCGCTTGGAGCCTGCTGCACCGGTGGCGCTGGCGTTGCCCACCGTCACCTTCACCACAAAATGCGGCGCGTGCGAGGGACCTGATTGTTCAGTCACTTCATAGGCCGGCAGTGCCAAAGCGCGTTTTAGCGCCCATTCCTGTAAGCCTGTTTTTGGGTCCTTCGGCGGCAGAAATTGCTTTTCCACCACGTCAGCCATCACCCTGCGCACAAAATCCCGTGCCACACCTAAGCCGCCATCCAAATAAAGTGCGCCAATCAATGCTTCCAGAGCGTCGGCGAGCACGTTGGAGCGTTCCCGCACACCGCGCTTGGCTTCGCCAGGTGCCACGGCCAGCAAATTCGCCAGCCCATGCGCCTCAGCAATCACGGTCAAAGCCGGGCGTGAGACCAAAGCGGCGAGCCTCGGCCCCAATGCGCCCTCGCGCTCATCGGGAAATTTCTCAATCAACCATTCTGCCACCAACAACCCCAGCACACGGTCGCCGATGAATTCTAGCCGCTCGTTCGAGCCCCGGCCTTTGGCACCCGCCGCGGAGCGATGTGTTAGCGCCTCGGTGAGTAATTTTGGCTGGGTAAATTTATGGCCCAGCAAAATCTCCGCGCCATCATCGCCAGATTTTGCTGGTGTGCGCCTCATGAAATCGGGTGAAACAGCCGGTTCCAGCGAATTTCAAAAGGCCATTCCCAGAATTCGTACCAGGGATATTGCATGTCGATCGAGAAGAAAATGAACGTGGCTGGGCCGAGGGCATTCTCGATCGGCACGTAGCCTACGTCATCCAGCACGCGGGAATCGAGACTGTTATCGCGACTATCGCCCATCATGAACATGTCACCAGGCGGTACCGTATAAACCTGGGTATTGTTGAAAAACCCTTGGTCAGTTGCCTTCAAAATCGAATGGGTTTTGCCGCCCGGCAAGGTTTCGGTGTAGCGGCGCATAACCACTGGTCCGCCGCCACTGGTATCGGTGTAATCGCCATCATCGGAACGGCTCACTTGCGTGCCGTTGATAAATAACTGGCCGCCCGTCACCTGGATTGTGTCGCCAGGCAGACCGATCACGCGTTTGACATAATCAATCGAGGTATCACGCGGCAGGCGGAACACCACAACATCACCGCGCTTGGGTGCCCAATTCGGAATACGGCCGGAGAAAATCGGCGGCGAAAAAGGGAAGGAGAAATGCGAAAACCCATATTCATACTTTGCCACGAACACATAATCACCCACCAGCAATGTGGGCACCATGCTGCCGGAGGGGATGAAAAATGGCTCGAACAAGAAGGTGCGGATCAACACAGCGATCAGCCCGGCATAGAAGATGGTTTTTATATTATCGACCATCGTCGAATTTTTCTGCGGGCGTTTCACTTTGGGTGCGGCCTTATCAGTGGTATATGTCAGGACTAACCGGGGCGGGCCCGGGGAGTTTCACGGGCATCAAGCCCGGTGCTTGCGGCTTGTCAAGAAATGGGTGCAGAGAGGGCGCGGATTTGCTTCCAGCTTACTTCTAGCCCGCCCGTAGCCGAGGACTAAACCCGCCGATGAATATTCGCTTCAAACGCATTCTGCTGGTCACCGCCGCGATTGGCATTGCCTGCACGACGCCGCTGATGGCCCAGGCCGCCAAGAAAACCCACCATGCTGGGGCGGCTGCCGCCAAAACCTCAGACGACCCTGAAAAAGCCACCGCCACGCCGATGCCCACCGGCCCGGTACCGGTGCCGGATTCCCCGATTGCTGATAAAAACACCCCAGCCCCACCCACTTTGCCGGACATGACCGCCTATGTGCTGATGGATGCCACGACCGGTGCCATCCTCGCCGAAGCCGCGCCCAATTTGCAGGTGGCACCGGCCAGCTTAACCAAGCTGATGACCGCGCATATCGCCTTTCAGGCGTTGCATCACGGCAGCCTGAAGCCGGACCAGACCGTGCCCGTAAGCCCCGCCGCTTGGCACGCCGGTGGCTCGCGCATGTTTATCGACACCACTTCGGTAGTGACGGTTGACCAATTGCTACACGGGCTGATCATCGATTCCGGCAATGACGCTGCCGTGGCGCTGGCCGAGCAGATTGCTGGCAGCCAGGGCACTTTTGTGCAGATGATGACCAAAGACGCCGCCGATATGGGCTTAACCAACACGGTCTATACCAATGTCACCGGCCTGCCGGACCCCGCCATGCACACCACCGCGCTGGATGTGGCGCAGCTAAGCCGCGTGATTTTGCAGGACGAGCCAGAATTCCTGGATATCTCGAAGCAGCAGAGCTACACGTTCAACAACATCACCCAGGCCAGCTGGAACCCGGTTTTGCAGCATGATCCCACCGTGGATGGCATGAAAACCGGCCTGACCGATGAATCCGGCCATTGCATTGACGCCACCGCCATCCGTGGTGGCCGCCGCCTGATCGCGGTGGTGATGGGCGGCCCGACCTGGCACAACAGCACCGCCGCCATCGAGTCGATCCTCAATTACGGTGAAAAATTCTTCACCAATGTGACTTTGGGGACCCCCGGCACCCAGATCGACACACTGCAAAGCGCCTCGCTTGATGCCGGGCAAGTGGCTGTTGGCGTCGGCCAGTCAGCGGTGCTGACCCTACCGGCCGACGAAGCAGGCCAGGTGACCCATTCTGTCACCTACACCGCCGATGTGAGCAGCGGCGTGCGGAAGGGTGAGGTTCTTGGCACAATTGACTATACGCTGGCCGGCAAAACCATCGCCAGCCTACCCGCGGTGGCGCTGGCCGATGCCCCGGCCGCCAGCTGGACCACCAAACTTTCCCGCGCCATCAAGAAAATGCTGTGAGCCAAACCATGACTGAAAACACCGACATCCCGCCCGACCGTCTATCGATCGACCCGAAAAGCCCGTTTTTTAACGAAGCCATCCTGGAGCGCGGCATCGGCATCCGCTTCAATGGCGTCGAGAAAAACAATGTAGAAGAATATAGCGTGACAGAAGGCTGGGTGCGGGTCAGCGTCGGCAAGACCGTGGACCGGAAGGGCAACCCGATGACCATGAAGCTGAAAGGCGTGGTGGAAGCGTATTTCCGGGCCGCCGAAAATTCGCCCGGGGCCGACGCGGCGGAGACTTAAGCCGACCGTAACGCCGCCAGCCGCGCCAATGTGGCGGACACATCCGGCTGTATCTCAAACATGTTCTGCACGGACGGCTTGGCAAAGCCGCGCTTTATGGTCTCAGCCACCATCGCCGCAAATGGCTGCGCCCAACCTAGAATGTCGCATAAAATGATCGGCTTCTCATGGCGCCCCAACTGTTTCCAAGTGAGGATCTCGATGGTTTCATCATACGTGCCCAACCCGCCTGGCAACACCACGAACACATCACCCAGGGCGAATAGCCGCCGCTTGCGGGTATGCATCGAGTCGGTGACGATCAGTTCCGAAAGCCCGTGAAATTCCACCTCCCGCTGGCGTAAAAAATCCGGGATTATGCCGGTGACACGCGCGCCTGCCTCTAAAGCGGCACCGGCCAGAATGCCCATCAGCCCAACATTACCGCCGCCAAACACCAGCTCCATTTGCTGTTTTGCCAACCCTGCGCCGAATTCCCGCGCTGCGGCCGCATAAGCGGGGTCGACACCGGGGGAAGAACCGCAGAAAACCGTCACGGAATAACTTTTGATCACTGGCTCGTTCATTCGTTTGCTTTCAGGGTACACGCGCTGGCAAGACAGGCGCGCTTTCAGAATACGCGGCTTCGTGGCAGGCTAGCGTTAATGTGGCAAGGCAAGGGTAGGATTCGAAATGGCTCAAAATACGCGGTCTAAAACGGGTATTATCGCGCTGGTCGTGGTGGCGGTCGCCGCCATTGGCGGTCTTTACTATCTCGGCTCCAAGCCCAGCTTGCAGCCCACACCCAAAGCGCCACCACCGGTGGCAGCGCCCATCGCCGCTGCGCCGGCGCCGGTGCCGCCAGAATTTGATGTGGTCAGGGTGGATAGTTCCGGCAATACCGTCATCGCCGGCCGCGCCGCACCTGGGGCGGAAGTGACCGTTAAGAGTGGTGACAATGTCATCGGCACCGCCACGGCAGACGCCAACGGCGCCTTCGCCTTCGTGCTGCAAACCCCGCTCTCGCCCGGTGCACAGGAACTTACCCTGTCTGAGAAGCTGCCGAATGGCCAGGTCGTCGATGGCACGATCAGCGCTTCGGTGGATGTGGCGAACACACCAAACGGCCAGACCCTGACAGTGCTCTCCGGCCCGAACGGCTCGAAAGTGGTGTCCGGCCAAGGGCCGCAGCCGGGTACGCTGGGCATCGGCACGGTTGATTACGACGCGGAGGGCCATGCCATTTTCTCTGGCACCGCCCCCGCCGGCCACCAGGTTGCGCTGTCACTTGATGGCACGCCGCTTGGCGTCGTCGCTGCCGGGCCTGACGGCTCGTGGCATATAACGTCGAACGTGCCTGCGGCGAACGGCACGCTGACACTCGTGGATGGCGATAATATCGTGCGGGCGCCGTTCGCGCTCGAAACGCTGACATCAGCCGCGTCGAACGGCCATATCGTAATTGCGCCGGGGGATAATCTGTGGGTCATTGCCCGGCATGTTTATGGGCATGGTACAATGTACACGTTGATCTATAATGCGAATTCACAAAAAATTCGTGATCCGAACCTGATCTTCCCGGGCCAGGCGTTCGCGCTGCCGCAGCCCAATACCAATGCAAAGGCTAATTGACCGTTATGGATATTATCGAGAGCATACAATCGGCCCTGTCCCCACCGCATAAGGCTGGTTACCCGTTCATTTTGGGCAGCTTCGCGGTGACGTTTCTGGGGCTGATCATCTGGCACCCGCTGGCGTGGCTGGGGCTGATTTTCAACGTTTTTTGCCTGTATTTTTTCCGCGACCCGGACCGGGTCGCACCACCGCGCAGCAACGTGTTCCTGGCCCCGGCTGATGGTCTCGTGGTCAGCATAGAGCACGCCGCCCCACCGGCTGAGCTGGGGCTGGGGGATGATGTGCGCCCGCGCGTGGCGATTTTCCTCTCGGTGCTGGATGTGCATGTAAACCGCGCCCCGATTACGGGCACGGTGACGCGCATCGCCTACCGGGCGGGTAAGTTCCTGAACGCCGCCGAGGATAAGGCGTCTGATGATAATGAACGCAATGCGCTCGCCATGCGTTTGCCGTCCGGCCACGAGATTGCCGTGGTACAGATCGCCGGGCTGATCGCGCGGCGGATTCTGTGCCACGTGACTGAAGGACAAACCCTCACCGCCGGCGAGCGCTTCGGTATCATCCGCTTCGGTAGCCGGACGGATTTGTATCTGCCGGTCGGCACCACGCCTTTGGTGGCGGTGGGGCAACGCATGGTCGGCGGTGAAACCGTGATCGCCGAGCTGCCCGCCGCACAATGATTAGGAAAATACGCCGCCCCCGCCGCCCGCGTCTGAGCGGGCAGAGCTTTAACAAGATGCTGCCGAACCTGATGACGCTGATGGGGCTGTGCATCGGACTGTCCTCGATCCGCCTGGCCATGGATGGGCATTTTGGCAGCGCGGTGATCGCGATTGCGGTTTCCGGCGTGATTGATGGGCTGGATGGGCGGCTCGCGCGACTGCTGAAGGCGACATCACGCTTTGGGGCCGAATTTGACAGTTTGGCAGATTTCCTCTGCTTTGGCGTGGCGCCGGCCTTGGTTATGTATCAATGGTCGTTGCAGGACTGGGATGCGGTCGGGTTCTTGCCGCCTTTGATGTATGTTTCGGCCATGGCGCTGCGCCTGGCACGCTTCAACGCAGCACTGGAAACCGCCCCACCCGCTGCTTTTGCCTATAATTTTTTTACCGGCGTTCCAGCGCCAGCAGGCGCCGGGCTGGCATTATTCCCGCTATTTCTGGGGCTGGAGGCCGACAAGGCGCATTTGATATGGCTACGCGCGACCGTGGGCTACCCGCTCATCACCGGCAGTGTACTGGTGGCTGTTGCCTTGCTGTGTGTTTCAACACTGCCGGTTTGGAGCTTCAAGAATTTCAAAGTACCAACCGCCAACGTGCTGCCTCTGCTGCTGGGCGTGGTGATTTTTGCCGCCATCTTGATTGCCGACCCTTACGCGGCGGGCGCTTTGCTCGGCATCGCTTACGTCGCCATGCTGCCCTTCAGCCGCCGCAGCTACCGGCGGCTGGCCGCTGAGGCGGAGGAGCGACGGCAACAAGATATTGAAAACATCGAGACGGCTTCAGCCTAACCGGTAGCGTGCCCCGCACAGCGTGTCAGTTGCTAGTGTCTCCTGCACCGCAGCCTCTCCGGCCTTCGAGGCCAACAGCACCACGCGTTGAAAGAACGGCGCTGCCCCGGTGACGCGGGCACGGAACATCGCCGTCAGTGCCGCAGCCACCGGGCCGCGCGGTGCGCAGCACGTGCAGCCCGCGATATGCCCCGGTTTGGCCGCGCTAAAGCTCACCACATAACCCTGGGCAGGCGGCGTTTGGCCAACCTCCATCAGCACGGCGTCATCTGGCGCCGGCACCCCACCTATCACAATTTGAATACGCATATCGGCCATTAGCTGGACTTAAGCATCATCCGGTGTATCTGAAAGTCATGACCAAGCCACATCTTCTTGAAGCTCTGCAACGTACCGTCCTTCTCTGCGACGGCGGTATGGGTTCGCGCGTCCAGGCGCTGACTTTGGATATCGAAAAAGACTATTGGGACAAGGAAAACTGCACCGAAGTGCTGAATCTGTCCCGGCCAGACCTCGTGCGCGAGATTCATAAAGGCTATTTTGCCGCTGGGTCGGATATGGTGCAAACCAACAGCTTTGGCGGCTCGCCGATTACACTGGCCGAATTTGAACTTGCGGACCGGTATTTCGAGATCAATAAAATTGCTGGTGAACTGGCCCGCGAAGCGGCTGAGAGTTTTGCCGATGGTCGCACCCGCTATGTGGTTGGCTCCATCGGGCCGGGCACCAAGCTGCCGAGCCTTGGGAACATCGCCTACGACCCGCTGGAATTCGCGCTCTATCAGCAATCCCAGGGCCTGATCGCAGGTGGGGTTGATGCGATTCTCATTGAAACCTGCCAGGACACGCTGCAAATCAAGGCTGCGGTCAATGGTGCCAAACGCGCTCGGCTTGAGGCGAAATCTGATATCCCTATTTTCGTGCAGGTTACGGTGGAGACCACCGGCACCTTGCTCGTTGGCCCGGATATCGCCGCCGCCGCAACTGTTATCAACGCGCTGGACATTCCGATGATCGGGCTGAACTGCGCCACCGGCCCGCAGGAAATGGCCGAACATGTGCGCTTCCTCAGCCAAAACTGGCCGGGCATGATTTCTGTGCAACCCAATGCCGGTTTGCCTGAATTGGTGGATGGCAAAACCCATTACCCGCTGGCCGGACCCGAAATGGCCAGTTGGGTGGAACGCTTTGTGGTGGAGGATGGGGTTAACCTGATCGGCGGCTGCTGCGGCACCTCGATCCCGCATATCGAAGCGCTGGATGCGATGCTCAAGCGCCTTGGCAACCCGCGGCCGGTGCCGGTGTTGCGCAAGCCCATCTGGATACCCTCGGTCGCCAGCCTGTATGGCGCTACAGCTTTGCGGCAGGAAAACAGCTATTTCTCCATCGGCGAGCGCTGCAACGCCAATGGCTCGAAAAAATGGCGCGAATTGCAAGAAACCGGCGACTGGGATGGCTGCGTCTCCATGGGCCGCGAACAGGTGGCGGAAGCCTCCAACGCGCTCGATATTTGCACCGCCTTTGTGGGCCGCAATGAAATTGCTGAGATGAACGAGGTGATCACACGCTTCACCTCCTCAGTGAACGCACCGTTGGTGATCGATTCCACCGAAACCAACGTGATCGAAGCTGCCCTGAAACTGCATGGCGGCAAGCCGATCATCAATTCGATCAATTTCGAGGATGGCGAGCAAGCCGCCAATGACCGTCTGATCCTGGCCAAGAAATTTGGCGCCGCGGTGATCGCCCTCACGATCGATGAAGTTGGCATGGCCAAAGAACCCGCTGACAAGCTGCGCATCGCCCGCCGCTTGGTGGATTTTGCCTGCAATAAACATGGCCTCGCGCAGTCAGATTTATTGATCGACCCGCTGACCTTCACCATCGCCACCGGCAATGAGGATGACCGCAAGCTCGGCCAGTGGACGCTGGAGGGCATTAAAGCCATCAGCACCGAATTCCCTGATATTCAGATCATCCTAGGCCTCTCCAACATCTCCTTCGGGCTTAACCCCGCCGCCCGCGCCGTGCTGAACTCGGTGTTCCTCGACCTCGCAGTGAAAGCCGGCATGACCGGTGCCATCGTGCATGTCTCGAAAATACGGCCCTTGCATTTGATTGCACCGGAAGAGGTGCAAGTGTGCGAGGATTTGATATTTGACCGCCGCACCGAAACTTATGACCCCTTACAAAAACTTCTCGCAATGTTTGCAGACCGCAAGGCCGCAGACGCCACCAAGAAGAAACGCGCCGAGACCGTGGAAGGCCGCTTGAAGGACCGGATTATTGATGGTGACCGCAAAGGGCTATCAGATGAGCTGGATGAGGCGCTGAAAACCCACAAGCCGCTCGATATCATCAATAACGTGCTGCTAGATGGCATGAAGGTAGTGGGCGAGCTGTTTGGTGCTGGCAAAATGCAGCTTCCCTTCGTGCTGCAATCAGCCGAGACCATGAAAGCCGCCGTCGCCTATCTGGAACCGATGATGGAGCGCGTCGCCGGTGAGGAGCGCGGCATTATCGTGCTCGCCACGGTAAAGGGCGATGTGCATGATATCGGCAAGAACCTGGTTGACATCATCCTGACCAATAACGGCTACAAGGTGATCAATCTCGGTATTAAGGTGCCGCTGGCGGATATGGTCACCGCTGCCAAGGAGCACCGCGCCCACGCCATCGGCATGTCCGGCCTGCTGGTGAAATCGACCGTGGTGATGCGCGAGAACCTGGAGGAAATGTCCAGGCAGGGTTTGGATATACCGGTGATGCTCGGCGGTGCCGCGCTGACCCGTAACTATGTGGAAGATGATTGCGTGGCCGCCTATGCCTCCGGCCGGGTCGCTTACGCGCGCGATGCGTTTGATGGTCTGCATCTCATGGACAAAGTCACCGGAAATTCATTCGATGATTATCTCGCCGTCATTCAATCAAAGCGCCAAGGCAAAGCCAAGAACACCAAGCGCAAGCTCGGTGAAGCCGATGTAAAAGCCTTCGCACCGGTTGACGTGAAAGCCGTGCAAGCCCGCCGCCGGCGCCTGACCCAGTCAGAGCCCGTCATCGTGCCGCCCTTCTGGGGTGCCAAGCTGATCGAAGCCCCATCGAAAGCCATCGTGCCGTTTATTAACGAGCGCTCGCTGTTTCAGTTCCAATGGGGCTTCCGCAAGCAAGGCAAATCACTGGATGATTTTTTGGGCTGGGCACGCCAGGAATTGCGCCCCGTAATGAAGCGGATGCTCGAGCTTTGCGAGGCTGAAAAAATCCTCAAACCGCAAGCCATTTACGGCTATTGGAAAGCCGCCGGGCAAGGCAATGACCTGATCCTGTTCGACCAGGATGGCAGCACCGAAGTGGCGCGCTTTGCCCTGCCCCGCCAGCCAAAGGATGACGGCGAGTGCATTGCCGACTTCTTCCGCGACGTGGATGATTCTGAGCGCGACGTGATTGGGCTACAAGTGGTCACCGTGGGCCAACGTGCCTCCGAAGTGGCGCGCGAATGGTTCGAGGAAAACCGCTATCAGGATTACCTGTATCTGCACGGTATTTCGGTAGAAATGGCGGAGGCCTTGGCCGAATACACCCATAAGCGCATCCGCGCCGAGCTTGGCTTCGCCGCCGAGGATGACCGGGATATGGATAAATTGCTGCAACAATCCTATCGCGGCTCGCGCTATTCCTTCGGCTACCCAGCCTGCCCGAAGATTGAGGACCAGGACCAGTTGCTAAAACTACTCGATGCTGAACGGATTGGCGTTTCGCTATCGGATGAATATCAGTTGCACCCCGAGCAATCGACCAGCGCAATTGTGGTTTTGAACCCGAAGGCGAAGTATTTTTCCGTTTAAGCCGAAAGGCTTAGCGGGACTATGCCTATAAATTAACCGTTCTTATCAAGAAATATTGTTGCGGCGCAAAAACTTCTTGGCCTTTGAATATTTTCTGTGCAACTATTCTCTGTCTTTCACCTGAACCGACGGAGCTACCAGTATGCTCGATAAACCAGTCGTCAACGAATTCTCCCACGTAAAACCAGATGATACACCGTGGCGGACCGATGGGTTGCGGGATTTCTTTCTCTATCGCGACCTTGGCATCAAGGATGCCACCGGTGGCCGCGTGATCGCCCATCTGGTGAAAGCCAACCCGGATTGCCCGCCGGTTGAGGGCACGGGCTGGCACCAGCATATTGCAGACTTCCAAATCGTGATCATGAACAAAGGCTGGGCCCGCTTTATGTATGAGGGTACGGAGCATCTTGTCTCAGCCGGCGACTGTGTGCATCAGCGCCCCGGCATTACCCATTATTTGTTCGATTATTCACCGGACATGGAATATCTGGAAATCGTTTCGCCGGCGGATTTCGGCACCGTGGACGTTGAAAGCCCAGGCGTGCCGGTGCCGGCCGCAACACCTTGGACGAAAGCGTGAGTTAAAAAGGGCCGGTGCTTAACATCGGCCCGTTTTTGTTGGATGCTAGAAATCCAGGTCCAGCTCGATAATTTCCTGCGGTTCGTTATGGGAATCGTCAACCCATTCTTTCATCGGCGCCCACCGCATGATGGTCTCGCCATAGGCTTTGGAGAGGTCGTCCACCGCCACATCGTAGCTCAAAAACCGCGTGACCACCGGCGCGTACATGGCATCCGCAATGGTTGGCTTTTTGCCGAACAGGAACGGGCCTTTCCAGGTGTTCAGGCAGTCCCGCCAGATGCTGGTGATGCGGTCAATATCCGCCTGCGCCGAGGACCAAACCGTGAAGCCCGGCTTATGGTAGCGCAAATTCATCGGCAGCGAGGAGCGCAAGGCTGCGAATCCAGAATGCATTTCCCCCGCAATAGACCGGCAACGGGCACGCGCCATTTTTTCAGCCGGCAACATGCCAGCTTCTGGGTAAAGCTCGTTGAGATATTCAGCAATCGCCAGCGTATCCCACACCGTCACATCACCATGCACCAAGCACGGTACCAGGATGGAGGAGGTGCGCATCAGCAGCTCTTCCCGCGCGCGGGCATCGTCTGCCGCGACTCTTTCTTCAACAAAATCAATGC
Source organism: Acidocella sp. 20-57-95 (assembly GCA_002255575.1). GTDB lineage: Bacteria > Pseudomonadota > Alphaproteobacteria > Acetobacterales > Acetobacteraceae > Acidocella. The sequence continues at coordinate 83,650 of NCAT01000001.1, forward strand.
CCGAGAGGCGGGCGAGCAGGAAACCGCGCAAAGACCACGAGGAATAATTCTTGCTGCTAATCAGCAGCGTAGCCTCAGCCATACGGAAAGCCCTTTCTTTTTCGTAAAAACCACTCCATGTTATTTGAGCGTTGAGAGGCCTGCATTGCAATGGTTATTTTACCTATGGTCTGTTTAGCCTCAAAAACGCCGCAACCAGCGGTTAGGATTACCGTATGATCTACCAGATGTACCAGGCCCAGTCTGATTTTATTAACCCGCTGCGGATGATGGCACGTAATGCCAGCCGGTTAATGAAAACCGTTACCCCGCTTGAACCTTACGGGCTGGCCTTGCGGCATGTGAACGCAGCTTTTGAAGTTTTTGGCTATTCAGGGACCACCCATCAGCGCCCAGCCTACGGTATCCGGCAGGTACAAGTGGGCAACGCACTGGTTGATGTGCATGACGAGACCGTGTTTGAGACACCTTTTGCGAGTTTGGTGCATTTCAAGAAAGATTCTGACCGGGTTCAGCCGAAGGTTTTGTTGTGTGCCCCGATGTCTGGGCATTTTGCCACTTTATTGCGAAATACCATCGAAGTGCTGCTGCAAGACCATGACGTTTACGTGACTGACTGGCATAACGCGCGCGACATTCCGGTCTCAGCCGGCCGATTCGGGTTCGACGAATATGTTGAACATATTATGAAATTCATGGAACAATTAGGCCCGCGCGCGCATATCGTCGGCGTTTGCCAGCCAACTGTGGCCGTGCTTGCGGCGGTTGCCGTGATGTCTGAAAATAACAACCCGGCCACCCCGCGCAGCATGACCTTGATGGCCGGGCCCATTGATACACGCCGCAACCCCACGCGGGTGAACAAGCTTGCGAAAACGCGTGATATCTCTTGGTTTGAGAAAAAAATGATCGGTGTGGTGCCATGGCGCTACCGTGGTGCCGGGCGGCGGGTTTATCCGGGGTTTGTGCAATTATCAGCTTTTGTCTCGATGAATCTCGACAAGCACATGTCTGCCCATTTCAAGCAATATCGTTCGGTGGCGGCGCAAGACCATGAAGCTGCCAGCACGCACCGGGCTTTTTACGACGAATATCTGGCGGTGATGGATTTGCCCGCGGAATTTTATTTGGAAACAGTTCAGCGTATTTTCATGGACCATGAATTGCCGAAAGGTGAGCTTAAATATCGCGGCAAATTAGTGCGCCCGGAATTGATTAAAAAGACCTTCGTCTTCACGGTGGAAGGCGAACGTGACGATATTTGCGGCCTTGGCCAAACCGCCTCAGCGCTCGACCTTTGTTCGGGCTTACGGCCGTTATTAAAGCGCCACCATGTGCAAATCGGTGTCGGCCATTACGGCGTGTTCTCTGGCAAGCGCTGGGCGACAGAGATTTACCCGCGCGTGCGTGAGGTGATTGAGTTTAGTGTGTAAAGAAGCACCTTACTGCGCGGCCGTAACGCTACATAGCCTGATCGTTTTCTGAACCGGCGACTTAATCGGGGTACAGTTTTTCTCGTTGTACGCCAAACCAAACATTGCCAATTTCTGATTTTCTCGCACAACGCTGAGCGTATCAACTGGCAAATTTGTTAGAAATTCGATTTTGGGCTGATTTTTCATTTGTCTCTGGAAGTTGAACAACTCGCCCACGCCGGGCTTTATCCAAAAGATGTTAACGAAATTTGAATCATCTGCGTGCAAATATGGCACAACATAACCAAGCGGCGCGCCGTCCAATAATACTAAGGAATGATGAGGAATTTCCGGTAGCGGCTGCTCAATCAACGTTTTGTTGTACCCAATTCTTCCCCAGCCTACCGGCTTCGTGAAAATCATCAGTAATACAAACAAGCTGGCAAGGCCGATCAGATTGTTGCGGCGGCTCAGAACCGGGCGCATCAGCGCATAGATGACCACGCCGCTGATAGCTTCTAAGGGGACCGCGTATCGAATAATAGAGAATGCCAGTAGCCAACAAACATATCCCAGAATAAAAAAAACATAAGTTGCCAGGAGATTCCGTTCCGGCCTCTGATACTTTCTAACTAGCGCAAATAAACCAACGAACGCGAACGAAAAATATACCATCGCAAATCGTGGGTCACGAATGGGTTCTTCTCCCACTACAAAACTATGGCCTCCCATCCAGAAGAATGGGTACATTACCCACGCCAGCAGAGTTTTTGGATAAAAACGCGTATCGTGTACACCCAACCCAGGAACTGAGTTTGCCGGAAACAAAGCCGCAAGCATCGGATAATATGGGTTGCCAAAATGCTGCCAAAGTAGCAGTCCCCACCAACCCCAGCTGACAATGTAACCAATAGCCATTGCGCCAGCGAGCACAAATAGACTTTTGAAATTGATCCCTAAAATTAAACCTAAAACAACAAATCCTGGCACAAAAACAACCGCCGTGGTTTTCAACCCCACAGCGCATCCAATAACAAATCCTGCGAAGCAGATTGTGGGAATACCGCGGGCGCGTAGAAGCATCCATAGTCCCAACAAAATGAAATCCGCGATTAGAATGTCATCATAGGTCGTGCCTACTTCGGATAGGCAGGTTGAGCCTGTAATTCCAATCAAAGCCGTTCCGCACCATACCCAATAGCCACCATCCGGCAGCAAGTTCCGCGCAATATTGAACGTGCAAAATGCCAAGAAGCCAAATGGCAGCCCAGCTAATAGGGCAACGATCATCGGGCTGTTGGGAAACAGCAAAAACTTTGTGATGTAATATGGTAAATCTGCGGCTGGATTGAAATAGCCCTGGAAACCGGCAACGAAATAGTCGCGCCCCAACCGACCATTCAACACGGCGTAAGGCGTATACAAATGGTAGTTCTGCAAATCCCAATTGGCGTCAGTGCGGTCAATCAACGACAAAACCATTGCACCGAAAAAACAAAACGCAAGGATTTTTAGGTGCAATTTTAGGTCAGGCGTACTTGATGGCGCACTTGTACGGTCCATAAAAAACCAACCCTATTTCACGATGCCATCGAAGCTAGATCAATAATCGGAAGTGCCATTTCGGTCAAGCTTATCTCTTCGCAAACCCGTAGAAGAAAAAGTTCTTCGAGACAAATTTAAAACTAGCTTTCAATTGGAGAGCTGAGCAGAGCGGCTGCGAATTAAGCCTGTAGATATGCAATCATTCGGGCTTCTTTACGACCACGGGTTACACTATCAAGAATAAGCCCGGTCATAAATAGCAGAGCACTGACGATCGTGATTGCAACCGCCAATAAGGCCGTCGGCATTCGTGGCACTAACCCTGTTGCAAGATAATGGATTGCAAGTGGATACGCTAACAGAAACGCAAAACTTAAACCGACTGCAGCACCGAGTGAAAAAAGCTGGACGGGGCGTTCGTGCTTAATGAGTATAAAAATCCGAAAAAGAATTTTAAGACCATCTCGATAGGTGTTAAGCTTACTATGAGAGCCTTCAGGTCGCGATATATACCGACCTTCGACATGGCCAATGGGTAGCGCCAATTCTAGGGCATGGACCGCTATCTCGGTCTCTACATCGAAACCATTGGTAAGCATCGGAAACGATTTAACAAAACGTCGTGACAAGACTTTATAGCCAGATAAGATATCATGGGCTTGGTTGCCGAATACCAACCGTATGCTATTGGTGAGCACCTTGTTTCCAAGCTGATGCCCAGTCCGATACGCCTTCATCCCCACTCCCATACGGATGCAGTTAACCAGATCGAAACCCTCTGCGATGGCCTTGGTGATCATACTTGGGGCGATACTTGGGTCATAAGTTGCATCGCCATCAACCAGAATATAGTAATCGGCATCGACGAGTCGGAATAATCTGCGTACCGCGTAACCCTTGCCTTTCTGTTTTTCGGTGAATACTTCGGCGCCGGCGTGTCTTGCTTCATCGGCCGTATTGTCAGAAGAAGAATTATCACACACGTAGATAGTTGCGCCGGGGACCGCCTCTTTAAATTCCCTCACTACCCTTGCGATTGAAATGCCTTCGTTGAAACAAGGGATAACTACTGCGATCCTGGCGGGACGTGCGGAATTACCACTGAACCGACATTCTCCCGATGAGCAGTCAATCCCCTCCTCTTGGATGGAGGATACTCCATTCTGAGTTGGGTGGGATGGTGAACCTATCATTTTAGCCTCTCCGGAGATTACTGTCCTGCGTCGCATTTTGATTTGACGGGCCACACTGGTTCTCCGGCACACCATAAATATCCCGCGCACGCTTCAAAAACGCGTTCACCATCAACCGCACGGCTTCCGTAAACACCGTACCAATCGCTTTTTGCAGCACAAAATTGCGGAATTCAAAATCCACGTAAAAATCCACCACGCACCCTTGCGCGTCGGGGGTGAATTTCCATTGGTTATGCAAGTACTTAAACGGTCCGTTCTCGTATTTTACCTTGATCGAACAAAACCCGGTTTCATCTGGTTGGGTCAGCGTTACCCGGCTGGTGAAGCTTTCACGAAATGGCCCAAAGCCGATGGTTAAATCTGCCACGAGCTCGTTACCAATTTTACTGCGCACCCGCGCCCCCACACACCAGGGCAGAAAGCTCGGGTATTTTGCTACGTCTGCCACCAGCGCAAAAAGCTGCGCCGGGCTGTAGGGCACCAGCTTACGTTCGGTGTATGCTGTCATCTCAGGCGGCCAGTTGCTTGGCGCGCGCATCCCTCAGCGCTGCAAAATCGGCGTCGGCATGGTAGGAGCTGCGTGTTAGCGGCGTTGCAGAAACCTGCAAAAACCCTTTGGCCCGCGCCATCACGGCGTAATCCTCAAACTCCTCGGGCGGCACAAACCTCTCCACCGCCGCATGTTTCACGGTGGGCTGCAGATATTGGCCCAGCGTGAGGAAATCCACATCCGCGATGCGTAGGTCATCCATTACCTGGCCAATCTCAGCCCGCGCTTCACCCAGCCCTACCATCAGGCCAGATTTGGTGAAGATCGATGGGTCCAGCCGCTTTACCGTGTCGAGTAAGCGCAGCGACTGATAATAGCGAGCCCCCGGCCGGATGGTTGGGTAGAGCCGCGGCACCGTTTCCAGATTATGGTTGAACACATCCGGTTTGGCCGCCACCACCACTTCAACCGCGCCCGGCTTGCGCAGAAAATCCGGGGTTAAAATCTCGATGGTGGTGGCGGGTGCGGCGTTGCGAATAGCTGCAATCACCGCCGCAAAATGCGCTGCCCCGCCATCGGCCAGATCATCCCGGTCCACCGAGGTAATCACCACATGGCGCAGCCCCAAGGTTGCCACCGCATCCGCCACCCGGTTTGGCTCGCCGGCATCCAGCAGGTTCGGCACGCCGGTGGTCACGTTGCAGAAGCTGCAAGCCCGCGTGCAAATTTCGCCCATAATCATCATGGTGGCGTGGCGCTGAGACCAGCATTCCCCAATATTCGGGCAGGCGGCTTCTTCGCACACGGTAACCAGTTTTTTCTCCCGCATCAGCTCCCGTGTCTCGTGGTACACCGGGCTGGTCGGCGCCTTCACGCGTATCCAGGAGGGCTTGGCGCTGATCGGGTTATCAGGCCGCTTCTGCTTCTCAGGGTGCCGGGCGGCTGGCGCTTTGGCGCGGTGGTCAATCTCGATGCGGGTTGTCATGTCCTAGAAATGTATAACGCGGCCATAAGCGTCAAGCACCGACTCATGCATGGCTTCACTGATGGTGGGGTGCGGGAACACCGTATGCATCAATTCTGCTTCAGTCGTCTCCAGAGTACGGGCGATCACGTAACCCTGGATCATCTCGGTCACTTCCGGGCCCACCATATGGGCCCCCAATAACGCGCCGGTTTTCGCGTCAAACACTGTTTTAACAAAGCCTTCCGGCTCGCCCATGGCAATCGCCTTGCCATTGCCAATGAAGGGGAAGCGCCCAACCTTAATCTCGTGCCCGGCTTCCTTGGCCTTGGCTTCGGTCAGCCCGACGGAGGCCACCTGCGGGCGGCAATAGGTGCAGCCGGGGATATTACCTGTTTCCATCGGGTGCGGCTGCAGCCCCGCAATATGCTCCACGCACACAATACCCTCATGGCTGGCTTTGTGCGCGAGCCATGGCGGCCCGGCGAGATCGCCGATGGCGTACAGGCCAGGTTCACCGGTAAAGCCATAGCCATCCACCACCACATGGGTGCGTTCAACCTTGGCCTTAGTGCCTTCCAGCCCGATATTCTCGACATTGCCGACAATACCCACGGCCGAGATTACCCGGTCCACCACAATATCCTGCGCCTTGCCGCCGACTTCCACCGTCACGGTGACGTTATTGGCACCCTTTTTCACGCCCTTTACGGTGGCGGAGGTGATGATCTTCATCCCCTGTTTTTCAAAGGCCTTGCGGGCAAAGGCAGAGACTTCAGCATCCTCGACCGGCAACACACGGTCCAGCATTTCCACTACGGTCACTTGCGCGCCCATATTCTGGTAGAAGCTGGCGAACTCAATACCAATAGCGCCCGAGCCCATCACCAACAGGCTCTTGGGCATTTCGGTCGGCACCATCGCCTCAAAATAGCTCCAGATCAGCTTGCCATCGACCTCGATGCCGGGAATTTGGCGGGGCCGCGCACCGGTGGCCAGAATAATGTTCTTGGCGGTCAAGGTCGCTATTTTCGCGCCATCCTTGGTAACGTCCAGCTTGCCCGTACCAACAACTTTCCCAAAGCCATCAATCACGGTGACTTTGTTTTTCTTCAACAAATGCGTCACGCCTGAAGAAAGCTGCTTGGCGATACCGCGCGAGCGCTTGACGATTTTATCAAGATCAAACGAGAAATTGCCACCCGAAAGCCCAAACTCATCGAGATGATGCAGCAGGTGATTAATCTCAGACGAGCGCAGCAACGCCTTGGTGGGAATGCAACCCCAGTTCAGGCAAATACCGCCCAGATGCTTGCCTTCAACCAGCGCCACTTTCATCTTCAATTGCGCCGCGCGAATGGCCGCCACGTAGCCGCCAGGGCCACCGCCAACCACGATTAAATCAAAATTTTGTTGATCTGCCATGTTCAAGTTCCTTTGGCCGCGAGGGCACGCAATGAGTCGCCGCTCAGACGGTATTTGGTCCATGTCGCCAATGATTCGGCACCAATGGAGTCGTAAAATTTCCGGGCGGGGCGGTTCCAATCCAGAACCGACGCCTCAACACGCTCATAGCCATGAACAACCGCGAAATTCGCCAGATATTGCAAGATCATGTGCCCTGCCCCCAGCCCCTGCGCGCTTTGGTTCACGAAGACATCGTCAATTTGCAAAAATGGTTGGCCCGTCCAAACATCAAAATTCTGCGAATAAATCGCAAAGCCCAGCTCGCCTTCGTCGGAATCCACAATAATCGCTTGCGCTCGCGGCTGCGGGCCAAACAACGAATCCTGCAATTGCGGCAAAGACATTTTCACCATATGCGGTTCTTTCTCAAACGCCGCCAATTGCACGATGAAATCGTGAATTGACGGTACGTCCGCAGGGGTGATGGGCCGGATAATCACAGCATCAGGCTCAACGGGTCTTCAATGATCGCCTTCAATGTCGAGAGGAACTCGGCACCGAGTGCGCCATCCACCACCCGATGATCACATGAGAGTGTGACGGTCATCATGGTGGCGATGACGATTGCGTCATTCTTCACCACCGCGCGTTTTTCACCCGCACCCACCGCCAAAATACCAGCTTGCGGCGGGTTGATGATGGCGGAGAATTCCGGAATGCCAAACATGCCAAGGTTCGAAATCGAGAAGCCACCGCCTTGGAATTCCTCCGGCTTTAACTTGCCAGATTTCGCCCGTGCACCGAGGTCCTTCATGGTGTTGCTGATCGCAGCTAAGCCCAGAATATCGGCCTTGCGCACGATCGGCGTGATCAAACCATCGGGGATCGAAACCGCGATGGAAATATCAACATCATCATATTGAATAATGGCTTCATCCGTGTAGCTGGCGTTCACCTGCGGGTGACGGCGAAGTGCGATGGCGCAGGCCTTGATCACCAGATCATTCACCGAAAGCTTAAATGCGTTCGGCCCCTCTTTCGGCGACTTCGCATTCAAATCCGCCCGCAACTTCAACAGCGCATCGATCTCGATATTGCTGGTGAGATAGAAATGCGGGACGTTCTGCTTGGACTCCGTCAAGCGCTTGGCGATGACCTTGCGCATGGTGGAATTCTGCAACTTTTTATGTGGCGCTGTAATGACCGGAGCAGGTGCAGCAGGTTTTGGTGCAGGTGCTGCGACCGGCGCAGGTGCTGCAACGGCGGGTGCCGCAGCCGGCGCATGTGTTGCACCGCCAACAATGTCAGCTTTCACAATCCGGCCATTCGGGCCGGAACCTTTCACGGCCGTGATATCGATACCGGCCTGCTTGGCCATGCGGCGCGCCAGCGGTGAGGCAAACACGCGCTCACTATGCTCCACCGCCACATGCTGCGCCGGGGCAGCGGCAGGGGCCGCAGCAGCCGGGGCCGCGGCGGGTGCTGCCACAGGTGCCGCAGCGGGCGCCGGTGCGTCGGTTTTCTCGCCTTTGGTGGCGGTCAGAATGGCGATCACGGCATTCACCGCCACACCTTCTGTGCCTTCAGGCACGACGATCTTTGCAATAAACCCTTCATCGACCGCTTCCACTTCCATCGTCGCCTTATCGGTTTCGATTTCCGCGAGCAAGTCGCCGGACTTCACCTCATCGCCCTCTTTCTTCAACCAGCGCGACAATTTGCCTTCGGTCATCGTGGGCGACAGTGCCGGCATCAAAATATTGGTTGCCATGTTTATGCTCCCTGCCTCAGATGATTTTCTTGACCGCGTCCACAACCCAATTTGGTTGCGGCAGCGCGAGCTTTTCGAGATTTGCCGCATATGGCATTGGCACATCCAGGCCAGCCACGCGCACGGGCGGAGCGTCTAGCCAGTCAAAGCAATGCTCGGTCACGGTCATGCAGATTTCAGACCCAATACCAGCGAACGGCCAACCTTCTTCCACGCTCACCACGCGGTTGGTTTTCTTCACGGAGTTCACAATCGTCGCAATATCCAAAGGCCGGATGGTGCGCAGATTGATCACTTCAGCCGAAATGCCCTGGCCTGCCAAAATCTCCGCCGCCTTCAGTGCCACATCCACCATGATCGAGAAGGCCACGATGGTCACATCCGAACCAACCCGCTCCACCTTCGCCTTGCCGATTGGCAGCACAAAATCATCCGAGGTCGGGCAATCAAAGGTCTGGCCATAGAGAATTTCATTCTCTAGGAACACAACCGGGTTCGGGTCGCGAATGGCCGCCCGCAGCAAGCCTTTAGCATCCGCTGCCGACCATGGAGCAACCACTTTCAAACCTGGGCAATGTGCATACCAGGAAGCAAAGCACTGGCTATGCTGCGCACCCACGCGCGAGGCCGCGCCATTCGGGCCACGGAAGACAATCGGGCAGCCCATCTGGCCACCAGACATATACAAGGTTTTGGCAGCAGAATTGATAATCTGGTCGATTGCCTGCATCGAGAAATTGAAGGTCATGAATTCAACGATTGGCTTCAAACCATTCATCGCGGCACCCACCGCCATACCGGTAAAACCATGCTCGGTAATCGGCGTATCAATCACCCGGCGCGGACCAAACTCATCCAACATGCCCTGGCTGATTTTATAAGCGCCTTGATACTGCGCCACTTCCTCCCCCAACAGGAACACATCCGGGTCAGCCCGCATCTCCAAGCTCATTGCCTCACGCAGCGCCTCACGCACGGTGGTGGGTTTGGTTTCACCCCAGGATGGCTCGGCAATTTCATGATGCTCGGTCTTCACGGCGGCCGGTGCTTTGGCTTCCGCCTTCGGGGCGTCTGCCTTCGGTGCAAAAGCCGGTGCGGGGGCAGCCTTCGCAGTCTCGCCCTCCACGCCCAACGTGGCGATGACGGCATTGACCGCCACACCTTCCGCACCTTCGGGTACCAGAATGCTCAGGATTTTGCCTTCATCAACCGCTTCCACTTCCATGGTCGCTTTGTCGGTTTCAATCTCGGCAATCACATCGCCGGATTTCACATCATCGCCAACTTTCTTCAGCCATTTAGAAAGCTTGCCTTCCGTCATGGTCGGCGAGAGGGCCGGCATTAAAATTTCGGTTGCCATGATTATACGCTCTCCACCAATACATCGGTCCAAATTTCAGCTTCGTCAGGCTCTGGTGAGGTCTGGGCAAAATCTGCCGCGTCCTGCACCCGCGCCTTGATTTCGTCATCGAGCTTTTTCAGCTCGGCCTCAGTTACGCCCATATCTTCCAGCAGCTTCTTGGCGGCATCCAGGCAATCATGCTCGGCGCGCATCCGCTGCACTTCTTCGCGCGTACGGTACTTCGCGGGGTCGGACATTGAATGGCCACGATAGCGATAGGTTTGCATTTCCAGCAAAAATGGCCCCTTGCCGGCGCGGCAATGGGCCACCGCAATCTCGCCAGCCGCCTTCACGGCCATGACATCCATCCCATCTACCGAGAGGCTGGCCATGCCCCAAGGCGCAGCATTCTGGGATAAATCATGCGAGGCGGTGGCGCGTTCCACACTGGTGCCCATCGAATAGCGGTTATTTTCGATAATAAAAATCACCGGCAGCTTCATCAGGCTGGCCAGGTTGAAACTCTCATAAACCTGCCCCTGGTTGGCAGCGCCATCGCCGAAATAGGTCAGGGATACCCGGTCATTGCCGCGATACCAGTTGGAGAAGCCAAGTCCAGTGCCTAAGGAAACCTGCGCCCCTACAATTCCATGACCGCCAAAGAAATTCTTCTCGCGGCTGAACATATGCATCGAGCCGCCTTTGCCGCGGGAATACCCGCCGGAGCGCCCCGTCAATTCCGCCATCACGCCCTTCGGGTCCATGTCGCAGGCCAGCATGTGGCCATGGTCACGATACGAGGTGATCACCTCATCACCTTCGCTGGTGGCGTGCTTCATGCCCACCACCACAGCTTCCTGGCCGATATATAAATGGCAGAACCCGGCGATTAGACCCATGCCGTAAAGCTGCCCGGCTTTTTCTTCAAAGCGGCGGATCAGCAGCATGGTGCCATAGGCTTGCAGGAGCTCGTCCTTGCCCATCGATGGTTCGGGCTTCTTGGCGTTTTTCTTTGCGGTTTTATCCTGGGTCACGGCCATAAGCTATCTTCCTCTTGGTGAAGTTCGATCGGCTTTGCTAGTCGCAGTCACCGCCCTCTCGCAAGAGAGAAACACTGGAAAAACAGCATGTTGCATCGCAACAATGTCAATTAACCATTTTTTGGTTAATTGAGTTTCATCCTTTAGAGCCTAATTTTTCTCACGCAATAAAATTACGCAACCTATTATTTGGCAGCAACCAATCAGCAGCTTTGTGCCAAAATTCGCCTGTTTATTTTGCCGTTGCAGGGGCTGCGATGGGCGGTAATTCCACCACCAAATCTGTTGGTGCAGCCAAATTCGAGACGGCTCGCGCCTCGCCATCTAGCATGTCCTTTACAATCGACTGGTCAGCCAAATCCGCCACTTTAATTTCCCATTCGTTACGGGCAGCTTCGACTGTTTTGAAATCAGCTTTAGCCTTCTCCAAAGCCGCTTGTTGTACCGCCTGTGCCTCCATACCGCGCGTGCCATGCACAGCATTCCAGCCAAAATACCAGGTAATGGCCAGAAATACTGCCGGCGGCAACAAAGCGTAAGCGCGCAGTTTGAGGTTTTTCAGCAAATCGGAACCTTGCAATGATGATTGCGACGAATCTGTAGCAACGAGCGGGCGTTTCGCAAGCGATTACCGACGCTACATTTATGATTTTAATAAATTATTTTTAAACCAACGACACCGGCGACAATTAAATCAATCAGTTACAGGCGAAAAGCTGAAAATACAGTCAAGCTGCCCTTGTTTAACCTTTTTATTGTCCCTGCGTTGCCATGGTGGCACCCCATATCACGTTCATGAGCTTTGGAGGCTCAATCAATGAATATGAAAAAATCCTTTTTATTTGCCGGAATTTTTTGCGCCGGGCTGATCGGCGCCCAGGCGGCGCATGCTGACGGCGAAGATCATGACCGTGGTGGTTATGGCTATGGCTATGGCGGTGGTGACCACCAACGCCACGGTCATTGGGATCATGGACGTTGGTTAAATGGGGATGATGACGGCTATTACGCGCCACCCCCCGTCTATTATGCGCCACAGCCACAATATTACGCGCCGCCACCGGTTTATTACGCGCCGCCGGTCATCACCTTTGGCTTTCGCCCGTAATCTCTCCCGTAATCTCTCCCGTAATCACTAGGGCCAAGTTTTATTCACGGCCATCTTACTTCCGGCGGCAGCGACATTAAAATCGCCTCGGTGTTGCCGCCGGTTTTTAAGCCAAATGTTGTGCCACGGTCGTATAGCAAGTTGAATTCCACGTAACGGCCGCGGCGCACCAGTTGCGCTTCGCGCTCTTGCGGGGTCCAGGTCTCCCTCATCCGGCGCCGCACAATGGCCGGATATGCCGCTAGAAACGCTTCGCCTACATCACGGGTGAAGGCGAAATCAGCATCGGCATCACCAGTATCCAGATGATCATAAAAAATGCCACCAGCACCGCGCGGCTCGTTGCGGTGCGGCAGGTAAAAATACTCGTCGCACCATTTTTTGAATTTTTCATAATAGCTGGGGTCATGCTTGTCGCAGGCAGCCTGATACGCCGCATGAAAAAACGCCGCATCCTCGGACGCCGCCGCCGTGCCGGGCTGCAAGGGCGTCAAATCCCCGCCACCGCCAAACCAGCCTTTCCCCGTCACAATCATCCGCGTGTTCATATGCACCGCCGGCACTTTTGGGCTGCGCATATGCGCGACCAAACTGATCCCGGAAGCCCAGAACTGGCCATCCTCGGTGGCCCCCCGCATCTGCTGGGCGAAATCCGGCGAGAATTGGCCCGATACGGTGGAAATATTCACGCCAACCTTCTCAAAAACCTGGCCGCGCATCACACTCATGACGCCGCCACCGCCGCCGGGCCGGTCCCATGCGGTGCGCACAAACCGGCCCGGAGTCGCGCCGGCTTCGTCCTCAATTGTTTCAAACGCCGCGCAAATACGGTCCCGTAGGCCGGCAAACCATGCCTGCGCCGCTGGTTTCAGAGCCTCATGGGCAGGAGTTTCAAGCTTGTCATTCATGACAACATCATCCCACGCGCAAATCGACTTGTCATCCACACTTGAAATTTTTCAGCGTTCCGGCCATGCGTTGTCCAGGTTGCGATAGGTGCAGGAGACGACATGGCGAACACGGCGACACATACAGCGAGTGACGAGGTTGAAGCCCCCGCCAAACGTGATTTCCTCAAAATCCTAACCGTTTCGGCCGGTGCCGTTGCCCTCGGCGCCACTGCCTGGCCGCTGATTGACGCGATGAACCCCACCGTTTCGGAACTGGCGGTGGCCAAGCCGATCGTGAATGTCGGCGGTATCGCGCCAAATACGGCGCTGCGCATCATGTGGCTCGGCCAACCGATTTACATTCGCAAACTCACGCCGCAACAAATTGCTGACAATCAATTCATCGTCCCTGATACGCTGCCTGACCCAGCCAGCTATACCGACCGTGTGAAGCCTGGCTACGAAACCTTTGTCGTCGTCGTCGGCTTGAACACCGGTATCTCCTGCGAATTGCTCGGCAATTCCCCATCTGATGCGCGTGGCCCGTTCGATGGTTGGTCGTGCCCGTGCGATGGCAGCATTTACGACCCGCTGGGGCGCGTGCGCAGCGGCCCGGCCCGCAAGAATCTCGCGATTCCGCGCTTTACCTTCCTCAACGACACCCAAATCCAGTTCGGTTAAGCAGGAACCTTAAAATATGTCAGACCAAACCAAATCCTGGCTGGAAACCCGGCTGCCGCTGGCGTCATCCATGCAAAGCTGCATATGGAATATGAAAATGGCGGTTGAAAAACCGTATCTGGCGGCCCTGGGCTCGCTGATCACCGCCACGCTGATCTTCCTCACCCTTTCAGGCTTCGTGCTATCGTTGTTTTACGTGGCGGCCCCCGGTGCGGCGTTTGATTCGATTCAGTTCATCTCCCGTAACGTCGATAATGGCTGGTTGGTCCGCTCCTTCCACGCCACCGGCGCGACCATGCTGTTTGCAGCTACATATTTGGTGGTTTTCCGGACCCTGCTGACGGGCGGCTACCGCGCCCCGAACGAACTTACCTGGATCCTGAAACTGGTGTTTCTAGGTTTGGTGTTGATTATCGGCTATTTCGGCTACGCCATGGCTGATGGCGCGGTGAGTTATTGGAGCCTGCACGAAACCACGGTGGCAGGCGCCCGCCTCACCAGTTTCCCCGGTGCAATTTCCAATTGGGTGTTCGGTGGCCCCGCTGGCCCCGGCACTTTAGGCCGCGTTGCAGTGCTGCACAGCGCGTTGGCATTGCTGGGCTTTGGCGTGCTGGCGCTGCATCTGGCGGCCAAACGCGCGGTTGCACCGGTACCAACCAAGACCGTCACGCTGCACCCGTATTACACCAGCCATCATTTTGTGGCCTTCGCGGTGTTTGCACTTATTTTCGCGGTTTTGGTCTTCTTCGCCCCGCATTGGGGTGAAAACCAACTGAATTTGGCTGCCGCCAACCCGTTAGTGGTACCAGCCGTGCTTACCCCACCTTGGTATCTGTTACCGGTCTCCGCCTTCGCCGCCGCGTCATCTTCGCCGCTCGGCAGTATTTTCCTCGTGCTGGCTGGTTTTGCGGTGCTGTTTGCAGCCCCCTGGCTCGACCAATCCAAAGGCACCAAGCCGGGCTTGTTTTACAAAATTCTGGTTGCCGTTTTGGCGCTGGATGTGTTCGGCCTGTGCATGGCCCAAGCTGACGGGCCTTCGATGCTCAGTTCTATTCTCAGCACGATATTTATCGGTTGGTATTTCCTACATTTCCTGGTGCTTTCCCCGCTTGCCACCGCGATGGAGTCAAAAAAATGAAATTTGGCATCTCCGCCGCTGCCTTGTTGGCCGCCAGCCTCGCTTTCAGCAACGCCGCCAAAGCTGAAGACACGCTTTCCCCGCTGCATTGGCAGTCCCAGGGCAATTTTGGCTCCTATGACAAAGCGGCCCTGCAACGCGGGTTCCTGGTCTATCAGACTGTCTGCGCAAGCTGCCATTCGGCCAATGCTTTGCACTACCGCGACCTGACGGCGCTCGGTTTTTCACCGGACCAGGTGGCGGCCATCGCCTCCAACGTGAAGCTCGCCGATGGGTCGCAAGCGTCCATGGATGACAATTTCAAAAACCCGTTTCCTGATTCCCAGGTGGCTGCCAAAGCCTTTGGCGGCGCGATCCCGCCTGATCTATCTACTTTGGTTGCAGCCCATCCACGCGGCACGCAATATATTTACAGCTTGCTCACCGGCTACCAGGCTGCGCCCTCGGATGTGAATGTGATGGCCAATCATTATTACAATGTGGCCTACCCGGGCAATCAGATCGCCATGCCGGCGCCTTTAAAAGACGATATGGTGACATATGCTGACGGCACCAAAGCCACCACTGCACAGGAAGCCTCGGATGTCGCCGCTTTCCTGACATGGGCATCACACCCCAATCTCGATGCGCGCAAGCAAATTGGGCTGCGGGCGGTGATTTTTCTGATCTTCCTGAGTGTTCTCGCCATTGCCAATAAACGTAAAATTTGGTCGGGCGTGGTCTGAAGCACTTATGTCTGAAACCATAACACCGGTCATCGGCATCATCGGCGGCTCTGGCCTTTATAATATTGAGGGCCTGACCAATACGCGCTGGGAAAAGGTGGAATCACCTTGGGGCGAGCCATCAGATGAACTGCTGATTGGTGAGTTTGAGGGCACCAAAGTGGTGTTCCTGCCCCGGCATGCGCGCGGCCACCGCATATCGCCCTCTGAGCTGAATTACCGCGCCAATATTGATGCGCTCAAGCGCGTCGGCGTCACCGATATTCTGTCGCTCTCAGCAGTTGGCTCGCTGAAAGCAGAGTTGCCGCCGGGCCATTTTGTGATCGTGGACCAGTTTATCGACCGCAGTTTTGCGCGCGCTAAAACCTTCTTTGGTTCAGGTTGTGTTGCCCATGTTTCGATGGCGCATCCGGTCTGCCCACGCTTAGGGGATGCTTTGGAAGCATCGGCCAAGGAGCTTGGCCTACCTGTGACGCGCGGTGGTACCTACCTGGTGATGGAAGGCCCACAATTCTCCACGCTGGCGGAGAGCAATTTGTACCGCTCATGGGGCTGTTCGGTGATCGGCATGACCAATATGCCGGAAGCCAAGCTCGCCCGTGAGGCTGAAATTTGCTACGCGACCGTGGCGATGGTGACTGATTTTGACTGCTGGCACGAAGACCACGACGCAGTGACCGTGGATGCCGTGATTAAAGTGTTGCTGGGCAATGCTGACAAAGCCCGCAGCCTGGTAAAAACTGTGCTGCCGAAAATCGGCGCTGCACGCGGGCTATGCCCTGCCGGCTGCGACCGGGCGTTGGAATATGCGTTAATCACAGCACCAGAAGCGCGTGACCCGGTTGCTTTGGCAAAATTGCAAGCTGTCGCCGGGCGGGTTCTCGCTTAATCCGTATCTAGGGTCTGGCGATATCATTTTAATCTTTCACTCGCATTGATCGCTTGGCGCCAGCGGAATCGCGCAAATTTGCAAGCGCACGCGGATGTTACCAGCCTATACAAATGAGCCATGAAAACGCCGTTTTGTAAGTCTACATGGAAATCCGGTCCGAATTTTTTGGAGGTACCATGGAAAAGAAAACTGCAGGTTTGTTAGGTGCGCTGGCCGGATTCGCCGCAATGGGGTCGGCACAGGCCGCCACCAACTACGAACCTAATGTCGCTGATACTTTACACGTATCATCCTATGCAGAGCTACTAACGCCGATCCCGAATGCGGTCGCCTTGTTAAAGGCGAGTGATGCCTTGCTGCTGGAACAAGCCAACCAGCGTAAGGCGGCTGGCGTGCAACAGGCGCAATACTACTACCAGCAAGACGAACACCACCACCATCACCATCATCACCACCAAGAATACGTCCCGCCGCCACCGCCGCCACCAGAATATGGTTACGACCACCACCACCATCATCATCATCACCAGCAAGGCGTGGTGATTTTCATACCTGGTGTCGGCTACGTCCGCGCAAACTAAGGCAATTTCAGTCTTTTTTGGATCTTTCCTTGGCGCGGGCAGCGCCCAGGATATGGCGATACGTGCCGTCGAATATGGTGTTGGTTGATGAACGCCATGTCGTGTCCTTCGCCAGAATATCGCGGCTGGCGTGAATGCGGCGGCTTTGCATTTCGCGCTCAGCCGCTTCCTCCTCGTTCATCGGCACCAATTCAAACTGGTTATCTGCCGGCACGAAAGACATTTGCATAAACGCCTCGCCGGGGCGAAAAATATGTGTGCGGCCTTCTGGTGGTGATTTGAACACCACGAACGAAATCATCGGCCACCAGCTGGTGCGAATTAACGCTGGCACCGCGAGCGGCACGTCATCCGCCGGACTGGTATATAATCGCGGATGCGGGCCGGTCAGCACCGCCATATCATCCGGCACTTTCAAATCCACCAGCAACTGATAGGTATAAAACCCCTCGCCGAAGGTCCGAAATGGCGGCCACTGGATGCCGGTTTGTGGGTTTGGTCCAAAATCGCCCGCTAAAATCAGCTTACCATCGCACTTTGTAACGCTGAATTCGTTGTCATAGGGGTAAAACAGTTCAATGCCGGATTGCGCGCCTTCAATAAAAGGTAAGCAATGCCAGGCATGTTCGTGCGAGCCATCCTTGCGGGGTTCTTTCTCCCCGGCCCAGCCTGGAACCTCAATCTTGATCCGGCGTGGTGCCAATCGTGGTTCGAAAAAGCGATATTTCACGGTCAGCATAACACCCCCAGGAACGCAGGCTATAAAGACAATTTTATACTGCGCAGCACTTTAACAATACCAGAGCTAAACATAATCCGTCGCCAACGTCGCATCGCGCCCGCGGTCAGAGGCAAAAATATTGAAGGGCAGGCTGAGCAGCGCCGCCACCAACGCATTTACCAGCACGGTCGCCAACGCAATATAGCTTGGCACCGTAAACCCAAAAACATGAAACGCCCAGATGGCGCCAGCAAAGTTATTTAAGGTGACGAGCCAGGTGGCACTCACGATCCCAACCGCCCAACCGATCAACAGCGCCCAGCCATTGAAGAAGCGCGTGAATAACGAGAACACAATCGCGGGGAAGGTCTGGATAATCCACATACCGCCCAGTAATTGCAGTTGCACGGCATAGGTGCCCGGGATCAGCAGGATGAAAACAAGCGCGCCCACCACCATCACAATCGAAAATAACTTCGCGACCAGCGTATCGCGCCGCGGATTACCGCCGCCGCCGAACTGCGTGTAAATATCGCGGGTGAAAATATTAGCAGAGGCGATCGACATAATTGCCGCCGGCACTAGCGCACCGATGGCGATGGCCGCAAATGCCACCCCGGCAAACCAGGCTGGGAAGGAATTCAGCACCAGCGCCGGCACCGCAAAGCTGGGTCCATATTGTTTAAACCCCGCGGCAAATTGCGGCATAGCGCTGACACCGGAAGCCACCGCCATAAAGCCCATAAGTGCTAGTAGCCCGAGCAAAAATGAGTAGGCCGGCAGAAATACCGCATTGCGGCGGATCACCTTGGGGCCGGAAGCGCTCAGTACCGCCGTCGTGCTATGCGGATACAAAAACAACGCCATCGCCGAACCCAGTGCCAACGTTGCATAACCCGTATAGGCGCCCGTACTGCCAGCAGGCGGGGTTGCCAAAATGAGTTTCGCCGGGGAGATCTTGGCGAAAATGGCGCCGAACCCGCCGAGTTCGGACGGGATGACAATCACAGCGGCAAGCACAGTGATGTAAATCAAAATATCTTTCACGATTGCAATCATCGCCGGCGCGCGAATGCCGGATGTATAGGTAAAAGCGGCCAATACGCCGAACGCGATGATCAGCGGCAAATGGCCGGGAATCCCCAAAGCACCAATCACGGTCTGCATCCCGATCAATTGCAGCGCGATGTAAGGCATGGTGGCAAAAATGCCGGTAATACCAATTGCCAAGCCAAGATATTTATTGCCATAGCGGCCACGCACGAATTCCGGCCCGGTGATGTAGCCGTATTTATGCGCCACCTTCCATAATTTCGGGAACACCACATAGAGGATGGGGTAGCAAACGATGGTGTAAGGCAGCGCAAAAAACCCCAGCGCACCGGCCCCGAACATCAACGCCGGTATCGCAATGAAGGTGTAGGCGGTGTAGATATCCCCACCAATCAGGAACCATGAAATCAGCGTGCCAAAGCGCCGGCCACCCAGCCCCCATTCCTCAATATGGCTCATGTCGCCAGCCTTCCAGCGCGATGCGCCAAAGCCTAGCAAAATGACAAACACAATCAGCGCCAGAAAAATAATCGTCGCAACAGGGTAGGTCATTCGGCATCTCCCTGCTTATTTTCAACAATGAACACAATATAGGTGAGCCCGGCCGCGACCGGCACGATCAGCATCTGGTACCAATAGAAAAATGGAAACCCGAACAGGCTTGGCTCAATTTGATTGAAAAACGGCACCGACAAGGCCAGCACAAAAATGACGGCAAGCAGCCACCTGATCATGACATTTCCCCTAGAGTTTAACTTCTTGTAACGCCGTTCAATGGCTTTGACAAATCAGCCGGCCTGTGGGGGCTGCTTACGCCACCAGTTCCAGGCGCGGCGCAGGCTTCTTGATCGCCGCCAGCAATGCCCGCACCTCGGTACGCGCTGCCACATGCGAGAGACCCATCGCAATGCCGATATTGGCTTCACGAACATCCATAAGGGTCAGGCCCTGCAAATATAATTCCCGGAATATCACCCGCTCGCCAAACCCCTTCAAGGTGCGGAAACCAATCCGCTTGGCCAGCAGGTCCAGGCTCTCGCCCACATCGCGCTTATTACGTGCCTCTGAGCTGGCCAAACGGTTGCGCATGACAATCCAGTCGATCTTGCCCCGATCCATGCCAAAGCGGTTTTTGCGGGCTTCCCACACCATTTCGGAATAAATGCTCGGTTTCACGATGTCGTGGTTGTCTGGGTCAACCTTCGCGAGCATCGAAAAATCCACGAAGCTGTCATTAATCGGCGTAATCAGCGTATCGGCATGGGAATGCCCGTAGCGGGAGAGGTAGGTATCAGCCCCCGGGCAATCGATGACGATAATATCGGCGTTTTCCGCCAACGCCTTAAACGCCGCATCGAACCTGCTGCGCTCATCCTCCTCAGCTTCCAGCCGGTTATCGAGCGTGCTGCGAAACACCGACTGAAATGTCGGCATCGGCAAGGGTACGTTTTTACTGTCAATGAAATGCTGACGCGCCGCCAGAGTGCCCGCCAGGGTACCCTGCCGCGCATCCAAATCAATCGCGCCAACCCGGTAGCCTTCCCGTAGCAAGCCAATGACAATATGAATGGCAGTGGTGGATTTGCCCGACCCGCCTTTCTCATTGCCCAGCACAATAACCGCCGGCTTCACTTCAGCTTGGACACTCGCCATAGGCATAACTCCGACTCGGATTGTTTGCTCAGTTTAAGCGATCACGCACCAAGCCGGGAAATATTATTTGCCCGTCAGAATCCGGTCCACCAACTCGCGCACGGTCGGGATGAAGCCGTTGGAATAGAACGGGTCTGAACCAAACCGGTAGGCATTATGACCGGCGAACATCAGGTTGTTTTCCAAAGCCGCCTCATCATGCGGGTCGGCATGGGCGATGTTCTGCAACGTTTTTTGAATGCAGAAGCTGCGCGGATCAGCCTTTTTGCCATTGTCAAAATCCGGGCCTTCCTGTGACCAGTTCGAGAAGCGGCACTGGCTCAAGCAGCCCATGCAGTTCACCTGATCATGGTGAATTTCTATGGCTTTTTCCGGACCCACAAAAATCAGGGTCGAATCCGGGGTGCGCAGCGCCTCAGTAAAGCCAGCCTCTTCCCAGTCTTTCACCCGCGCATAGTCAGGTGCGGTCAAATACACCACGCGTTTGCGGGCACCAACGCCATATTCCACCAAGTGCTCACCCACGGGTTCCGTGGTAAAGGCCACTTGCCGTTCGGAGCGGGCACGCAATTCCTGGATGAAGTCGTTATTCACCGCCGAGGAATAAAATCCAGTGGGGGAGAATTTATTGAGGAACACATCACCTGGTTTCAGCTTCAGCAGACGCTGCTTCCAGCCATCGCTGATCGGGCTTTCCTTGGTCAACAGCGGGCGGGTACCAAACTGGAAGGCAATCGGGCCCAATTCGGGGTTATCGATCCAGTTTTCCCATTCTTCCAGCGCCCACACGCCGCCTGCCATTATAATCGGGGTCTCGCCCAGGCCAAATTCGCGCATGATCTTACGCAATGCCAGCACGCGCGGGTAAGGATCTTCCGGCTTTTGCGGGTTCTCGCTGTTGGAAAGCCCATTATGGCCACCAGCCAACCATGGATCTTCATATACAACGCCGCCCAGCAGGTGCGAAACCTTGGAATAAGCCCGTTTCCACAAAGCAGAGAATGCCCGGCCAGAGGAAACAATCGGGTAATAATGCACATTGAACTTGGCAGCGATTTCAGAAAGCCGGTACGGCATACCGGCACCACAGGTAATGCCGTTCACGATGCCCTTGGTGCGTTCAAGAATACCGGTAATGACGCGCTCGGCCCCGCCCATTTCCCATAGGATGTTGGCGTGAATCCGGCCCTTGCCGCCGGAAAGATCGTAGGCACGGCGCGCCTGCGTCACCCCACCCTCGATCGCGTAGGCCACCAGTTCCTCATGCCGCAAACGGCGTGTCTTGCCATGATAATCCTGCGGGATTGCGACGCCATGCACATCATAGCTATCAGCGTTCACCGCGCTGAACGTACCGACACCGCCGCCGGCCGCCCAATGACCAGAGGTGATCCCATTCGAGACGGCCACGCCCTTGCCACCTTCAACCAATGGCAGAACTTCAGTGCCGCCCATGCGGATGGCATTAATCAGTTTCATCGTCACTAAACCTTATTGCGCTAACCAGGGAGACCTCTCCCCATTGCGGAAAGCCCCAAACTTCTGAGACTATTACCAGATTGACACACGGCGTGAAGTGGCTGGAACATCAATTCTATGTTCAGCACTCCCGAAATACCGCCTTACCCAGACGAGGTGGCGCTGGTATGGCGGGACGCATGATCCTCAGCGCCGCCCTGCAAGCCTTTCTGCTGGCCTTCCCGGCCTTGTTTTCCATCGTCAACCCATTGGCGGGCGCGATTATTTTCAATGAGGTCACCGCCAGCCGAACGCACCAGGAGCGCACCGCCCTGGCCCGCCGGGTGGCGCTTTATTCAACCATGGTCATGCTCGTAGCCCTCTGGGCGGGCAGCTACATCCTCAATTTTTTCGGGATTTCGTTGAATGCGTTGCGGATTGCAGGCGGCATCGTGGTTTCGGTGCGAGCCTATGAGATGCTCTCCGCCCCGGAAGCGCCGGTACAGCGCAAAACAATGGAAGCCGCACCGGTGGAGCGCGCCCAGGGTGATTTGGCCGGTTTTGCCTTCTTTCCCCTCACGCTCCCCTTTACCACCGGGCCTGGAACCATCGCGGTCGCAGTGTCTCTCGGCACCGAACGGCCGGATGGCTGGGCCAATATATCAAGCTTCTTCGGCGGCGCCTCGCTCGCTGTTATCACCATGGCCCTGGTCGTCTGGGTTTCCTACAGCACGGCAGACTGGATGGCGGGGATATTAGGTGGCTCTGGGCGGCAAGTGGTCTCGCGCATCGCGGCGTTTTTACTGTTGGGAATCGGTGTGCAGATTGTGCTCTCCGGCGTGGTTCCGGTGCTGCATCAAAGCTTCAGCCCGTCATAAACCAAAAGCGGAACAGAATATTCTCTAGCCGCGAATTACGCTTAAAGCGTGGGCAACGCAGAGCGCCGACCCGGTGTGTGACACTGCCACGCAAGGCTTGTTCAACTAAATTAAGATCAGCCCGCGCCGCCGGGGTTAAGGGTAAACATGTCGCATCAAGCGCCTGCGCGTGGCGGCGCATGGTTGTCATGAACACGTAGGGGCCACGCTTAATGGCAGCCCAGGCGCGCTCACGGACTGGCTGCGCACGCCCGATCAGGTTTTCCTTGTGCAATCGGTACAAAACCTGCGGCTCAGGGTCAAAAATCACCCGTCCACCACAGGCGGAAACCACAATATAGCTCCACCAATCATGCACAGTTGCCTGCGGCGCCGGCACTGCCGCCACCATCGATGCCGCGGCTTTATTCATAACGAGCGTGTTACCATTCGCGATATTTTGCACGAGGCACGCCGGAAACCCTTTATCCACATGCAATGCCGACAAACGATGCCCACGCAAATGCTGATCCACCAGAAATTGTCGCGCACAATACAAAGCCGGCACCTCACCCGCAGCCTTGATTTGCCGCACGGCTTTGGTCAGCTTATCGGGCAGCCAGACATCATCCTGGTCGGCAAAGGCGATGATGGGATTATGCGCCGCGGCACGCAACAGACATAAAAAGCTTGGCGCCGCACCGTAATGATGACCAGAATCACTATGCTCAACAACGCGGTCATGCCCAATTTGATCTGCAAAAGACCGCATCAGCACCACAGTATTATCAGAAGACCCATCATCGCGCCATAAAATCTGCCAGTTCGCAAAACGCTGCGCCACGATACTCGCCAACTGCTCGGCAAGATATTTTTCACCGTTAAAGGTGGAAAGCAAAATCGTGACAGGCTGGGTCATGCGGCTGGTATCTCCATGGCCAGCAACACCGTTACAATCGGCGGTAATGATGTTTGCCAATCTGGTAATTTCAGCCCGAATATTTTGGCAAGCTTGTTGCAATCAAGCCTGGAATCAGCCGGGCGGCGTGCTGGTGTTGGCCAATCAGATGTCGCAATGGGTGTCACGACTGGCTTTGGAAAATCATCTGGTGTGGCCGCAAAAATGGCGTTGGCGAAGCCGAACCACGTGGTCTCGCCACCGCCGGTCGCGTGAAAAACGCCCCGATATTGCGGTTGCCAACCAGTGGCCTGCAAAATATTGGCGATATCCAAAATTGCCGCCGCCAAATCAGGTGCTGCCGTCGGTGTGCCGCGCTGGTCGGCCACCACCCGCAAGCTGTTGGTTTTACGTGCCGCATTCAACATGGTACGGGCAAAATTTTTGCCAGAAGCGGCATAGACCCAGGATGTGCGCAGAATAATGGCTTTAGCGTTCGTCGCTAAAATCGCCTCCTCGCCATCGCGCTTGGTGAGCCCGTAAACACCTGTCGGCGCGGTTGCGTCATCCTCCGTGTAAGCAGCACCTTTATTGCCATCGAAAACATAATCAGTTGAGACATGGATAAAGGGAATATTCGCTGCTGCACAAAGCGCCGCCAATTGCAACGGCCCGGTATGGTTGCCCGCCCGCGCCGCAGCTTCATTGCTTTCTGCTGCATCCACCGCCGTATAAGCCGCCGCATTTATGACCAGCAATGGCTTAGCATCTTCAAAACAAGTCGTAATCGTTTCAGGCTTCTCAAAATCAAACTGTGGGCGACTGACCGCAACAAAATCCAACCCACGTGCGGCCGCAAGCGCCTGCAACGCATGACCAAGTTGGCCTGACCCACCGGTGATTAAAATCGGAGCAGTCACTTGCTGAACCATGCGTCACAGTCTTTAAGCCGCGGCAAAATTTTATCTTTGTCTGACAATATTGCCGCGTCTGCCGCAACCGGCCAAGGCAATGCCAGATCAGGGTCATTCCAAATCACCGCGCGTTCAGCCTCACGATTATAGCCAGCGGTCACTTTGTAAATCACTTCAGTATTGGGTTCGATGGTGCAAAACCCGTGCAAGAACCCACCTGGAATCCAAAGCTGTTGCCAATTCTCGGCACTTAGAATCGCTGCCGCATAGTGGCCAAATGTCGGCGAACCGTGCCGCACGTCAACCGCCACATCCCAAATGGCACCACGCACCACCCGCACCAACTTGCCCTGAATCGCGGGGGCTAACTGGCAATGCAGGCCCCGCACCGTGCCGACATCGCGCGACAGGCTATGATTATCCTGCACGAAACGCTCCTGAAAACCAGCTGCAGCTAATTTGGCCTCATTCCAGGTCTCCGAGAAAAATCCACGGCTATCTTCAAAACGCGGCGGCGTAATCAATAGCACGTCAGGAATATTTAGCGTTTCAATCTGCATTATAAATGCGTCCCGTTCGCGATTTCGGTTAAAATCCGCCCGAGCTCGGTCTTACCAATCGCGCGGGCGCGGGCGCGCAACGCATCGGCGTCGATATAATTCATCCGGAACGCAATTTCTTCCGGGCTACCCACCAAATTGCCTTGCCGGCTCTGGATGGTCTGCACAAAGGTTGCGGCTTGCAACAGCGAATCCGGCGTGCCGGCATCTAGCCAAGCCGTACCGCGGCCCAGCCTTTCCACATGCAGCGAGCCCTCATTGAGATACCAATGGTTGATATCGGTGATCTCCAACTCACCACGCCCTGAAGGTTTGATGGTCTTCGCAATTTGGGTGATGCGATGATCGTAAAAATACAAGCCGGTGACAGCCCAGTTAGACGCGGGTTTTGCTGGTTTCTCGACAATATCAATCGCCTTGCCATCCACACCAAACGAAACCACGCCGTAACGCTCGGGGTCGCGCACCTGATAGGCAAACACGGTGGCACCCTCAGGTCGTGAACCAGCCGCACGTAGTAAAGTGGATAAATGATCACCGTGAATCAGATTATCGCCAAGTGCTAATGCGCAAGCTTCGCCACCAATCCAGTCCTCACCGATTAAAAATGCTTGCGCGATGCCTTCAGGTTTCGGCTGCTCGGCATAGGTTATACGAATGCCCAGATGCGAGCCGTCATGAAACAACCGCTGAAATTGCGGTAGATCCTCCGGTGTGGAGATAATCAACACTTCCCTGATCCCAGCCAACAGCAAGGTGGACAGTGGATAATATACCATCGGCTTATCATAAACGGGCAATAATTGTTTCGATGTTGCCTGTGTAATCGGGTGCAGCCTGGTACCAGAACCACCCGCGAGCAATATACCCTTACGAATCATGCGGCGGCTCCTAAACGCTGACCGTGATATTTTTTCGCCCGTATCCCCTGCCACCAATCCTGATGGTCTAAATACCAGCCAATGGTTTTTGTGATGCCTGTTTCAAAATCATGGTTGGCGCGCCAATTCAAATGCGCCTGCGCAAATGCCGGGTCAATCTCGTAGCGGAAATCATGCCCAGGTCTGTCCGTGACAAATTTAATCAGCCGTTCACGCGGACCTTGCGCACTTGG
Organism: Acidocella sp. 20-57-95; assembly: GCA_002255575.1. Taxonomy (GTDB): domain Bacteria; phylum Pseudomonadota; class Alphaproteobacteria; order Acetobacterales; family Acetobacteraceae; genus Acidocella. Next base: position 110,063 of record NCAT01000001.1, read on the forward strand.
TATTTTTTCATCCAGAAACGCACAGATTGTTTTTACCACCTGCATATTGGTGCGCGGCTGCTGTGCACCAATGCAATATGTTGCACCTGGTGTGCCAAACTCTACCACTTTCAACAACGCCTCAGCATGGTCATCCACAAACAGCCAATCCCGCATGTTCAAACCATCGCCATAAACCGGCAGTGGTTTTTCCTCGAGCGCGTTGATCAGCATCAGCGGAATTAATTTCTCAGGAAACTGCCAAGGGCCGTAATTATTTGTGGTGTTAGAAACAATCACCGGCAGCCCGTATGTATGGTGCCAGGCACGCACCAAATGATCAGACGCCGCCTTGCTGGCCGAATAGGGGCTGCGCGGATCGTACGGTGTTGCCTCATGAAAAGGCGGATCATTCTGTGCCAAGGCGCCAAACACTTCATCGGTAGAAATATGATGAAAGCGAAATTTTTCACGCACCGCGCCGGTCAGTTTCGCATAATAATCGCGCGCTGCCTCCAGCAAAATAAAAGTACCAACAATATTCGTATTCACAAACGCCGCCGGCCCATCAATGGAACGGTCCACATGGCTTTCGGCCGCCAGATGCATAACAGCTTCGGGTTGAAACGCCTCGAAACAATCCCGCAACGCCGCTGCATCAGTAATGTCGGCTTTTACCAGCCGATGCCGCGCATGCCCCCTTCCCGCTTCCAGCGCATCCTCAGAGGCCGCATAGGTCATCTTGTCGACATTCAAAATCTCATGATCGGTGGCAGCTATCGCCCGACGAATCACAGCCGACCCGATAAACCCACAACCTCCAGTAAGCAAAATTCTCATTTTTCGGTGCGACTTTCAGCAGATTAGGTTACAAGCTGTATAAATCAGACCTTGGTTTTTCTTGCAATGCGGTGCGACCGGCCGGTTGACTTAACATTCTGATTTCGTTGCGTTCCTAACTCATCTAACATATTTTTGATGGAGGCCAAATAGCGGCGCTGGGCTTGGCGGACCAACGGCAACAATGGCAACTCTTCCGCCAGAACATCATGCATCTTGGCAATCTCCTCGACATGCCGGGCATGACTGATCGTTTGGGTTACACTCCGGGCGTGTCGCCTATGCTGATTTAATGGCTCAGCTAGGTAAGCCACACTGGCTTTCTCATGCGCTAAAACCTCAACATAAAGACGCCAATCACCCGCAATTTGCCAGCTTGAAATCGCCTCTCCCAAGCGCGCAAGTGCAGCACATAGCGCATCACGCCGCCACACAACCGCACTGATGTTGAACATCAAATTCTGCACTGAGAGACATTCGGCCAAGAACAATCCAGCGTCCATCACACCTGAGCATTCCAACATCGCCGCACCGGCTTCGCGATATTGCGCGCGATAGCTGCCAGCCGTCACGGCGCCGTCTGCATCGATCATCTGACTATCAGTAAATGCCAAAACCGCGTCTGGGTTCGCTGCCAGCAGCGCCATAATATTGGCCAGAAAGCGCGGCTTACTCACATCATCAGCTTCGGCAATCCAAACATAATCGCCCTTGGCCTGCGCCGCCGCTTGGCGCCACAGTGCAAAGGCCGACCCAGCATTTTGTAAATGCGAAGATGCTTGCAAATATCGACTATTTTCTTGGGCAACCTGCAGCGCATGATCAACTGAACCATCTTGCGACCCATCATCAAAGAACAATATCTCAGCCACCGGATAGGTCTGCGCAAACACTGATTGCAGGCGTGGACCCAGATAACGGGATTGGTTGTAATTGACCACACAAACGCTCACCGTCTTTAGCTGCGGCAGAGCTATTGATAGTAAATTTTGCGCATAGTCGCGCTGGGAAAATAATGGAGCCGCCATCACAGCCAACTGCGCGCGCTGGCTTTGCAAAACATCCATGTTAAATAACGAACGTAATTGTGCATAAAAATCTAGCGGGTCTCCAAACTTTGCCACACGCCCAAATTTTTGAGTTTGCAACAATCCTGGTACTGCGCCTGAATTTTCGAACGCCACAACCGGTACGCCGCACGTAATCGCTTCCATTACTACGGTCGGGTACGGGTCTTCGCGCGATGTCAGCGCAAATATATCAGCGGCAGAAAAATACGATGCTGGGTCTTTGCAAAAGCCAGGTAAAAATAACCTGCCTGTTGCCGAGGCTGCAGCAATTTCATCAGCCAGATGTGCCCGCAATAATGAATGGATTTCACCAATCCAGATAAAATAGACATCACCATGTGCAGCCAATGCCCGCCGAACCACCTGCACAAATAAATCAAAGCCTTTCCGAACATCACCAAATCCCGCACCCAGCACCACGATTGCGTGCACGGGAATTTTGTACCGCAGCCGAATTTCATTGCGCGCGGACTGAGAAAACTGAATATTCTGGTAATTGCCCTGTGGTAAAATGACCACATTTTCCAGATTCACTTGCAAAGCTTCGCAAAAACGCTGGCGCGGATAATCACCCGGGAACACCACATGCGCGGCAGCCGATGCACCTAATTTCGCCTGGATCTGTAAATTATGCTCGGCTAGTAATTTTGGCATTTCATGCACCAGCAAAATCGATGCAATACCATGTTCAGCCAAACTAGGCACCAAACGAGCCGAAGCCGCACTATTCACAATCGCCGCTCGAACCCCGATGCTCCCATAATGTCTAAGGATGTTAGCAATCGTGGCTTTGTCGTTTGTCAAGGTTACAGCGCCGCACTGCTGATACTCAGGTACCAAAGGTCCAGGCCCCAGAAGCAAAATTTGCACATCTAAACCATTAACATGGGCATAATGGCGGGCGAGGTGCAACAGTAGCATCTGCGCACCGTGCGGCTGCGCATCATGCCCCACGAGCAACAAGCTGGCTTTTTTATGGGGTGAAGCCTCACAAATGGCGCGGCCTGTTGCATTCAAGAATGCCGCCCCAAAATGTACGTCTGGCTCCAGGAACGCCCCTTCGGCCCATTCATTCCAGGCATTCACGCAAAGCAACGTCTCCCCATAAAACCGGTGCTCATTGGCCTGCACTACCAAAGCTTCCAACCATGCCTGGTATTTCGCCGGCGTCGCGCCGTGTAGCACCAGCCCCTTACCTTCCCGGCGCGGGTCATTATCCCAGCCGGGCACAATGGTTTTTATCAACGGATAATTGGGCCTTGGTACCGCCAGCGACGCCTCGACCACGTCTTGATAATTATAAACTTTTGCGCTGAAATCAGGATCAAATAAATCCAACCGATCATTCATCGGCACCAATTCATCGGTAATCTTATGCGGCGGAAATTCTACCGCCCCATCTAGCCCATATGGCGAAGGGTCATGGTCACCTAGGCTTTGCACCATCAATATCAGCGGGTTTTCGCCATGTTGTGTGGCGAATATATCCCGCCACGCCGCAATCCGCCGCGCTGCATCGGGAATTAACCCAGCCCGGTAAATCATTAATAACGGGCGGCCAGCAATCCGAATATACCGCGAATCCGCAAACAGCCCGGCGAAGCAGGTGATCAAATCAGCATCATCGGCAGCGCGATATTCCTGTGCCACCAGCACCTCGCGCTCCAGTCCATCCCAACGGCGCGTCCAATTCTCATTGGCCCAGCTTACACAAAACGGAAACTGAATGGTTTTATCCGCCAGCATATGCTGCAGTGGCTTATCCAATAACCGCCGCCCATTAAACCAATAAAAATGCCACACAAAGCCAAACAGCCCCGCCGCTTCCGCCATCTCAACCTGGCGGCGCAAGGTCTCAGGGTCATCCAGTGTATAAAACCCTAAATCGCGTGGCACGCGCGGTTGCAAATGGCCGGCAAAACGGGGCAGGCCACGGGCCAGATTGGTCCAATCGGTAAAGCCCTTGCTCCACCAAGCATCATTCTCAGGTACCGCATGATATTGCGGCAGATAAAATGCCAGCAATTTCGCCCGCCGCACAATTGGTGCTGGCACTGGCCGAAATTCCTCGAAATCTGCTGAAGGCCGCGTGGCTTGCCGCACCGCACCGGGGATCAGTTTCTCGTGGGCAGGACGCGATGCGAAAAACATTCCACCCGAGCGGTTTGCCAGATAATGCAGCAGCGGGTTCAACCCGCCCAACACCGCACCGTAACGTGCCTGATAAAATTTCATGTCAAACGCAGCGCACGGGTTACGCGCTTCCGCCGCACCAAAGGCCAGAAAATGCTCGAACGGGTCAGACCCCGCCGTTGCCACATCCGGATTATTTTCGAAATAATAAACCGGGTCAAATAATGGCACCGGTGCCACCTGCCCGGTGAAGCGCCGTTCCAGAAAATGCCTCAACGCATTTTCCCCCGCTGCCACCTGATATTCCTGCCGGTACCAAGCCGCATGAAAATAGGCGCAAGGGTCGCGGCCTTCCTTGTCGCCATGCGTGACATAATGCAGCAGCGGGTTCAGCCCGGCACGTGCCACATCTTGGTTCACGGCTAGATAATAATTGGGGTCAAAATACGGGTTCGGCAAATCCCCCTGCCGCCAGCCGAGTTTGCAAAAATACGCCAGCGGGTCTGCCCCAGGGCGCGCCAGCTCCGGGTGGCGCTGCACATACCAATCCGCCAGGAACAACCCGCTGGCGTGCAAATGAGCCATTTCGGCCTGTAGATATTGCTCTGAAATCGACATCAAAAACCCTGCCTCGATGTCGCATCATGCCGGAACGAACCGGCGCCGTCTAATCAATCACGGCGTGGGCGGGGGCTGTTGGTGCCAGCGGCGCGGCCGGCGGTTTGCGCATTAATAACAGGCACGCCACCGCCGGAACCATGGTCAGCAACATCAGCTTATAATCATCAACGTAAGCAATAATCTGCGCCTGTGTCGTCACCATGCTATCCAGTAGCGAGGCTCCCGCTGGGGTCGTGGGGTTCAACAAATGGCTGACAGCGCCGCCTGCCTGCAAGGGCCGCGCAAACGGTGTGATGAATTGCGCCAACGCCGCATGTTCATAATGCGTCTGCCGGTCCAAAAGTGCGGAGGTAACCGAAATGCCAATGGCACTGCCCACATTGCGCAACAGGCTCAGCAGTGCCGTTCCCTGCGTGCGCAATGCCGGGGCCAAACTGTAGAACGCCACCACCTGCAGCGGAATAAACACGAACCCCAGCCCAGCGCCCTGGATCATGATGGTAATGGTCATGTAGGTTACCGAAACATCCGGCGTCCAGCCTTCCAGCATATAGATCGAGGCACTCAGCATCACGTAGCCGGCAAACATAATAGCTCGGGGGTCAATTTTATTGGTCAAACGCCCCGCAATCATCATCGCCACCATGGTACCAATCCCGCGCGGTGCCATAATCAGCCCAGCCGTTGCCACCGGATAGTTCGCAAGATTCTCGAGGTAAGGTGCCAATAACGCTGATGAAGCCAGCAGGATCATCCCCACCGAAAACATCGTGACCAGCGCGGCGTTGAGATTCATATCCATAAAGGTGGCACGCGGAATAAAGGGGTTGCGCGCGGTCAGCACATGCACGGTGAACAAATAAAACCCCAGGCCCGCCAGAATGGCTGATACCACCACCTCGGGCGAGGCAAACCAATCCAACTCCTCGCCACGATCGAGAAATATCTGCAACCCAGCCAACCCCAGCGAGAGTACGCCAAACCCCAACCAATCAAACCCGCTAGTGGCCGCCTGCTTCACTTTTGGCAACAGCAACGCCAGCCCGGTTACCGCCACAATGCCGAACGGCAAGTTCACGAAAAACACATATCGCCAATTATAGTAGGAGGTTAAATATCCGCCCAAAGTCGGCCCCAAAATTGGCCCCACCATGACGCCCATGCCCCAGACGGACATTGCCATGCCGCGCTGCTCAACCGGGTAAATATCCAGCATCGTTGACTGCGAGAGTGGCACCAGCGCAGCCCCAAACATGCCTTGCAGCAGCCGGTAAATCACCAACTGCACCAATGAATCCGCAATGCCGCACAGCATTGAGGTGGCGGTGAACCCCACCAAACAGACGATAAACAAATTCTTCCGGCCAAACCGGGCGGTCAGCCAACCAACCGGCGCGGTCATGATGGCGGCGGCGATCACATAGGATGTGAGAACCCAGGTAATCTCATCATAGGACGCTGATACACTGCCTTGCATGTAAGGCAGTGCCACGTTGGCGATGGTGGAATCCAACGCCTGCATCAAGGTCGCGATCATCAGGCAAAAGGTGATCAGCGTGCGGTGCGGTGTGCTGGTATTAGCCCCCTGCGGCATCAGAACAAGTCCGAAAGGTGCCGATGATGCTGCGTATCAATGTTAATTTCAGCACTCATGCCATCGCGCAGTATGAACCCGCGCGGGCCGGATGTTATCTGCACCCGCACCGGAATTCGCTGCACCACCTTCACCCAGTTGCCAGACGAGTTCTGCGCAGGGAGTATGGAAAATTCCGAGCCACTGGCCGGGCTGATGCTCTGCACCATCCCATGCCAGGTCTGGCCCGGATAGGCATCAACCGTGATATCGACGCTCTGCCCGGGCTTCACCCATGTAAGATCGCTCTCTTTTGGCTGTGCCGTCACCCAGAAATCAGTATCAGAGACCAGCCCAAAGGCCGCTGTGCCGGCCGGCAGAAACATCCCCGGCTGCAATTGCTCCACCATCGTCACGGTGCCTGAAAATGGTGCCACAACCACGCTGTGTTCTTGCTGCAGCTTGGCATTGTTCAACTGCGCCAGAGCGGTCTGGTACTCCGGCGTGTCGGTCACCGGAATGGCCGGGTCGTTGGCAAGCTTCGCCAATTGGATGCCCGATTCATCCTGCAACTGCGTCAGCTTGATCTGATCTGCCTGCAACTTGAAGCGCGCGTCATCGTAAATGGCCTTGGTGACGCCACCATTGCCCACCACCGCCGCATATTTGGCAAGGTTGCTCTGATCATCGGCGATTTGAACTTTCTGCGCGGCGATTTCATCGAGCGCCTCAGCATAAGCGCGCTTGGCCGAGGCAACATCAAGCTTCGCCTGATCCAGCTGGGCTTGGGCCTGTGCTACCGCAATATCGAACGATTTCTGCCCTAGCTTGAACAGCACCTGCCCGGCCTCAACATGCTGGTTGTCTTTTACATCCACCTCGCCCACCAAACCGGAGACATCTGTGGAAAGCGATACCTTGGCGGCATCAACATAAGTATCGTCACTGCCCACGTAGCGGCCACCCGTTAGCCAATAGATCAGCGAGCCCACCACAACGATGACCACCCCGCCGATCATCAACACTGGCCGCAGCAGTTTCAGACGGTTAGCGCGGCGAAAACCAGAATTGGTAGGGGCAGTATTGCGCGCCACCGTATTGGCCTGAGACATTACGCAACCTCCTTGCTAGGGCCAGACTTGCTCTCCGGCATATTCAATAGATTCGCCTTCATTTGGTTCAGCCCCATCAGCATCGCCTCACGCACTGCATCGGGTACCCCGGCACCAATATCTGCCGCCAATGCCTGCTTCAGCACCGCGAGCTCCTGCAAAACCGGCGCGGCGGCGGGAAGCAAATGCAGCCGCCAGATCCGCCGGTCGGTTGCGTCGGGCCGCCGCTCAATCAGGCCGCTGGCCGCCAGACGGTCCACCAGGCGCGCCACTGAAATTGGTTCCACCTCAAGCAAATCGGCAATTTCCTTCTGCGAGAGGCCCGGGTTTCTGGACAGCCGGGACAGCAACGCCCATTGCGCCCTGGTGACACCGTGGGCGCTGGCGCGCTTATCCGCCTCAACCCGCAGCATCCGGGCAACATCATGCAGCAGAAACAGTAAATCACGGTCGGTATGCTGGCTCATCACGGACTATATAATAAGCACGCTTACGGATATTTGCGAGGGTGCGGCACCATAATTCTGCCGCCATAAAAATGCTTGGCGCGAGTCTCGAAACAGTCATAAGCTGACCGCAAGAACAACACTGGAGACCGCCGATGCCCGAACCGATTTTGCCGATTCTCGAAGCTATGAAAGCCAGCCACAGCCTGCATCTGGAGCGGCTACTCAAGTTCAAGGAAGCTGGCGGCAAGCTGGATGGCGACCCGAACCATGAAACCATCGAGGAGCTGATCAACCGCGAGCGCCTCGCCGTTAGCCGCTTCGCCAGCTCAATCGAGCATATGAGCAAACTGCACGCCTAACATAAAAAGGCCCGGCAAAAACCGGGCCTTTTCGTTATTTTGAGCGGCAGCGCTTTAGTGGTTCAAAGACTGCACAATCTCTTCGGTCATCTTCTTCGCATCACCGAACAGCATCATGGTATTGTCGCGGAAGAACAACTCATTATCCACGCCCGCATAACCTGAAGCCATCGAGCGCTTCACGAACAGCACGGTCTTGGCCTTATCCACTTCTAAAATCGGCATGCCGAAAATCGGGCTGGCCGGGTTGGTCTTGGCAGCCGGGTTGGTCACGTCATTCGCGCCGATGACATACACCACGTCAGCGGTCGCAAATTCATTGTTGATCTGCTCAAGCTCGAACACTTCATCATACGGCACATTGGCTTCCGCCAGCAGCACGTTCATGTGGCCCGGCATACGGCCCGCCACCGGATGGATCGCGTATTTCACTTCCACGCCATCTTTCTTCAACGTATCCGCCATTTCGCGCAAAGCATGTTGGGCTTGCGAGACCGCCATACCGTAGCCCGGCACCACGATCACCTTGGAGGCATTCTTCATAATGAAGGCCGCGTCTTCAGCCGAGCCGATTTTCACAGCCTTATCACCTGCCGGACCCGCCACAGCCGCTTCGCCGGTGGTGCCGAAGCCACCCAGGATCACGTTGAAAATGCTGCGGTTCATGCCCTTACACATAATATAGGACAGAATGGCACCGGATGAGCCAACCAGCGCACCGGTCACAATCAGTGCCAAGTTGCCAATGGTGAAACCAATGCCTGATGCCGCCCAACCTGAATACGAATTCAGCATCGAGACCACCACCGGCATGTCCGCACCACCAATCGGGATGATCAGCAGAAGGCCGATGGAGAGCGCCAGCACCGCAATCAACCAGAACACAACCTGGCTGCCACCGGTGACCAGGAACACAATAATCAGCACCACCAGCAAAATGCCGAGGCCAAGATTAATCTGGTGCTGACCCTTGAACGTGATCGGGGTGCCAGACATTAAAGCCTGCAATTTTGCAAATGCGATCAACGAGCCGGTGAAGGTGATGGCACCAATCGCCAGACCCAGCGACATTTCAACCAAGCTCTCCAGATGGATATGCCCTGGTGTACCAATGCCGAAGCTCTCCGGCGCGTTCAGCGCCGACGCCGCCACAAACACTGCGGCCAGACCAACCAGCGAGTGGAACGCCGCCACCAACTGCGGCAATGCGGTCATTTTAATACGTTGCGCGGCAATGGTGCCGATGGTGCCGCCAATGGCAACGCCCACCACAATCAAGGCAACACCGCCAAAGGACATGCCGCCATGCAGCAGCGTTGCCACAATGGCAATTGCCATACCGATGATACCCATCTGGTTACCGCGGCGGGAGGTGAGCGGGTGAGACAGGCCCCGCAGCGCCAGAATAAACAGCACGGCGGCGACGAGATAAGCGAAAGCAGTCAAAGAATCATTCATAGGGGCGTTCGCCTTATTGTTTCTTGCGGAACATCGAGAGCATGCGGTTGGTCACCACAAAGCCGCCAAAAATATTGACACTCACCAGCACCACGGCGAGGAAGCCGAAAATATGCGCGGCCGTGCCACCCTTCAGCCCGGCGGCCAGCATAGCACCCACAATAATGACCGATGAAATGGCGTTGGTCACCGCCATCAAAGGCGAGTGCAACGCCGGGGTGACGTTCCAGACCACATAGTAGCCCACGAAAATTGCCAGCACAAAAATGCTGAACATATAAACGAACGGCGCCGCAGGTGGCGCGTTCTGCGCTGCAATGGCGGCCACACCGGCGGCGTTCTGGGCGAGAATAGATGCCTGGTGGGCAAGGTCTGCCGCCTGGCTCGCAAGATCAGTTGGGGTCATGTTTATGTTCCTCGATTACGCAGCAGCGGCTGGCTGAAAATTCGGGTGGACAATCTGCCCGCCCTTGGTCAGCAGCACGCCTTTAATGATATCGTCAGTTTCAACCAGCTTCGGCGCTTTCGCTTCCTTGTCCCAAAAAGTGGTGAGGAAGGTCAGCAGATTGCGGGCGTAAAGCTGGCTGGCCGCCACGCCGATGCGTGATGGCCAATTGCGGTACCCCAAAACCAGCACGCCGTTCTCGGTCACGGTCAGTTCGCCCGGCACGGTGGCGGCGCAGTTACCGCCGGAATCCGATGCGAGATCGACGATTACGCTGCCCGGACGCATCGCAGCCACCATTTCGGCGGTCACAATGGTCGGCGCCTTGCGGCCCTGTACCAACGCGGTGCAGATCACGATGTCGTTTTTGGCAACCGTCACGGCCATCAAATCAGCCTGCTTCTTGCGGAACTCATCCGACATCTGGCCGGCATAAGGGCCAGTCTGCTTGGCGGTTTCCTCGTCCTCAACGCCCACATAGGTGGCGCCGAGCGACTTGATTTCTTCTTTTGCGGCCGGGCGCACGTCGGTGCCCGAAACGATGCCGCCCAAACGCCGGGCGGTCGCAATTGCCTGCAAGCCAGCCACACCGGCGCCAATCACCAGCACGCGGGCCGGTGGCACGGTGCCAGCCGCTGTCATCATCATGGGGAAGCCACGGGCAAAGGCCCCGGCGGCTTCGATCACGGCGCGATAACCGGCAAGGTTCGCCTGGCTGGAGAGCACATCCATGCTCTGTGCACGCGTAATACGTGGCAGCAGTTCCATCGCCACGCCATCAATCCCAGCTTCAGCCAATTCGGTTACCAACGAGGGGTTAGCAAACGTGTTCATGGTGCAGACCAGCAGCGTGCCTTTGCCGATCAGCTTACGAACCGCTTCATCGGGTGCCTGCACGGCAAACAAAATGCCCGCATCTTTCAAGGCGGCCGCTGCATCCGCTGCAATTTCAGCCCCAGCAGCGCTATATTCAGCATCCGAAATCGACGCCGACAGGCCAGCACCCGCTTCAACCGCAACATGCAGGCCCAGAGCCATTAACTTTTTAACCGTATCCGGTGTGGCCGCCACACGGGCTTCACCAGACGCACGTTCCTTCAATACCGCCAGACGCATATAACCATCCCCATAAGCCAAGACGCCGGTGTTCAATGACCGGCGGTGCAATTGCAACGCACCATGCTGGAGCTAGGCATTCGATGCAAGAGTGACAACAGTCAAGCCCCCATGATTGGGGTGCATTTCACGCTATAATAACAGCCACATGGCCTTTTTCAGCGGCAAATCCCAAATAGGAATAGGTATGACCCGATGCCTTAATAAATTCCTGGAACGCTTTGTACTCATGCTGCCGCCAACCAGGATAGTTGAAATACTCATCAAACACGATCACGGTGCCAGACTGGATACGATCCTGTAAGTGCTTGAAAATACTTACGGTTGAAGGATAAATATCGCAATCAACATGAATCAGAGCACATGGTTCGGGATGGGTTGCCAGAAATTCCGGCAACGTGTCATCAAACCAGCCTTGATGTAGCTCGCAATTTGCCAGCACGCGTGGGAGACGACCCTGCAGGGAGAAGGATCCCTTAACCTCCTTGGTGCCGTTCCAATGGCTGGGCAAACCTTCAAAACTGTCAAAACCATGGACCGTACGGGTCGTCTCGGCCGCAAGGTGCCGCAAGGATGCGCCTTTCTCGACCCCAAACTCCAAAATCAACCCTTTTTCTGGCGCGTGGGACAGTGCGAAGGATAGCAGTTGAAACCGGTTGGTCCGCACAACGGCCTCTGGCATGTTGGCCAGAATATATGCAACGGCCTCCGCTTTGGCATGTAGGCGCAAGTCAATCCAAAGATCATTCGCGTAAAATGAATGTAAAAACTTGCGGTAAAAGCGGGCCAACATCCCTTCCCGCCACCTGCCCCTGATCAACGCCATTTTCAACCTTATCCCCAAACGCCAAAACGCCAAACGCTACCGTCTAGCGGTGACCCGCCTCAGACCCGACTCATAACGGCGCAAAGCCGACATAGCGGCCATCTCGCCGATCTACGTTATCTTTATATTGTGGCGGGCACCCCAGCGGCTGCCAAGGCCTCGGCCTGCCTGGCGGCCAGATCGGCTTCGTTAAAATCTGCGACAGTTTCGTGAAATAACCGGCTCCAGTTCAATTCCGCGCCCAAACGCAGGAATACGCTGCCCAGGCCAATGGCTGAGCGGTCCATCAGCACAAATTCCCGTGGGGGCCGTACCCCGCCGGTGCGCTGCAAGCCGGCATGCACCTTCTCGGCAATCGAGCGGCCATATTGTGTGTCGCCGTTTTCCTGAATTGGCCGGACGCGGTCCTGCACCAGCGGCTCGTACAAAAATTTCGCCCAGTCATTTAGCACATGCACCTGCTCACGCGTGATGCCCTTAAAGCCCCAGATATCATAGGCATGAACAGAGCGTTCTTCATCATCATCACGTACTGCGGCATAAAGCTCCAACACGCCGGTGACGAATTTGGCCGGGAACACCCGGATTGACCCGTAATCCAGCAAGTTCAGCCCACCTTCCGGGTTCACCTGATAATTGCCCAAATGCGGGTCGCCATGAATAACGCCGTAACGATAAAACGGCTGGTACCAGGCACGGAACAAAGCCGTTGCCAGCTTATTACGTGCTTCCTGCGAGGGATCCGTCGCCAGCCAGGCTTTCAGCCCAACGCCCTTCAGCCATTTCATCGTGATGAGCCGCGTGGTGGTATAATCCGCCACCGGTTCTGGTACATTCACATCCGGTACATCAGCCAGCATCGCGCGATAGAGGCGCATTTGTGCGGCTTCGCGGGTATAATCCAGCTCCTCACGCAGGCGCTCCACCAGCTCCTCGTAAATATCATCCTGGATGATGGCATTATCCATCCGGCGATATACCGCCATCGCCATTTTAATTTGGCGCAAATCCGCTTCCACGGTGCTTGGCATATCCGGATATTGCAGCTTGCAGGCAACATCCGTGCCATCCGGCAACGTCGCGCGATGCACCTGGCCTAAGCTTGCCGCCGCCGCGGCTTCCTTGCCGAAACTCTGGAATTTGCTCTCCCAGCTCGGCCCCAACTCGCCGGCCATGCGGCGGCGCACGAAGGCCCAGCCCATCGGCGGGGCGTTGGCCTGTAATTCGGCCAACTGCGCGGCATATTCAGGCGGCAGCGCGTCTGGGATGGTGGAAAGAAACTGCGCCACCTTCATCATCGGGCCTTTCAAGCCCCCCAGAATCGCCTTCAAATCCTCGGCGTGCTTGGCTTGGTTGGTTTTAATCCCAAACACCCGCTCACCGGTAATCCGCGCTGCGATGCCGCCGACCGCACCAGAGGTGCGCGCCAAACGACGAATTTCGCCAAACATATTGCCGCCATCCCGATCGGCCATGTTAAGCCGCCAACTCGTCGATGAAACCGGAGATCACATCCAGGCCTTTTTGCCAGAATTGCGGCTCGCTGGCATCCAACCCGAACGGGGCCAGCAATTCCTTGTGCCGCAACGTGCCACCGGCCCGCAGCATCGTTAGATATTTCGCGGTGAATTCATCAGCTTTTCCGGCGGCCTTCTGCTCGGTGTAAACCGCGTACAGCGCATTCACCAAACAATCCCCAAACGCGTAGGCATACACATAAAACGGCGAGTGGATGAAATGCGGAATATAGGCCCAGAACAACCGGTATTCATCGCTAAACTCAAAGGCGGGACCAAGGCTTTCGGTCTGCACTTCCAGCCAGATTTCACCAATTCGTTCGGGTAGTATTTCACCCTGCCGCCGCTCGTCGTGAATCTTTTTTTCAAACTGATAGAAGGCGATCTGCCGCACCACCGTGTTCAGCATGTCCTCCACCTTCTGCGCCAGCATAATCCGCCGGCGCTTCGGGTCCGTTTCAGCATCCAACAACGCACGGAAGGTCAGCATCTCGCCAAACACGCTGGCGGTTTCTGCCAAGGTTAAAGGCGTACCTGACATTAAATAGCCTTGGCGGGCCGCCAGCACCTGATGCACGCCATGCCCCAGCTCATGCGCGAGCGTCATCACATCGCGGGTGCGGCCATGGAAGTTCATCAGCACATAAGGGTGCGCGGAAGGCACAGTTGGGTGCGCAAAGGCCCCGCCAGATTTGCCCGGGCGCAATGCCGCATCAATCCAGTTTTTTTCAAAAAATGGTTTGGCGGTTGCGGCCAGTTCCGGCGTGAAGGCGCCATACGCATCGAGTACGCACGCCTTGGCTTGCTGCCAGGAGATTTCCTTATCGCCATCATCGGGCAGCGGCGCATTACGGTCCCAATGCTGCAACTTCTCCAGCCCCAGCCATTTGGCCTTCATGCTATAATAACGGTGCGAGAGCTTGCCGTAGGACGAGACCACAGCGGCGGACAATGCATCCACCACCGCATCCTCGACCATATTCGAGCGGTTACGATAGCTCGACGGCTTTGGATAATGCCGCCATTTATCATCAATCTCTTTATCTTTGGCGAGCGTATTGGTGATCAGTGAAAACAATTTCTCCTGCTTGGCCAAAGCCTCACCTACCGCCTTCCCCGCGGCTTCGCGCACCTGGCGGGACGGGTCAGAGAGCTTGTTCAGCACAGCAGAGAGTGTAAGTTCCTCGCCTCGCAACGAAATGCGCATGCCCGCCGTGGTCTCATCAAATAACCGGCTCCAGGCCGCTGAGCCTGTGACGTCTTTTTCCAGTAGGATTTTTTCAAGATCATCAGAGAGCTGATGCGGCAGAAACACCCGCAAATCACGCAGCCACGAGGCATAATGCGCAAGTGACTGATCAGCCAGCTTCGCCGCCAAGGCCGCCTCATCGATGCGGTTAATCTCCAGCGTGAAGAACAATAGCAGGCTGTTGATGGTGGTGCCGCGCTCGCTCATGGTCTGGTAGAATTTGCCACAAGCGGGGTCGGTCGAATCAGCGGCAAATAATAATTGCGCGTAGCTGAGTGCTCGGCCCAGCCTCTCTTGGATGATTTCATATTCGGCGATCGCGCTACCCAGCTCGCCGCCATTCAGATTGGTGACCTTGCCCTGGTAACGCTTTGCAAAAGCCTCGGCCTGCGCCTGGATCTCGTTCAGGTCCGATGCAATCTTCGGGTCCGTGGCAGAGGCGTAAAGATCGCTCAAATCCCACACGGGCGGCCCAGATACGCCTGCCATACCTTCGGGTTGATAAACTGGACCTGATTTGCGCATCGAATAGGGGCTCCTTAACTCTCACTCTGATGTAAGCGTTAAAGTGCCTACGTCAAACCGCTATTGAACAGGGAACCAGCGATGCCAACAAGCGCTTTGCGACGAGATGCCGGCAAATTCGGGCTATTATTTGCGAGCCTGGGCGGCATGATCGGCTCTGGCTGGCTGTTTAGCGCACTGAATGCCGCCAAAATCGCGGGCCCCGCCTCGATTCTCTCGTGGGTCATTGGCGGCGCGGCGGTTTTGCTGCTGGCGTTTGTGTATGCCGAACTCACCACCATGTTCCCCAGGCCCGGTGCCGTGATCGTGTTTCCGAAACTTTGCCATGGCAATCTTGCCGCCCAAATTATGAGCTGGGTGAATTTTTTGGCCTATGTCTCGGTCGCTCCGGTCGAGGCAGTGGCGGTGGTGTCCTACACCAACAACTACGTCCCCGGCCTGGTAGTGCCCGATAGCGGCGTGCTGACACTTTTGGGCTTGGGCGCCGCGCTGGCACTGATGTTGCTGTTTATTCTGA
Source organism: Acidocella sp. 20-57-95 (assembly GCA_002255575.1). Classification (GTDB taxonomy): domain Bacteria; phylum Pseudomonadota; class Alphaproteobacteria; order Acetobacterales; family Acetobacteraceae; genus Acidocella. The sequence continues at coordinate 125,852 of NCAT01000001.1, forward strand.
TCAATCTGCTCGCCATCCGGTTGGTGCTGGCGGTGAATAACGCCATCACCTGGTGGAAGCTGGCGGTACCCACCCTCACGGTGGTGGCGATGATGTTCACCCATTTCCGCGCCGCCAACTTCACTGAATTCGGCTTTGCGCCTTCTGGCGTTGGCGGGGTCTTCGGCGCGGTCTCAGGGGCCGGGATTATTTTCACCTATCTGGGCTTCCGCCAAGCGATCGAGCTGGCCGGCGAATCGGCGGACCCGAAACATAATCTGCCCTTCGCCATTCTAGGCTCGGTATTGCTGTGCGTGCTGCTGTATGTGGGGCTACAAGTGGCGTTTATTGGCGCACTGGACCCTACGGATTTGGCGCAGGGTTGGAGCCATCTGCACTTCACCGGTATCTCCGGCCCGTTCGCGGGGCTGGCGACCATTTTGGGCCTAAGCTGGCTGGCGATGCTGCTTTATGTGGATGCCGCCATCTCCCCGGCGGGGACCGGCATTATTTACAACACCACAGCCGCGCGGGTGATTTACGCCACCGCCCATGAAGGGTTTTTGGCCAAACGATTTGCCAGCGTATCGCCTGCCGGGGTGCCGGTGAATAGTTTGGCTCTTAGCTTCGTGGTGGGTTTATTGTTCCTCGCCCCGTTACCTTCATGGCGGCTGCTGGTGACGTATCTGTCTTCCATCGGCGTTCTGGCCTATGGGGTTGGGCCGGTGGTGTTGATTTGTTTCCGCAAAACCTTGCCTGAGAGCGAATTCCCCCGCCCATTCCGGCTGGCCTATGCGCCGCTATTCGCAACGCTGGCCTTCATCGTTTCCAACTTCGTGGTGTTCTGGGCAGGGGCGAGTGTGGCCAACCATCTGTTCGGCGGGCTTGGAGCCGCGTTTGTGCTTTACACCGGCTACCAATTCGCCACCCGCCGCACGTTGGCGCACCTGAACTGGCGTGGTGCCTGGTGGTTCGCCCCTTACTTCGGCGGGCTATGGGCGATAACGGCCCATGGCGGCACCGGCTGGGTGCCCGCAATTTTGCTGGTGATCTTCAGTATCATCATCATCGCGCTTGCCCGCACTGCCGCGATGCCCGACCCGGTAGAAGCGCGCGCGCATTTTCATGACCAGATACAGTAATCGGTGTTCCCACCCTCCTGTCGGCATTCCCGCGCAGTTTCGTCATGCCCACGCAGGCGGGAGTCTTCTCACACCCAGCAAAAACAAGAAGATCCCCGCCTACACGGGGATGACGATTGAAAAACCGTAGGGCGGATTAGCGCAGCACGACCCACCCCGCACACCAACCCGTCATTGCGAGGCGAAGCCGAAGCAATCCATCTTGCCTGCTGAACACAAGAAAGATGGATTGCCACGGTCGCTACGCGGCCTCGCAATGACGGGGAGTGGTTAGAGAGCCCCGCCGCGCCGCCCAATCGCCGCGCCCAACCGTAAGCGCAACGAGTTCAACTTAATAAACCCTGCCGCGTCCTGCTGGTTATAGGCCCCGGCATCATCCTCGAACGTCACCATCCGGGTGGAATACAACGAATTCGGGCTTTCCCGACCAATCACCGTCACGTTGCCCTTATACAGCTTCAACCGCACCGTACCCGTTACCGAGTGCTGGCTGGTGTCGATCAGCGCTTGCAGCATCCGCCGCTCGGGCGAGAACCAGAAGCCGTTATAAATCAGCTCCGCATAGCGGGGCATGATGCTGTCCTTCAAATGGCCAGCTTCACGGTCCAAAGTAATGCTCTCAATCCCGCGATGCGCTGCCAGCAAAATGGTCCCGCCCGGGGTTTCGTACACCCCGCGGGACTTCATGCCCACGAAGCGGTTTTCCACCAAATCCAACCGGCCGATGCCGTTGGCTTTGCCGTACTCGTTTAGCTTGGTGAGAATAGTGGCCGGTGAGAGTGTCTCGCCATTAATCCCCACCGCATCGCCCTGATAAAACTCCACGCTGATGATGGTGGCTTTATCCGGTGCCGCTTCCGGCGAAATGGTGCGCTGGTACACAATCTCTTCCGGCTCCAGCGCGGGGTCTTCCAGAATTTTGCCTTCGGAGGATGAATGCAGCAAATTCGCATCCACTGAGAACGGTGCCTCGCCCCGCTTATCCTTGGTCACCGGTATCTGGTGCGCCTCGGCATATTCCAGCAGCTTGGTGCGCGAGGTCAGTTCCCATTCCCGCCACGGCGCGATCACCTTAATATTCGGGTTCAGCGCGTAATAACCCAGCTCGAACCGCACCTGGTCGTTACCCTTGCCGGTCGCGCCATGCGCTACGGCATCAGCCCCCACCATCTCGGCAATCTCAATCTGCCGCTGGGCGATCAAAGGCCTGGCGATCGAGGTGCCCAGCAGATACTGGCCCTCATAGAGTGCATTGGCCCGGAACATCGGGAAGACGAAATCCTTCACGAAGGTTTCGCGCAAATCCTCGATGAAAATTTGGCGGATGCCGAACATCTCGGCCTTCTTGCGGGCCGGCTCCAGCTCCTCGCCCTGGCCCAAATCGGCCGTGAAGGTCACAACTTCACAGTTATAGGTATTCTGCAGCCAGCGCAGAATGACGGAGGTATCGAGCCCGCCCGAATAGGCCAGCACGACTTTTTTGATATCTTTGCTCATGAACGAGGCTTGTATTAGCCCGCGAAGCCTCTGCCAAGGGCAGCGAGGAACATCTTGGCCCCCACCCATTGCTGGGCCAGATACCCCCCGGTCGCCAGCGCCTCAGGGGCCCGCGCATCGCCGGTTGGCAGATACACGTCCGAAAAATCGGCCGTGCCGAACATCATGTCCCAGTACGGGAACACCGCCCCATAATTAACCGAAACCCGCCCCGCCGCCTTCATGGCATGGTGCAGACGGTGGAAACGTGGGGATATCAGCAGCCGCTCACCTACCCAGCCGAACGAGAGCCTTATATTGGCGTGCGACAGGCTTTCCATGAATTTCAGCAGCAATATCAGCAGCGGAAATTGCAGCGGCGGAATGCCGATCGCGAGGCCGATTACGAAGAACCAGATGAACGAGATCAGATCATCAAGAATATGGTTCCGGTCATCCGACCAGAAGCTCATCTGCCGCTGCGCGTGATGCAGCGCGTGCAGCGCGTACCAGGCCCGGAAGGTGTGGCTTAGCCGGTGCCGCCAATAATCGGCAAAATCCAAAATCAGCGCATAGACCAGGAACGTGATGAGCGGGTGGCCGAACAAGCCGGGGACCCACATTTCAAGGTCCGGCGGCACAAAGCCCCAATCCACCAAGGTGCCGGTAAACACCACCTGCAACTGGTAGAACAGCAAAAAGCTGACAATCGGGATCACCCCCACCCGGTTGAGGATGGTATAAAGCACATCCACCGCCACCGCCTTACGGGACGCCCAGCGTTCCACCGGGAACAGCGCCTCCAACGGCCAGCAAACGGCATAGGTCACGATGACGGCGAACATGCCGTACACGCACACCAATGCCCAATCGAACGATAATTCCTCCCACTCCATCCAGCCAAAATGATACAAAACCGGTAAAATCACCGCCTGATCAATATCGCCTGCCAGACTGCTGAAAAACCGGTCGAGAAACATCGCCTTAAAGCACCTCCGCCGTCAGCTTACCGGGTTTGCGCATCTCAGTGTTGAGAAAAATCCCATGCGGGGAGCGGCCGACCGGAATAGTGTCATAATTCCCGCTCACCGGGTCCAGCACCGCCACCGCTTCGGCAAAGCGCAGGGCGATCCATAATTTCCCATCCGGCGCGACGCCAATATCATCCGGGCCACCAGGCAGCTTGTAAACGCGCCTTACCGCCAGCGTTTCAGGGTCCAACGCCGCCAGCGACCCGCCGATGCGGTTGGAGACATAGAGAGTGGATTTGTCCGCGGTGAGGAAAATATTATGCGCACCCTTGCCGGTTTCCACATGGCGCAGAATGGCACCGCTCAAAGGGTCCAGCTCGACAATGCCGTTAGCGCCCATAATACACACCAGAATTTTGCCCCGATGCCACAGCACGCCGGCCGGGGTGGGGCCAACTTTCACGCTCCAGCGGGTGGTCATGCCGGTCAGGTCAAACGACACCAAACTATCGCTGCCCTGCATGGAGTTGAAACTCCATTTACTGTCGGGCGAAAAATCCAAATGGCTCGGCATTTTTCCGGGTGCGAAGCGCTTCACGAGTTTCAAGGTCACGCCATCATAAACATCAACATGATTGATGCGCAGCGCATTCACCACCAGGTATTTCTGGTCTGGCGTGTAGCCCAACTGATACGGGTCGGCGATGGTCATATGGCCAATCGGCTGAGCGGTAATGGGGTCTAGAATGAAAAGCGCATTGCCGCTGGCATCGCAGATATAAAGCTTGCTGCGGTCGGGCGTGAGCACCCAATGGCTCGGCTCACGGTAGGTGGGCAATGTGTTGATCACCTGCTTTGTGTTCATGTCGATCACACTCACACTCGCAGCACCGGAATTCATCACCAAGGCCAGCGGCGCGGACGCGCTAGGGGGACCAGCTGGCGCGGTATCAGCCATGGCTGGGGTGAGGCCAAGAAGCGGGAGCGAGAGGAAGCTGCGGCGAAGGATCATGAACTCGCTTTAGGCCCATTAAATGCCGTTGCGAAGAGTGCGCTCACCCAAACGAAGAAAATGCTGCTTGTTGTTGCAATTAAAACATTATCTGTCGCCGCGTGCAGGGCGAACGCAATGAAAATCAGGCGCATCAAACCACGTTGCGCGGGGGGCAAAAACCGGCTGCCGCGCCAGCCCCACAGGGCTATTAAAACCACCAGCAAACCAAGCCCGATGAACCCGCCCTCCGCACCAATCCGCAGATATTCATTGTGGGCGGCATTAGTGCCGATGGTGGTGCTAAGGTTCGCGGTAACCGGCAGCACATACTTGCCCGCCCCAACCCCCCAACCGACCCAAGGTGACGCACCGATCGCGGTCTCGAAATACGGCCAGACCAAATCCCGGTGCGAGAGATTGCCAGCCTCCCCTAATCTCACCAGATCAAACACTCTGATAAAAGAAAGCGCGTTTGCAAATATCACCGCCGCACTGGTCAGCCCCCCGGTGAACGCCAGAAACATAATTTTGCCCCGCATTGAGACGGGTGAGGCCGGTTGCAGCACCGCAAACGCGGTGGCCAGGAGCGCCAGCGCCAGCGGCACGCGTGCGCCGGTGGCAAACAAAATCAACAGGTTAACAAACAAAAAGCCAATTTCCACCAGGCGGGGGCGCGCAGAATATTCTATAAGCCCGGCATAAACGCCAATGAGCGCAAACCCCGCCAGAAACGCCGGCTCACCCGAGGCCCCCAAACGCAGCGCCCCTTGCTCAACATCATATAGTGGCTGCACGCCTAGGGCTTGCAGGAACGCCCCAAACGCCACGGTGCAGGCGGGCGCGATCACCACCGTGCGTACCACCGCCCGGCACCACCCCAAAGGCAACCGGACAAAGCCAAATACAAACGGCACCGCCGAGCCCACCAGGGAGCGTAAACTAGAGAGCAAACTAAGCCCCGGATACAGCCCATGCGCCAAACCGGTGATAAACATAAACCCAAACGCCAAGCTGGGACTATAACGGTCAGTCTTCACCCCACTGCGCATCGCCACTGCCGCCGCCAAAGCCAGCCCCACGGCTTTCACCGCCGCGATTATCGTCTCGTACCCGCCTACCAGCCCCGCCAACCAGATATCGGGCGAGGTTTCCAGCACCAGCACCCACAACACGGTGGCCACCACCGGAAACCCAACCGCTATGCCAAAGGCGCTAACCAACGCCTGGACGCCTAAGATGATCGCAAAAGGCGTCATGCGCGCCAGCCATTCACTGTGAGGTCTTGAGCATTCTCATCCATGCGCCGATGTTAGAGACAAATGATTCTCAACTCCATCGAACAAGGCTCCGGCCAACCAATTATTTTGCTGCACGGATTATTCGGCGCGGCCAAAAATCTTGGCGTGCTCGCGCGCGGCTTAAGTGCTTGTGCCCGCGTGATATCGTTAGACCTGCGCAACCATGGCGACAGCCCGCATAGCGCTGAAATGACCTACCCTGCCATGGCACATGACGTGGCCGAAACCATCGCCGCCCTTGGCATTCATTCCGCTATGCTGGTCGGCCATTCAATGGGCGGCAAGACAGCCATGCATGTGGCGCTCAATCACCCAGACCTGATCAGCAAACTTGCAGTGCTGGACATCGCGCCCGTGACCTATCAGCACGGTTACGACGCGTTCGCCGCCGCCATGCAACAATTATCACTTAGCCCCAGCCTGACCCGCGCGGTCGCGGACGCCACCTTGGCAGAAAACATCCCTGACCCTTCCTACCGGGCCTTCCTCCTCAATAATCTCATACTGGGCGATGCCCCGCGCTGGCGTGTCGCACTCAATGAAATCCGCGCCGCCATGCCGGAAATGCTGAAATGGCAAGACCCACCAGATACCGCGGCCTTCCCTAACCCGGCTTTGTTCCTGCATGGCGGTAAGTCCGACTACGTGCGCCCCTCCGCGCATGAAAAAATTGCGGCGCTATTTCCCGATGCCAGAATCGAAACCATCGAGAACGCTGCGCATTGGCTGCACGCGGAGCAACCCCAAGCCGTGGTTGCCGCCTTGCAAGCGTTTTTCTTCCCATGAGTACGCATTTCGACGTTCTGATCATCGGCGCCGGCATGGTCGGCGCCACCACCGCCGCTGCGCTGAGCACCACCCACAGGGTCGGGCTGGTCGAGGCCGAGGAACAGGCGGGCTACCATACAACTGGCCGGTCAGCGGCCATCTGGATTCATAATTACGGCCCGCACGAAGTGCGCGTGCTCACCGGCCTGTCTCGTGATGTCTACCTCAACCCGCCGCCTGACATCTCCCCCGTGCCGCTCGGCACGGCGCGCCCCATCATCTACCTGGCCCCCGAAGACCAAATCCCGTTCCTCGACGGCCTGATCGGCCAGGACCTCGGCATCACCGAAATCCCGCTCGCGGACGTAAAATCCCAAGTCTCCGCCTATATCGAAGGCTACGCCGTCCGCGCGGCCTTGGAGCCCACATCCTTCGACATGGATGTCGCCGCGCTGCACCAAGCCTACCTGCGCCGCACCCGCCAAAATGGCGGCCAACTGATGCTGCGCAGCCGCGCCGGCAAAATCACCCGCCAGTCCGGCAACTGGCACGTGGAAACCTCTGGCGGCACCATTGTCACCGCCCCCATCGTGGTCAACGCCGCCGGCGCCTGGGGCGATGAAGTGGCGCAAATCGCCGGCCTTGCCCCCATCGGCCTGGTGCCCTGCCGCCGCACCGCCGCCATCATCGACCCCGCCCCCTACGATGTGACCAACTGGCCGCTGGTCCAGGCCGCCGATCATAGCTGGTACATTCGCCCGGAAGCCCGCGCCAAACTCATGGTCACACCCTGCGACGAAACCCCGATGCACCCGCATGATGTGCAACCCGACGAGCTCGACGTCGCCATCGGCATCGACCGCATGCAACAAGCCCTCAACATCCCGGTCCGCCGCGTTGAACATGCCTGGGCCGGCCTGCGCACCTTCACGCCCGACCGCAACCTAGCCTTCGGCTTCGACACCGCCGCCCCCGGCTTCTTCTGGTGCGTCGGCCAAGGCGGCTACGGCATCCAAACCGCCCCCGCCGCCGGCCAACTCACCGCCGCCATGGTCGCCAATCGCGACCCAGGACCCGCCGGGGTTATCATCCCGGCGATAAACCCGATGCGGTTTAGGAAGTAAGGCCAGGGGGCTGTGCCCTTAGCGGGGTCGTCATGCCGAAGGCGTGCTAACGCACGACGGGCAGCGCCCCTGGCCTTGCCCCCCTAACCCGCCTGGTTTAATCGCGGGGCAATATTTCCCGGGAGGTTCCTATGGCCGAGATTGCTGACATTGTAGCACGTGAAATTTTGGATAGCCGGGGGAACCCGACGATTGAGGTTGATGTTGTGCTGGAGAGTGGCGCGATGGGCCGGGCGGCGGTGCCGTCAGGTGCTTCAACCGGTGCGCATGAGGCTGTTGAGCTGCGGGATGGCGACAAGGGCCGGTATGGCGGCAAGGGTGTGCAGTCGGCTGTTGTGGCGGTAACGGGCGAGATTTTTGAAGCCATTGGCGGGATTGATGCGTCTGAGCAGGTGGCGATTGACGAGATCATGATTGATCTGGATGGCACGCCGAACAAGTCGCGTTTGGGTGCGAACGCGATTTTGGGTGTCAGCTTGGCGGTGGCGAAGGCGGCGGCTGAGGATTTGGGTTTACCGTTATATCGGTATGTGGGCGGCGTATTTGCGCGCACCCTGCCGGTGCCGATGATGAATATTGTGAATGGCGGCAAGCATGCTGATAATCCCATCGATATTCAGGAATTCATGATCCAGCCGGTGGGTGTGAGCTCGATTGCTGAAGCGGTGCGCGTGGGTGCGGAGATTTTTGCTACCTTGAAAAAATCGCTGCATGAAGCTGGGCACAATACGAACGTGGGCGATGAGGGCGGGTTTGCGCCGAATTTGAAATCGGCTGATGAAGCGCTTGGGTTTATCTCGAAGGCATGCGAGCGCGCTGGTTATAAACCGGGCGTTGATGTGATGTTTGCGCTGGATTGCGCGTCCACCGAATTCTTCAAGAACGGCGTTTACGACCTTGAAGGCGAAGGCAAGAAATTCGATGCCGCTGGTATGGTGAAGTACCTCGAAGACCTCTGCGCCCGCTACCCGATTGCTTCGATCGAAGATGGTTGCGCTGAGGATGACTGGGAAGGCTGGAAGCTGCTCACCGATATGCTGGGCAAGAAAATCCAGCTGGTGGGCGATGATTTGTTTGTCACGAACCCGGAGCGTCTGCGCCGCGGCATTGCTGCGGGCACCGGCAATTCCATTCTGGTGAAGGTCAATCAGATCGGCACGCTTTCTGAAACTTTGGACGCTGTTGAAATTGCGCACCGCGCTGGTTTCACCGCTGTGATGTCGCATCGTTCAGGTGAGACTGAGGATTCGACCATCGCGGACCTCGCGGTTGCGACCAATTGCGGCCAGATTAAAACCGGCTCGCTCGCCCGCAGCGACCGCACGGCCAAATATAATCAACTGATGCGGATTGAAGCCGACCTCGGCCCCTCAGCCCGCTATGCTGGCCGCAGCATTTTGGCACGCAAGTAAGCGTTAAAGACCATAGACGCGTCATTCCCGCTTTTGCGGGAATGACGACAACACTATTGAGTGCGTAAATGCTCCAGCAGCCGCGGCATCAACTCAACCAAGTTGCAAGGCCGGTGCCGCGAATCGAGTTGGAATTTCAAAATATCATCCCACCCGTCTTTGACCGCGCCGGTACTGCCCGGCAGCGCAAAGAGATAGGTACCGCCGGCAACACCGCCGATCGCACGCGATTGAATGGTCGAGGTGCCGATTTTCTGATAGCTCAGCATTCGGAATAATTCACCAAAACCTTCAATGGTTTTCTCGAGCACGCGGCTAAACGCTTCTGGCGTCACATCCCGCCCCGTAATGCCGGTGCCACCGGTGGTAATCACCACGTCGATATTTGTATCGGCAATCCAGGCGCGCAACTGTGCTTCGATAAGACCCGCATCATCCTTAACGATTTTCCGATCGATCAGATTATGGCCCGCCTCTTTGATACGCTTGGCCAACGTATCGCCGGACGTATCATTGCTTGCATCGCGCGTATCAGATACCGTGATGATCGCTATATTAACCGGCAAAAAAGTCCGCGTTTCATCGATCATGCGTTAATTGGAAGCCGTCGCATTCGGAGCATCGCGCAGCAGCGGAAAGTTGCCTTCGGCGATCTCATCCAGGCTGGTCGGTTTCAAACCAATTTCTTCGGCGTAAATCCAGCTATCAGCCAGCACCTGATGCACAAAATGCCGCGTCTGGTCATTGGAAATGGTTTCAATGAACAGCAACGGGTCGCTGTCCTGTTGAAGTGCACTATACCAAATCGCAGCCGCATTCGGCCCGGCATTATAGCTCGCAAGGATCGCCAGCAGATTATTATTAATCCCGGCCTGCTGGCCAAGATAGCGAATATAGCCCTGCCCTAACGCCAGATTGGCTGATGGGTTGCTCACCGCGCCGGAAATACCTTGGTTGCGCGCGACAAAATTCGCGGTCACCGGCATCAACTGCATCAAGCCGCGGGCACCCATGGGCGAGACCGCATTGGGGTTAAAGCCTGATTCGGTGCGGGCCAGTGCATAGACCAAAGCAGGGTCGATGGAGAAGCCGCCAGCAGGGTGCAAAGCCGGCAGCGGCAAGCTGACACCTGCAACATCGTTCGAGACCAGATTGGTTTGCCCCGCGATGGCGATGGCGATATCCACCAGCCCGGCACGGGCAGCCACAGCCATAACCGCGTGGGCCAGTGCGGGATTAGCCTGAATATCCGGCCACATTGCCCGCAACGCCAGGCTGGCCTGCTCAGTTTCACCAACTTGCAGCAGAGCAAACGCCAGGTGACCATTCGGCACGGCATCAACAGCGGTGATGTCGGCCTCAGACAAGGTTGCCGCGATCCCCGTGGGGCCAAAGCCTTGCCCGAGCAGGCGACCGGCAATGATGCCATAGAAGCTATTGGTGGCGGTGGCGGCAGTGCGCAGCCAGTTCAAATAATCAACCGGCTGTTGCAACCGCAAAGCGGCGCGGGCGGCCCAGAAGGCGCCGGCAGCACGGTCATCGTCGGAAACTGAGCCCATATTGGCCGCTTGCTGAAAAAGCGGTGCCGCCGCGGCAATATCCCCGCGCTGCCAAGCCGCCAGACCTTGATGGAAACAGCGAAGCCAGGCCGGGGTGTCGTTCAGCCGGGTCGGCCGGGCCAAGCTGGCCGGAATTGAGGTGGATTCGGGTAAAAGTTGCGCTTGTGGCGGCTGCACAGCTGCATGCGGCGCACGCTTCAAAATCGCTTTGTAGATCGCCGCTGCGGCGGGCTGGTTACCATATTGGGCGTACCAATCCAGCAAATCGGCCTCGGTGGCATGGTAGCTGGGGGAAAGATACCGCGCAGCCAATACCGCCCCCACCAGGGACGTGTCATTGAGCCGGCTGATCAACTGGTCGGCTTCCGCATAGGCCCCTTGGTCCTGCAGCGAGAGAATGCGCTGATATTGCGAGACGGCGCTGGGCGGCAAAGGCTGCGGCAGCACCACTTCCTCACCAGGATTTGGGGCATTTCGCGGCACCGCATAGGCAACGGAATTCCCATCTGACACAGCAGTTGCTGTTGAAAGGGAATTATTCGACCCTGACCCTGACCCCATAGACAATGGGCTTGCCAAAGCGCCCGTTGCAAAGACGGCGCCGAAGGCAACAAGCGCGGCTGCGGCTAACGTGGCCGGAGCGGCGTTCAGGCGGGAGAGCGTTTGGATGGCTCCGCGCATGGTGGCATTTCGCTACACAATCCACCCATGAGAGGCAAGGGCTTTCCATGAGACGTTTGCCAAATTTTAAGACGTTTTTAATGATTTCGGCGGGTTGTACCGTCGCACCAACCTCACAATTTCGTGATCAAAACATCAGAGCTTGGGACTCGAGCCAGTGTCGAAGCGCTAGAAGATCATGCCACGAATCTCGTTTCGCCGTTGGCATACGCAGCAAATAAGCAGGATGGTAGGTGGCAAGACTGGAAACAGGTTGGGCGAGGCCGGCGATTTCGATATCGTACCATTTGCCACGCAGACGCCCGATTCCTGCATTTCCGGTTTGTGGTGGCAGCATAGCTTTAGCTGCCACTGCCCCCAACAAAACCAAACATTCTGGCTTCACAAGCGCGATATGACGCCGCAGGAACGGTAAGCAGACCGCAATTTCATTGTCTGTCGGTGCCCTGTTACCGGGTGGGCGCCAAGGAACGGTGTTGATGATACGCACCTTTGTGCGGTCCAAACCGATGCTGGCCAGCATCTTATCAAGCAGTTGACCCGCCGGCCCGATAAAAGGCTTACCTGCACGGTCCTCCTCCGCCCCTGGCGCCTCACCAATCAGCACCACCCGCGCATCATCCACACCATCCGCAAATACCAGCTGGGTGGCGGTATCGCGAAGCGCGCAGCCGGTGAAATTTTGCAAGGCCACCCGCAATTCTTCCAGGCTATTGCAGGCATCAGCTATTTCTACGGCATCCTGCGGGCCAATTGGCAATAAAGCTGCGCGGCGCGGCGCGGGCTTGGTCGCAAGCGGCGGCGGTGCCAGGGGCGCGGGCTCGGGCTCGGGCTCGGGCTCGGGCTCGGGCCTGGCAATATTGCGGTTTTGTGCCTCAGCCAGCAGAATTTCATCTACCCCCCACTCCAGCTGCAGTCGCAAAGCGCTCAATACTTCCATATACAAATAGTGACTGAGAACGGGGTTTACGCAAGCCGCACCAATGCTTACGTTTACGTCAACCTTAAGAGCGTGCATTTAGAACAGGAGCGACCATGTCCGAGCATTTGGAACCCCGCGAGGCGATGGAATTTGACGTTTTGGTGGTGGGTGCCGGGCCGGGCGGGCTTTCGGCTGCGATTCGCTTGAAACAGCTCAACCCCGCACTTTCGGTCTGCGTGATTGAGAAAGGCGGCGAGGTGGGAGCCCATATTCTCTCAGGTGCGGTGCTGGAGCCACGCGCTTTGAAGGAATTATTCCCCGAATGCGATATTGCGCTGATCCCGCTGGCGACCCCGGTGGCGGAGGATAAGTTCATGTTCCTCACCGAAACCAAAGCCTATAAAATGCCGACGCCACCGCAGATGCATAATGCGGGCAACTACATCGTCTCGCTTGGCAATGTCGTGCGCTGGCTGGGCCAGCAGGCCGAAGAAACCGGCGTGGAAATATACCCTGGCTTTGCCGCAGCCGAAGTGCTGAGCGAGAATGGCCGGGTGGTGGGGGTTGCCACCGGTGACATGGGCATCGGCAAAGATGGCCAGCCCACCAGCAATTTTACCCGTGGCATCGAGCTTCGCGCAACCTACACTATATTTGCGGAAGGCTGCCGGGGCTCGCTCTCCAAGCAGCTTATGAAGAATTATAACCTGAACGCTGATAACGACCCGCAAACCTACGGCATCGGCATTAAGGAGCTTTGGGAAGTAAAGCCCGAGAAATTCAAAAAGGGCCTGACGATGCACACGATCGGCTGGCCAATGAGCGCCGATACCTATGGTGGCTCCTTCATGTATCATTTCGGTGAAAACCTGATGGCCTACGGCTTTGTGGTGGGGCTGGATTATACCAACACCTTCCTCTCGCCCTTTAACGAAATGCAGCGCTTCAAAACCCACCCGGAAATTGCGCCCTATTTCGAGGGTGCCAAGCGTATCTCCTATGGTGCCCGTGCACTAAATGAAGGCGGTATTCAGAGCTTACCGAAACTTACCTTCCCGGGCGGTGTGTTAATTGGCTGTGCCGCCGGCACGCTGAATGTCCCGAAAATTAAGGGCACGCATACGGCGATGAAGTCCGGTATGGTCGCGGCCGAAGCGATTGCTGCTGCATTTGCCGGTGACAAACCCGCCGAAGTGACGGCTTATTCCGAGATGCTAAAGGCAAGCTGGGTGTGGCCGGAATTGCACGCCGTGCGCAACATCCGCCCCGGCTTTGCGAAGTTCGGCCTTTATGGTGGCCTGGTGAACGCAGCCGTTGAAACCTACATCACCCGCGGCAACTCACCCTGGACGCTGAAAAACCATGCCGACCACGACCATCTGAAAAAAGCCAAAGACAGCACACCGATCAACTACCCGAAGCCAGACGGCAAGCTCACGTTTGACCGTCTCTCATCGGTGTTTCTTTCCAATACCAACCATGAAGAAAACCAACCGGCGCACCTGACATTGCTCGATCCCGCTCGGGCGATCAGCGTGAATTGGAACGAGTATCGCAGCCCGGAGACGCGCTACTGCCCTGCCGGGGTTTATGAGATTGTGGGCGAAGAGGCTGGTAACCCGCAATTGCAGATCAACGCGCAAAACTGTGTGCATTGCAAAACCTGCGACGTTAAGGACCCGACCCAGAACATCAACTGGGTGGTGCCAGAAGGTGCGGGCGGCCCCAACTACCCTGGCGGCATGTAAACGCGTTACAGCGTGCCAGTTGGCGCGTCTGCTTCGGCTCCCAACGCCCAAAGCTTATCTCGGCTCATGTGCCAGAGCGTTTGCGGTTGAGTGCATTTAACCGTTAAGGTTTCTAACCGTCGCGCTCTGGCTGACATCCACCACATGCGCGTAGCTGCGCATCATGATATCGAAGCTAGGGTTGGTCACGCCAAACCAAAGCCGTTCGTTTTTATAATGATGCCATAAATGATATTTCTTAATCCACCGCCCCCACGCGGTGCGCGGCTTGTAGGGAATATGGGCGATGAAATGCACCCATTCATAGTAAAGTATCGCAGCGGCGGTACCGGCCAGTAACGTTCCCACACTCGCAATGGCAGGCCAGACCAACCAAGCCAGCGCGCCGGTGATCGCCAGTTGGGGTGCCACAAACTATAATGGCAGAAACAACAAATCCAGCCGGTTCGGGTCGGTGTGATGGTCGTAATGCAGCCGGTGCTGAAGCTTCAGAATAAAGGGTATTCTGGTCACGGGCGGTGCATGAAAAGCATAACGGTGATAGGTATATTCGCTGGCGAAAAACAGCAGCCCGCCCAGCAGAAATAGCCAAACATGCAAGGGCCAAACGCCGCTCAGCACCATCACAACCGCCACCAGCAATAACAACCCCAGAGCCACGTTGCTGCCATGCCTGCCAAATTCCAACAGCACGATGTTTCCCCCAAATATATGCCGTTTTGGGAAAGATGCGCCGCTATGCGACAGGATGCAAGATTTAAGCTGTGCGTTTAATCTTCAAACACCAGCTTGGCGTCACAAACATCGCCGGATTTGGACTGGCTGAATGATTTTGCCTCGCGGGTTGCCATCCATACCGCGAAACCTTCCTGGGCTTCTGGCGAGCTAAATAAATCTTCCGCCCGCGGCCGGCCAGATGAGCGCGGCAAGAGCGCCCCCTGCCAGGACAATCCTAGCTCAATCCGGTCTTCCGCCCAGCGGGCCGCAAGCTTCAGTTGGGGCACGCCGCGCAATGTCAGCAGCCCGATCAACTCATCCAGGGCCTGCTCACCACAATGCGATGTCCGGGCCTTCAAACCCCAGGCGGCTGAAAGATTGGCAAACCATTCATTCGCCGTCGAACCGGCTTGGGCATCCAGCGGCAAATTCAAAACTGATCGCTGCGCCACCAATGGCAGGGTGACGAGGTTCACCAAAAACGCGATCACCGCGCCAAATGATAAAGGCGAGGCCAAAGCAGGCACAGCGCTTTGGAACGCCAATGGCGCCACCGCCACCAACACGCCCGCAGAGAGCCCCAGCGCCACCACCAAATTACGGCGCGTATCCAATAAGCGGGCCGTGACCAGCATGCAGCCTTGCGCCATAATAAACCCCGAGACGTAAAGCAGCATCGCAGCTTTGACAGGTGCTGGCATCAGCACAAACAAGCCAACCAGCTTCGGGCAGAAAGCCAGAACGACCAACAAAGGCACACCAAACCACACCACCCGCCGCGCCAGCGTACCGGTTGCGGCCGACAAGCCAACCGCCGCGGTGGCAGGCCCGGGCACCGCGCCGCCGATCAACCCGGCAATCGCAATCCCCAACCCATTTGCCAGCAGGCCCCGCCGCAAGGGCGGGGCATCTGGGCGCGTCCAGCTCGCGTCAGAGACGCGCTGCATGACCAGAAAACTCCCCGTGGCGGTCGCTTTCAATGCCACCAGTGACAGCAAAAAAGCCGCCATCGGGGCAGCTGTGATCGCCCCAAAATCCGGCACCCAGGGTACGGGCAAGGCAAACCACGGCTGCGCTGCTAATATCGCTCCGGCATTCTGGGTCCCCTCACCTAGCCATAGGGCAGGCAAAATACTCAGCACCGCCCCGATCAACACGGCAAGGCGTGCCGCCTTGGTTTTGCTCAGCGCGATCACCGCCATTAAAATAATCGCCCCAACCACCACAATAACCGCGTGCAGCCCGCGCGGCGTACCGCCCGGCTGCAACCCAAGTTGCACCGCCGCCAGGCCAATCAACGATACCCCGATCAGCATAACCACCACACCGGCAATTTCATTCGGCAACACAATCCGCAGCCGGCCCAACGCAAATGTAAGCAGCATGGCGACAATGCCGGTGATGAACGCCATGGCCCCTATGCCACCAAAACCAGCCCCTGCATGGCCGGCCAGCACACAGGCGCTGATTAATGCGGCTGTATGGGTGCCCGGAATCGGGTAACCCGAGCCAATCGGGCCGCGCGTGAATAATTGCAACGCCTGCCAGATCGCGCTGGCCAGAATCGAGAGGCACAAAAACCGCGTGATTTGCGCAGGGTCATTGCTCACAGCGGCTGCCGAGGCTGCCGGTATCACAAAATAAATCGACTGAATGGCAAGATGCTGCAGGGCTAAGCTGAGTGACGCCGCGAAGCTGGGCTGATCGCCCAGCCAAAATGCAATACCATACGGGCGCTCGATGCGCTTATCACGGCCACGGCCAAGAAATTTATCGAAAGCTAGAGAGAGGTTCATATTCCGCCGCTGATTTATCGGTTATTGTCGTGGCACTGCGTGTAGCCGCTCACCTTGGTAACGTCCATGATGCCGGTGAGCCTCCAAAGATTGGGGATTGGGCAGCGGCATCGTTCATGGCTATAGAGCTTGCTATGACGCAAAAAATTGGAATCGCCGGAATTTCCGGCCGCATGGGCCAAATGCTAATGCAAGAGGTGGTGGCCGTCGGCGCCACCCTGGTGGGGGGCATCTGCCGCCCTGGTGAAGACCCCAAGGGCGCCACCCTGTTCCCGGACATTGCCGCGCTGGCCGCTGCCTGCGACCTGGTGATTGATTTCACCCATGCCAGCACCGTGACCCCGCACGCCGCGGCTTTGGCCAAGGCCGGGACCGGCTGGGTGCTCGGCACCACCGGGCTTTCTGCTGCCGATGAAGCCGCCATTACCGCAGCCGCCGCCAAAATCCCGGTCATCGCCGCGCCGAATTTCTCTCCTGGCGTGAATTTGATGTTCGCGATTGCCGAAAAGCTCGGCGCCGCCCTGCCCGCCCAGACGTACGATGCGGAAATTCTGGAAATGCACCACCGCCAGAAGGTCGATGCGCCCTCCGGTACCGCGCTGGGCCTTGGCCGCGCCGTCGCCGCCGGGCGCAGGGTGGATTTGAAAGATGTGATCGTTTCTGGCCGAGACGGCCATACCGGCGCCCGCAAGGATGGTGAAATCGGCTTTGCCACGCTGCGTGGCGGCCAGATTGTTGGCAGCCATAGCGTGATCTTCACGGCGGGCAGCGAGCAGATCACCCTCACCCACCACGCCTTCGACCGGCGTTCCTTTGCAACCGGCGCGGTGCGGGCCGCGCTATGGATGGCAGGCAAACCGCCCGGTTTGTACAATATGAAGCAAGTGCTCGGCATGTAAGCGGTCTTGACCCAGGGGCCAAGTTCCGCCATCCCGCATCGCCTAAACCAAGGATTATGTGATGCGCGATAAAGGTGAGTATCTCTTTACCTCTGAGTCTGTTTCCGAAGGCCATCCGGACAAGGTTGCCGACAGAATTTCCGATACCGTGGTGGACGCCTATCTAGCCGCCGACCCGTATGCGCGCGTCGCTTGCGAAACTTTGGTAACAACCAACCGCATCATTCTGGCCGGCGAAGTGCGCGGGCCGGAGACAATTACTAAGGAATATCTGGCCCATCTGGCGCGCCTGGCCGTGCATGATATCGGATACGACCAAGCTGGCTTCTCCTGGCGCAATGCCAAGGTGGACGTACATCTGCATGCGCAATCCGCCGACATCGCGGTGGGCGTGGATGCGGCTGGCAACAAAGACGAAGGCGCTGGCGACCAGGGCATTATGTTCGGCTATGCCTGCACCGAGACCGACGCGCTGATGCCCGCCCCGATTTACTACGCGCATCTGATTCTGCGCCGCATCTCGGAACTGCGCCACGCTGGCGACAAGCAGGTTAAAGGCCTGCTGCCAGATGCCAAGAGCCAGGTGACGCTGAAATATGTCGACGGCAAGCCGGTCGCCGCAACCTCCGTGGTGGTTTCGATCCAGCATGAAGAAGGCATGACCGCCCGCCAGATTAAGGACATGCTGCGCCCGCTGGTGAAGGCTGCGCTGCCGGATGGCTGGATGCCGAAGGATGAAGAATTTTACGTCAACCCGACCGGCAATTTCGTGATTGGCGGGCCGGACGGCGATTGCGGCCTGACCGGGCGTAAAATTATTGTGGACACTTACGGCGGTGCCGCCCCGCATGGCGGCGGCGCGTTCTCCGGCAAGGACCCGACCAAAGTGGACCGCTCGGCTGCTTATGTGTGCCGGTATCTGGCCAAGAACATCGTGGCGGCTGGCCTTTCTGCCCGTGCGACCTTGCAGCTGAGCTACGCCATCGGCGTCTCACAGCCGCTTTCGCTATATGTGGATATGCATGGCACCGAGAATGATGTGGACCATGTGAAGCTGGAGCGGACATTGCGCGGCCTGGTGAACCTCACCCCGCGCGGCATTCGCGAGCATCTGCAAATGAACCGGCCGATCTATGCCGTCACCTCCGCCTTCGGCCATTTCGGCCGCACACCGGATGCTGACCTTGGCACCTTCACCTGGGAAAAAACCGACCTGGTGCCCGCGCTGAAGGCTGCTTTTGGACGATAAAAACGAAGCAGGCGGCGTTACGATTACTGTAAAGCCGCCCGCCGACCGGCTCTATGGCCGCATAAAAGGTAAGAAACTCCGCCCCCGCCAGGAATGGCTGATGGCGGCGTTTCTGCCTCTGGTCAGTTATCCGGCGGCACCATTCGCCATCACGCCGCGAGAAACATGGTTGGAAGTGGGATTTGGTGGCGGTGAACATGCTTACATGCTGGCCACCCAAAACACCGATGTGGCTTATATCGCCGCCGAAGTGTTCGAAAACGGCATCTGCTCACTGCTCTCCCGCCTCGCCCCCGATGATGTGGAAAACCCGCTGCCGCCCGCGAATTTACGGTTATTCACCGGTGATGCCCGCCCGCTGATCCGCTCGTTACCGGATGCCGCCTTGGGCAAATTATTCCTGATGTTCCCCGACCCCTGGCCAAAAGCCCGCCACGCCAAGCGGCGCTTTGTGCACCCAGTCATGTTGCCGGAAATTGCCCGCGTGTTGGTACCGGGTGGCGAATGGCGCATCGCGTCTGACGATCCCACCTACCAGGCTTGGACCGACGACGTTCTGGCCGCGCAAACTCTGTTCACGGTGACGCGTGCGGAAGCCGCACGCCCCGACGGCTGGCCGCCGACACGCTATGAAGCCAAAGCCATCGCGGCGGGAAGAACGCCGATCTACTGGTCGCTCAGGAAGAACTGATCACTCAGCCGGTTCGTCTTCCTCTTCCAGACTGAATTGCTGGGCTTCCTCGTCATATTCATAAAGCTCGGCATAACGGCCCCAGGAAATAACCGTGCGCAATGTCTCCTCGGCATATTCGGGTGACATATGATCTTCCAGCTCATCGCGGAAGCGCACAGCGGAGGCGCGATGGTTCCAGCGCTCATCGATGACTTTCCGAATTTCCTTAACCAGCGGCACATGGGTGAGGATGGTTTTGGCGAAAATCTCCTTACGCGCTTCCGTGTCAGCGTTCACGAAGGCCCGGCCAGCATCGGTAATATGCAAGTCGCCTTCTTCCAGCAACGCAAAACCGAGCATGTTGAGCGTTTCACCGAGTGGCAGCAACTCGTCCGCCTCATACTGCAAAGCCGCCGCCAGTGCCGGTAAGTCGGCGCGGCCGTGATAGGGTGGGCCTTCTAAAGTCTCCAGCAGACCAGCCATCAAGTTGGTGCCCACCGGATGCAGCGGCGTTGAGAATCCGGTGACAGGCACAGCGGTAGGTGCCACCGGTGCCTTGCGGCGGGTCATGATGCCGTAAATATCATCCACCATCTGCCGGAAGGCGGGGTCGTACCGGTTGCGCGGGTGCGGAAACGGCACTTTCAATTCCTGCGCCACTCGCCCTGGGTTGGATGAGAACACCAAAATCCGGTCGCACATCAGCACCGCTTCTTCGATGTTATGCGTGACCAGCAAAATCGATTTCACTGGCAGTTTTTTTTCCATCCAGAGATCGATCAGGTCGGTACGCAAAGTTTCAGCGGTCAGCACATCCAGCGCCGAAAATGGCTCATCCATCAGCAGCAGATCAGGGTGCACCACCAAAGCCCGCGCTAAGCCCACACGCTGGCGCATACCACCGGAAAGCTCCTTCGGGTACGCGGTATCGTAACCACCAAGGCCAATCAAATCGATCGCAGCCTCAGCACGCTCATCGCGTTCGGCTTTTTTAACGCCTTGTGCTTCCAGGCCAATTTCCACATTTTCCTGCACGGTCAACCAGGGAAACAAAGCAAAGCTCTGGAATACCATCGCCACACCGGCGGCAGGGCCGGTTAGCGGTTTGCCGCGCCACATCACTTCACCGGCGGTCGGCTTCAACAACCCCGAGACAATGCGCAACAAGGTTGATTTCCCAGAGCCCGAACGGCCCAGCAGCCCCACGATTTCACCTGATTGCAAAGTCAGGTTCACATCATCCAATACCACCAAATCCGCACTGGCATCCTTGTGGTAGGACTGGCGGCAATTGCGAACAGTGACCAGCGGGCCTTCATGGTTAACAACTTGATCCATTGTCTCTCTCCCTAACCCAGCGTGGTGCGGCGTGACGCATAGGCGTATAATGGCCGCCATAGAACCCGGTTAAACGTAATCACGAAGGCTGACATCACGGCAACACCGAGAACAATGCGCGGCGTATCACCCGCTGATGTGGCTTGCGCGATATAGGCGCCCAACCCATGGGCATGTAAATTTGTGCTGCCCCAGCTTGCCACTTCAGCCACGATAGAGGCGTTCCAGGCGCCGCCGCTGGCGGTAATCGCACCGGTGACGAAATAGGGCAGAATACCGGGGATCATCACGCTACGCCAACGTAACCAACCGCGAATGCGGAAATTTGCCACGGCTTCACGCATATCACCCGGAAACGCTGCAGCACCGGCAATAACATTAAACAGAATGTACCATTGCGTGCCGATCAGCATCAGCGGGGTTAGCCAAATATCCGGGCTGACATGAAAATACACAATCGCCACCACAAAGGGTGGGAACAGCAAGTTCGCCGGGAAGGCCGCAAGAAATTGCGCGATCGGCTGCGCTACCCGGGTAGCACCAGGGCGCAGCCCAATCCAAACCCCAATCGGCACCCAAACAACTGCCGCAATTGCCATCAGCACAATCACGCGGATCATGGTGTAAACGCCCATCAGCACGGCGGTACCCAGATCGCTCCAATGCAAGGTCGTTGAGACGAAGCTGATAACCTGCCAGGCCGCATAAATCGCCAAGGCGGCAATCATGGCAAACCAGATTGCGTCAATCACCCGCGAGGGCTTGCGGCTTTCATCAACCTGCACATTTGACCCACCGCTCAGCCGCAGCCGGAACAACACACCGACCGCACTGCCAATTTTTTCAAAAACCGCCTGGAACAAACGTGTCTGACGGACCAGCTTGAGCATCCAGGGGTCCGGCGTTGATACGGCTGCCGTCGTCTCAAAACGAAATTTTCCGGACCACGCCACCAAAGGGCGGAATACTAACTGGTCGTATAGTAAAATCACGATCAACATTGCGAGGATCGCGTAGAAAATCGCTAACAGATTTTTTTCGCCCAAAGCCATCGCCACATAGGAGCCTATGCCGGGCAGTGTGAAAGTGGTGTTGCCCACTGTAATCGCCTCAGATGCCACCACAAAAAACCAACCACCAGACATTGAAAGCATGGTGTTCCACACCAAGCCAGGCATGGCGAAGGGCACGTCCAGCCGCCAGAATTTCTGCCAGGGCGAGAGCCGGAATGCCCGCGCCGCTTCCTGTAAATCATTCGGCAGCGTGGTTAGGGATTGATAGAAGCTGAACGCCATATTCCAGGCTTGGCTGGTAAAAATGGCAAATACGCAGGCGAGTTCGGCACCAACCACGCGGCCAGGAAACAGGTTTAAAAAGAACACAACGGTGAACGACAAAAACCCCAGAATTGGCACTGACTGCAAAATATCCAAAATCGGAATCAGAATCAGCCCAGCCCGGCGGCTTTTGGCAGCCAACGTGGCAAACGTGAAGGTAAACACTAACGAGCAGAAAAGTGCTGCGAACATCCGCGCCGTGGTCCGCAGCGCATAGCCGGGCAGATAAGACGGGTCGAGATGAATGGCGGTGGCTTCGCCGGCTGCCAGCGGCGTGAATAACGTGCTGCGGCCAACATCCACCAGACCAATCAGCAGTCCCATCACCAGCAGCATGGCCACCCCATCCCAGCGGTTGGGCATACGGCGGCCAGAGGTGAGAACGGACGGGGCAAAATTGGTCATATTTCCGCCTGACAAAACAAGGAGTCTCAGCCCGCCTTAGACTGCAAGGCTGGCCATGTCACCCCCTGAAAATATTGCGTTTATATGACGACGCTTAGCGCCCTGTGCTGCCAAATCCGCCGTCGCCGCGGGCTGTCTCATCAAGGCTTTCCACCTCCTGCCAGACCGCCCGCACCACCGGCGCCAACACCGCCTGGGCGATGCGCATACCGCGCGTAACAAGAAAATGCTCCTCGCTGGCATTCAGCATAATCACCCCAATTTCGCCGCGATAATCCTCATCAATCGTGCCGGGCGTGTTGGGCAAAGTGATGCCGGATTTCAACGCTAACCCCGAACGCGGACGAATTTGCAACTCAAACCCTGCTGGCAGGGCAATCGCGATACCGGTTGGGATCAATACCCGGCCAAGCGGGGGAATATTCACCGGCTTTTCAATGGCGGCCAGCAAATCCATTCCGGCGGCGCCAGGGGTCGCATAGGCAGGTAATTCCAACCCGGCGCTATGTGGCAGGCGGCGAATACGCACCTCGATATTTGTCATGAAACCTCTTGGGCGATCAGGGCGGCGAGTTTAATGGCAACGTCCTGCTTTCCCATCAGCGGCCAGACATCGGCGCCGGCTTCAGTAATCAGGGTAATTTCGTTCATATCACCACCCATAATGCCGGTGCCACCGACATTATTGGCAACAATCCAATCGCAATTCTTGCGCGCCCGCTTGGCGGCGGCATGGGTGAAAAGATGCTCGGTTTCAGCGGCAAACCCCACCACCAGCCTGGGGCGCTGCGGGCCGGGTGCGGCGAGCATATGCAAAATATCAGGGTTTTCCGTGAGGGTCAGGGCGGGCGGTGCGTCACCGGTTTTCTTGATCTTTTGGTCAGCCTGCATCGCCACCCGCCAATCCGCGACAGCGGCGGCACAAATAGCAGCATCAGCCGGCAAGGCGGCCTTCACGGCATTCAGCATCTCAATGGCGGTTTCAACATGAACCGTTTTTACACCAAACGGGTCAGAAAGCGTCACCGGCCCGCTCACCAACGTCACCCGCGCGCCTAAACCCGCCAACGCGGCCGCAATGGCATGGCCCTGCTTGCCCGATGAGCGGTTGCCCAAATAACGCACCGGGTCGATTGGCTCATGGGTTGGCCCGCTTGTTACAATCACATGCTTGCCAGCCAGCGGGCCACCTGCCCCCAAAGCCCGCGCGATTGCGCCCAATATCACCGGCGGTTCGGCCAGACGCCCAGGCCCGTACTCGCCGCACGCCATCGGCCCTTCATCGGGCGGCACAATCACCACGCCGCGCTTGGCCAGCGTTTCCAAATTGGCTTGCGTGGCGGCATGCTGCCACATCCGCACGTTCATCGCAGGGGCTGCCAAAACCGGCTTGTCGGTGGCCAGTAGCAACGTGGTGGCCAGATCATCCGCCAGCCCCGCCGCCATTTTTGCCAGAATATCAGCACTCGCCGGGGCCACCACCACCAAATCCGCCGCCCGGGATAATTCAATATGCCCCATCTCGCTTTCATCGGTCAGTGAAAACAAATCCGTGTAAACTTTCTCGCCTGAGAGCGCTTGCAAGGACAGTGGCGTCACGAACTGTGCCCCCGCTTTGGTCAGCACACAGCGCACGCCACAGCCAGCCTTGGTCAGCAGCCGGATCAATTCCAGCGCCTTATAGGCAGCAATGCCGCCTGAGACGATCAACAGAACCCGTTTGCCCGCCAGGGTCACAGCCGCCAGCCCTGATGAATCGCCGCAATACCGCCTGAGAGATTGCGCACGCTCACACGTTCCAACCCGGCGGTTTCCATCATGCCTTTCAATGTCTCCTGGTCCGGAAACATGCGGATGCTTTCGGCCAGATACTGGTAACTCGCCTCATCCTTGGCCACCACCCGGCCAATGGCGGGCATCGCTTTGAAGGACCACGCATCATAAATTTTCTCGAACGCCGCCACCTGCAATTTCGAAAATTCCAGGCATAGGAATTTGCCGCCCGGCTTTAGCACACGCCGCGCTTCGGCCAGCACACGGTCCTTGTTGGTGCAGTTGCGCAGACCAAACGCCATGGAAACCCTGTTCACCGAACGGTCCGGCAATGGCAGCGCCTCAGCATCGGTGACCAAAAATTCCAAATCACCGATGAACCCGCCAGTGGTGGCGCGGTCGCGCCCGACGCTCAGCATCGCCGCGTTAATGTCTGACAATATCGCAGGCCCACCGCCCTTTTTCAGCCAACCAAAGCTGATATCCCCGGTGCCACCCGCAAGGTCCAACAAAGTCCGGTTTGGGCGGGGGTCTAACGCTTCAATAAAATCGCGCTTCCATAGGCGGTGCACGCCCAAGGACATCAGATCGTTCATGATGTCATACTTGCTGGCGACGGAATCAAACACGTCGCGGACCAGCTTGCGCTTGTCATCCCGTTGCACGGTCTGGAAGCCAAAATCCACTGAATCGGGGGGGCTATCTTCGTTCATGAACTGATTATAGCCTGACTTCTGAAAATGCCGGAACTCCCCGAAGTCGAAACTGTAATGCGCGGCCTGGATGGCCGCTTAACTGGCCGCACCATCGCGCGAGCGGTGCTGCACCGGCCAGATTTACGCTGGCCGATTCCGCCCGCATTCGCCGCCACCCTCACCGGGGCCAAAGTTCTGGGCTTCCGCCGCCGGGGCAAATATATTTTCATGCGGCTCTCGGGCGGCATGTCAGCGCTCATCCATCTCGGCATGTCTGGCCGCATGATCATCGATGCTCCCTTTGCCCTGCATGAACATCTTACCATCGAGACCAATGATGGCGGGCGGATTGGCTTTGTGGACCCGCGGCGGTTTGGCGCACTGGATTTAGTTGCCACAGATACCGAGGACACCCACCGGCTGGTCGCGGGGCTTGGCCCCGAACCGTTGGGCAATGAATTCAACGCGCCGATGCTGCTGGCAGCACTCGCAGGCCGCGCCAGCCCAATCAAAGTGGCTCTGCTGGACCAAAGCCTGGTGGCGGGTATTGGGAATATTTATGCAAGCGAGGCGCTTTTCCGCTCCGGTATTAGCCCTAAGCGGCAGGCGGGTAATCTGGGCGCGAAGCGGGTGGACCGGCTGGTGCCTGCCATTAAAGCCACCCTCACTGAAGCGATCGCCGCCGGCGGCTCCTCGTTGCGCGATTATGTGCAGCCGAGTGGCGAGCTTGGTTACTTCCAACATGCCTGGAGGGTTTACGGGCGTGAACGTGAGGCGTGCGAACATTGCCCCGGCCCGCCTGCCTGCCATGGCATTCGCAAAATCGTGCAAACCGGCCGTGCCTCGTTCTATTGCCCCAAGACCCAAGGCTGACTACGGTCCGCCACAATCAAACGGAGTGAAAACAATGTCATATGAAATGATCCTGGTGGAAACCCATGGCCGCGTTGGCCTGATCAAGCTCAACCGCCCCGCCGCCTTGAACGCGCTTTGCGACCAGCTGATGAGCGAGCTCGCCACCCAATTAAAAGCCTTCGATTCTGACCCTGCCATTGGCGCGATTGTGCTGACCGGTTCAGAAAAAGCCTTCGCCGCCGGTGCCGATATTAAGGAAATGCAGCCGCGCAGCTACCCCGGCACAGTGCTCGAAGACTTCATCTCTCCCTGGGAAGCCGTGACCCACACGCGCAAGCCCGTCATCGCCGCGGTGGCCGGGTTTGCGCTTGGTGGCGGCTGTGAACTTGCGATGATGTGCGACATCATGATCGCCGCCGACACCGCCAAATTCGGCCAGCCAGAAATTAACCTTGGCGTCATCCCCGGCGCTGGCGGCTCGCAGCGCCTTACCCGCGCCGTTGGCAAGGCCAAAGCAATGGACATGATTTTAACCGCCCGCATGATGGATGCCGCCGAAGCTGAGCGTGCCTCCCTTGTCAGCCGCATAGTCCCAGCAGCGGATTTAATCACCGAGGCTTTGAAAATCGCCGAAAAAATCGCCAACCTCTCCCCAGTCGCGGTCGCCTTGGCAAAGAAGGCCGTGAACGCAGCGTTTGAAACAACTCTGGCGCAAGGGGTACAATATGAACGCGCCACCTTCCTGGGGCTGTTCGGCACGCTGGATCAAAAAGAAGGCATGGCGGCGTTCATCGAAAAGCGCAAACCGGTATTCAGCCAGGGCTAAGACCCCCCTCGCTTTTCCCGCCACTTACCCTCCTCGTCATTCCCGCGCAGGCGGGAAGCTTCTGATTCTGCTGAAAGAACCGCGCCGCCATGGCGGCGCGGAAACCCTTTAAACCTTTAACGTCACACTTACCGGCACATGGTCTGAAGGCTGTGGCCAATCGCGGGCGTCCGTCAGCACCTGGTGGCTGACCAGCCCGCCGGCTAGGTCATTTGATACCCACACATGGTCCAACCGCCGCCCGCGGTTGGACGCCCGCCAATCCTTATTGCGGTAAGACCACCAAGTATAAAGCTTCTCATCAGCTGGAACAAAATGCCGCAGCGCATCGGTAAAGCCTTCCGCCATCCAGGCATTCAGCCCTGTTGTTTCCACCGGTGTGTGGCTGACAATATCTAAAAGCTGCTTATGGCTCCAAACATCGTTCTCTAAGGGCGCAATATTCAAATCCCCCACCAGAACCGCCCGGTGCGGCGGGAATTTGGCAAAATGCGCGCGCGTTTCGCTGATAAAATCCAGCTTATGGCCAAATTTCTCGTTCACCGCGCGGTCTGGAATATCGCCCCCCGCCGGTACGTAAAAATCATGCAAGATAATCGGCGCAGCACCGGTTTGGATTTGCGCGGCGATGTGCCTGCAATCAACCTTATCACACCAATCAGGCGTGCCCGGCAGCAATGTCAGTGGCAATTTGGAAAATATTGCAACCCCATTATAACTTTTCATGCCACGCTTAAGCACATGCGGAAAACCGAGGCTGACACCAAGAGTTTCCGGAAACGCATCATCCGGTACCTTGGTTTCCTGCAAACAGATAACATCCGGGCGCAAATCATTGACCAGCCGCTCCAGCAAGCCTTGCCGTAGCCGCAGTGAGTTAATGTTCCAGGTCGCGATGGTTAGGTTTTTTGTCATACCGTGTTTGACCACGGCACCAGCAGGCGATCAACCGCCGCCGGTCGTCGGTGATTGCCCGATATAGGTGAACAATGAATCCGGAAACGGCCCACCTGGCGCGATATCATAAAGGCTCACGCGGGTCTGGCGCTGTTGCGCATCCATCACCACCCATTGCCGTAATTCCAGCGGGTTGGTGCCGAATACCAGCGTTAGGCTGCCTTCCTGCGCTTTGCCGGTGCGGATCAGCGTGATGTGAACCTCACCCGGATCGCGCTCAATATTCGTGACAGTTACATCACCCGACAGCACAACCTTATTGGCCAGCAGAATGCCAAGCGGTGTAGAGCCCAAGGGAATATTGGTCGTCTGGGCAAGCTCAGGGTCATGATAAACCAGCAACCCAAAACCAGCGACCAGTAATTCCGGGTCAGGCGGGTCATATTCAAACCGCATTTTTCCCGGCCGTTGCAACCAGGCTTTGCCGGTGCGGGTGGAACCATCAGCTGCCACTTGCAGAAAATTCGCGGTCAACGCAGTCAGCCCATTCAGGTATGTTTGCACCTGCGCAATAAGCTGCTGGTCCGCAGCGCTGAGTGCAGCACCCCATGAAAATTTAGCCGGCGCAACCAAGGCTGCGCCGGCCACGAAGCCAAGCATCAAACGACGCTGCATAATCCTACAGCTTAGGCAGCAGCCGAACGGCGGCTGGCGGCTTCAGTTTTATTTGCAGCCAACGCTTCATTCATAATATGGCGGGTTTCCCGCAGGAACGCCGCACCTTTGACAGTACGCTGCACCAACACGCTGCGGCGGTCAGACGGGTCAACCTTGCGACGGACAAAATCAAGCTCGGTCAACCGGTCCAAAGCGCGCGTGATCGCAGGCTTCGAGACGTTCAGATCCTGTGCCAAACCGCGCACCGTATGACCGCCTTCATTGAGATAGCAGGTCATAAACACGCCGAGTTGGCGGGCCGACAAATCAACACCGTCGCGACGAACAAGGGCTACAATTGTATCCCGTAGAATGCCGACCAGCTGGTCGGACGAAAGCTGTGCTGCCATTTTATTTTCCTTTCTGGCGTCGGCAATTTCCTCAGAAACCACCGCTTAAAAAACTTTATCCGCATCAAGGCGAAACACGCCGCCTTTGGTAATTTACCGCCACCGCATTCAAATCAAAATCGATTTTGATCAGCCAGCTGGACGATTCACCAAAATGATCTATGATTTAATTGTGATTTCGACAAGCCATCTAAACATGAAAACATTGCAACTTCATGTAATTTATTTCGATATTACCCCGTAATAGTCAACACGATGGCGTGAGCGTCGTTAGCGCGTTACCCTCACACTGCGTCTGATTCATCGAAGCTTTCGTCGAATTAACGCTGCGTAAATGTTTCAATGGCACTGAATATTGCACGTAAAGATTGTGCCTCGCCACCTTCCGGACGGCCAGGCCGGGCCTGATCATTCCACGCATAAACATCGATATGCGCCCAAGCTGGTTGCTGTGAAACAAAACGTTGCAAGAATAATGCGGCGATGATGGCGCCAGCGAAAGGTTTAGATGAAACCGTGTTCATGTCGGCAACATTACTATCCAGCCACGAATTGTAACCTGCCCATAATGGTAGCCGCCACAAAGGATCATTGGTAATTTCACCAGCTTTTAGAATTCGTTCCGCCAGCTGGTCGTTGTTACAGAACAGAGCTGGCAAGTCCGGCCCTAATGCAACCCGCGCGGCACCAGTCAAAGTTGCAGCGTCGATCAGCCAATCGGGCATCTCTGCCGCTGCCTCTGCGAGCAAGTCGCACAGCACTAAGCGCCCTTCGGCATCTGTATTGCCAACTTCGATGGTCTTTCCGGCATGCGATTGCAGCACATCAGAGGGGCGCATAGCGCGGCCTGAAATGCTGTTTTCAACGCAACCAATGCGTACCTGTAACTGGATTGGCAGATCTGATGCCATGATCAACTTCGCGAGACCAAGCAAAATAGCTGCACCACCCATATCTTTTTTCATCTTCAGCATGGCGGCACTCGGCTTTAAATCATAGCCGCCAGTATCGAAACAAACACCTTTACCGCAGAGCGAGATTAACGGCGATGTAGCACTGGCTTTGCTGCCAGCCCACGAGAACAACACCACGCGCCCTGGGCGTTCAGAGCCTGCTGCCACTGCCGCCAAAGCAGGGTAGCGCGCTTGCAGCTCCGGGTTGCCAATTATTAACGGGGCGACACCAAACGACGATGCCATTGCCGCCGCCGCATCGGCCAGCTCGACCGGCCCCAGATGATTCGGCGGCATATTGATAAGGTCGCGGGCAAAACAAATCGCATCGGCCATCGCAACCGGGCGCGAACCCACACCACGCGGCGATAACAAGGCTGGTGCTCGCTTGCGAGGCTTTAGTTGGTCAAACGCGTAGGCACCTAGCAGAAAGCCAAGAGCAGCATCATCGGCCACATAATCTCCCGGCGTGAAATGCCATACGCTGCCCGCGGGAAGTTGGTTGGCAAGGTCACCAAATACATAAGGTGATCGATCCTCGCCCAAGCCCAGCACGGCGCCGGCCGGCCCGTTTTCATCGGACAACAACACAAGCTGCCGTGCCGCTGCCTCAAAGGCGTGCAACCGCAACTGCGCCGCCTGCGCTGCCGATAGCTCTGCTATAAAGTCAGCCAAGGCAAGCGGGCGCACCGCGTAAATTGGCAAAGACGCGACATTGTCTGACGCTAAAGCAAGCATTCTCGACTCCCATATGACAATATGCGGAGTATCAATGAAGCTATGGCATCGCGTCTAGCCTTACGATGTTAACTAAGCCGCTGCAGCTCGATTGCCGCCACACGACCGTCGCGCTGTTGCAAGGCAAATTTTACCCGCTCACCTTCGATAAGCTTGCGTAAGCCAGCTTTTTGCACAGCGCTGATATGAACAAAAATATCATCGCCACCCGCTTCCGGCGCAATGAATCCGTATCCCTTGCCAGGATTAAACCATTTGACCGTACCGACAAAACTGGCGGTATCAGAGGTATCAGAAGATACATAAGCGGAAGATTGTTTCTCTAATTGTACCGTTTCCATGTGACCACCTTTTTTTCGCTCTCATTTTTAGGCGAGCGATGGCTTATTATCGTCCGGCTTATAAACCGGAACCGGAGCCTAAACCTTAAATGGCGGAATCAGCAATCTAATAATTTCACCACAAGAAAACCGGCCCACAAAATGGGCCGGCTTCTTTCGCATCGCATTTGATGGTTAAGCGGCGTCTTCGCGGCGGTCGCGCACCCGCACATAGGCGATGGCAGCATGTTCCTCACAATATGGTTTGCCGGCCTGTGCGTTGGCGTTGCAGAAATGAAAACTCGGCTTGCCGGGCTCACCAATCGGCCAGCAGCAAGGCATCTCGCGCGAGCTGCTCTTGGGCGCTGAAACAACCTGGCGCAGCACCGGCGCAGGAGCCCCAAAGGAAGCCGCTAGCGGTGGCAAGGTTGGGCCCTGGGTACGGCGTGGTGTGGCGGGACGCGGTGCGCCGTTCTCACCAGTGCCACGGCGGATCGGCGAAGGGCGCGGCGGCAAATTCAGCCGGTGTGCCTTGCCGACCACGGCATTCTTGGAAATATTTAGCCGGCGGCCGATTTCAGCCGTGGAAAGTCCTTCGGCCCAGAGCGCACGCAGCTTTGCAATAATTTCTTCCGACCACTCCATCTCGTGGGTCCCCTCTGTTTTGATACTAAATAGAGTAGGGGAACGACTCGAAAACCTCAATATCTAGATGCGCTCATCCCGAGTCTTTTCTGTGGACAACTTATTTCACAGCCTCGCCAGGGAACACGCCCCAAAAATCTGCCCGGTTCAAAAATCCGGACTCCCCGCCAACCGCCACCTTGCACCAGTCTGAAGTTGCATCACAGGACAGCAAAACCCCCGAAACACCAAAATCCAGCACCGCCACCAGGCCCGACTCGGCGCTGGCACCTGAATGCAAACTGGCTTTCTCCACCGTGACAATGAACCCGCGCCGTGGCCGCACGGTTGCCAAATGCACCCAGCCCGTGCCGCCATCCGGCAGCAATAACTGCCGCCACACATCAAACTCGCCGATAATCTCCACCGGTAATCCGTCGCGGTGGTAAACCCAGGTCACGGGATATTGAAAACCAGGACCAGCCCGTACATTCACATCATCCGTGCGCAACGAGACGAAGCGCGGGATGGGCAGTTTGCTCGCCGACCCCACCGCCGGGCCGGGGCCAGTTCCTTCCGGTGCTGCGGTCCAGCCTGCCAGCAACAGCAACGCCACCACCAGCCATACCCGCATTAATGGCAAACCTTGCAATGAGGGTCGCGCTTTAGCCGCACCACCCGAAACTGCATGGCGAGCGCATCCCAGATCAACAACCGACCCGAAAGCGTCTGCCCAATCCCGATAATTTCCTTCAGCACTTCGGTCGCCTGCAATGTGCCCATGACCCCCGTCACCGCACCCAAGACACCTGCCTCACTACAGCTTGGCACCAGGCCCGGCGGCGGCGGTTCAGGATAGAGACAGCGGTAACACGGGCCGTTCAGGTCGGCATGCGGTTTGAACGTAGAAAGCTGGCCTTCAAAGCGCAGCACGGCGGCGGAAATCAAAGTCCGCGACGCCGCCACACAGGCATCGGCCAACAAAAACCGCGTTTCAAAATTATCAGTCCCATCGCAGATAATATCAAAATTTTCGATCAACCCGCGCACATTATCGGCCGCTAACCGTACCGGGAATATCTGCACATCCACCAGCGGGTTAATTTCGTTCATGGCCTGCGCAGCAGATTCTACTTTTAGCGCGCCAACACGCGCGGTGGTATGTGCAATCTGTCGCTGCAAGTTGGAAAGTTCGAGCGTATCAGCATCAACAATACCGATCGTGCCAACCCCGGCGGCGGCCAAATACATGGCCAGCGGCGAGCCCAAGCCCCCTGCCCCCACAATCAACACCTTCGCTGCTTTCAGCTTGGCCTGGCCGGTACCGCCCACTTCGCGCAGCAAAATATGCCGGGCATAGCGTTGAACTTCAGTTTCGGAGAAATCGAAATCCAAAATCACATACCAATGG
Organism: Acidocella sp. 20-57-95; assembly: GCA_002255575.1. Classification (GTDB taxonomy): domain Bacteria; phylum Pseudomonadota; class Alphaproteobacteria; order Acetobacterales; family Acetobacteraceae; genus Acidocella. Next base: position 158,499 of record NCAT01000001.1, read on the forward strand.
CGCGGCGATACACATCAAGCAGCGTTTCCTGCTCTTCAATCTCGGCAGGCTCCTGCTTGCGAATGCGAATGAGCTGGCGCAGCACTTTCACATCAAACCCGGCAGATTTTGCTTCCGCATAAATGTCTTTGATATCCGAGCCGAGCGCCTTGCGTTCTTCTTCAAGCCGTTCAATTCGGTCCACGATACTGCGCAACCGCTCGCCGGCAACATTGGTTGGTTTTTCATCACTGGTGGCATCAAGCGCCATGGGAAGTTCCTTCATTTCGGGCAGGCCGCATCGGATAGAACCGTGGGCCCTTACGGGTCAATGGTTATGCTGCTTAATCGCTTCGGCGAAAGCCGCTTGTTGCTCCGCGTTGGCGGGTTTTTGGTTCTGCGCCTGCCAGTCCTTATACGGCATGCCGTAGATAATCTCCCGCGCATCGGCATCTGCAAGCGCAATCCCCTTGCTTTCAGCGGCCTCGCGGTACCAGCGTGAGAGGCAATTGCGGCAGAACCCGGCGAGATTCATCAGATCGATATTCTGCACATCCGTCCGGGCCCGCAAATGCGCCACCAAAGCGCGAAACGCGGCGGCTTCCAGCGCTTCTGTTGTGGGGGCATCAATTTCTGGCTTGGTCATATGGCACTCCTTCTCATCCTTGGGCATATAGGCGGTTATGGGAGATGATAACGCCAAATTACTGCGCGGCATATTCAATGCTGCCATCGAAGCTGCTGACCCAGCTAAGATGCTGACCAGACACCTGCCGCCGCCCGCCGCGGGCCGCAATATCGTCATCGGCGCGGGCAAGGCCGCCGCATCAATGGCCGCCGCCCTGGAAGCTGCCTGGCCGGATGTGAACCTCGAAGGGGTGGTGGTGACACGCTACAGCCACAGCGTCGCCACCCGTAAAATCAAAGTTCTGGAAGCTTCCCACCCGGTGCCGGATGAAGCAGGCGTTGGTGCGGCGCGCGAAATTATGGCGCGCGTGCAAGGCCTTAACGCCCAGGACCAGGTGATTGCGCTGATCTCGGGCGGCGCCTCGGCCTTGCTGGTCCTGCCCGCCCCGGGCCTGACTTTGTCGGATAAGCAATTGGTCGCCAAAGCCCTGCTGGCTTCGGGGGCGCCGATCAGCACCATGAACCGAATCCGTCAGCAATTATCGGCTGTGAAGGGCGGCAAGCTCGCCGCCGCCTGCCAACCTGCCAAGCTTGTCACGCTTGCCATCAGCGACGTGCCGGGCGACTCGCCTGCCATCATCGGTTCCGGCCCAACCTGGTACGAAGGGGCTGACTACCGGCTGATCGCGACCCCGCAACGAGCGCTTGAAGCCGCCGCCGCGTTCGCACAGGCGCATGGCGTGCCTGCCAAAATTTTGGGTGACGCGCTGGAAGGCGAAGCCGCCGACCTCGGCCGGTCGATGGCCGCCCAGGCGCTCACCGCAACCGGCCCGGTTATACTACTATCGGGTGGCGAGACCACGGTCACGATCGGGGAGACAAAGCCTGGCCGCGGCGGCCGCAATTGTGAATTTCTGCTCAGCCTTGCCATTGCGTTGAATGGTGCCAAGAACATCTTTGCCATCGCCGGTGACTCCGACGGCATTGATGGCACCGAGGACGCCGCCGGTGCCATCATCCACCCCGATACGTTAGCGCGTGCCAGCGCCATGGGGCTGGACCCGCAAGACTATCTGAGCGGCCATGACAGCTACAGCCTGTTCGCGGCATTGAATGATCTAATCATTACCGGCCCTACGCTCACCAATGTAAATGACATTCGTGCCATTTTGGTCGTGTGAAATAACCCTGAATTCAACATTACTTTTATGATCTTCACCGGCTTGGGTCTTGCGGCGATACGGTCTATCTGGCTTAGCAGTGCTGTGCATTCACTAAAAAGGCTTCAAACATTGCTTTCTTTATCAGCCCAAAATAATTCTAGTATGCGTGCAAAATCCATTGCAGCACTCAGCATTCTGGTAGCCGCCGGGTTAGCTGGTTGCGCGCGCCAAGCACCGCCACCGCCGGCGCCAGCACCAGCGCCGGTCGGCCATATTTATCAGACCATCGTGGCGATGCCGCCACCGCCGAAATGGGTGCATATCAAGCCGGATGACCATGAGAAGTTGCAAATTGCCTTTAACACGCTCGCCCTAAAATCGGCTTTGATGGTCGGCGCGCTCTCTTGCCAGCAACAGGACTTGTATGACGCGTTCATGCACGAATATCAGCCCCATATTCTGGCCGACCAACATTTGATCGACGCGTATTTCCGCCGCATCGATGGCCGCAGCTACCAGGCTGAGGAAGATAATTTCGTCACCTTGCTCGCGAACAACCAGTCTGTCGGTGGGCTTGGCCAGGGACCTACTTTCTGCCTGAACAACAAGGCCGAGTTTGACAAAGTGGCAACACTCAAAACCGAAAGCGATCTGGATAATTTCGTCACCGACCAATCCCCTGAACCGGTGGTGATGCCTGCGGCTGAGACGGCCGCTTCCCCGTCCACCACATCGACCAGAAAGACTGTGAAACATCTCACGGTCACCACCCAGACCAGTTCGGCCAAGGCAACCACCACGAAAACCACCACCGCCACCACCACAACCACTATTGTGCTGAAACCTGCGGCGGCGGCATCGCATCCCTGATGAATGAGTCCCGTCCCAGCGCTTTACTACATGGTTCGAAAAACTTTCGCGCCGTGCTGCCTTACCAAGCTGCGGACGGGCGTCATTTGCGCAGTAATATTCTGTTTCGGTCAGGCGAATTATCGCGCCTGACCGAAACAGACCTACATGTCATCACGCAGTTAAACATCAAGCTCATTTGCGATCTACGCACCGGGCGCGAACAATCTGAGTTCGTCTCGCGTTGGCCTGAAATTGCAAATACAAAGCGGCTTGACTTGCCAAACCGCGATGAATCCGACGCCGGGCCACATAAAATTTTTGAGTTGATGAAGCGTCATCCCGGCGAAACCGGCGGACTGCTGGCAATGGATATGCTGTACCGGCGCAAGCCCAAAGCCTTTGCCAAAAGCCTGCAAATGCTATTCGCAGCACTTCTGCAAGGTGACGCATTACCATTGCTGGTGCATTGCCATGCCGGCAAGGACCGCACCGGCTTTGTGGTCGCCATGCTGCTGGCTGCCGCTGGCATATCCCGCGATGATATCATCGATGATTACATCATGTCCGCACATTATTTTCAGGCCGAGCATGAAGCGCAGAATCTGGCAGCCTGGGCAAAACGCTCGTTCGGGCACGAGATGCACACAGACTCCACCAGGCCGATGGTGGACACAAAACGCGATTACCTGGAAGCGTCGTTACAGGAGATTGATCGTGGCTGGGGCGGCGTACAGGCGTATTTGCGCGAAGCCGTGGGGCTGACAGAAGCTGACCAGACGGCCTTGCAGGCGCTGTTACTGCTCTGAGCCAGCAGCTTAATGGCCCGGCTTAGCCGCGCTATATAGCCTGTAATTTCGATAAAAAAGCGCAGGAAGGCAGGGGACGACCATAACAGAAGGTATTTCCTGCCTTCACCAATAAAAAGCCCTGGCAGTCACCTGCCAGGGCTTTCTTGCAAACTGCCGCCCGTTTACGCGGGTGAGAGGTAAACGCCGTTCTTAGTTAAGAACGATTTCAACGCGACGGTTCTGCGGTTCACGAACGCCCGGGCCGGTCGGAACCAGCAGGTGGGTTTCGCCATAGGCGAAGATCGAGATTTCCGAAGCCGGAACGCCGTCAGCCATCAACTTCACAGCCACCGCTTTGGCGCGGCGGACCGAGAGGCCCTGGTTGTAGGTCGGGGTACCGGACGTGTCGGTGTAGCCAGATACGGTGATCTTGGTCACAGCGGCTGTTTTAGAGTCAGACGCGGCTTCCGCGATGATCTGGGTCGCGCGCGGGGTCAGGTTGTACTTATCCCAGTCAAAGAACACCAGGTAGGTCTTGGCTGGTGCCGGGGCCGGGGCCGCAGCCACCGGAGCCGGCGCTGGCGCCATCGGGGCAGCGACGCCAAAGGCATAGCGCAAACCAACGTTGAAGGAGTGGATTTGCTCATTGCCAAGCTTCGCCTGGTATGGCGTGTTGGTCGAGTATTTGGCGCCATTCACAATGTCGGTGAAACGATACTCAACGGTCGCGGACAAGCCCGGAACGCCCGAGATCGGCAAGGCAACGCCAGCAATGCCCTGATATGCAAACGAACCGCGGCTCTGGTCGATGGTGTAGCCCAAACCGGAGACACCTTTCAGGCCAACTTCCTGGTAACCAACGCCAGCACCCAGGTATGGGTAGAGGAAAGGCAGACCAACATCGAGGTCATACAGCGCGTTTACAAACCCGCCATAGGTCTGGTCCTTGCCACCAATAGAGATGGTTTGCCCAGCTGAAGAGGCCTTGCGGAAGCGGTTTTCAAAATAGTCACCCTGGAGTTCAACGCGCAGGCCGTTACCGAAGCCATAGCCAACGCTGGCCACGCCGTCGTAACCATTATGGGTGCTGACCTTGGCTTGATGGCCAGCGGCCGTCCCCTTGAAGCCATCGTTAATTTCATAACCAAGACCACCGGCGACATAAATTCCGCTAACCGGCTGCGCCTTGGCAGCGTTGGAAAGAGCAATCGGTGCAGCCAGCACGGTTGCGGCGAGCAAGAGATTCCGTAATTTCATTATATAACTCCTTAAATTAAAGCCGAACCGCAATATCGACCGGCATGCGGGTGAAAATCCAACCAGTCGGTATTTAGCAACGCCAGCAGGCAAATAGGAGGGGGGCAATTAGAATTCACGTTAACTGTATCTAAAATACAACAATCTATTACAATCCTGAGACGGTTTACGTGCCGGACATGTCACGGCAATGCGCCGCCCCACCAGCGTGCTCGCGCGCCTTTAGGTGCATCCCACAACCCGCAAGCTTTCTCCGGCATCTCCGACCACAGCGTCACCCGGGACAGAGCGCACCACCCAGCCCCGATAGAGCGGCGGACCCGTGAGGTTGTCAGTGGTCTGGATCGATAAAAATATCGCCGAATCAGGAAGTTGACCCGCCGGACGGTTCACACATGCCAGCACACTGATTTGAATATCGCCAGATATTGCATGCCCGCCAACCGGGATTTGCAAATTGGAAATGCCGCCATCCACCTTGTCGAGCACACCGAGCTCGGCCTGCTGGCCGGGAACCCATTGGTTGGTACCTGTCGGCGGAACGGCGCTGGCCCCCGGCCCGGCCGGTGGGGTCGCCGCAGTGGCAGTACTGGCCGGCGGCGCGTTTTGCACCAGCCCTGGCGGTGGCGGTGTGGCTTGGTCGGGGCTCTGGGGTGGCGTCGCGGTCGCTGGTTGTGCCACCAGCGGCGGTGCCGGTGGCACAACCACATTATTCAGCGCCTGCGCTGAAGCTTCCGCAAAAAAGCTGCTCGACGCCGCCAATAGCGCGGCAAAGATCAGCGAACGCCGCATTATTTGGAAGTACCGCCGGCAGACCCAGCCGCAGCACCACCCGGCGCCGCGCCGGCGTCGCTGCCCGACTTACCGCTATCACCGCCCATGCTGAAAATAAATTTACCGAGCAGATCCTCGATATTGATGGCCGATTGCGTGACCGGGAACGCCTGCCCCGGTGCCAGCATCTTGTCAGACCCGCCGGGCGAGAGCCCAATATAATTACCGCCCAGCAGACCATCCGAACTGATCGCGGCACTGGTATCGCTCGGCAGCTTTACGTCATCATTGATCCGCATCTTCACAATCGCGGCATAGGTGTTGCTGTCGAGATGTTCCTCCGTCACGTGCCCCACCACCACGCCGCCCAATTTCACGTCCGAGCCGACGGTCAGCCCGCCAATATTGGAAAATTGCGCGCTCAGCACGTAGCCAGAGCCACCCAGTGCCTGTGCCCGGCCCAGCGCATAGACCAGAAACAGCGCGGCAATCACAATCACGGCCAGCCCGGTCAAAATTTCCGGTAATTTACGGCTCATCGTTGAAATCCTTAAAGCTCAGGCGTCCAGGTTTCATAATCGGCGGCGGCGCGGGCACGCTTGCCACCTGCATAATCATGCCCAGCCGGACGATAGCCATCCGGTGTACCTGTCAAATTTGCTTGATGCGGCTTCTGCCAGGCTTTGCGGCCAGTCTCGGGCAACGGCGCATCGGTGGTGTAATGTAGCCATGAATGCCATTCCGGCCCGATGGTCGAGGCTTCCGCGGCACCGGCATAGACCACCCAACGGCGCGCACGCTTGCCGCTGACCTTCTTGCGCTGCTCAAAAAAATGATTGCCGGCTGCGTCGGTACCGACCGGGGTGCCGGTAAATAAAGTATGAAGGGTAAGGCCCGGCTGGAACAACAGGCCCTTAAGGCCACCAAGCTGGCTTAAAGTCACTTTGGAATTTGCGTTTGCTGTGCTCATAACCTCGATATAGGTGATGCGATGCGCGCGGTCCATTCTTGTTGTTGCATCTGCTTCTTTTGAGTCTATCCACAGGATTTTGTGGCCGAAACCGATTTTAACCACTAAATGTACTTTTCCTCGAGCCCGAGTCGTCATAAGGTTCGGCTATGGACAAGCAACGCACCGACAAATCATGGCATGGCATCCGGCAAGCAGTGTTCAGCGGCCAAGCGGACCCTGACACAGCACCAACTACCGTCACCATCCCCGCTACCTGGGGGCAGGCAGCCGCGGATGCGCTGGCCAGCCTGGTTCCAAATGCGCGTAGCCTCAGCTTCGTGGCCGTCGCACAGAACTGGGTCGACCCCATCGCCGCCCGTGCCGCCACCCAGGGTCTCGGTGATGATATTGGACCCTCCTTGCATCGGCTGCTCGCGGCCCGGCGCGCCTGCCCATTTCCGCTGACCGGGTCCACCACGGTACCGGGATTTATGTTCAACCCGAACGGGTTTTGTGATGCGACCGGATTATTCGATATCGCGGGCTTCAGCGCGGCGGTCGAACTGGCTGTCACAGCCCTCACCTTATCCGCCCCAACCGCCACAAGGCTCAGCATCGGGCTGACCGACTTACATTTATTCTGCGCGCGTATGGGGCTCGCTTATGATAGCGTTGAAGCGCGTGGTACGCTGGCCACGCTGGCCAGCTTCATGAGCGCGCGGGCGGAAATAGCCTCTGCCGGACTGCGCACCGGGACCAGCGGTTTTACCATCTCAACCACCACGCCTGTGCCCGACATCTGCGCCATTCCAGGCTTGCAAGCCGCCGCCAAAGCCGCCCGGTATGATGCCGCCGAAGCTGGCAGCCGCCGCCATGAGGCATTGACCAGCTTTGTCCCGCAACCTGCCATTGAAGCGTTGCTGGGTGCCGAAACGCTCGGCTTCAGCCGGGCAGTCTCGGCGCTGGATGCCCAAGGCAACCTTGCCCTTTGGGTGCAAGCTAAGCTCGCCGCCACCGGTATGTCGATGCAAGCCGCCCTAGCCGCCACCTTGCGCGGTGAGGATATACTTGCCCCACCAGGTCTTGGCGCGCACCGCGCGATGCATGATGCATTGGCCCCTTTCATCCACGCCATGCCCGCTGCGCCCGAATCGGCCAGTCTGGCAGCGCCTGCCAGCCAACGCGAAGCCCTGCCGGCCCGGCGCAGCGGCTACACCCAGAAAGCCAGCATCGGCGGCCATAAATTGTTCCTCTCCACCGGCGAATATGCCAATGGCCGGTTGGGGGAGATTTTCATCGCCCTGCACAAGGAAGGCTCGGCTTTTCGCGGCCTGATGGATGCGTTCTCGATTGCGGTGAGTTTAGGCTTGCAACATGGCGTGAAGTTGGAAGATTACGTTGAGGCTTTCACCTTCACCCGCTTTGGCCCGGCCGGAGTGGTCGAAGGCGACCCCGCGGTTGGGCAGGCCACATCCATGATCGATTACGTCTTCCGCAATCTGGCGGTGAATTATCTCGGCAACCATAATCTGGCCCCGGCCGAGCTTGAAAGCGCCGACACGGTGGGGGATGGTGCGTCCGACCGCGCCCCCTTGCTGCCGCTTGACCTTCCCGAACCAGCCCCGCGTGAACGCCGCCGGGCCTTTAAATTAGTGAGCTGACATGAGTGTGATCAAACGCTTAGCCGAACTGGGCATCAGCTTGCCCAAGCCGATGAACCCGGTCGGCTCGTATGTGCCGGTCACCATCACCGGCAGTCTGGTGGTGGTGAGCGGCCAGTTGCCGGCCATTGATGGCAAAGTGGCGGTCACCGGCAAGCTCGGCGGTGGTGTGTCCATTGAGGAAGGCCAGCACGCGGCACGCCTGTGCCTGATCAATGTGCTCGCCCAGTTGCAGGCGGCCCTGCCCGGCGGCTTGGACAGCATCACCCGCGTCAACCGGCTGGGCGGTTTCATCGCCGCGACGCCCGATTTCACCCAACATGCGGTGGTCATGAACGGCGCCTCTGACCTCGCAGTGGCAGCCTTTGGCGATCTTGGCCGCCATGCCCGCGCCACTGTCGGCGTGGCCTCCCTGCCACTTGATGCCGCTGTTGAAGTTGAAGGGATGTTTTGGCTCGGCTGAGCAATTGATCTATGGGATAACGACCATAATCAATCCTCAGGAGTCCGCCTTGGCCGCTCACAAACTAGCCCAGACCGATATTGCAGAACGGCCAGGACAGGTTGATTCAAGCGACGGCATTGATATGGGCGTGCTGCCCAGCCTGATGGGCTATATGCTGCGGCAGGGCCATTTATGCGTCTCGCAAGACTTCTTTCGGGTGCTTGCAGCCGAGAATATCCGCCCGCCGCAGTTTTCAATCCTTGAGGTCGTTAGCCGCAATCCGGGGATCCGGCCGTCTGATGTCGCGGCTTCCATCGGCATTAAACGGGCCAATCTGGTGCCGCTGGTAACGGCGCTGGAACAGCGTGGCCTGCTCACGCGGGCCTCTGCCGAGTCTGACCGGCGGGCGCAATCTCTGCATCTAACCCCGGACGGCGCCGAAAGACTGCGATATTGGCATAGCGTCATCGCCCCGCATGAGGACAGGCTGGCTGCCCGGTTGGGCGCGCATGGGCGTGATACCTTGTTGAACCTTCTGAAAAACTTGGTGCGCGGTTGAGCAAGCCGACCGCCCGACATGGCTGATCAAGCGGTGCGCCCGCCCAGATTAAACCGCCGCTGGATGAATGTCGTGCTCAACATGGCGCTCGATGGGGCGCTGGCGGCACTTGCGATTTTGATTGCGGGGTGGCTGGCCAGCCCGTCTGCCCCGCTGCCCAACCCACCCGCTTTGGCCATGGCAGGCGCCGTTGCCATCTGGCTGATCGGCGTGCCGTTTGGGCTATCGCGCCTGCATTGGCGGTTTACCTCGATGCGTGACCTGGCTCTGGTCGGCGGCGCGGGCGTCACGGCGGCCGTTCTGCTCAGCCTTTTAATGATCGGCGTCGGGCTTGACCTGCCCTCGCCCGGCTACCCGCTGCTGCTGACATTCTCAATGCTGGTTTGTCTCACGGCACCGCGTCTGGCTTACCGGCTGCTGCGCCATCCCGTCATGCCGAGCCCCCGTGCGGATGTCAGCAGCGCGATCCTGGTCGGCACCGGTGAGACCACCGAGCTATTTTTAAGTGCGCTGGCTCGCTCTGCCGAGCCACCTTATCGCGTCACCGGCTTGGTGGCGCTTTCAGCCCGGCATACCGGGCGGCGGGTGCATGGGTTGGATGTGCTGGGCGCCGCCGAGGAGGCTGAGGCGGTCCTGGCTAAGTTGGCGGGCCATGGCGGGTTGCCAGATTTGCTCATTATTACGGAGCCTGAATTTTCCGGTGCTGCGCTGGCCAGCCTGTTGGCGGCAGCCGACAAGCACGGCGTGCGGGTTCTGCGCGCCCCCAGCCTGACCGCACTTTCCCCCGCCGACCAGGGACAAATCCAGCTACAGCCGATCGCGATTGAGGATTTACTGAACCGCCAGCAAGTCGCACTCGACCGCGACGGCATGGCGCGGCTGATCGCCGGGCGGCGGGTACTGGTCACCGGTGCCGGCGGGTCAATCGGCTCTGAGCTGGCACGCCAAGTGGCCGGTTTTGCCCCGGCTTCCTTGATGCTGCTTGATAATGGCGAATTCGCGCTTTGGCAGATCGACCTTGAACTCGCTGAAAAATATCCTGCCGAGCGGCGTTTGTCGGTGATTGCCGATGTGCGGGACGCCGCGCGGATGCAGGCCCTATGCGATGATTTCAAACCTGAATTGGTGTTCCACGCCGCCGCCCTGAAACATGTGCCGATTGTGGAAGCTAACCCGCTCGAAGGTCTGCAGACCAACGTGCTGGGCACCAAAGCTGTGGCGGATGCGGCACGCGCCAGCGGCGCCTCCCTGATGGTGCTGATCTCGACCGACAAGGCGGTAAACCCTAGCTCGGTGATGGGTGCCACCAAACGCCTGGCTGAGATGTATTGCCAAGCTTTGGACGTGGCGGCGCGCCAGCAAGGTGGCATGGGCGTGGTGACCGTGCGGTTTGGTAATGTGCTCGGCTCAACTGGCTCAGTGGTGCCGTTATTCCGCCGCCAGCTCGCCATGGGCGGGCCACTAACGGTGACCCACCCTGACATGCAACGCTATTTCATGACGGTGCGCGAAGCCGTGGGGCTGGTGCTGCAAGCCTCGGTGGTGGGTGCGCAAGGCGGTGAGAGCATCAAGCATGGTGGTATTTTCGTGCTCGATATGGGGGAGCCCGTGCGCATTGTGGACCTTGCCCGGCAGATGATCCGTCTGGCCGGGCTGCGTCCTGAAACCGACATCGGCATTCGCTTTACAGGTCTGCGGCCAGGAGAAAAACTGTTCGAGGAGTTATTCCACGGTAGCGAACAACCGGTGCCCACCGGCTATCCGGGCCTGTTGATGGCCAGCCCACGGGTGGCAGACATTGCACTGGTGCAAGAGGCTTTGGCCGAAATTTCTGCCCAGGGCAGCAATGGCAATGCCGCCATCGCGCTGGCGGCTTTGGCGCGGCTGGTACCGGAATTTGTCCACAACGCTGATGGCGGTAACGCCCCCCTCGCGGTTTGCGAAAAGGCAGGGTAATCATTCTGCCATGAATGCTCCGCAACTCGCCCCCATTCCGTTCCTTGACCTCAAAGCCCAGCAAGCCCGCATCGGCCCCGCCTTGCGCGCGCGGCTCGATGCTGTGCTGGCACATGGGCAATATATTCTGGGCCCGGAAGTGGCCGAGTTGGAAGACCGCTTAGCCGCCTTTTGCGGTGCCACATATTGCGTCAGCGTCAGCTCCGGCACCGATGCCTTGCAAATCGCGATGATGGCGGAAGGCATTGGCCGGGGCGATGCGGTATTCCTGCCCGCCTTCACCTATACCGCGACCGCCGAAGTGCCGTTGCTGCTGGGCGCAACACCGGTGTTCGTGGATGTTGACCCGCGCACCTTTCAAATCGATCTATCCCATCTCGAAGCCCGCATTGCGGATGTAAAGCGCGGCGGCAACCTGAAACCCCGCGCAGTGGTAGGCGTGGATTTGTTCGGCCAACCGGCTGACTGGCCGGGCTTGAATGAAATCGCCGCGCGGGAAAACCTGTTCACGCTCGATGACTGTGCCCAGAGTTTTGGTGCCGCCCTCCATGGCAAGCGTCTCGGCACAGCGGCAGATGCCACCGCCACCAGCTTCTTCCCTTCCAAACCACTTGGCGCTTACGGCGATGGTGGGGCATTGTTCACGGAATCTGCCGCGCGGGCCGCCTTGTACCGGTCGCTGCGCACCCATGGTGAAGGCACCACCCGCTACGAGGTGCTGCGGATTGGCATGAATGGCCGGCTGGACACGATGCAGGCTGCCATATTGCTCGCGAAGCTCGACGTGTTTGAAGCCGAAATTGCCACCCGCGAAACCATTGCCGCAATTTACGATGCTGCTTTGGCGGACGTGCTGGATATTCCCGCCCGGGTACCAAATTCCACGAGCGCGTGGGCTGTATATGCCATTTTGTTACCCAGCACCGCCGCCCGCGAGACTGTGCAAGCCGCACTGAAAGCCGCCAATATCGCCAGTGCCGTGTATTATCCGCGTCCGCTGCACCGCCAGCCGGCTTATGCGTCCTGCCATGATGGCGCCGCGTTGCCGGTCTCTGAGAGCCTCAGCGAACGGATCATGGCGTTGCCAATCCACCCCGATTTGACCCCTGCGCAAGCCGCCCGCGTCGCCCAGACCGTGCGCACCGCCATCGCAGGCTGAAACCGATGCCGCGTGGCGACCTATTCCCCGAAATCGGCCCCTACGAGACCGGCTATCTGCCGCTCTCCGGCGGGCATGTGATGTATTGGGAGCAGGTGGGCAACCCGCGCGGTAAGCCGGTGCTGTTCCTGCATGGCGGTCCTGGTGCGGGTGCGGGTGCGGTGCATCGGCGGTTTTTTGACCCCTCAATCTGGCGGGTGATTATTTTTGACCAGCGCGGTGCCGGCCGTTCCAAGCCGCTCGGCGAGATTGCTGCGAACACCACACCGCATCTGGTCGAAGATATCGAATCTCTCCGCAAATTCCTTAATATTGAGCGGTTGCTGCTGTTCGGCGGCTCTTGGGGCTCGACGCTAGCTTTGGCCTACGCCCAAGCCCACCCGGAAACCGTGATGGGTTTGGTGTTGCGCGGCATCTTCCTAGGCCGCCCGGAGGAGGTTGAGTGGTTTCTGTATGGCATGGCGCGGGTGTTCCCGGACGCGCATGCCGCCTTCAGCCAATTCCTGCCACCAGAAGAGCGCGGCGATTTGCTGAAAAGCTACCTCGCCCGGCTGACCAACCCCGACCCTGAGATCCATGGCCCGGCGGCGCGCACCTGGAGCATTTATGAGGGCTCGTGCTCAACTTTGCTGCCCAGCTTCGAAGCCGTCACCGCTTTCGCCCAAGACCGTGCCGCCATTGGTTTGGCCCGCATCGAAGCGCATTATTTTGAACATGATTTATTTCTGCCTACAGGTGGGCTGCTGGCCCATATGAACAGCTTGCACAACATCCCCGGTGAGATTGTGCAAGGCCGTTACGACATGATTTGTCCAGCAAAATCAGCCTTTGACCTACTGGCCGCTTGGCCTCTGGCGCGCCTCACCCTGGTGCCCGATGCCGGTCATTCAGCCTTGGAGCCCGGTATTCGCACTGCTTTAATCGCGGCTCTGGAACGTTGCCGTGCCTTGACGTGACCATCATTCCGCCGTCTTCTCCGGCCAATCTCTAAAATCCCCAGCTCTGGAGGGCTCGTTGAAGATTTCAAGGCGGTCGTTCCTGGCTGCATCTGCCCTACTACCAGCCCAGTCAGCCCTGGCGGCGCAGGCGGTGGAAACTGGGTGGCCCAGTGCGCTATTGATGGCTACCGGTCGTCCGGGTGGCGTTTACGATATTTACGGCGCGGCCTGGGGCAAAATCGCGCAAGCCAGTAGCGGCGTGGCGGTGGCTTACCGTGCGACCGGTGGGTCAGCAGCGGATATTCTGCTGATCGAACAAGGTGCAGCCCAGCTTGGCATGACCACCGTGACCGTTGCCAACCAGGCCCGTACCGGCACCGGCCATTGGACAGCGGGCGTGAAATTTTCCAACTTCCGGGCTTTATTCCCGATATTTCCATCAATTTTACAAATCGTGACCTTGGCCAGCAGCGGCATCACGTCGCTCGCCGGGCTTGGGAACCGGGTAATTGGTGTGGGGCCGGATGGCGGCAGCGGTTCTGCCGCTGTACCAGATATTTTGGCCAGCATCGGCGTGATCCCTTCCGATATGCCCACCGCAGATTACGGGGCCCAGCTGCGTGATATGCTGGCCGGGCGGATTGATGCTTGCGCGTTTATCGGGGCTCCGCCTTTACCGGCCATTACCGCGGTTGCGGAGACCAAGCAGCTCGGCGTTATCGGCTTCACCCCGGCAGAAGCCAAACAAGTGGCGCGCGCGACCCCGGGCATGACAGCGATGACACTACCACCCGGCACATTCCCACGCCAATCCATGGCAATTGCGAGCGTAGGGACTGCCAATTTCGCCATTGGGGCCGCGAACTTGCCCGATGCTCTGGTCAGAGCAATCACGCTGGCGACCATGCATAATCAGGCCAACTTGGAAAAAGTCGTCCCAGCCGCAGGATTATTTACCCAAAGTGCGGGCGTGTTGCCTGGCGACATGACGTTTCACCCAGGTGCGGCCTCGGCCTTGCGCAGCTTAGGCATAGAAATCCCGGCCGCGCTGGTGGTGCGCTAAACCAGCTTGCCGTTCACTAATGTTAACTGCCTATCCATACGCTGGGCCAGTTCCGGGTTATGGGTGGCAATCAAAGCGGCGACATTTTCAGACCGCACGATCCTTAGCAGTTCAGTAAACACAATTTCGGCGGTCGCCACATCAAGATTTCCCGTTGGCTCATCGGCCAGCAGCAACGCCGGTGCGTTGGCCAGGGCGCGCGCAATCGCCACGCGCTGCTGTTCACCACCTGAGAGTTTGCCCGGCAGATGTTCCGCCCGTGCGGCTAACCCTAATTTTGTGAGTAATACCATCGCACGTTTTTCGGCGTCTGCCTTTGATTTTCCGTTGATCATCTGCGGCAGAACAACATTCTCAAGCGCGGTAAATTCTGCCAGCAAGTGATGGAACTGATACACAATACCAATGGTACGCAACCTGATATTGGTGCGGGCGGTATCATCGAGCTTACCGGCATCCACGCCATTAATGACCACCGCCCCACCGTCTGGCTTTTCCAATAATCCTGCCAGATGCAGCAAGGTTGACTTACCAGAACCAGAGGGCGCAACCAGCGCCACAATCTCCCCGGCCCGCAAATTAAGCCCCGCGCCATTGAGCACAGTTAGAGCTTCGCCTTCGCTTTTATATGTGCGTGTGAGGTCTTTGAGTTGGAGTAGAAATTCACTCACGGCGCAGCGCCTCGATCGGGTCTATGCGGGCGGCCCGCCAGCTAGGGTAAATGGTCGCCAGCAGAGACAGCGCGAAGGACATCAAAATCACTTCAGTTACCTGGTGCCAATCCAGCTTGGCGGGCAGTTGCTCAAGATAGTAAACGGTCGGGTCAAATAGCGGCGTGCCTGTCAATTTCTGCACAAATTGCCTGATATTTTCGATATAGGCACAGAACACCGTGCCAAGTACAAAGCCGACCAACGTGCCCAGCACACCAACCGAGGCACCGCACATCAAAAATATCCGCAAAATCGCGCCGGAGCTCGCCCCCATGGTGCGCAGAATGGCAATATCGCGCGCTTTGTCTTTCACCATCATTATCAATGAAGAAATGACGTTGAAGGCGGCCACCAAAATAATCAGGGTCAGGATCAGGAACATCACATTCCCCTCCACAGTCACGGCGGCAAGGAAGCTATCGTTATTCTGGCGCCAGTCCAAAATACGCACAGATGTCCCACCTAACGTGGCCCGAATCGTTTGCTTAATCGCCTCGTCATGATCAGGGTCGGTTACATATACCTGTATCTGTGTCGCGGCGTCGGGCTGTTGAAACAAAGTTTGTGCCGCGCTGAGCGGGATGAACACGAAGCTTGTATCATATTGCTGCATTCCGGTTTGAAAAATCGCCACCACCCTGAAGCTTTGAATGCTGGGAATGGTCCCGATGATGGTGGCTTTGCCCTGCGGCAAAATCAACTGCATGGTGGACCCGACCGTCAGGCCAAATTGGCTTGCCAAGCCACCACCAATCGCAATCACACCTTGGCCGTTCAGGTCATTTAAATTGCCCGCAATCACGTGGTTGGCAACGGTGGGCAGAGATTCCAAGCCTTGCGGCGTAATACCGCGTGCAATGCCACCAGAGGCGCCACCTTGCGGGCCGGACATCAACACCTCGTTCTGCACAATCGGGAAGGCCGCCGTCACGCCTGGAATTTTTTGAATCCGGCTGGAAATATCATCGTAATTCGTCAGGGGCTGGCCCGCGGCGTAAACGCCGATATCACCATTCAGCCCAAGAATTTGGCTCAGCAACTCCTGGCGAAACCCATTCATAACGCTCATCACAATAATGAGCGTCGCCACACCAAGTGCGATGCCAACCAATGAGAATACAGCGATGACTGATACAAAGCGTTCGCCACGCCGCGCCCGTAAATAGCGCGCGGCAACCTTGCGCTCAAACGGGCCGAACATCAGCTGCTTACCTTTGAGCGCACTTTCGCAATCGCGTCTGCAACCGGCAATTCAAACCGCTCGCCGGTGGCACGGCGTTTCAATTCCACTTGCCCCGCCGCAGCCCCGCGTGGCCCGACAATGATCTGCCAAGGATGACCCATCAGATCCGCTTCGGCGAATTTGGCACCGGCACGTTCCTCACGGTCGTCATATAAGCAGTCGGCACCGAATTCTTTGTGCAAAGTCTCGCAAATGCCGTCTGTCGCCGCATCGCCCTGGCGCAAATTCAATATGCCAACGCGGAACGGTGCAATCGCATCTGGCCAGATAATCCCCGCCTCATCGTGCCGCGCTTCGATAATTGCCCCCACCAGGCGCGAAACGCCAATGCCGTAGCTGCCCATTTCAGGAAATAGTTTCGCGCCATCCGGACCGATAACGCTGTAGTTCATCGATTCTGAATATTTTTTACCGAAGTAGAAAATCTGCCCCACCTCAATGCCGCGGCCTTCGCGCTTGCGCGCCTCAGGAATTTTGCCCCACGCATCAAGATCATGTTTTTCATCTGTGGCAGCGTATTTTGTGGTGACGGATTCATAAAATGCGTCAAGCTCAGCCGGCGAATAGCCAACGCTGAGCGAGTCACCTGCTTCGAACTCAGCATCATAGAACACACCACTCTCGCCGGTAGGGGCAAGCACATGGAACTCATGGCTCAAATCGCCGCCAATCTGGCCGGTATCAGCGCGCATGGGAATCGCGGTGATGCCGATTCTCTGAAATGTGCGCATATAAGCCAGCATCATCTTCTTATAGCTGAGCAGCGCGCCCGCATAATCAAGATCAAAACTATAAGCATCCTTCATCAAAAACTCGCGGCCCCGCAGCACGCCGAACCGCGGCCGCACCTCATCGCGGAATTTCCATTGAATATGATAGGGAATTTGCGGCAGATCCCGATAGCTCTTGGTGGTATCGCGCAAAATCGCGGTGATCATTTCCTCGTTGGTCGGGCCGTACAGTAATTCGCGGTCATGCCGGTCGGTGATGCGCAGCATCTCCTTGCCATAGGCATCATAACGGCAGCTTTCGCGCCATAAATCGGCGCTCTGGATGGTCGGCATCAGCAATTCCTGGGCGCCCGCCGCATCCTGCTCCTCACGCACGATATTCGCGATTTTGGTGAGCACTTTCAGCCCCGCCGACAGCCAGGCGTAAATGCCGGAAGCCTGCTGGCGCACCAGACCGGCCCGCAGCATCAGCCGGTGCGAGGCAATCTGCGCCTCCGCCGGGGTTTCCTTCAAAGTGGGGATCAGGGATTGAGACAGGCGCATGAAATACCTTCGGCTGAACGATTTTCTGACTGCTTACAGGGGCTGGCCCGCAGCGGCTAGAGCCTCTGGTGCCGCTAGCCAACGGTCCACCAGACGGCGGGCCGGGTTTTCTACCAAATGATGAAGTGCAACCGCCATCGCGAATGTGAGCACCGACATCGCAATTATATAGATTAATTTGTGACTCGCCGGATCCCAGCCTTGATGTAGGAATAATTGCGAGAGCAACAGCTCAATGGTGCCAAAGCTCATGTAAAATGAATAAGAAATATGGCCCAGAAAGCGGAGTAATTTAGGGTTACGCACCAAAGCTGGGCGCTCAGCATCGGCATGCATAATCAACGCTACGAGCAGCAGCCACAAGGCGAACACCACCAGAATGTCAAAAGCGCCACCAGATGTCAGCAACACCACACCTGCCAACCCCAACAACGCTAAAATTTTGGTTGGCATCGCATCAGCATTCAGCGGCACTAATCGGAAGCTGGTTATGCCGATGATGAATTCCGGAAAAAATCGCCATAACGCACCCGCATAAGTCAGGTTAAGCGTATTGCCAAACAGGTAACTAATCATCCCCAGCGCGGTGAAGCAAAGTACCAAGCTTTGCCCCGGAATAATCGTGCGCCATACGCCAAAATACATCCATAAAAACGGAAACAGCAAATACCCCGCCCATTCAGTGCTCACTGACCAAGACGGGTAATTCCAGGCCAAATGCCCGCCCACACCCCAACCCTGCAACAGTGCAAGATTGGCGATGAAGGATGCAACTGTAAAACGCTCCGGGTCGCGCGGGGTGAATCCCAGAGCCAGGCCGGTGAGCACCAGCACCGCTAAAATCAATAGAACCGCCAGATGCACCGGATAAATCCGCGCCAGCCTTTTCGCCCAAAACTGCCAGCAATGGGATCGATTGCCTGCCATTTCTGGATGCACAGCGGCCATAATCAACCCCGAGAGGATGAAAAACCCATCCACCCCGAGATAGCCATGCTGGATGAATCCCGCCAATGGCCCGAGCCATGCCGAAAATTGTGCGTGTAAATCAACATGATAGGCAAATACCCAGGCGGCAAAAAAAGCCCGGCAGATTGTCAGGTCAGTAATCTCAGCGGCATATCTCATGAATTGTTCTATAAAACGAAAGAAGCCCGCCAGCCCATAGGGCGGCGGGCCAAGTTCAGGGAGGAAACGCCAGTCACACGGCAGAATGAAGAACCAAACTTCATTCTAGGCACTATAGTGCAACGCACAACTTGCTTCGTCCAGCAAAAACAACCGTGCAAAAGTATAATTTTTGGGCGACAAATCTTTGATGGCAAATTAAAACATCTATCGCCGTTTTTTTAATCTTAAAACAGCCTAATAAATCAGCAATCTAAATTCGCATGATATGGGCTTCAACAATCGGCCGCTTGCCCATGCGTTTGCCGACTATTTTTCGCAACACTGCACGCGCCGCATCGGTATAGGCGGCTTCGTCCTTGCGCAGTGCGCTTGGTAATTCCCCAAGCAGATCAGCAAATTCTGCCTCTAGCTCCCGTTGCAGCTTAACGTCTTCATCCAGCAAACCAGGGGCCGAGACCCGCGCCTGACCCTGTACTTTGCCTTTCGAGTCGATAATGGCACTGCCAACCACCACGCCGTTGAACAGCATCCGGCGCCGGGCAGCCATCACGCCGCCTTTCAGCGGCACCACGGCATTGCCATCCACGGCTAGCCGGCCGGTCGGCACGGAATCGATCACTTCTGGCTTGTTCGAGGACAGCGACAAAACATCGCCATTCTCGATCAAGATGGAGGTAATCCCCTCCTCTTCAGCCAAAGCTGCCTGCGCTGAGAGATGCCGCCATTCGCCATGGGTTGGCACCAAATAGCGTGGCCGGACCAGCTTATACATTTTGATCAGCTCATCGCGGGCCGGATGGCCGGAGCAATGGGTCAGCTCATCATCATCGGTGATCACGTCCACCCCGCGCCGCACCAGCGTATCCTGTACCGCGGTGATGGCTTTTTCGTTGCCGGGGATCATGCGAGATGAGAATATCGCCACATCCCCCTCCCCCAGTACAGCGTAGCGATGCGTGTCAGCCGCGATGCGCGCCATCGCCGACCGCGGTTCTCCCTGGCTGCCGGTGGCTAATATTAATAAATTCTCATCCGGGATGGAGCTTAAATCTTCTTCCGGCACGAAATCTGGCACATCGAGCAAATAGCCGGCTTCCTGGGCGGCGGCGACGTAATTCCCCAAGCTGCGGCCAATCAAGGCAACATGCCGGCCACAAGCTTCCGCCGCTGCGATCACACTCGCCACCCGAGCGATGTTGCTGGCAAAACAAGTAACCGCAATGCGCCCTGGCATGTCGCCAATCAGTGCCTTTAGGCTCTTGCGCACATCAAGCTCGGAGCCGGAATGGCCGTCCACCATGGCGTTGGTGGAATCGATCACTATTGCCAGCACGCCCTTGTCGCCTAGCGCTTTCAGGGTCGCTTCATCGGTAGAAGCGCCCACCACCGGGTGCGGGTCGAATTTGAAGTCACCGGTATGCAGCACCGTGCCGTATTTGGTGGAGATGGCCAGCGCCTGCGACTCCGGCGTGGAATGGGTGAGCTGAATATATTGCAGGCTGAAGGGGGCCAATTCAAACTGCGCACCAGGCTTAATCACATGCAGCTTCACTTCGCGCCCTAGCCCGGCTTCGTTCAGCTTGCGGCGCAAAACGGCTGCCGTGAACGGGCTGGCATAAATCGGGCAACGTAATTGCGGCCATAACCGCGCCACGCCGCCAATATGGTCCTCGTGCGCGTGGGTAATCACGAGCCCCTTCAAACGGTCTGCCCGGGCTGCAATGTAGGCTGGGTCAGCCAGCAGCAGTTCAGCTTCAGGCGCCTCCGGGCCAGCAAACCCCATGCCGCAATCCACCGCCAGCCAATCACCGTCGCAGCCATACAGGTTGAAATTCATGCCGATTTCGCCGGTACCGCCGAGCGGGACGAACACAAATCCATCGGGGCTTTGCGCTGATGCGATCGGCGCACGATTTTTGCCCGACAATTTGCCGGAAGGGGTTGGCATTATAACGACTACTCCTGAAAAATTCTTCTTTAGTACCTTTAGATGGGACAGGCTAGGATAACCACCAACGTCTATTCCACATCAACAAACTGCGTGCGGTCGCGCGGTAATGGCGGCGGCTGGTTGCGCAACGAGAGCATCCGCAGCCCATCCAACGTCAGATCCGGGTCAATGACACTCAGCTTGGTAGTGCCTTCCGCAAACAAAGGTGCCAGCCCACCCGTGCCAATCGCCTTTAATGGCTTGCCGAACTCACCGGCGATGCGGACCAGCAAACCTTCAATCAGCCCAATATAGCCCCAGTAAATGCCCGAGCGCATGGCCGGAATGGTGGAGCGCCCAATGACCGATTGCGGCCGACCAATGCCGATGCGCGGCAGCCGGGCAGCCGCCTTGTGCAGCGCCTCAATAGACAGGTTAATTCCCGGCGCGATAACGCCGCCCAGATAGGCGCCGTCATGGTCCACCACATCGAAGGTTGTGGCGGTACCAAAATCCACCACGATCAACGGTCCCCCGTACTTCTGGTGCGCGGCGAGCGCGTTCAGTAAGCGGTCAGCACCCACCTCATCAGGTGTGTCGATCCTGATTTCAAAACCCCAATCAAGCGCTGCGGTGGCAACCAGCGGCTCGACATCAAACCAATCCCGGCACAGCCGCCGCAAATGATAGCGCGCCGCCGGAACCACGGTGCCAATCACAGCGCCCGTGACATCACCTACCTTGATGCCATTGCGGCTCAGCAAGGCTTCAAGCCAGACGCCATATTCGTCGGAGGTGCGCTGCGAGGACGTGGCCAACCGCCAGGTACCGCGCCAGCCGGTGCCGTCATGCACGGCGAATACTATATTGGTATTGCCCGCGTCGATCACCAGCAACATGGTTAGCCCGCCCCCTGCCCTTCGAGCCATATGTCGCCCGTTTGGAGTGTTTCGATACGATTTTCGACGCACAACTGCAACGCACCCTCTGCTGTGAGTCCCGCGAATGTGCCGGAGAGGTTGCGGTTACCCGTGATCACAAGCGGCGAGCCCACCGGATGCGCGGCGGCGAGCCAGGCACTCTGGATGGCAGGCAACCCGCCTTCATGGAGAACCGCCAAATACTGCGATAGTGCCTCCAACACGGCCTGCGCGGCCTGATACGGGGGAACGCAAACGCCATAATCTGCAAGGCACGTAGTTTTGCGCCCGGCAACCTGCGGCGCCTCGGCAAGGTTAAGGCCAATCCCGATCACCAGCCAATCGATCCTGCCTTCGAGCGGCGATGCATCGATCAGCACGCCCGCCAGTTTCGCGCCCATCATCAGCACGTCATTCGGCCATTTCAGCATGGGGGCTGGGGCTGGGCCTGGCAACAGGCTGCGAACGGCCTTGGCTAACGCTAGTCCGGCCAGCAGCGGAAACGCGCCAATGCTGGAAACTGGGCCCTCCGGCCTGAGCAACACCGAAAGATACAAATTACCGCCGGTTGATACCCATTGCCGCCCACGGCTGCCACGCCCGGCTGTTTGCTGGTCGGCGAGTACCGCCAGCCCAGCCGCTTCACCCTGCCGCGCCCGCTCAGCACAATAAGTAGATGTTGAATCGAGCGTGGCGAAATGCTCAAGCCGCCATGTCAGCAAAAACGGCTCATCCCATCAATGCCCGCGCCGCCGCCGCCGCCGCACTCACCAATGGGCCAGGGATGAACACGAACAAGGCTGTTGCCAGCGCAGCAACGGCCATCACGAACCGGACGCTACCGGCAGCTTTGTCGAAATCGGGGCTGCCAGCGTCGAAATACATGACCTTGATGACGCGCAGATAATAGAACGCGCCGACCACGCTGGTGAGCACACCCACCACCGCCAGAACATCCAGACCCGCATTGATCGCCGCTGAAAACACGTAGAGTTTGCCAAAGAAACCTGAAAGCGGCGGAATGCCAGCCATCGACCACATCAGCACCGCGAGTGCCAGCGCATAGGCGGGGCTTTGGGTCGAAAGCCCGGCGAGATCGGCGATGGTTTCCACCGCCTGCCCCTTGCGGCGCATGGCCAGAATGCAGGCGAATACGCCGAAGGACATTACCACATAGACCGACATGTAAATCAGCGTGGCCTGCACACCGGCCGCCGTACCGGCAGCCAAACCGATCAGCGCGTAGCCCATATGGCCGATCGAGGAGTAGGCCATCAGGCGTTTGATATTGCTCTGGCCAATCGCGGCAAGCGCACCAAGCAGCATGGAAATGACGCTAAGAATTTCAATCAACATCTGCCACTGGCTGAGCAAATGCCCGAACGGCCCGACCATCACCGAAACCAGCAGCGCCATCGCTGCCACTTTCGGCGCGGTACCAAACAAAGCGGTTACCGGGGTGGGCGCGCCTTCATACACATCTGGCGTCCACATATGAAAAGGGGCGGCGGAGATTTTGAAAGCGATGCCAACCAGCACGAACACAACACCAATCACGGTGCCATAACCCGCCGCCTGACCAGTGCTGAATTGCTGGGCCAAGCTTGCGAAGTTGGTGGTGCCCGCAAACCCATAAACCAACGAAATGCCGTAAATCAGCAGTCCTGACGCCAAAGCCCCCAGCACGAAATACTTTAGACCAGCCTCGGTCGAGCGCAGCGAATCGCGCGCAAAAGCCGCACAAATATACAAAGCCAGCGACTGTAACTCGAAGCCCAGATACAACGTCATCATGTCAGCAGCTGAGATCATCACGATCATTCCCAGCACCGCCAACACCACCAGCACCGGAAATTCAAACCGCGCAATATCTTCGCGCTGGTTATAATCGAGCGACAAAATCAACGCAGCCGAGGCGCCCAGCAACACCAACACATCGGCAAAGCGGGTGAAATTGCTGGTGATCAGCAGACCATCATAAATCGTCCCGCTTGGCGCGGCCAGCACCAACAAAGCCGTCACCACAAACAATGCGATTGATGCCAGGCTGCAATGAACGAACTGATTAGACTTCGATAATACGCCCGCCAGTAACAGCACCATGCCGCCCAGGCCGAGTGCCAATTCCGGCAGTAGAGTTGGGATGAGCGGGCTCATTTTATCACCATGGCGAGAGAGGCTGGCGCGGCCGGTTGTGGCAGCGTCAGGGCGGCGGTGTGCGCCTGCACCAGGGCGTTTACCGGCGCGTCAAAAATATGCGTGAAGCTAGCTGGGTAAATGCCGAGCCAGAGCACCATCACGGCAAGCGGCACCAGCATGGCGTATTCCGCTGGCCGCAAATCCTTCAAACCATCCAAGCTGGGGCTGGTAAATTTATCAAACAACACAGCCCGCAGCATCACCAGCATATAGGCCGCACCGAGTACCATGCCGGTGGCACCCAGCAGCGACACCCAGAAATTTACCTTCATCGCGCCGACAATCACCAGGATTTCACCAACAAACCCGGAGGTACCGGGCAGGCCCATCGAGCCCAGCGCAAACAACATCAACAAGGTAGCGTAGGCCGGCATCCGCACCGCAAGCCCACCCAGACGCGACAGTGCCAGCCCCTCACCGCGCGCCAGCAACACGCCCGCACAAATGAACAACCCGGCAATGATCACACCGTGCGAGAGCATCTGGAACAAAGCGCCTTCAATACCTTCAACGGTAAAAGTGAAAATGCCGATGATAATCACACCCATATGCGCGACCGATGAATAGGCAATCAGCCGCTTCATATCAGTCTGCGCCAGCGCCACGAGCGAGACATAAATCACCGCCACCACGCCGAACGTAAACATCAAAGGTGCAGCCACAGCACTCGCATGCGGTAGCATTGGCACCGTGAAGCGTAGGAACCCATAGGCGCCCATTTTAGAGAGCACTGCCGCCAGCATAATGGTGCCCGGCAAGGGCGCCTCACCATAGGCATCCGGTAGCCAGGTATGCAGTGGCCAGACCGCCGCCTTTACACCAAATGACGCCAGGAACGCGATGAACAGCCAGGTCTGCGCCTGTGGCGGGATCGGCGTGCGCAGCAGCGTTACAATATCAGTGGTGCCGGCATTGCGCCACATCCACACCAGCGCCAGCAGCATCAGGACCGAACCTGTTAGCGTAAAAAGAAAGAACTTCACCGCTGCGAAAATACGCTTCTCCCCGCCCCAGACACCGATGATGAGATACATCGGCAGCAGCACGGCTTCGAAGAATATATAGAACACCACAAAATCCAGCGCGCAGAACATGCCGATGGTCATGGTTTCCAGCAGCAAAAACGCGATCATAAATTCGCGGACGCGTTTGGTGATTGACCAACTCGCGATAATGGCAATCGGTGTGATGAAAGCGGTTAACAGCACCAGGAACAGGCTGATACCATCAACACCCATCCGGTACTGTACATCAAGGCCACTCAGCCACGTGGATGTTTCAATAAACTGGAATCCCGCAACCGCGGGATCAAACGAGATCCACAAATATACCGACAATGCCAGCACAATCAGGCTGGTCCATAGGGCCGCCCAGCGCACATTGCGTGCTACGGAAGCCTCGTCACCACGCACGCTGGCGATAAATAACACACCCGCCAGCGGCAGGAAGGTGATGAGCGAGAGAATGGGGAAACTTAGCGAATTCATCTCAACGCACCCACAAGAAGATACTTAAGAAGACCAACAGCCCGACCAACATGACGAAGGCGTACAGCGCGATCGACCCGGTTTGCAGCTTCACGGTTTGCGAAGACGCATCGGTAGTCAGTGATGCAAGACCGCTTGGCACACCGTCGATCATCTGCTCATCACCCACATGCCAGATGAATTTTGCCAGTCGCAAAGTCGGCTTCACCAAAATGGCATCGTAGATTTCATCGAAGTACCATTTATGGAGGAGGAACTGATAAATCACCGCAAAGCGTGTGGCGAAGATTGAGGGCAAGCTCGGCATAAATATATAGAACAAAGCAGCCACGCCAAACCCGCTGATGGACGCCAGCAATGGCAGCAATTCAATATATTTCGGGTCTGATTCAAAGAAATTCATCGGGCTGTTGGCCAGCACCGTAATGCTACCTTGCCAAAAATTTCCATATCCCGCGCCAATAAAGGCGTGGTCCAATACCAAGCCGGTGCCGACCGCGCCGAGTGCCAACACTGCGAGCGGTGCCAACATCACCAGCGGGCTTTCATGCACATGATCTTGGACATCTCGCGGCGCGCGCGAGGTGCCGTGGAATGTCAGCAAAAATAGCCGAGCGATGTAAAATGAAGTTAGCGCGGCGGTGAGCGTGCCGCACGCCCAGCCATACATGCCAACTGCGGTGTGCGATGCAAATGCCACATCCAGGATCGCATCCTTGGAATAATAGCCGGAAAACGGCGGAATGCCCGCCAGCGCCAGAGCGCCCACCAGCATCATCGCCCAGGTAAACGGAATTTTGCGCGCGAGGCCGCCCATCATGCGAATATCCTGCTCCTCAGACATCGCATGGATAACGGAACCTGCTGCCAAGAACAGCAACGCCTTGAAGAAGGCGTGGTTGATGAGGTGGAACATCGCCACCGGATACGCACCAAGCCCTGCCGCCAGAAACATGTAGCCCAGCTGCGAGCAGGTTGAGTAAGCGATGATCCGCTTGATATCGTTCTGTACGCAGCCAATGGTGCCTGCAAACAAGGCCGTTGACGCACCAATGACAGTGACCATCTGCAACGCCACCGGGGCAGCATTGAGCAAAGGTGACATCCGCACCACCAAAAACACTCCGGCTGCGACCATGGTGGCAGCGTGGATCAACGCCGACACCGGGGTTGGACCTTCCATCGCATCGGCCAGCCAGGTGTGCAGGAATAGCTGCGCCGATTTACCCATCGCGCCGATAAACAGCAAAATACCAACAACTTCGAGCGCCGG
Organism: Acidocella sp. 20-57-95; assembly: GCA_002255575.1. Classification (GTDB taxonomy): domain Bacteria; phylum Pseudomonadota; class Alphaproteobacteria; order Acetobacterales; family Acetobacteraceae; genus Acidocella. Next base: position 184,842 of record NCAT01000001.1, read on the forward strand.
GAAAGAGGTTCCAAACAGCCGGTAATGGTCCTGCGCATGGGCCGACACGGCTGCGAAAATCTCATCAAACGAAATGGTTTTGAAAACCAAATATGTCAGCGCGATGCCGACAGCGAACCCAACATCACCCACCCGGTTGACAATAAAGGCCTTAACCGCCGCTGCATTAGCCGATGGCCGTTCATACCAATAGCCAATGAGAAGATAGGAAACCAGCCCAACCCCCTCCCAGCCGAAGAATAGCTGCAACAGGTTGTTCGCCGTTACCAACATCAACATCGCGAAGGTGAACAGTGACAAATAGGCGAAAAACCGCGGCACGGTTTTGTCGTGCGCCATGTAACCGGCGCTATACACATGAATGAGCGCTGAGACGAAGCTGACCATGCCCACCATGACCAGCGAGAGCATATCCTGCCGCAACGTCCAGTCCGGGGTGAAGCTACCAACAGAAATCCAGGTCGCAATATGTAACGGTGGCAACGTGGCACCACCTTGAACGGCCTGTGCAAAATCCATTACCCCCGCCGCAGCCGAGAGTCCCATAAACAAAATACTGCTGGCAATGCTCAATTGCTTGCCAAGCAACGGCCGAAACAGCCCTGATAAAACGGCACCAACCAGCGGCGCGAAAACGGCGATTGTGGTTAGCATATCAACCCTTCATCAATGTCACGTCCTCGACCTCGATCGAGCCACGATTACGCGAATAAATCACCACAATGGCCAGCCCGATCGCGGACTCAGCCGCCGCCACGGTCAGCACAAACATCGTGAAAACCTGCCCCACCATGTCATGCAGTGCGCCTGAAAAAGCGACAAAATTGATGTTGGCGGCGAGCAGGATCAACTCAATCGACATCATAATCACAATGATATTCTTGCGGTTCATGAAAATACCGAACACGCCGATCACAAATAACAGCCCAGCCACCACCAGAAAATTGGAAAGAGCGACCTGCATTAAAGCGCCTCCTCGGTTTGTGGCGGCATCACAGCGCCCTCGCCCAGCTTGGCGTTCACCATGCGCATTGTATCAGCCGGCATACGCTCATGTTGCATGGTTACATTCTGGCGCTTACCGCGGTTGCGGTCACGCAAGGTCAGCACAATCGCGCCGATCATTGAGACCAACAAGATCGCCCCCGCCATTTGGAACAAGAATATATACTTGGTGTAGAGCAGCGAGCCGAGGGCGACCGTATTGCTCACATCACCCGGCACCGGCGAAAGCCTAGCGGCTGTCGCCCCCGGCGCCACGGTCCAGCTAATCGCCACAAAGGCAATTTCCACGAACAAAATAATACCAACCGCAAACCCAACCGGCGCGTAACGCTGCACACCTTCACGCAGAGCCACAAAATCTACGTCCAGCATCATCACCACAAACATGAACAACACAGCGACCGCGCCGACATACACAATCACCAGCACCATCGCCAAAAACTCTGCACCTGCCATCAGGAACAAAACGGCGGCGTTGAAGAAAGCCAGGATCAGAAACAGCACCGAGTGCACCGGGTTGCGGCTGCTCACCACCATCACGGCAGAGGCCAGCAATATGGCGGAGACGATGTAAAATACGATATTTTCGATCATGTCTGTATCTTACCGGTACGGCGCATCAAGTTCGAGGCGCTTGGCGAGTTCTGGCTCCCACCGGTCACCATTTTCCAGCAATTTCGTCTTATTATACATCAGCTCTTCGCGGGTCTCGGTGGCGAACTCAAAATTCGGACCTTCGACAATCGCATCCACCGGGCAGGCTTCTTCGCATAGGCCGCAATAGATGCATTTGGTCATGTCGATATCGTAGCGTGTTGTACGGCGCGAGCCGTCAGCACGTGGCTCGGCTTCAATGGTAATCGCCTGGGCGGGACACACGGCTTCACAAAGCTTACACGCAATGCAACGTTCTTCGCCATTCGGGTAGCGGCGTAACGCGTGCTCACCCTTAAAGCGTGGGCTGATCGGGTTCTTCTCATAGGGATAATTCAGCGTGGCTTTGGGCTGAAAAAAGGTGCGCAAGGTCAAGGCCATGCCGGAGACCAGCTCCATCATTAACAAGCCACGTGCAGTACGGTCCAGGCGCATTATGGTGCGCTCCTTACAAATTTAAGCATTGGGTAGCCATCCGAAAACTTCCAGAACCCCGGCCACCAATACCAGATAGCCAAGCGAGATCGGCAGAAACACTTTCCAACCCAGCGCCATCAGCTGGTCATACCGGTAGCGCGGAAACGTTGCCCGCACCCAGATGAAGGTGAACAAGCAAGCGAATAACTTAATTAGAAACCAAACAACGCCCGGCACCCAGGTGAACGGCGCAAACGGGATCGGTGAGAGCCAGCCACCCAAAAACAAAATCGTCGTCGTGGCACTGATTAAGATCATGTTGGCATATTCGCCGAGGAAAAACAGCGCAAAGCTCATCGCGCTATATTCCACGAAGAACCCTGCCACAATTTCCGTCTCACCTTCCGCCAAATCAAACGGGGCACGGTTGGTTTCAGCCAGACCCGAGATGAAGAAAATCACAAACATCGGGAATAACGGTATGGCGAACCAGATATGGCGCTGCGCCATAACAATATCATTCAGGTTCAAACTGCCAACGCAAATGAGCACCGTGACAATCACAAAGCCCATTGAAACTTCGTAAGAGACCATCTGTGCGGCACTACGCAGAGCACCCAAGAACGCATATTTGGAATTGCTCGACCAGCCGGCGATGATAATGCCATAGACGCCAAGCGAGGAAATGGCGAGCAGATAAAGAATGCCCACATTAATGTTCGCAATCGCCCAGCCATCATTCACCGGAATCACCGCCCACGCGATGACCGCCAGACCAAACGTGATCATGGGCGCCATGATGAACAAAATGCGGTCCGAGCCGGCTGGGATGATGGTTTCCTTGAACATCATTTTGAGAGCATCCGCGAATGGTTGCGCAAGCCCAAACGGCCCCACCACATTCGGGCCTTTGCGCAACTGGATGGCACCCATCACTTTACGTTCTGCGTAAGTCAGGTACGCCACGCCAATCAGCAAAGGCACGATCAGCGCCAAGGATTTCAAAATCGTCAGAATGACGATGCCGACATCAGTGTCGAAGAACGCCATCATTCTGCGGCCTCCGCTTGGGTGCCGTAATGCGCAGTAACGCAGGCCGCCATGGTCGGGCTAACGCGGCTGATCGGGTCGGTCTGATAATAATTATGCACAGCATTGATAAACGGTGCCGACCCAAGCGGCGCCGAACCAGCCGCTGGACCTTCCAGATTGGTTCCAGCCAAACGCCGAACCTCACCAATTTCCCCAAAAATCGGGTTGAGCGCCACCAAACGTGCCCGCAATTGCGCGAAATGGTCGTAGGGAAGCGCATGGCCAACATAAGCGCTGATGGCGCGCAAAATCCGCCAATCTTCCCGCGCATCACCGGGCGGGCTGACCGCCATAAAACCAAACTGCGCCCGGCCTTCCGTGTTCACATAGGTACCGGGTTTTTCGGTGTAAGCAGCTCCAGGCAAAATCACATCCGCCCGCGCTGCGCCCACATCGCCATGGTGGCCTTGGTAAATGACGAATGTATCAGCGCCAATCTTGGCGGTATCAAATTCATCCGCCGCCAATAGCCACAACACATCCACCCCGCCACCCAACATCCCCGCGACAGTCTTGCCGCCAGGGCCGGGGACAAACCCAAGGTCCAGCGCACCAACCCGCGCTGCTGCCGTGTGCAGCACATTAAACCCGTGCCAATCCGCATTGAGCATATTATATTGCGCGGCCAGCCCCCAAGCTGCCGCCAACACCGCCGCACCATCTTCGCGCTGTAACGCGCCTTGGCCCAAATTGATCATGGGCTTCTTTGCAGCTTGCAGTTTTTCTGCAAAGCTACCAAGTGCCTGCAAGCTTTCCGGCCCCGCACCGATATAGTCAAAACCGTAGGTAAGATCGGCATGTTCTCCAATCAAACCAACCGCCAGCCCACCGGTTAGCCAGCGCTTGCGAATGCGCGCATTCAACACCGGCGCCTCCCGGCGCGGGTTGCTGCCGATGATCAGGAGCGCATCCGCCTCTTCAATCCCGGCGATGGTGGTATTAAACAAATAAAATTCCCGGCGCGTAGCATCGAGCGCTGCGCCATCCTGGCGGCAATCAATATTCGGCGAACCGAGTGCCGCCATCATATCCTTCAGTGCCAACATGCTCTCAGCATCGCACTGGTCACCGGCGATGGCACCAATGCGTTCGCCTGGAACATTCTTAAGCTTATTGGCAATCGCGGCAAACGCTTCTTCCCAGCTTGCCGCACGCAGCTTGCCGTTTTCACGAATCCATGGGCGGTCTAGCCGGCGGCGCTTCAAGCCATCCACCGCAAAGCGCGACTTATCACCCAACCATTCTTCATTCACCGCATCATTGACACGCGGCAGAACGCGCAGAACCTCAGCGCCACGCGCATCAACACGAATATTAGCACCCACGGCATCGAACACATCAACACTATCGGTCTTTTTCAATTCCCAAGGCCGTGCCGTGTATGCGTAGGGCTTCGAGGTCAGCGCACCGACGGGGCAAAGATCAATAATATTGCCAGAAAGTTCCGAACTTAACGCCTTCTCAATATAGGTACCAACCTGCATAGATTCGCCACGCGCCGTAGCGCCTAACTCTGGCACGCCCGCAACCTCGGTTGAAAACCGAACGCAGCGTGTGCAATGAATGCAGCGCGTCATGGTGGTTTTTACCAGCGGGCCCCAATCAGGTTGGGCAACCGAGCGCTTATCGCCATCATAGCGCGAATAGCCGCGGCCATAGCCAACAGCCTCATCTTGCAAATCGCACTCACCACCCTGGTCGCAAATTGGGCAATCCAACGGATGATTTACCAGCAGAAATTCCATCACACCACGGCGCGCTTTGCGCACCATTTCGGTGTCGGTCTTAATCACCATGCCCTCACCCACCGGCTGCCCGCAGGAGGCCACCGGCTTTGGCATTTTCTCAACTTCTACCAGGCACATCCGGCAATTACCGGCAATGGAAAGCCGTTCATGATAGCAAAAACGCGGAATTTCCTTGCCAGCCGCTTCACATGCTTGCAGCACGGAAGACCCGTTGGCAATTTCAACCTCGATACCGTCAACCGTGACCTTTGCCATGATTTATTCCGCCGCCTGCGCCAGCACGTTACGCTGTTGCGAGTCTATAATTCGCTGTTCCACCAATGGCCGGAATGCCCGCAGCAGCCCTTGAATGGGCCACGCCGCCGCGTCACCAAAGGCACAAATCGTATGGCCTTCCACCTGGCGCGTGACAGTCTCCAGCAAATCAATATCTGAAAGCTGTGCTTGCCCATCCACAATGCGCGCCATCATGCGCATCATCCAGCCAGTGCCTTCACGGCAAGGCGTGCACTGGCCACAGCTTTCATGCTTGAAGAATTTCGAGAGGCGCCAAATCGCCTTGATCACATCAGCGGACTTATCCATCACGATCACCGCACCCGAGCCAAGCCCGCTGCGTACATCCTTCAGACTATCAAAATCCATCAGAATGGTATCGCACATGTCTTTGTTTAAAATTGGCATGGATGCGCCGCCCGGGATCACCGCCTGCAGATTATCCCAACCGCCGCGCACACCACCGGCATATTTTTCAATTAGATCCTTCAGCGGAATGCCAAGTTCTTCCTCAACATTGCAGGGATTATTCACATGCCCCGAGATACAGAAAATTTTGGTGCCGGAATTTTTGGGCCGGCCAAGTGCCGCAAACCATGGCGCGCCACGGCGCAAAATTGTGGGAATGCCAGCAATCGTTTCAACATTATTGACGGTGGTCGGGCAGCCATACACACCCATCGCAGCCGGGAAGGGCGGCTTCATGCGCGGCATGCCTTTTTTACCTTCAAGGCTTTCCAGCAGTGCAGATTCCTCACCGCAGATATACGCACCAGCGCCGCGATGAACATGCAAATCAAAGTCGAACCCCGACCCAGCGGCATTCTTGCCAAGCAAGCCCGCTGCGTAGGCTTCGTCGATCGCCGCGTTCAGCCGCACCGCCTCGTTATAATATTCGCCGCGAATATAAATATAACCAGTATTCGCCCCCATCGCGAAGCCTGCAATTAAGCAGCCTTCAATCAGCTTATGCGGTTCGTTCCTGATAATATCGCGGTCTTTACAGGTGCCTGGCTCGCTCTCATCCGCATTCACCACCAGATAGCTCGGGCGGCCGTCGCTTTGCTTGGGCATAAACGACCATTTCATACCGGTCGGGAAGCCCGCACCACCACGGCCACGCATACCAGAGGATTTTACCTCTTCAATAATCGCATCACGGCCACGGGCGAGAATGTCAGCAATTCCGTCCCAGTCACCGCGCGCCTTCGCGCCTGCCAGCTTCCAATCCTGCAAGCCGTAGAGATTTTGGTAGATCCTGTCTTTATCGCTCAGCATCTCTCACTCCGCCGGTTCAGTGGTGGGCAGCAACGCGGTCAGACCGCCGGCTGGCGCTGAGCCTGAGCGGCCATTGCGCGAGCCTGCCGGTGGCAAAGGAGCGCCAGCTTTCAGCTCACTTAACAATGCCACCGTCAGGTCAGCATTCAAATCTTCAAAATAATCATCATTGATTTGCAGGATCGGCGCGTTCACACAGGCGCCCAGGCATTCCACTTCCGTCATGGTGAATAAACCATCTGCACTGGTCTCTCCAAATTCAGAAATGCCAGCAACTTTTTTACACGCCGCCACCACATCATCTGACCCCCGCAACCAGCACGGCGTGGTGGTGCAAACCTGCAAATGATATTTGCCGACAGGCTTGGTATTATACATCAAGTAGAAAGTGGCGACCTCATACACGCGCATCGGCGCCATGCCCAAGCGCTTGGCGATCACATCCATCGCCACCCGCGGCACCCAGGCGGAACCAGTATGGCGCGCCATCTGGCGCTGGGCGATGTCCAACAATGGCATCACCGCGCTCGCCTGTTTGCCCGCCGGGTAATGCGCGATTGCTGCTGCAACCAATGCTTCAGCCTCGGCATCAAATTCAAAACTTGCTGGTTCAGCCTGCATACTCATCGATCAATTTCACCGAATACAATATCTAAGGAACCAATAATCGCCACCGCATCGGCCAACATGTGGCCACGCGAAAGCTTATCCATGGCTTGCAGGTGTGAAAATCCCGTCGCGCGGATTTTGCACCGATAAGGGCGGTTGGTACCATCGGCCACCAGATACACCCCAAACTCACCCTTTGGTGCTTCCACCACGGTATAGGTGGCACCCGCCGGCACATGATAGCCTTCAGTGTAGAGCTTGAAGTGATGGATCAACGCTTCCATCGAATGTTTCATTTCCGAACGCTTCGGCGGCGTGAATTTCGGGTCCTGCACCTTCACCGGCCCTGGCTTCATCTTCGCCAGCGCCTGCTTGATGATTTTCACGCTCTCCCGCATTTCTGCAATGCGGATGAGGTAGCGGTCATAGCAATCACCATGCTTGCCGACCGGAATGTCAAACTCAACGTCCGCATACTTGTCGTAAGGCTGTGCACGCCGCAAATCCCACGCCACACCGGAGGAGCGTAAGTTCGGGCCCGAGAATCCCCAAGCCAGCGCATCCTCTGCGGAAATTACGCCGACATCTACCACGCGCTGCTTCCAAATCCGGTTGCCGGTCAGCAGCGATTCCAACTTATCAACAAACTTCGGAAATTCTTCGCACCAAGCGGCGATATCCGCTTCCATCCCGGCTGGTAAATCTTTGGCAACACCACCGGGGCGGAAATAGTTGGAATGGAATCGCGCGCCTGATGCCGCCTCATGAAATTCCAGCAGCTTCTCACGCTCTTCATAGCCCCACAGGCCAGGCGTGAGCGCACCACAATCAAGCGCAAAACTCGCCACACTCAGCAGATGGTTCAGCACCCGCGTGAGCTCCGCAAACATCACGCGGATCCATTGCGCACGGTCCGGTGCAGTAATGCCCAGCAATTTTTCGGTGGCCAGTGCAAATGCATATTCGCACGCCATCGGCGAGACATAATCCAACCGGTCAAAATACGGGACCGACTGCATATAGCTCTTATATTCAATAAGCTTCTCAGTGCCCCGGTGCAGCAACCCAATATGCGGGTCGGCACGGGTGATCACCTCGCCATCCATTTCCAAAATCAGACGCAACACACCATGGGCGGCAGGATGCTGCGGACCAAAATTAATCGTGTGGCTGTCAATCTCGATTGTCTTGGTAACGGGCGCTACAACTTGGTCCATCGCTCAACCCCGCGCTTTTTCATCACCGGGCAGCGTGGTCATGGCTTCCCAAGGTGAGAGAAAGTCAAAATTGCGAAACTCCTGCGTAAGCTTCACTTTTTCATAAACCACTGCTTTGCGTTCATCATCATAACGCACTTCCAAATAGCCGGTCAGTGGAAAGTCTTTGCGCAGCGGGTGCCCTTCAAAACCATAGTCGGTAACAATCCGCCGATGATCCGCAAGACCATCAAACGGAATGCCGAACAGGTCCCACACTTCGCGCTCCCACCAGGTGGCACTTGGCCACAAGCCGGTTACCGATGGCATGGCGGCATTTTCAGCCACCGGCACAATCAAACGCAGCCGGGCATTGCGCGTGACAGAGAGCAGATTGTACACAACTTCAAACCGCAAAGTCCGTTCCGGCCAATCCACGCCGCAAATATCCATCACCTGGGCGAAGGCAAATTCATCCCGCAAGGTCTTCGCCAAAATTGGCAGAGCTTCAGGCGTGGTATACGCCACTAAAGCCCCATGCTCGCGCATCACGCGCGCCACGCCAGCCAACGCTGCGACTGCATCTAGTTCCGCATCCGCCGGAACCGCCGGCGCCTCGGGTACCGCTACCTCATCAACCACGGAGAATGGTCCCCGTACGACGGATTTTTTTCTGCAACTGCATAATCCCGTACACCAGAGCCTCCGCCGTCGGCGGGCAGCCCGGAACGTAAATATCCACCGGCACAATGCGGTCACAGCCGCGCACCACCGAATAAGAATAATGATAGTAGCCACCACCATTGGCACAGCTACCCATTGAGATCACCCAGCGTGGCTCAGGCATCTGGTCGTACACTTTGCGCAAAGCCGGCGCCATTTTGTTGGTCAGCGTGCCCGCCACAATCATTACATCGCTTTGGCGCGGGCTGGCGCGCGGAATAATGCCAAACCGGTCGAGATCGTAGCGCGGCATGTAAGCATGAATCATTTCCACGGCGCAGCAGGCCAAGCCAAAGGTCATTGGCCACAGGCTACCCGTCCGCGCCCAGTTCACCATTTTATCGAGATTGGCCACCACAAAGCCTTTACCGGCGATCTCACCGGTAATGCCTTTAATCACCGCATCCTGCGCATCACCGGGGGGCAATGCGTCACGATTCCAGGCAAGGTCAGCCGAACCGCTCATAATATTACTCCCAATCCAAAGCGCCTTTATTCCATTCGTAGATAAAGCCGACTGTCAAAACGGCAAGGAAGCCCAGCATCGAGAAAAACCCGAGCATACCAATGCGCGACAGGCTAACTGCCCACGGGAACAAAAACGCCACTTCAACGTCAAATATAATGAAAAGAATGGCCACCAGGTAAAACCGCACATCGAATTTACGGCGCGCATCGTCAAATGCTTCAAAGCCGCATTCATAGGCAGATAATTTGGCCGGGTAGGGTTTTTGGTGGGCAGCGAAAAGCGAGCCCGCCACAAGCGCCAGCCCGATTAAACCGGCAATGGCAGAGAAAACCAGGATGGGAAAATATTGCGTGAGAACTGGCTGCAACGCGTCTCTCCTGGTCTACAAAATGACAAAACCGAACAAATCTCCTGTCGCACCGCAACAAGGTCTGGTCAAGCTTCGTCTTACCTTAATTTAACTTCGCAATGCGTGGCGCGAGAGACGGGGCTCGAACCCGCGACCTCCGGCGTGACAGGCCGGCGCTCTAACCAACTGAGCTACTCCCGCATTACAGCGTGACGGCGCGTCAAGCGCAAAGGAAAATGGTTTTGGTAGGCGATGACGGGTTTGAACCGCCGACCCTCTCGGTGTAAACGAGACGCTCTACCGCTGAGCTAATCGCCCCAAAACCAACGGCTAAAAGCCGGACCGACACTTTAGCGTCAATACGGAATTTCAGCCGGCCTCAAAAAAGTTCAGAAAAAATCAGGAAGCCGGCGAACCAACCTCCTGATCAACCACAGCGCCGCAGATTAGTTAACGGCGTCTTTTAATGTCTTACCAGCCTTGAAGCGCACCGCGGTTGAAGCCGGGATGTCGATTTCATCGCCAGTGCGCGGGTTACGGCCTTTGGAAGCTTCACGGTCAACGGTGGCAAAGGTACCGAAACCAACCAGACGAACTTCAGTCTTCTGCTTCAGTGAGCCTTCAATGGCGCCGAACACGGCATCCACCACTTCCGCAGCCTTGGCTTTCGAAATCTCAGTTTTCTCTGCCACAGCGGCAATTAGGTCCATTTTATTCACAGTCAAAGACTCCCTGTTGTCATTCACAAATCTGTCGAACGCTCGAATAACCAAATTGGTCTCTGCGAACAAGGCCACATCAGGTGACCAAGTTTCACAGAGTACCGAATTTGGCCGGTTTACGTCAATGAAGCTGGCTAATGCGGCAGAGACGCCGCCCGCGCGTCACCTGATGCTGCGGCAATTTCCTCAGGCTTTTCTTCCCAAATAATCGGCTCCGGTTGGCGCGAAAGGGCCAGCGCAATCACTTCATCCACATGCGATACAGGGATGATATGTAAGCCTTTTTTCACGTTATCCGGGATCTCGATCAGGTCTTTCTCATTCTCCTTCGGGATCACGACCGTGGTGATTCCAGCCCGCAAAGCTGCCAGCAACTTCTCTTTCAGGCCCCCAATCGGCAGCACCCTGCCACGCAGCGTAATCTCACCCGTCATCGCAATGTCGCGGCGAATCGGGATATTGGTGATGGCACTCACGATGGACGTGGCCATCGCAATGCCGGCCGAAGGTCCATCTTTTGGCGTCGCCCCTTCCGGCACATGCACATGGATGTCCCGCTTATCGAAGAAAGGCGGCTTGATGCCAAACTGGGTGGCGCGCGAGCGAATGTATGAATACGCCGCCTGCACGCTCTCCTGCATCACGTCACCGAGCTTACCGGTCTGCTTAATGGCGCCCTTGCCGGGCAGCAGCACGCTTTCAATAGTGAGGATCTCGCCCCCAACCTCGGTCCAAGCCAGGCCCGTCACCACGCCCACCATATCCTCAGCTTCGGTCTCGCCATAGCGGAAGCGCGGCACGCCGGAGAATTTCTCCAGGTTTTTCTTGGTGATGGTAACCTTCTTGACCTTCGAGGTTACAATCTCCTTCACCGCTTTACGCGCCAAGTTCGCAATTTCGCGCTCCAGGTTTCGCACCCCTGCTTCACGCGTATAGGTGCGGATCAGCTCATGCAGAGCTTCATCGCTGATTGACCATTCCTCACGCTTCAGCCCGTGCGCTTCGCCCTGCTTGTTCACCAGATGGCGCTTGGCAATTTCAACCTTCTCATCCTCGGTGTAGCCAGGGATGCGGATGATCTCCATGCGGTCCAGCAACGGCTGCGGCATCTTCAGGCTATTCGCGGTGGTCACGAACATCACGTCCGAAAGGTCGTAATCAACTTCCAAATAATGGTCCGCGAAGGTCGCGTTCTGCTCAGGGTCCAGCACTTCCAGCAGAGCCGAGGACGGATCACCCCGCCAATCAGCGCCTAGCTTGTCGATTTCATCAAGCAAAAACAGCGGGTTGGAGGTTTTTGCCTTCTTCATGCCCTGGATCACCTTACCTGGCATCGAGCCGATATAGGTACGCCGGTGGCCACGCACCTCAGCCTCATCGCGCACGCCGCCTAAGGACATACGCACGAAGTTACGCCCCGTCGCCTTGGCTATGGACTTGCCGAGCGAGGTTTTACCCACACCTGGCGGGCCCACAAGGCAGAGAATCGCACCGCGCAATTTCGGGCTGCGCGACTGCACCGCCAGATACTCCACGATTCGCTCTTTAATTTTGTCCAGCCCGTAATGGTCCTCGTTCAGAATCCGCTCAGCCTCGATCACGTCATTCTTGATCTTGCTGCGCTTCTTCCAGGGAATACCTAAAATCCAGTCCAGATAATTGCGCACCACGGTCGCTTCCGCGCTCATCGGGCTCATCGAACGCAGCTTCTTCAGCTCCGCTAGCGCCTTCTCACGTGCTTCCTTGGAAAGCTTGGTGGCTTTGATCTTGGCTTCCAACTCGGCGGTCTCATCCTTGCCATCCTCGCCTTCGCCCAGTTCCTTCTGAATCGCCTTGAGCTGCTCGTTCAGGTAATATTCGCGCTGGGTCTTCTCCATCTGCCGCTTCACCCGGTTGCGAATTTTCTTCTCAACCTGCAGCACGCCGATTTCGGATTCCATGTGGCTGAACACCCGCTCCAACCGCTCCGCCGTGGTATCAATCTCCAGCAAATCCTGCTTATCGGGGATTTTCAGCCCCAAATGGCTGGCCACAGTATCAGCCAGCTTCGATGGGTCATCAATCTGATTAACCGAGACCAGCACTTCCGGCGCGATCTTCTTGTTCAGCTTGATATATTGCTCGAACTGCGAGACCACCGTGCGGGCCAGCGCCTCAACCTCCTTGCTGTCATCCGCCTTATCCTCAAGCGGCTCACAGAACACCTCAAAATAGGCTTCGGTTTCCTTAAACGACGTGATTTTGGCCCGCCGCACGCCTTCCACCAGCACCTTCACCGTGCCGTCCGGCAGCTTTAGCAACTGCAAGATGGTCGAAACCGTGCCAACTTTATAAATATCGTCCGCCGAGGGATCGTCCTGGGCAGCATTCTTCTGCGCAACAAGCAGGATTTGCTTGTCCTCCTTCATCACGGTTTCCAGCGCCCGCACGGATTTTTCGCGCCCGACAAATAGCGGCACGATCATGTGCGGAAACACCACGATATCGCGGAGGGGAAGAACCGCCAGAGTTTCAGGCAATTCGGGTGTTGGGCGTTCAGCGTCAGTCATGATAAATTCCTATCACTCGCAAAGATCGCCCTTAAAGGCACGATCTAAGGTGCCGGGATATCCGGCCACCGGCAATATATCGGCAACCTAGCCGAAAGGCGCAAGTGCAATCGGTAAAACAGCCGAAAAGACTGAAAAACCAGTGCTTTTTTGCAAAAACGACCAAAAAAAACCTTATTATGGGCTGTTTCAGCGGGACAAACCAACCTTACCACCCTTATCGCCATCTCGACGCGCGTCCCGCAGAGGCAGGAGATGACGATGGTTGGGCAGAACGCAAACAGATCATACCGCCGAATTGCCCCCGTCCACCGGGAGCATCGCGCCAGTGATAAACGCCGCATCATCGGAGGCTAAAAAGGCAATCGCCGCTGCCACATCGCGCGGCTGGCCGATGCGCCCGAGCGGGATGGCCTCTGCCATTGCCGCAAAACGCGCCTCATCCGCCGCACGGGAATCCCCACGCAGCATCGCGGTATCAGTATCTCCGGGGCACACCGCATTTACCCGAATCCCCTGCCTGGCATGGTCGGCCGCCATCGAGCGTGTGAGCTGCACAATCGCCCCCTTGCTGGTGCCGTAAGCCAGCGCGTCAGTTGCGGCGACGAGCCCCCAGTCCGATGCTACATTGATAATCGCGCCGGATTTTTGCGCCGCCATCACCGGCACCACGGCGCGGCACAGGCGGAACACGGACGTTACATTTACCGCCATGATGCGATCCCACTCAGCATCCGTGCAGGTGGCCACGGTGCCGTTGAATAACACCCCGGCATTATTCACCAGCACATCCAACCGCCCATGAAGACCAAGCGCACATGCCACAAGCCGCGACGCGGCTTCCGGTGCGGCAATATCTTGCGCAAGAAAATCCGCACCCAATTCTGCCGCCAGCGCGTTTCCCGCTGCCTCGTTACGGCCGGTGAGAAGCAGTTTCGCGCCGCGCTCGGCAAACAACCGCGCAGTCGCCATCCCAATCCCCGCCGTGGCGCCGGTGATTAGTGTAATTTTGCCTGTCAGCATCTCTCAAACCCCTTTGGAAGCGCCCGTATTATCAGCTTCTCCCAAAGCCGGTTTGACAATTCAGTTTAGCAAAACCTCAAAATCCACCCTCGAACGCGATATCGGCGAGCGGTTTGCGGGGCGATGGGACTTCACGCGCCTGCAAAAATTCCGGCAATTGATCCTTCGGCCCCAATTTGCCAAGCACGATGCCGGCTTCAATCCGGTGGCCGTCTGGCACCTTCAATTCGGTTTTGATCTTCTCAAACTCAATCCCTATCATGGCGTGCGTGTGCCAGCCGAGCAGGGTGGCCTGTAACGCGAGCGCCCCCCAAGCCGCACCAGCATCAAACGAATGGCTGTGCGATGGCACGCGGGCATCTTTGCCCGGCATCACCATGGTGGTTTCCGAGACCACAAAAATAATCGCCGACGCCGTTTTGGCCCAGGATTGGTTGAACTCGTTCAAAAGGTGCAAAAATTTGTCCCAATGGGCGTTATCACGCGTGGCGTATAAAAACCGCCAGGGCTGCGAATTATACGAGGATGGCGCCCAACGGGCCGCTTCCAGAATGGTGAATAATACGTCCTGCGGCATCGCCTCACCGGTGAAGGAGCGCGGCGACCAACGGTCGAGAAACATTTTTGCGACCGGGTGGTCAGCGACGCGGGGATTGGCTTCAGTCATAAATCAGGGCTCCGTTTCAGGTTGGTCTGCCCGAGAGGTGGTGATCGCGCTGGCACATTCAAAGGTTTTTCTCAGCCGACCATTGCACGCCGCGCCCCGGTGTTTAACGCTACACGCGCCCCTGCCCGCGAGTCCCAATGCCCGACCAGCCAAGCCACGAATTCCACCCCTTATTGCTACAAGGGCAGCATGTGCGCCTGGTGCCGCTGGAAGCCAGCCACCATGACGGGCTGGTGGCAGCCGTGCAGGACGGCGAATTATGGCGGCTTTGGTACACTGCAATTCCCACGCCGGAGGCCATGGCGGCTGAAATCGAGCGGCGGCTGGGCCTGCAGCAGAAGGGCTCGATGGCACCGTTCACCGTGCTGGACGCTGAGGGCAAAATTGTCGGCATGACTACTTTTATGAATATCGATGCCACTCAGCGGCGGGTCGAAATCGGCTCCACCTGGTATGCCAAGCGGGTGCAGAAAACCCCCTTGAACACCGAAGCCAAATTGCTGCTGCTGGGCCACGCTTTTGAGACGCTAGGCTGCATTGCGGTGGAGTTCCGCACCCATTTCTTCAACCAGGCCAGCCGCCGCGCTATCGAGAGGCTGGGCGCCAAGCTGGACGGTATTCTGCGCCAGCATCAGCGCACCAAGGATGGCTCGATGCGCGATACCTGCGTGTACAGCATCATCTCGCCCGAATGGCCCACCGTGAAGCAGCATCTGCAATGGCAGTTGGTAAAACCGCGCTAGGGGCTCCTCTGCGCTCCCGTAATTGGACGGCGCGGGGACTAGTGCTATAGCGCCGCGCCACTACCGACGGTTCCCATGAACGAGACGCCCGCCAATCACCCTGCTTTGCTGCCCGCCGGCCTGCGCGACACGCTGCCGCCGGAAGCCGAAATTGAAGCCAAAACCGTTGAAAGCATCATGGATTGCTTCGCAGCCCACGGCTATGCGCGGGTCAAAACGCCACTGCTAGAGTTCGAGGATAGTCTGTTTGCAGGCTCCGGTGCCGCCACCGCCGAGCAAACCTTCCGGCTGATGGACCCGGAAAGCCAGCGTATGATGGGGCTGCGGGCCGATACCACCCCGCAGATTGGCCGGGTTGCCGCGACCAGACTGGGTACCGCGCCGCGCCCGCTGCGCCTGGCCTATGCCGGGCAGTGCCTGCGGGTGCGCGGCTCGCATTTGCAGCCGGAACGCCAGATTGCCCAGGCCGGAATTGAACTGATCGGCGTGGATGCCGCCGAAGCGGATGCCGAAATTATCCTGAACGCCGCTGAAGCGCTCGCCGCCGTGGGGCTCAGCCATATAAGCTTCGACCTCACCATGCCGCATCTGGTGCTGCAATTGCTGGGCGAGGATGTCAGCCCGGCCCTGGCCCGCGCGTTGGATCGCAAGGATAGCGCTGCTGTGGCCAGCCTGGGCGGCGCGCAGGCTGGCTTGTTGCAGCAATTATTGGAAGCCTCCGGCACCGCCGCCCGCGCCATGCCGGCCTTGCTCGCCATCGACCTGCCCGCCACCGCCAAGGCACTTGCCCTCCGCATGGCCGAGACCGTCTCAGCCATCCAGGCCCGCAGCCCGGACCTGGCTTTGACGATCGACCCGGTGGAATTCCGTGGCTACCGCTACCATACCGGCATCTGCTTCACCGTGTTTGCCTCCGGCGAGCAGGCGGAACTCGGCCGTGGCGGGCGGTATTTGTGCGGCGACACCGAGCCCGCCACCGGCATCACTTTGTACCCGGACACCATCGTGCAGGTGGCCCCCGCCCCGGCGCTACGGCCACGCATCTATGTGCCGTACGGCACCAAGCCGGACATCGCCGCCACCTTCCGCGCCCATAAATTTGCAACGGTCGCTGGTTTGGCACCGGTGGAAAACCCCGCGCTTGAAGCGGCCCGCCTAGGCTGCCAGCATGTATTTCAAAACGGCGACATCCACGCCGTCACAGGGACTAAATAACAAATGACAAATGTGACGATTATCGGCGCGCAATGGGGCGATGAAGGCAAAGGCAAGGTTGTGGACTGGCTGGCCAGCCGGGCGGACATCGTGGTGCGTTTCCAGGGCGGGCATAATGCCGGGCACACTTTGGTGGTGGGCAATGAGACCTATAAGCTCTCACTGCTGCCCTCCGGCCTGGTGCGCGGCAAATTGGGCATCATCGGCAATGGCGTGGTGATCGACCCGGTCGCGTTGCTGGCTGAAATCGACCGCGTGACTGCCCAGGGCCTGCTGGTCTCGCCGGAAACGCTACGCATTGCCGATAACGCCACGCTGATTTTGCCCGTCCATGCCGCCATCGACAGCGCCCGCGAGGCCGCCCGAGGTGCCCGCAAAATCGGCACCACCGGCCGTGGCATCGGCCCGGCCTACGAGGACAAGGTGGCCCGCCGCGCGATTCGCGTATGTGACCTCGCCGAGCCGGAAACGCTTGCCAACAAGCTGGACGAGCTGCTGCTGCACCATAACACGCTGCTGGCCGGGCTCGGCGCGCCGACTTTTAATAAGGAAGAATTGCTCGCCGACTTACTGGCTCTTGCCCCGCGCATTCTGCCCTATGCCGAACCGGTATGGGAGCGCCTGGCTATTGCCAAACGCGCCGGTGAGCGGATTTTGTTTGAAGGCGCGCAGGCGGTGATGCTGGATGTCGATCACGGCACTTACCCGTTCGTCACCTCCTCCAACACTGTCGCCGGCACGGCTGCCGCTGGTTCCGGCGTGGGCCCTGGTACGGTGGGCCGCGTGCTCGGCATCGCCAAAGCCTATTGCACCCGTGTCGGCTCCGGCCCGTTCCCGACCGAACTGCATGACGATACTGGCCGTTTGCTCGGCGAACGCGGCCATGAATTTGGCACGGTCACAGGCCGTAAGCGCCGCTGCGGCTGGTTTGACGCCGCCTTGGTGCGGCAAGCTGTGAAGGTCGGCGGCATTGACGGTATCGCGCTCACCAAGCTCGACGTGCTGGATGGCTTCGCGGAACTGAAAATCGGCGTCGGCTACACCATCAACGGTAAAACTTACAGACACCTGCCCGCTGGCATGGCCGCCCAAGCCGCCGCCACACCAATCTATGAAACCCTTGAAGGCTGGTCCGGTTCAACGCGGGGTGCCCGCACCTGGGCGGATTTGCCGGCTCAGGCAATTAAATATGTGAAGCATATCGAGGAGCTGATTGAAGCGCCGGTGACGTTGCTTTCAACGTCACCAGAGCGCGACGACACGATCCTGATGCAAGACCCGTTCGCAGATTAAGGCCGCTCCGGCCTCCCCGCCATCAACCGTCATGCTCCCGCAACCGTCACGCTCCCGCAACCGTCATGCTCGCGGAGGCGAGCATCTTCTTGAACCGCAAAGCAAGAAGATACGCGCCTGCGCAAGTATGACGATGAAAAAGACGCGGGACTAACCCGCCGCAGCAACAGCCCGCTTCGCCATCACACCCACCAGATGCGCCCGGTACGGTGCGCTGCCGTGGATGTCGGCGTTCATCTCATCAACCGGGGTGGTGATGCCGTTCAGCGCATCCGGGGTGAAGGATTTGCTCAAGGCAGCCTCAAACGCCGCATGGCGGAACACACCATTCTGGCCAGCACCGGTGATGGCAACCCGCACGCCGGAGGCAAACTTGGCAACAAACACACCGACCATGGCATAGCGCGAGGCGGGGTTGGCGAACTTCGCGTAAGCAGCCTTTTCCGGCAGCGGGAAATGCACTTCGGTGATGATTTCATCTGGGTTCAACGCGGTGGTGAACATGCCCTGGAAATAATCATCCGCCGCGATGGTGCGGGTATTGGTTTTGATGGTGGCGCCCAACGCCAACACTGCCGCGGGGTAGCAGGCGGACGGGTCGTTATTCGCGAGCGAGCCACCGATGGTGCCACGGTAGCGCACTTGGCGGTCACCGATGTTACCGGCAAGCTCCGCCAACGCTGGCAAGGCTTTTTTCACTTCCGGCGAGGCTGCCACGGTGCCGTGTGGGGTCATGGCACCGACAATCAGCTTGCCGCCTTCAAGTTTGATGTAATTCAAACCGAGCGCAGAGAGATCAACCACAGTCGATGGTTTGTTCAGGCGCTGCTTGAGCACCGGGATGAAGGTCATGCCGCCGGCCAGAGCTTTGGCTTCCGCATCAGCCGCCAGGGTTTTAACAGCATCCGCGATATTCGCAGGTTTGGCATAGGTAAAATCATACATGTCAGATTTCCTTTAAGACTATTCAGCGGCCATCTTGGGCTGGTTGGCGTCGATCAATGACCAGATTTTAGCGGCTGTGGCCGGCATGTCCACATGGCGCACGCCATAATCACGCAGCGCGTCCACCACCGCATTAATCACGGCGGGCGGGCTACCAATGGCACCAACCTCACCCACACCTTTGGAGCCCAACGGATTATGAGTGCAAAGCGTCGTTTCGGTGCCAACAAATATGTTGGGAATATTATCAGCCCGCGGCATGGTGTAATCCATCATCGAGCCGGACAGTAATTGCCCGCTTTCATCGTAAATCGCATGTTCCAGCAGCGCCTGGCCAATGCCCTGCGCCACGCCACCTTGCACCTGGCCTTCCACGATCATGGGGTTAATCACCCGGCCCACATCGTCAACCGCGGTGAAATTGATGACCTGGGTCACGCCCGTATCGGGGTCAATTTCCACTTCGCAAATATGGCAACCGCCCGGATAGGTAAAGTTTTTCGGATCGTAAAAGGCGGTTTCTTCAAGCCCCGGCTCTAACTCTTCAATCGGGTAGTTGTGCGGCACGTAGGCGGTAAGCGCAATTTCACCGAAGCTTTTGGCTTTATCCGTCCCCACCACCGAGAATTTACCATCCTTGAACTCGATGTCATGCACATCGGCTTCCATCAGATGGGCGGCAATTTTTTTGCCCTTATCGATGATTTTATCCATCGCCTTGACCATCGCCGAGCCACCCACTGAGAGTGAACGGCTGCCATAGGTCCCCATGCCGAACGGCACTTTACCAGTATCGCCATGCACGATGTCGATCATGTCATGCGGTACGCCGAGCTGTTCAGAGACCAGCTGTGCAAAGGTGGTTTCATGGCCTTGGCCATGGCTGTGCGCACCGGTGAATACGGTCACACTGCCGGTCGGGTGAACCCGGATATTGGCCACTTCATACAAGCCCGCCCGCGCACCGAGCGCGCCAGCGACGGCTGAGGGCGCAATACCACAGGCTTCCACATAGGTTGAAATACCAATACCGCGTAATTTGCCCTTGGCAGCAGCAGCCTTACGGCGTGCTTCGAAGCCTGCATAATCGGCTGCTTTCAAGGCACCATCGAAGGTCGCGAGATAGTCGCCACTGTCGTATTGTAAGGCGATCGGGGTTTGGTACGGGAAGGCGTCTTTCGGGATGAAATTCTTTTTACGGATCTCCACCCGGTCCATGTTCATCTCACGGGCGGCGACATCCACAATGCGTTCCAGCAAGAACGTGGCTTCCGGGCGGCCTGCCCCGCGATACGCATCCACCGGCACAGTGTTGGTGAACACTGCTTTTACTTCCGCGTAGATGGCTGCCGTTTTATAAACGCCCGCCAGCAACGTGGCCGACAGATAAGTCGGCACGGAAGGGGCAAAGGTTGAAAGATACGCGCCCATGTTGGCTTGCGTATCCACTTTGAGCGCCAGGAAATGCCCCTCAGCGTCTAAAGCTAGTTCCGCGACGGAAATATGGTCGCGGCCATGCGCATCCGTTATGAAGGCTTCGGTCCGGTCAGCCGTCCATTTAATCGGACGCTTTACCTTCGCCGCCGCCCAGGTGAGTGCGGCTTCCTCGGCATAATGGAAAATTTTCGAGCCAAACCCGCCACCCACATCAGGGGCCACCACCCGCAATTTATGTTCCGGAATGCCAAGCACAAAGGCGCCCATCAACAGCCGGATCACATGCGGGTTCTGGCTGGTGGTATATAAGGTATATTCACCAGATGAGACGTCGTAATCGCCGATCGCCGCACGCGGCTCCATGGCGTTGGGCACCAGCCGGTTGTTGGTCAGGTCTAAACGGACAATTTTGTGGGCTTTCGCAAAGCCGGCCTCAACGGCGGCTTTGTCGCCAATATGCCAGTCAAAACAAATATTTCCCTTGGCTTCATCATGCACCAGCGCCGCATTCGGGGCCAACGCTGCTGTCAGGTTGGCCACCGCGGGCAGGCTTTCAATATCCAGAATAATCGCTTCAGCGGCATCCTTCGCCTGCTGCTTGGTCTCTGCCACCACCAGCGCAATCGGGTCGCCCACATGGCGCACCTTGCCAGCGGCCAATACCGGGTGGCGGGGTTCCACCATCGGCGAGCCATCCTTGCTGTGAATCTGCCAGCCGCAGGGCACCCCGCCTACCGCGGCAAAATCGTCACCTGTGTAAATGGCGATCACACCGGGCTTTTTCAGCGCCGCTGAAATATCAACCTTGTTAAGTTTTCCGTGCGGCACGTCTGAGCGCAGAAAATGCCCGTAAGCCTGGCCAGGACGGTTCATATCATCCACATAATTGCCACGACCAGAGAGAAACCGGAGGTCTTCCTTGCGCTTTACCGAGGCGCCAATGCCATCAACTACCATTGTCAGTTTCCTTGTTTTTGGGGTGTTTTTTTAACACCTATTTTACCGGCTTTTTACATAGTCAAAAGGCAGGGTTTGTCACCCTGCCTTTTTGCAATCATTCAGCGGCCATCGGCACTTTATTATGCATAATTGGCCAGGCAGCGGCTATGGCTTTGACAATATTATGGTACCCTGTGCAGCGGCACAGATTACCTTCCAGCCCGTGACGGATTTGCTCCTCAGTCAGACCTTCCGGGTGACTATTCACCAAATCGATCGCGCTCATCACCATGCCGGGGGTGCAATAGCCGCATTGCAGCGCGTGGTGTTCGCGGAACATCTCCTGCATGGGGTGCAGCGAACCATCCTCGTTCACCAAGCCTTCAATGGTTAGCACTTTGGCCCCTTCAGCCTGCACAGCGAGCATGGTGCAGGCTTTCACCGACATGCCATTAACCTGCACCACGCAGGCGCCGCATTGGCTGGTATCGCAGCCAACATGGGTACCGGTCAGGTGCAGCTTATCGCGCAACATTTCCACCAACAGCGTGCGCGATTCCACATCCGCCGACACTGTTTTGCCATTCACCGTCAAGCTGATTTGAGCCACTGGAGCCTCCATTTTTCTAAATATGCCTGCCGCTATGAGAAACCGGCTTGCTGCGCACGTCAAGCTCACCTGGCTGCCCTGATTTCGGCTGCTTGCGTATTTGGCTTCTGTTGGCTACCGCACAAGCCCATGCCGCATAATTCCCTCCTGATCTGGCTGCTTGCGCCCTACCGGTTGCTCATCGCAATCGCGGCGCGGCTTAATATCAGTGAGGATTTCATCCGCTTCGGGATGGTCGGCACCATGGGGTTCTGTGTTGACACCATCACCGTGTACACGCTGCGCGGGTTCATCGGGCTTTACGCCGCCGGGACCGTCTCTTTTATCGTGGCGGCCTCCGCCAACTGGGCGGTCAACCGGGCCTGGACCTTCGGGCATAAAAACCATGACGCTATGCACACCCAATGGGTCCGGTTTCTGATGGTAAATCTTATCGGGTTTATCTTTAACCGGGGCTGCTTTTTTACCTTCATTACTATCAGCAGCTTTTGTCATAACCAGCCGGTCTATGCCATCATCGCCGGGTCATTCGCTGGGCTCGGGTTTAACTATTTCCTCTCCAAGCGTTTCGTCTTCGCCTGAGGCGCGCGCGCCAGCGGGTGATGCGCCTGCATCAGCTTCTCTAACCGCTCGGCGAGCACATGGGTGTAAATCTGGGTGGTGGCGATGTCCGAATGGCCCAGCAATTTCTGCAAACTGCGTAAATCCGCGCCGCGGGCCAGCAAGTGCGAGGCAAATGAATGCCGCAGCACGTGCGGTGAGAGCCGCGCCGGGTCGATATTGGCTTTCAACGCCACCTGCTTGAGCAGCAACGCAAAACCCTGCCGTGTCATCGCCGTGCCCGCCGCCCGCCCGGCGAATAAATACCGCGCCTTGGCCGGGCTCACTTTACGCAAATTCAGCGCCGCCTGCTTGGCTACATCCGAGAGCGGCACAATCCGCTCGCGCCCGCCTTTGCCTTTTATCATCAGCGTCTGTGCGTCGGTGGAAAGAGCCGCCGCCGGGAGTGCTAGCAGTTCCGAAACCCGCAGCCCCGTTGCGTAAAGTATCTCCAGCCCCGCCGTCGCCTTTACCCCTTGCACACCTGGGTGATCAGAAGCGGCTTTCAGCAGCGCATCCACCTCCGCCTCGCTCAAAAACTTCGGCAGTGATTGCGGCAGCTTGGGCGTTGAAATGTCCGCTGCTGGGTTATCCTCGCGGTTGCCTTCGCGCAGCATAAACAGGAAAAATTGCCGCAAGGCTGAAAGCCGCCTGGCCTGGGTGCGGGCCGAACTGCCTGTCGCGGCCAGCGAGGCCACATAATCAGCCACCGCCGCCGCATTCGCCCGGCCCGGCGCGCCGCCGCAAAAAACTTCAAAATCGCTCAAATCTGCCGCATAGGCCGCCAGCGTATTGGCCGCCGCCCCCCGCTCAGCGGCCAGCATTTCCAAAAACGCCTCAATATGCCCATCTATCCCCATAGGCCTGATGTGATAAGCCGTCCTGACGATGCTTAACAACACTCAACAAATCGCCCTCCCGCCCGGCAAGAGCCTTGTGCTCGTCGGGCTGATGGGGGCGGGTAAAACGGCCATCGGCAAGCGGCTCGCCGCCCGGCTGAATTTGCCTTTCTACGATTCCGACCAGGAAATTGAACGCGCCGCCGGCATGACCGTGGCCGAGATTTTCGCCCGCCATGGTGAGCCACATTTCCGCGCCGGCGAAAAACGCGTGATCGAACGGCTGCTGGCGGAAGGCCCGATTGTGCTGGCCACCGGTGGTGGCGCCTTCATGGATGGCGAAACCCGCGAGAACGTGGCCCGCCACGCCATTTCCGTCTGGCTCAATAGCCCGGTGCCTATTCTGCTCAACCGCGTGCGCGGCCGCACCCACCGCCCGCTGCTCAATGGCGGCGACCCTGCCGAGATATTACAGCGCCTATTGGCCGTGCGCGGCCCGGTCTATGCTCTGGCCGATCTTATCATCCCTGGCTCCGAGGACCCTCCCGACGTGACCACCCAAAATGTACTCGATAAAATTGCCAC
The DNA here is from genome assembly GCA_002255575.1 of Acidocella sp. 20-57-95. Taxonomy (GTDB): domain Bacteria; phylum Pseudomonadota; class Alphaproteobacteria; order Acetobacterales; family Acetobacteraceae; genus Acidocella. The sequence continues at coordinate 208,825 of NCAT01000001.1, forward strand.
CTATGCGCAACCGCGCCGGGTGGCGGTAAAGCTTAGCCAGACCGAATACGAGGTTCTGATCGGGCCGGATTTACTCAACCGCGCCGGTGCCTTGATGCACAAGGTCATCCCACAGCCACGGGTGGTCATCATCACCGATGAGACGGTCGCCGCGCTGCATCTGCACACCCTGCAAACAAGCCTGGAGCGGGTTGGCATCGCCCATGACACGGTGCGCGTAAAACCCGGCGAGGCTTCCAAAAATGTTGAGACTTGGAGCTTCGTGGTCAGCGAATTGCTCAGCCGCAAAGTTGACCGCCATACCACCATCATCGCACTCGGCGGTGGGGTGATCGGCGATCTCGCCGGCTTCGCCGCCGCCGCTACGCTGCGTGGCCTGCCCTTCATTCAAATTCCCACCACGCTGCTGGCGCAAGTGGACTCCAGCGTTGGCGGCAAAACCGGCATCAACTCTCCGCACGGCAAAAACCTCATCGGCGCCTTCCACCAACCCCGGCTGGTGCTTGCCGATACCTCAATCCTCGCCAGCTTGCCCATCCGCGAATGGCGCGCCGGCTACGCCGAAATCGTCAAAGCCGGGCTGATCGCGGATGCCACCCTGTACGCCTGGTGCGAAGCCAACGGTGCCGCGATGCTGAACGGTGACGCCACCCTTCTCGCGCAAGCCGTTGAACGCGCCGTGGCGTTCAAAGCCGCCGTGGTGGCCGACGACGAACGCGAGGAAAAGAAAAACGGTGGCCGCGCTTTGCTGAACCTCGGCCATACATTCGGCCACGCTTTGGAAGCCGAAACCGGCTACGGCAACGGCTTACTCCACGGCGAAGCCGTCGCCATCGGCATCATCCTCGCCACCCAACTCTCCGCCAATCTCGGCTTCTGCCCGCAAGAAGATAGCAGCCGCATCGCCGCCCATTTCGCCGCCGTCGGCCTGCCAACCCGCATCAACGCCCTCCCGGCCGAACATCTCCTCGCCCACATGAAACAAGACAAGAAAATGCGCGGCGGCTCCCTAACCTTCATCCTCACCCACGGTATCGGCCAAGCCTTTACCCACGCCAACGTCACCGAAGACGCCGTCCGCAACGTGATGCTGGCAAATGGAGCTGTGTGAGGTGAAGTAAGATCAGGGGGCGCTGCCCCCTGAACCCCCGCCAAAGGCTGAGCCTTTGGAATCCATTAGTTAGGGGTCTGAAAAGGGGGCCACTCGCTGGTGTTTCAACACCAATGGGTGGCCCCCTTTTCTGACCCTTAATTAGTCGGTTCTAAGGGCTGCGCCCTTAGCGGGGTCCAGGGGCGGCGCCCCTGGCCTTTACTTCACCTCAAACACTCCATTGCCCACCACCACGATGTCGCGTTCGACGGCGCGGGCGCGGAAGTGGCCGGTGTGCCAGATTTCGGTTCGGATGGTTTCACCGGGGAAGACGGGGGCGGAGAAGCGGCAGCCGAGTTTGGTGAGGTGGGTTGGGTTGTAGTTGCTGATGGCTTTGAGCAGGGCGTGGGTGGTGACGCCGAAGGTGCAGAGGCCGTGCAGGATGGGGCGTGGGAAGCCGGCGCGGGCGGCGAATTTCGGGGCGGCGTGCAGGGGGTTATCGTCGCCATTGAAGCGGTAATACAGGGCTTGTTCGGGGCGGGTTGGCAGGTCGATGGTGATATCGGGCGGGCCGTCAGGGGTTTTGGGCAGAATTGGGGTGGTGCCGGTTGCGGGGCCGCCGAAGCCGCCATCGCCGCGTAGAAATATGGTGGCGGTGGTGGTGGCTAGATGCACACCGGTTTTGGCGTCGGTGATTTCGCGTTCCATTACCATCAGGGCGCCTCGGCCTTCACCTTTATCGATCAGGCTGGCGATGCGGTTACGCCCAATCACCTCTTGGCCTGGCAGGAGTGGGGCGAACAAAGCGACCATTTGTTCGCCATGCACCACTTTCACATGGTCGATGCCGGTGCGCGGGTCGGCGATAAAGCCGGTTGGGTAGCCCAGGATAACGGGCATGGATGGCAGGATTTTCATCGTACGGTCGAAATCCACATAGTCGAGCTGCGCCTCATCCATCGGGTCCGCCCCCAGCCCGCAAGAGAGCGCGTATAAGGCGGCGTCGCGTTTGCTAATGGTTTGGCGCACCTCCGGGATCTGTAGGTTCATCAGTGTTTCGTAGTGGATCGGCATCGACACTCCAGGCTATTGTTTGCACGGAGTGTGAAGCTTGGTTGACAGGCAGGCAAGCCCGTTTCAGGCACCGGTTACGGCGCTGTGCTAGACCTTAAAACGGCGATTTCATGCTGTATCTGGTCCGTGGCGAGACGGCATTCGCGCAGCATCAAAGCGCTGCCCGCCACAATCATACACATACCGCCAATCGTAACGGCAACGGGCAGCCAGCTCAGTTGGTTGCCGGACATATGATCCGCCGCCACCGCAAAACTGCTTAAAACAAAACATACGACTGCAACGAAATAACAACGCAACGCGCCTTCGGCCAGCATCGCGCGGCGTTCAAATCGCCGTAATTCATGATGTTCGACAATATGTTCCGGGCGTTCGGATAATTTGCGAACCCGGTCGATCACGCGGGCCAGGCGTATCAAGGTGGTGGCAATTAACGAGGCTGACGCGCCGATCAGCAATGCCGGGCTGATCATGGCCGTGATCAGCGATTGCGCCTGTGAAAACCCGCCCAGCATTTAGCCGCTGATGGTTTCGTACATGATACCGAGTGTGGCCCCACCCAGTTGCGTTGAAAAATCACCGGCCAATTCGCCGGCCAAGGTGGTGACGGAGGTGGTCACCCCGCCAGCCGCGGTAATTCGGCGCCATGCGGCATCCTCGGTTCGTGGGCTGATCCCGCCGCACGCATCAACCGCCACATGCACTTGGTAGCCTGCGGCCAGCGCATCGAGCGCGGTTCTCTGCACCACAATCTCACTCGCAACGCCCGAGAGGATCAGAATTTTCCGGCCCGTGGCGGCCAGGGCGGCAACCAGCCCGGCATCCGCGAATGCCGATGTTTGGTACCGCATACTGGCTTGGGGGTGACCCAAGGGGGCTAAAACATCGTCTAAGAACGCCCCGCCCGGCGGCACGGCGGAGAGCAAGCTTGGCAGTTTATGTAAAGCCGCAAGCTTTGCCAGCGCCCCGGCCGCGCGGGTCAAACGCGGCAGCGTGACAGTCTGGCTATTTTTAACGATCTCTTCCTGCAAATCCAGGAAAAGCACGGCGACGTTGGCGCTGGTGGGGATGTCCATGAGGGTCTCTCTTTTGCAGGGTTTTGAACGCGAATTCGTCCGAAATGTCGCTGGCGAGGAATATTTCCAATAAGTGAAACAAATATCGTATATTCATTTTATGGATTTACGGCAGATTGACCTCAACCTGATGGTCGCCTTTGAGGCATTGATGGAATTTGGCAGCGTGTCGGAGGCGGCACGGCATTTGGGCATGAGCCAACCGGCCATGAGCAGCAATCTTGCGCGGCTGCGGCTGTTGTTCGGCGATGATTTATTTGTTCGCTCTGGCCGGGTGATGCTGCCAACCCGGCGGGCGACCGCCTTGCAAATTCCCATCTCCCAAGCCTTGGCGCAATTACGCGTCGCAATAAATCCGCCGGCATTATTTGAGGCGTCAACCTCGCGCCGGGTTTTTAACATCAGCGGCGGTGATTATGCGGCGATGGTAATTCTGCCGCATCTGGCGGCTTATGTAGCGCGCGAGGCTCCTTGCGTGGATTTGCGGTTTCGGTTTGTGGAGAGAGGGGCGATCCCTGAATGGCTCGATACCGGCCGGTTGGATTTAGCGCTGGGCGTATTCCCCAACCCTCCCAAACGTCTGGCCTTAAAACCGCTCTTTGAAGAAAATTTCGTGTGTTTAGCCCGGCGAGATCATCCTGCCCTGCAAGACGGCATGACATTAGCGGCATTTACCGCGATGCCGCATTTATTGGTAACTGAACGCGGCGACGCAACCGGCGCGGTGGATGAGGCCTTGGGCAAACGAGGCTTGACCCGGCGGATTGCGCTGACCGTCCCGCATGCTCTGGTACTGCCCAGCATTTTGCCCCGCAGTGACATGGTCGCCACCATCGGGACCCGTGCGGCAAACTTATTTGCGCCATCAACCGCCCTTGCAATTCACCAGGTACCACTCGCGATGCACCCCTGGCGCATGTCCATGATGTGGTCGCGCCAGCAGGCAAGCGATGTCGGGCTGCGTTGGCTGCGCGATATTTTGAGCCAGATCGGCAAAGCGGCCTAAGCGTAACAAATTGTATGTCACTCTACTTTCCCTCATAAATCCTCTATCCTCTATCAAGGAGGATTTGGTTTGGCGTTGCCGACACGGAAAATTGTGCCGCTGATTGTGGCCTGCGCGCTGTTCATGCAGCAGATGGATTCCACCGCACTCGCCACCTCCCTGCCCTCGATGGCAGAATCACTTGGTGTGAGCGCGCTGCGGCTGCATCTGGCCATCACATCCTACCTGATGGCGCTGGCGATTTTTCTGCCGGTCAGCGGTTGGGTGGCGGATAAATTCGGGCCACGCCGGGTGTTTTGCACCGCCATTGCAGTATTCACCACCGGGTCAATTTTATGTGGCGTATCGGTCAGCATCGACACTTTGGTCGCCGCGCGGGTCCTGCAGGGGATCGGCGGGGCGATGATGGTACCGGTTGGGCGGCTTATCCTTGTGCGCTCCGTTGAGAAGGCTGAACTTCTCCCGGCGATGGTGCTGATGAACATGACCGCCATCGTGGGTCCGGCCACCGGCCCGCTGCTTGGCGGTGCGATTACGAGCTTTTTTTCGTGGCGGTGGATTTTCTGGATCAACGTGCCGGCCGGCATTCTGGGCATTATCCTCACATTGCTGTTTATCCAAGACGTCAACCGCACCGAAGTGAAGCGATTCGACTGGCCAGGCTTTGCCCTCACTGGTCTTGGATTCGGCTGCCTGATGGCGGGGCTGGATTCGTTCTCGGGCGCACTCAGCGGTGATATTTGGCCGTTGCTACTGTTGCTGGCCGGCACCGCCACGCTGGTGGTCTATTATCATTATTCCCGCCGGGTGAGTAACCCGATTTTGGATTTACGCTTATTCCGCTTGAAAACATTCCGAATTAGCGTGATCGGCGGCAGCATTTTCCGGTTGGGCTTTGGCGCCATTCCTTTCCTGCTGCCACTGCTGATGCAAATCGGGCTCGGCTATTCTCCCCTGCAATCGGGCAGCATCACGTTTATCTCTTCCGCCGGGTCTTTTGGGGTGCGAACCATCACGCGCCGTGTGATTAAGAAATTCGGGTTCCGCAATATTCTGATCGTGAATGGGCTGATCACTGGTGCCTTCATGATTTTATACGGCATGTTCGATACCTCGACCTCCCGCTGGTTTATGATGGCGGTCATTTTCGGCGGCGGCGTGTTCCGGGCGCTGCAAATGACCTGCACCAACACGATCGCCTTTGCCGATGTAAACAATACTCAAATGCGCGATGCGACCAGCATGAGCCAAATGTCACAGCGGCTCTCACAAGTTAGCGGTGTGGCCCTGGCGGCTTTGGTGCTGGGGTTGGCAGGCGATGGCGGTGCCCATCTCACCTTACATGCCTTCAAAATAGCGTTTTGGGTGGTGGGGGCATTCTCGGCGCTGTCGGTCGTGTCGTTCTGGCAATTACAGCCAGAAGCAGGGGCAGAAATTGCCGGGCGCGAAGATGGAATGCCACAAAAGCTCGGTCGTTGACGTACCGCTCACCTTATGAGAATGTATTATTAATAAAACTTTTGTGCGCAATACGCACGCGCCTTGGGAGCTATTATGAGCATTTTATCTAAACCGACCCGCCGTGAGAGTTTTGGCCTAGCCGCCGGAGCCGGCCTGTTGCTGGCCGGGGGAGGCCGCGCGGTTGCGGCACAATTCCCAGACCATCCGATTAACTTTATTATCCCCTATGCTGCGGGCGGCGATTTTGACTCCTATGTGCGCGAATTTTGCGGCATTCTGACCAAGAGCCTGGGTGTGAATGTGGTGCCGATCAACCAACCTGGTGCCGCCGGCGCGGAAGCGATTTTCACCCTCGGCCAAGACGCGCCAGATGGCTATAACATGGCCATCGCCAACCTGCCCGGCCTGCTGCACGTGAAGCCGAAGCCGGGCTTTGATGTGAATAAAATGACCTGGCTTGCCAATCTTGGCCGTGACACTTTGGGCCTGGCCGTGGCAGCCAACAGCCCGATTAAAACCATCGCTGATTTACAGGCATTATCGGCCCAGCGGGTGATTAAAATGTCCTCCTCGGGCAAGGCCTCGGCTGATTATCTGGTCAGCAAGATCATCGCCGGCGTTTTCAAGCTCAATGTCAGCATTGTCAGCGGCTATGAAGGCTCGGTCAGCTCGATGATCGCGGTGGCGCGCGGTGATGTGGACGTGACTGTGCATTCGCTCGCCTCGATCGCCAATATGGAACAATCCAAGCTGATGCGTTTGATGTTCGTGTTTGACGAGAAATCGCCGGTGCCGGGGGTTGAAGATGCAACCTCAGTGGGGCAGCCGAACCTTGGCAAATTATTCCAGTTCCGCACGGTGGCTGCCCCACCGAATTTACCGGACGAAATTGCAGCCAAGCTCTCGCACGCCTTGGTGGCAGCGACGAAATCACCGGAGGCCCAAGCCTGGGCAGCCAAGATAAAAACCACCTTGTACCCGATGGGCCGCAAGGAAACTCTGGCCATGATCAAGGAACAAGAAGGCTTGTTGGAAACCTATAAGGACTTTCTGGCAGCTTAAATCAGTTGACCTGGGGCGGCGAAAAGGCAGGCGCTCAAAACGCCTGCTTTTTCTATGCGTGAGTCACAATTAGGATTGTGCGTCCGGAGAGAGCACCTTGCAGCCGGTTGGCCCACTTGCCAGCCGCGCGCACGCATCAACCGCCTGCTCGTGCGGCAAGTTGATAAAGCGGGCGCGATAGACTGTGCCGTTACCATTATGCACGGATGCCACCACAGGCTTGCCGTGCATTAAGGTCTTCACCGCGGAAAGCTCCGCGATCCCGAGTGCCGCCTTGGCTTTGTCGGCCGTATTGTAGGCACCTACCTGCACCGCCCAACCACTGCCTGAACTATTGCCTGAACTATAGGCCACTGCCGGCTGTGCGGTGGGCTGCGCATGGGGCTGTGCGTAATGTACCGGTGGCGGCGTGTAATGCACCGGCGCAAATGACGGCGGTGGTGGCGGTAGGGCAGCTTCAACCGGTGGCGGCAGCACCATATGCGGCGGGGGCGTATCGGCCATCGCCGAGGGGATGAGGGAAAAACCAGAACCATGCGAAACCGGGGCGGCAGCCGGAACCGGGACGGCTTGCGGTGCATCGCCGGACTGATCGTTATTATTTGAAGGCGGCGGCGCCAGCGAGGCCATTTCAACGGGTGCCACCGGTGAAGGCGGGCTGTCCGGCGAAGGTAGCGGGCCGGGTGACATACCGGCAGGCAAAACGCCGCTGCCGGAGCTCATCGGCATGGTGTTCAGGGCTAGCTGGTCAGCCGAGGAGCGATTCTGCGGGTACACGCCCTGGATCTGCGGTGCGATCATTGCCACGTAATTAGTGGTCTCGTGCGGCAGCGGCTGGTGGTAGTTTTGGTACGCATCCACCCGGCCCGGCCCGGCATTATAGGCCGCTAGGAAGCCAGGCGACCCATACACCGCGTACATTTCATGAATATAGGCAGTGCCGGCCATGATATTATCATAAGGGTTGAACGGGTCGGGCCCCAGCGCATAGCGGGACGCCATCTCCTGATACGTCTCCGGCTCCAGCTGCATCAGGCCAATCGCCCCGGCGGAGGACACGGTAAGATGCCCGCCCATATATTCCTGGCCACCTGATTCGACATGCATGACCTGGCGGATCCAAGCCTGCGGCACATCAAACCGGCGGGAGGCGATATCAATATACGGCCCCCACGGGTCGTTGGCTGGCCCCGGCGGGGTATAATTGCCGGCCGCATGAGAGAGGTAATAATCCGTGCTCGGCCCCTGCGCGACCTTGCCGCCGCCCGCGCAGGCGGTCAGCAATGCCAGCCCTGCAAAGCTAACGGAAAGCCGTAAGCCTGACTTAAAACGCCCGCGATGAAAACTTGGCACGGTCACAACGGCCTCCAGGGGGGGAAACATAAGCTTGGCAGGTTAAGTTGAGAGTCAACCTTAGCCACAGACTACAACCGGTTAAACTACAACAGAATTTTGTGCAATCAAAATCAGCACCACGGATCAGGCTTTTTGCATTTCGGCACCGGCTTTGCGGTGTGCTTGTTCAATGCTACCCAGCACCAGGACTACCGGAGATTTAGAAAGTGAATTCGTTCCGCGCTGCCGCTCTGAGGCTAGGTTGTGCGTGCGGCTTGTTAAGCGCCTGCGCGGCCCCTGCACCGGTCGCGGTCACCGCAGTGCCGCAACCGACTGGTTACACGCTCACCGGGGTGGTCGCTTCGGTCCGGCCGGTGAGCAATAATGCACTTGGTATTAACAATGTTTTGGCGGCACTCAACCAAAAGATGGCACCGCAACCGGCACCGCTCACTGAAATCGTGATCCGAAAGGGCGATGGCAGTGCCGTTTCAACAATCCAAGCAGGACCGGCCAGCAACTTGCAGCCAGGCGACCATGTCGCGGTCATCGCGGGCGATACAACCGATGTGGTGAAGCAAAATTGAAGGCATCGCGAATAGCTGAATTGAAGCGGCCTGAGCGATCAGCTATCGCACCAGCATGACCGATACGCCCAGCCCCGAACCTGCTCCTTTGCCAGCTTCTTACCAGTTGGTTTCTGCCAACAGGTCATTCGCGCAGCGTGCGGCGATGGCGCTGGCAGATATTAGCCAGACAATTTCGCTCTGGCGGCTGGTCTGGACTTTGAGTGTTTTTGATATCCGCCTGCGCTATCGCGGCTCGGTTCTCGGCCCGCTTTGGCTGACCCTGTCGACTGCCGTGATGATTGTCGCGCTGGGATTTTTATATTCCCAGCTATTTCACATTTCGCTGACAGATTTTCTACCCTTTATCTCACTGTCATTGGTGCTCTGGACGTTTTTATCAACGATCGTAGCCGAAGGCTGTCTGTGTTTTACGGGACAGGAAGCGATGCTGCGGGCCATGCGCATGCCGCTTTCCATGCATGCCGCCCGGGTGGTGATCCGCAATGTGTTCGTGCTCGGCCATAATATCCTGGTGGTGGTTCTGGTATTTGCCATTATGCGGCTGCTGCCCGGGAAATATATATTTTTGGAAATTCCGGCGTTCGCCTTGTGGATGATCGACGCGTTCGCCACCTGCCTAATCCTTGGTGTGTTCTGTGCCCGTTTTCGTGACGTACCGCCGATCGTGACCAGCGTTATGCAGATTGCGTTTTTCGTCACGCCGGTCATCTGGAGCCCGGCTTTGATTCAGCATCGCGGCCGGATATTTCTGGAGACTTGGAATCCGATGTTCGATTTGCTGGATATCATCCGCGCTCCGTTACTGAACACCCCAATTTCAGGCACAATCTGGATGATCGCACTTGGCTATTCGACCTTACTTGTCCTTGCGGCATCTTATGTGTTCATGCGCTTTCGCCCGCGCGTCACTTATTGGATTTAGCGATGGCGCATATTTCCATCCAAAATGTTTCGGTCGATTTCCCGCTTTACCATGCGGAGAGCCGTAGCCTGAAAAAGACTTTGTTTGCCGTGGCATCCGGGCGGATCAAGGAAGATTCTCACCACCGCCCGGTGGTTGAAGCACTACGCCATGTGTCGATCGACCTGAAATCCGGTGATCGGCTGGGGCTGATCGGTGCCAACGGGGCTGGTAAAACCACCTTGCTGCGCTGCATGGCCGGGATTTATGAACCTTTCAGTGGCGATATCGCCACCCAAGGCGCCGTCACCGCCTTGCTGGACCCCGGCCAGGGGATGAACCCGGAATTGACCGGGCGCGAGAACATCATGCTGCGTGGGCTCTTTAATGGGCTAACCCCGTCACAGATCGCCCAGTTGCAGGCCGATGTGGCAACATTCTCCGAGCTTAGCCAGTTCCTGGAATTGCCGGTGCGCACATATAGCTCAGGCATGGTGGTTCGGTTGGGTTTCGCGCTCGCCACCGCCATGAAGCCGCAAATATTGCTGATGGATGAGTGGATTCTGGCCGGCGATGCCAGCTTCATGACCAAAGCCCGCCACCGCCTGGAAACCATGGTGCGGGGGGCGGAAATACTGGTGTTATCCACGCATTCGCCGGTGATCATTATGCAATGGTGCAACCGGGTGATCTGGATGGATCGCGGACGGGTCAAGGCAGATGGCACACCAGAGGAAATTCTGAGCGCCTATCTGCCGCCCGACCAATTCAGCCATGCCATGGCAGTGGCCGCCGTATCAGTTTGAACCTCGGGTTGCAGCCGCTTGGGCGACAACCCATATCCCGACCACTCAATTACTTATGAAGGATACGCATATGCAGCAGCGCACACTGGGTTCCAACAATGCCGCCCTCACGGTTTCGGCGATCGGGCTGGGCTGCATGGGCATGTCGGATTTTTATGCGGGGCGCGATGATGTCGAATCCGTTGCCACCATCCACGCCGCCATCGATGCCGGGGTGAATTTCATCGATACGGCCGATATGTATGGCCTTGGTGCCAATGAAACGCTGCTCGGTGGGGCCATTAAGGGCAAGCGCGAGAAGCTGATCATCGCCACCAAATTTGGGAATATCCGCAGCGCCGATGGCGCCATGCGCGGCGTGAATGGCCACCCGGATTATGTGGTGAAAGCCTGTGATCTCTCGTTGCAACGGCTGGGGATTGAGGTGATCGACCTTTATTACCAGCATCGTGTTGACCCGAATGTGCCAATTGAGGACACGGTCGGCGCAATGGCCGGGCTGATCAAAGCCGGCAAGGTACGTTATCTGGGGCTTTCAGAAGCCAGCGCCGCCACCATTCGCCGCGCCCATGCGGTACACCCGATCACCGCTTTGCAAAGCGAATTCTCGCTCTGGACCCGCGACCTGGAAGCCGAAATTCTGCCAACTTTACGAGAGCTTGGCATTGGCCTGGTGCCTTACAGCCCACTCGGCCGCGGCTTCCTCACCGGCAGCTTCAAGACCGAGGCAGATTTGCCTGACGGTGACTTCCGCAAAAACAATCCGCGCTTTCAAGGCGAAAATTTCACCCATAATATCGCGCTGGTGGCGACCATTGAGGAAATTGCCGCCGCTAAAAAAATCCCGGCTGCGCAAGTGGCACTCGCCTGGGTGTTGGCGCAGGGCGATGATATTGTTCCTATCCCCGGCACCAAACGCCGCAAATATCTCACCCAAAACATCGAAGCGGTAAATGTGAAGCTAACCGCTGAGGAACTGGCCAAGCTGGCCGCCAAATTCGCCCCGGGCGTCACTGCCGGCACCCGCTACGCGGCAGCGGCGATGGGGGCGGTCAATCGCTAAATTTCGCCATCGTGGGCGTTGCGCGTAGCGCCCATGATGCTTCGGCTTATAGTTCAGCCATGAAGCTGGACATCATCACCCAACAGGCACGCGGCACCAAGCGCGGCACCGTGCTGTTTTTGCACGGTGCCTGGTGCTGGCACTGGTATTGGCAGCCCTTTTTCATGCCGTATTTTGCGAGGCACGGGTACGATGCCGTGGCCTTTAGCCTGCGCGGCCATGGTGCCAGTGAAGGCCATGCCATGATCAACAGCTTTTCAATCGGCGATTACGTGCGCGACTTAAAATCGGTTGTGGAAACACTCGATAACCCGCTGATCATCGGCCATTCGATGGGCGGTTTCGTCACCCAAGCCTACCTGGCCAAACAAAGCGCCCGTGGCGCCGTATTGCTGGCCTCAGCTTCACCAAAACCGATTTTTGCACAATTATTCAAAAACTTCCTCTCGCAGCCTTTCAGCGCCATTCGCGCCGGCATCAACCAAACCGTTGCGACCAGCAGCAGCGAACTTGATAATCTGCGCTACCAGATGTTCTCGCGCGGCCCGGAAGACCGCTCGATGGACCAATATCTCAGCAATATCCAAGCCGAGAGCTACCGCGCTGTAGCCTCCATGATGACGCGCGGCATTCGCGATACCGCCCAGATTACCACGCCGATATTCGTGCTAGGCGCCGGGCACGACCATCTGGTGCCACCCGATGCGGTGGCCGTAACCGCCAAAACCTACAAAACAGAGCCTGTAATGTTTCCCGAAATGTCGCACATGATGATGCTGGAACCGCGCTGGCGCGATGTGGCAGATAGCATTATCAAATTCGAAACCACATTGCCGCACTAACCGGACCAGTCGATGTATATACCGCCCGCTTTCAATGAAGACCGCCCCGAGGAACTACAGGCGATTATGCAGGCAGCCTCCTTGCCGATTATTATCTCAGCCACCAAAGGCGATGGGCCCGGCATGATCGCGACGCATCTACCACTTACGTTGCGCGGTGATACGCTGATCGGCCATTTCGCCCGGGCCAACCCGCATTGGAAAACGCTAAACCCGGATATAGAGTCCCTGGCGATTTTCACGGCCACCGATGGCTATATCAGCCCCTCCTGGTACCCGGCCAAGCAGGAGCATGGCAAAGTGGTGCCAACCTGGAATTACGAGGCCGTGCACGCTTATGGCAAACTCGAAATCATCACAGAACCTGAGAATATCCTAAAAATCGTCACGCAACTGACAGAACGCTACGAACAGCCGCGCGCCAAACCATGGGCGGTATCAGATGCACCGGATGAGTATATCGCATCGCAACTGAAAGGCATCGTGGGTCTGGTGCTTCACATCAGCCGGCTGGAGGGCAAACGTAAGCTCACCCAAAACCGTTCCAGAGCCGACCGCGAAGGCGTGGTCAACGGTCTGGCAAACGAAAACCCGCTCCTGGCCGCCGCCATGGTGAAAACGCTAAAAGACTGATACGCGACGGCGGTGCGCTAGCCGTATCCGCGCATTCGTGCTTAAGAAAATTATCGCTTGTTTTGCTATCATCAATATCTCTGAGGAAACAAATATGTCGCGTGAACTGCACCATTTCATTGGCGGGAAAACCGTCGCTGGCACATCTGGCCGTTTTGCCGATGTGTTTGACCCCAACACCGGTGCCGTACAGGCACTGGCACCGCTCGCCAGCGAAGCCGAAGTGCATGCGGTCATCGCCAATGCCGCTGCCGCACAGCCAGCCTGGGCTGCCATGAACCCACAGCGCCGCGCCCGTATTCTCATGAAATTCCTCGATCTGATTAACAAGAATGTTGAAGAACTCGCCCGGCTGATCTCCTCCGAGCATGGCAAGACTATCCCGGACGCCAAAGGTGACATCCAACGCGGTGTCGAAGTGCTGGAATTTGCCATCGGCATCCCGCATCTGCTGAAGGGCGAATATTCTGATGCCGCCGGTACCGGCATCGATGTCTATTCCATGCACCAGCCGCTCGGCGTGGTGGCGGGCATTACCCCGTTCAACTTCCCGGCGATGATCCCGCTTTGGAAGGCCGCACCGGCCATCGCTTGTGGCAACGCTTTCATTCTGAAACCCTCCGAACGTGACCCATCCTGCCCGCTGCGTCTGGCTGAATTGTTCATCGAAGCCGGTGGCCCGCCAGGCATTTTCAATGTGGTCAACGGCGACAAGGTGGCGGTTGACGCCCTGCTGCACGACCCGCGCGTCTCTGCCATCGGCTTTGTCGGCTCATCCGATATCGCCAATTATATCTACGCCACCGCCGCCCAGTACGGTAAGCGCGCCCATTGCTTCGGCGGCGCCAAAAACCACATGCTCATCATGCCGGATGCCGACATGGACCAGGCTGTCGATGCCCTGATCGGTGCTGGCTACGGCTCCGCCGGCGAACGCTGCATGGCCATCTCAGTCGCCGTGCCGGTCGGCGAAGCCACCGCCAATACGCTGATGAAAAAACTCATCCCCCGCGTCGAGGCCCTCAAAATTGGCCTCTCCACCGATTCCGGCGCTGATTACGGCCCGCTGGTGACCAAAGCCGCCCTCAACCGCGTGCGCTCCTATATCGACCAAGGCGTCGCCGAAGGTGCCACACTCGCGGTCGATGGCCGGAATTTCAAAATGCAGGGCTATGAGAATGGCTTCTTCATCGGTGGCTGCCTGTTCGACAATGTCACCCCCGACATGAAAATTTATAAAGACGAAATCTTCGGGCCGGTCCTCTCGGTCGTCCGCGCCAAATCCTACGAAGAAGCTCTCCGCCTGCCGAACGAGCATGAATACGGCAACGGCGTTGCTATCTTCACCCGCGACGGCGATGCCGCCCGCGATTTCTGCAACCGCGTGCAAGTGGGCATGGTCGGCGTGAACGTTCCCATCCCCGTGCCAATCGCCTACCACACCTTCGGTGGCTGGAAACGCTCCGGCTTCGGCGATCTCAACCAGCACGGCCCGGACTCCATCCGCTTCTATACCAAAACCAAAACCGTCACCTCGCGCTGGCCCTCCGGTGTGAAAGACGGCGCCAGCTTTGTCATCCCAACCATGGAATAGGCTTCACTGGCTTTAAGGGTAAGACTAGGGGGCTTTGCCCCCTAGAACCCCCACCAAAGGCTCAGCCTTGGAATCCATTTATAAGGTTTAAGAAAGGGGGCCGTTCATTGATGTTGAAACATCCGCGGACGGCCCCCTTTCTTAAACCTAATCGGTTCTAAGGGCTGTGCCCTTAGCGGGGTCCAGGGGCAGAGCCCCTGGCCTTGGTCCCTAAAAACCAGCGGAGGCCCACAACCATGGATGCGATGACAAAATCTGGTGGCCTGTGTTTCACACTTGGTGAGGACCAGGTGGCGATTCGGGAGATGGCGGCGGCGTTTGCGGCGGAGCGGTTGGCACCGATGGCGGTTGAATGGGACCGCGAGAAATTTTTCCCGGTCAAGGTGATGCGCGAGGCGGCGGGGCTGGGGATGGGCGGGATTTATGTCTCCGAGGCGCATGGCGGGTCTGGTTTATCGCGATTGGATGCGGCGCTGATCATCGAGGCGTTGGCGATGGGGTGCCCGACGGTTTCGGCGTATATCTCGATCCATAACATGGTGGCCGGGATGATTGACCGGTACGGGACGGAGGCGCAGCGGGCGCGGTATTTACCGAAGCTTTGCAGCATGGAACATTTGGCGAGCTATTGCTTAACTGAGCCTTCGGCGGGCTCGGATGCAGCTTCGTTGCGCACCAAGGCGATGCGCCATGGTGATGAGTATGTGTTGAATGGGGTGAAGCAATTTATCTCCGGTGCCGGCGTTTCGGATATGTATGTGGTGATGGCGCGTTCCGGCGGGTTGGGTGCGTCTGGTATCTCGGCGTTTTTAATTGAGGCCGGTACCAAGGGTCTGTCGTTTGGGCCGAATGAACATAAAATGGGCTGGAACGCACAGCCGACGCGGCAGGTAATTATGGAGGATGTTCATATCCCCGCCGCCAATTTGCTGGGCGAGGAAGGCAGCGGTTTTAAAATCGCGATGGCGGGGCTGGATGGCGGGCGGATAAATATCGGCGCTGCGTCATTAGGCGGTGCGCAAGCGGCGTTGGATAAAACCGTGAAATATGTGGCCGAGCGCCAGGCATTTGGCAAAAATATCGGGTCCTTCCAGGCGTTGCAGTTTCGCATTGCGGATATGGCAACCGAACTTGAGGCGGCACGGCTGCTGCTATGGCAGGCCGCAACCGCGTTAGATCATGGCGATGCAAACGCGACATCCCTGTGCGCGATGGCAAAACGCTTTGCGACAGATGCCGGTTTTGAAATTGCGAACCACGCGCTGCAAATTCATGGTGGCTACGGGTATTTGGCGGATTATGGCATTGAGAAAATCGTGCGGGATTTGCGAGTGCACCAAATTCTGGAAGGCACCAACGAGATTATGCGGCTAATCATTTCGCGGCATGTATTAGGGGGAGACAAATAATGGCAAAAATCGGATTCATTGGCCTTGGCAATATGGGTTTACCAATGGCGCTGAACCTCGCCAAAGCCGGGCATGATGTCACCGGGCATGATATTTTCCCTGCCGCGGTTGCGGCTGCAACGGCGGCGGGCTTGCGGGTGGATGCTGTAGGCGCGGTGGACGATGTGGATATTATCATCACCATGCTGCCGAACGGCAAATTGGTCCTGGAAGCCTATCAAACCATCTTAGCCAAAGCCAAGCCTGGAACCTTGCTGATTGATAGCTCGACCATTGATGTCGCAAGTGCACGGATTGCGCATGAGCAGGCGGAAGCCGCTGGTATGTTGTCTGCCGATGCGCCGGTTTCAGGGGGCGTGGGCGGGGCGGCGGCGGGCACGCTCACCTTCATGGTGGGTGGTAGCGAGGACGTGTTTGCCAAAGCCCAGCCCATTTTGGCAGCGATGGGCAAAAAAATTGTGCATTGCGGCGGCGCCGGGGCTGGGCAGGCCGCCAAAATTTGCAACAACATGATTCTGGGCATTTCGATGATCGCCGTTGGCGAAGCCTTTGTGCTGGCCGAAAAACTCGGCCTCTCGCACCAGGCGCTTTATGATGTGGCGTCCACCTCATCGGGCCAATGCTGGTCGCTCACCAGCTATTGCCCGGTGCCCGGCCCGGTGCCCGCCAGCCCCGCCAATAACGCCTACAAGCCAGGTTTCGCGGCGGCTTTGATGCTGAAGGATTTGCTACTTAGCCAAGAAGCCGCGGCTTCCGCCGGGGCCACCACCGCCCTTGGCCAGCATGCCACCGAAATTTTTCAGCAATTTGTTGAATCCGGCCAAGGCGGCACAGATTTTTCCGGAATTATCAACGATATTCGGGGGAAATCAGCCTAATCACTTCACATCGGTGCGACTCTCGCGAAGTTTCGCTTGTCTGCGCGCAAAAACATCGCAGTTAAATGATGTAACCATGTTGGGATTGGCCGTTTGACTGTCGCTCATATAAACCGCATTGGCACGGCTGTCCCGGCCCATGATGTTCATGCTGCTTTTCTGAATTTCATGGCGATCTCGCTGCCGGAAGGCCGGCCGCGGCAGTTATTTAGCCGGATGGCCAACCGCTCCGGCATCGCGCACCGCTATTCGGTGTTAGCACCGGAAGGCTTGGTGGCAGCTGATGCGCCGCCGGGTGGGTTTTACCGGCGCGGGGCTTACCCCAGCACCGCGACCCGCATGCAGCTTTATGAAGAACACGCCCCGGCTTTGGCCGAACAAGCAGTCGCTGCATTACAGTTGAAGGGCGAAGCCGCCAGCATCACCCATCTGGTGGTGGCGTCCTGCACTGGCTTTGTGGCGCCGGGGCTGGACCAGTTGCTTGCCAAGCGGCTTGGGCTGCGCACTGATTTACAACGGTCTTTGGTTGGCTTCATGGGGTGCTGTGCGGCTGTTCCGGCGCTGCGGATTGCGCGCGATGCCGTGCTGGCCGACCCGGCCGCCCGCGTGCTGGTGGTTAATCTGGAACTCTCGACGCTACACCTACAAGAAACCGATGATGTGCAAACTGCATTGTCGTTTCTGCTATTTGGTGATGGTGCCAGTGCGGCGTTGGTGACGGCCGAGCCAACCGGGTTTGCGCTCGGTGATTTCCGCGCCCATTTGATCCCTGAGAGCGAGGATTGCATTACCTGGCATATCGGCGACCAGGGGTTTATTATGCATCTCTCTGGCCAGGTGCCGGGTAAAATTACCCAAGCGCTGCGCGCCGATGCCGACGGTTTGCTGCGTGGTGAAGGCACCCAGGCGATTGATCTGTGGGCGATCCATGGTGGTGGCCGCTCGGTGCTGGACGCGGTGGAAACCGGCCTCAATCTTTCGCCCGATGCACTTGCCATATCCCGTGATATTCTGTGCAACCATGGCAATATGTCCTCCGCCACCATCATGTTCGCCTTGGCCGCAATGCTGCGCCAGGCAGATGGCGAGAAGCGCGGCCTGGCGATGGCGTTCGGCCCCGGCATGGTGGCGGAAACCTTCCGCTTCACGAGGCTGAATTAATGGATTTGTCCGTTCGAGCGGACCTGCCGGAACTGATGGATGCGGAGGATCTGCCGCTGGCAGATTACAATGCCTGCCTGCGCGATTTGGCAAGCGTGAACCGCATCACCCTCACCCACCGCGCCACCATTGAATTTTTGCAAGAGGCCACGAAAGGTTGGCAGCAAGGCACCAATATTGCCGTGCTCGACCTTGCTTTCGGTCATGGTGACTTACTGCGTGCGATTGCCGCCTGGGCCGAAAAACGCGGCTTCGTGGTGCAATTATCGGGGGTCGATTTAAACGCCCGCAGTGCCGAAGCCGCCCGTGCTGCAACATGTGCTGGGCAACCGATTACCTATCACACCGCCAATGTCTTCAATTTCACCCCGCCGGTGGCACCGGATTTTATCGTTACCTCGCAATTCACGCATCATCTAACCGATGCTGATATTATCAAACTGCTTGGCTGGATGGATAAAACGGCTTTGCGTGGCTGGCACATTGCGGATTTGCACCGGCATGTGATCCCCTATTACGGGTTTCGCCTCCTCTGCCGCGTATTCGGGTGGCACCGCATTGTGCGTTACGACGGTACGATTTCAGTCGCCCGTAGTTTCACTAAAGCTGACTGGCAACGCTACCTGAAGGCGGCCGGGATTGATGCAAAAATCTCCTGGCATTTATTGTTCCGCTACGGGGTGAGCCGGATCAAATGATTGCCGATGTGGTCATCGCCGGTGGTGGCTTGGCCGGTGCCGCCGCGGCCGCGGATTTGGCACGCGCCGGCAAAAACGTCACCCTGATTGAACGCGAAACCGGCCCCACCCATAAAATTTGCGGTGAGTTTTTAAGTAGTGAAGCGCAGGCCTCTCTGGCGCGGATCGGGTTTGATGTCGGTAGCCTGGGTGGCCATAAAATTACGGCTTTGGACCTCGCCTGCGGCGCTGGTATTATCACCACAAAGCTGCCTTTCGAAGGGCTGGGGATTACCCGTTACGCGCTCGATGAGGCTTTGCTCGCGCACGCCGCGGGTTGTGGTGCCACAGTTCTGCGCGGGCGTAATATCAGTAAAGTTGTTGCTGCGCGCGAAATTTCACTCGAACTCACCAATCAGCCCGCGATGGACGCCAGAACCTTGTTTCTCGCCACCGGAAAACATGAAGTGCGCGGGCTGCGGCGGGATGCCTCACCGCCCGATGATCTGGTGGGCTATAAAATGTATTTCCAACTGTCCAACCCCGCACAAGCCGCTTTGGCTGGCAAAATCGCACTCATCCTATTCAAAGACGGCTATGCCGGGCTACAAATGGTGGAACATGATCAGGCCAATCTTTGCCTGCTCACCAGCCGGGCGCGGGTGCAAAAGACTGCCGGCAAATGGCCCGCCCTGCTGGCGGATTTGTGTCTCGATAGCCCCTACCTCGCCCGCATTTTGCCGGGGGCCACCGAATTACTGGACCAACCACTTACCATCTACCGGGTGCCGTACGGCTACATCCACCATCCGCTTGCCGCCGACCACCCGGATATTTTTCGGCTGGGCGACCAAGCCGGTGTGATCCCGTCTTTTACCGGGGACGGCATGGCAATCGCCCTGCATAGTGCGGCCCGCGCCGCCAGCATGTTCCTGGCCGGGGAAACCGCCGCCGCCTATCACCAGCGCCTATCACACGATATTACCAGCCAGATCCACCGCGCCGGCTGGCTGTACCGCGCTGCCAGCGCCCCGCTTTCACAGGGGGTTTTGTTCAAACTGATGCAAGCCTGGCCAGCCAGCCTGCAATTGGCCGCCCGCCTTACCCGCGTGCCTCCGCGCGCACGGCTGCACCATTAACCTGCCCGGCGCGGCTGGTCTCATGATTGTCTTTAAGGCAATATGAATTTAAGTGCGGAGATTGGTTCCGCCCCAGCAGTGAATGATGAGTATGACCCGCAACCCAACCGCCCCCGCCCAGGAAAATCTCTCAATTCCCGAAGCGCTACAACGTGCCAACGCGCATTGGAATGCCGGGCAGGCCGACATTGCTGAGATGCTCTGCCAGCGCGTGCTGGCCGCTTGGCCGGGCCACCCGGACGCTCTGCACCTGCTGGGGCTAATGGCACACGCCTATGGCAACCTGGACGCCGCTATCGCGAACCTGCGCCAAGCCTGTATGGCACCAAGGGCACCCGCGGTTTATTCATCCAACCTGGCCGAAATGTGCCGCCAGCGCGGCTTGCTGGCGGAAGGTGAAACCCACGCTCGCCGCGCTGTGCAGATGGACACTACCCAGCCCGGTGCGTGGAATAACCTCGGCATCATCTTGCAGGAATCTGGCCAGTACGAGGAAAGCAAACGCTGCCTAGAGCGCGTGCTGACGCTGCAACCCCATAATGCCGAGGCGTATAATAATCTCGGTAACACCTGCAAACGCTTGGGTGAGTTGACGCAGGCCGAGCGCAACTGGCAGCGCGCGCTCTCACTGAAGCCGAACTACGCCGAGCCGCACAGTAACCTTTCCAATCTGCTATCCTCCCAGGGCGAGTATGATAAAGCCGCCGAACATGCGCGCCGCGCGATTGAACTGAACCCGCGCTTTGCCGATGCCTATATCAACCTCGCGGGGGTAGAGACCGCCCGCAACCGCCATGGTGAGGCGCTGCGCTGGCTGGACGCACTGCTGAGTTTTGCCCCGCAACATGCCGTGGGATTGGCCTCCAGGGCTTTGACCTTGAAGAAGCTGGACCAGTTGGAAGCGGCTTTAGATGCCGCCGACCGTGCGATCGCCGCCGCCCCTGAAAATGCCGAGGCCCATAACGCCCATGGCCAGATATTGCAGGCTTTGGGCCGTACTGAAGCGGCTCTGGCTGCCTATGATAAAGCCGCCAAACTGCCCGGCACGGCGGTGGAACAAGCGCTTATCAACCGCGCCATTTTGTTCATGGAACAAGGTGAGAGTGAGCAAGCCCGGGCCGCCTTTGACCATGCTTCCAGCTTATTCCCCAACTCCGCCATGGCCTGGTTCAACAGCGCGGATTTGCACAAATTCACCAAGGATGACCCGGCGATTGCCACGATGACGGCAATGCTGAACAACCAGTCAAATACATCCCAAAATGATAAAATGCTGCTGCATTTTGCGCTCGGCAAAGCCTATCTAGATATCGGTGATTCCAAACAAGCCTTCGCGCATCTCAATGCTGGCAACCAAATGAAACGCCAGAGCATCGAGTACGATCCCGCCAATACCACCGCCTGGATGCAAGAGATCGCTGAGGTATTTTCACCAGCTTTCCTCAAGGAACGTGAAGGTCAAGGCGCAACCTCCACCATGCCGATTTTCGTGCTCGGCATGCCGCGCTCGGGTACCACATTGACCGAGCAGGTATTAGCCTCGCATCCCTCCATTCATGGCGCCGGGGAGCTTGGTAATATTCAGTCGATCATTAATCAGATTGGCAATTACCCGCGTGATGCAGCCAATCTTTCGCCCGCGACCTTAAAAGAGCTTGGCGAGCGTTATATTGCCGACATCACCAAGCTCGCCAACGGCAAGCCCTATGTGGTTGATAAAATGCCGATCAATTTCGCTTATGCCGGGTTGATCCGGCTGATACTACCGAACGCGCATATTATTCATTCGCGCCGCGACCCGGTTGATACGTGCCTATCCTGCTACAGCAAATTATTCACCGCCGAGCAATCTTTCACCTACGACCTGACCGAGCTTGGTACCTTCCACCGCGACTACCAAAAACTCACCGCCTATTGGGGCGAGGTGTTGCCGAAGGATTTCTTCCTCGATGTGGACTACGAAGCGATGGTGGAAGATTTGGAAGGCCAAGCCAGGCGGATGTTGGATTTCATCGGCTTGCCTTGGGACCCGGCCTGCCTGAATTTCTATGAAACCAAGCGCACGGTGCGCACCGCCAGTGTGAACCAGGTGCGCCGGCCGGTTTATAAATCCTCTTCAGGCCGCTGGCGCAAACATGCCGAGCAACTCGGCCCGCTCTTGAAAGCCTTGGATATTCAACCCGCATGAATCTGGAAGCGATTCAGGTCCAAGCCCATAATCTGATTGTCACGGACAAGCCCGAAGAGGCCGAGGCGCTGCTGCGGCCATACCTCGCCAACGGTGTCGGACCAATTCCGCTTTGGCGGCAATTGGCGGTGGCATTACGGCGGCAAGGCAAAATCGGCGAGGTACGGCAGATACAACTGATGCTGGTGGAGCATAACCCGGGCGACCTGACCGC
>NCAT01000001.1:231068-231815 GCA_002255575.1 Acidocella sp. 20-57-95
GCCCGCCGCAGCCAGGCCCGGGTGATTGTGGAGGTGAACCAGGAAACATTGGGCCTGGCGCGCCGCAGCCTGCCAGAATTTGCGGTCACCGGGCGCGGCACATTGCCGCCGACATTCGATATTCATTGCGAAATGATGAGCCTGCCGATGGCGCTGGGGTTGCAGCTGACCGATCTGCCCGGCCCCATCCCATATTTGCAGCCAGACCCGGAACGTCTTGACCATTGGCGCCGCCGTCTGGCCGGCTTGCCCCGCCCGCTGGTGACCCTGGCCTGGGCGGGCCGGCCGGTGCACCCGAATGATGCCAACCGCTCGATCACGCTTGATATGCTGGCACCGCTTGCCCATACTGGCGCGCATTTTCTACCCATCCAGAAAGGCCCGGCGGCGGCACAGGCGAATAATACACCGCCCGGCATGTCGATGATGTCTCTCAGCGATGAGATCCGCGACTTCGACGATACCGCCGCGATTTTCTGCCTGACGGATTTGCTGATCTCGGTCGATTCCTCGCCCACGCATCTAGCCGGTGCGCTCGGTCGCCCGGCCTGGGTGATGCTGCCTTTTGTGCCGGACTGGCGCTGGCTGATCAACCGTAACGACACGCCTTGGTACCCGCACCACCGTTTGTTCCGCCAAACCCAGCGCGGTGACTGGCCGACCATCATCAACCATATGGCCGACGCGCTGCGGCAATTCGTGCAGGCGGGACGCGGCGTTAGCTGAACGCGTAGCTATCCATCCGCA
>NCAT01000061.1 GCA_002255575.1 Acidocella sp. 20-57-95
GACATAGGGTCAACTTCAGCAATATGATCGCTTCCCATGATACAAACTAAGATTTTATTATTGTGCCATAAGACACCGGCGGGCGTAGGGCCAACTTTCGCAATCCATCTTGTGGTCATGATGCCGAGGTCAAATGACGCTAGAATGTTGCCTCCTTGGCACGAATTGAAGCTCCATTTAGAATCTGGTGAGAAGTCCAAATGGCTTGGCATTGATCCCGGCGCAAAGCGCTTTACAAGATCAAGCGTCGAAGCGTCGTAAATATCGACGTAGTTTAGCCGTAAAGCATTAACTACCAAATATTTCTGATCTGGCGTGTAACCCAATTGATACGGATCGGCTGTAACTTTATGTCCAAGCGATGCCCCGGTAAGCGGGTCCAAAATAAAAAGGGAATTGCCACTAGCATCCGCAATATACAGTTTGGAGCGATCCGGCGAAAGCGCCCAGTGGCTCGGCTCACGAAGGGTGGGCACCGTGGAAATAACCTGGTGGGTATCCATATCGATCAGGCTAATCGAGGCTTCGCCGGAGTTCATAACCATGGCAAGCGGTCGAACATTTGACGCGAAGGCGGGGCGGCTGAGGCCAATTAGTGGCAGGGCTAAAGCGGTGCGTCGAGACAGCTTCATCGTTTTATTCTCACAATTTCCGTCCATTATATCCTCCCGAACCGGCCATTAAAGGTTCGGCTTTACAAAGCGCAAAGTCATCGCATCGCTCTCTCCGATGGCCATGTATTTTTCACGGTGTTTATCGCCCTGTGCTAGGGTGGGAGGCAAATACCAAACAGGGTAGGTGTTATCGTCCTTAGGATTGGCATTTATCTCGGAAGTTGCCGCGAGTTGGAAACCTGCCTTTTTGGCCTGTAGGATCATATATGCTTCCGGTATGCGCCCCGCGGCTATTGTGTTCGACACATCACTGCCGGGCTTGGCCCGGTGCTCAACAATTCCCAGAACGCCGCCAGGTTTCAAAGTCTGGTAGGCTGATCTCAGGAAAGCCTGCATCTCCAAATCCGATACTTCCCTATGAGTGTTTAAATAGACTAGATCGTGGAGATTATCAAAAGTTAGAACCATATCGGCTGAGTTTGGGGCGCCAAGCGGCATATAATTTGGGGGATCGAAGGGCGTGACAAGGACGTTTTTATAAACTTGTGGATCAGATGAAAGTTTCTTTTGAAACATCGTGGCCATTTTACGGGCATAGGGATCTGCACTGGATAGTGGCTCGGTGGCTTCAATCAGTTGGCCATGGTCTTTTAGGTAGGGCGCCAGAATTTCGGTAAACCAGCCGGTACCTGGCAACACCTCAACGACGGTCATGTCGGGCCGAATTCCGAAAAACTCCAGGGTTTGTAGAGGGTGGCGATATTTATCTCGCGCTTCAAAGGCAGGCGTGCGCTGCGGTCCAGTGATTACGGCGGCAAGGGCCGGATCATCTGCCGTTCCGGTCGCTCCAAGCGCGGGAGAGGAAATGGCAGCAGCGAAACTGCACATGATCACGGCGAGTAGAGCAAATTTCATTACATTCCCCTGAAAAATTCTATCGTGGCATACTATTTCAGACCAATGATGCTACCTGATAGCCTTCATCAGAAATGGCTTGAGCCATTTTTTCTGAATCTAGGGTTTGGTCGCGAGTGATAGTAACCTTACCTTTCTTCAGGTCGATATTTACAATGGCTCCGGGCGCAACGCGTTCGACAGCTGCCTTAATTGTCCGTACGCAATGTCCGCAATTCATGCCGTTAACTTTTAACTCTAGCATAATACCTCCAAAGTCGAACTATCTACCTGATGAACGATATGGGGCTTCCAATAATGGGAAGGTCAAGCCGATTGAATTATTTATCTTGAGCAATTGACCTTCCCACGGGGAAAGCCCCATTCGACCTTTGATCGTGTCGGGGGCGGCCTTGGTGAGAATGAAGAGCATTTTTTGATGATACATTTGACCGATAACGCGAGATTCTCCGTTTGCTTATGATTGCTGCATTGGCAAACGCATTGTCCTTCGCCTTTGCCATGGGGTGGGAGATTTTGTGGGCATTAATTTTGGGGTTTTTGCTTTCCGGCGTTGTGCAAGCCGTCGTGAGCAAAGGCGAGATGAGCCGCCTGCTGCCGGATTCAAAGCCGAAAACCATTTTGCTGGCGAGTGCGTTGGGTGCCGCATCTTCCTCCTGCTCGTATGCGGCAGTGGCGCTTGCCCGGTCGATCTTCAAGAAAGGCGGTGATTTCAAAGCTGCCATGGCATTTCAATTTGCCTCCACCAATCTTGTGCTTGAGCTTGGTATCATTCTCGCCGTGCTAATGGGATGGCAATTTACCCTAGCCGAATTCACCGGCGGCCCAATCATGATTGTCCTCTTGGTGCTGATGCTGCGCACGGCCATGACCAAAAGCCGGGTGGCCGAGGCGCGTACCCAAGCCGAGCAAAACCGGCAGGGTCGAATGGAAGGCCATGCCGGCATGGATATGTCGGTCTCAGGTGCCGGGAACATCGTGGCCCGCGCCCTTTCGCCAAAGGGTCTGACCGCGATCAGCCATTTTTACGTGATGGATTGGGCAAGTGTCTGGACCGATATCGCGCTGGGTTTGCTTATCTCCGGTGCCCTGGCAGCCTGGGTGCCAAACGGCTTCTGGCAGGCTTTTTTCCTGGTGCGTCATCCGCTGGCGGCTAAGCTCGTGGGGCCGCTCATTGGCCCGCTCGTCGCAGTTGTGTCCTTCGTGTGCTCGGTGGGCAATGTCCCGCTGGCGGCGGTGCTTTGGAACGGGGGAATCAGCTTTGGCGGCGTGGTGTCGTTCCTGTTTGCCGATCTGATCATTCTGCCTATCCTGAAC
>NCAT01000033.1 GCA_002255575.1 Acidocella sp. 20-57-95
GCGCCATCGCAACGCGATACGACAAAACCGCCCGAAGCTTCCTCGCCGGCATTCACCTCGCCGCAACAGCAATCTGGCTCAAATGACCACACGCCCTAGATAAATATCAATTTTGCAGCGCCTGTACAATCTGTAAAAAAATCAAAATCTAATAAAATGAGATATTATTTTAAAAATATAAAATATTCGATTTGAGTGGGAATAAACACCAAAGTTTTCAAAAATCTCAATGGCCTAGCGCGATAAGATTATTTGACAATGTAACTTGGTTTTCGTGTAAAGAAGATCAGCCCTCAGGTCGGGTTGCCGTCGTGGAAAAACAATTAAACTTGTTTAACTGGGGCGTAGTAGTCTAGATTTACTCGTTTTTGTCGTCATTAAATTTTTCTCAGAAAGGATCTCCAAATGTTGGCCCAATATATCCGTACCGCTCTGTCCCTGAAGTTCGACAAGCGCGCCGTGACCGCGATCGAATATGCTCTGATCGCTGCTTTGATCGCCGTTGTCATTATCACTGCCGTGTCCACCCTCGGCACAAACATCAGCAAGACCTTCAACGCGGTTGCAACCGCCGTCTAAGTTTCACTTAAGCTTAGCTTGATTTTGCGGCGGCCGGGGGAGAAATCCTCCGGTCGTTCGTGTTTTCAGGACACGCTCTTACGAAATCTGAAATTATTCATCGTTATTACGCAGAATTCACGTTTTGTTTTGATTTTTTAGATTAGATATATTTTAGGTTTTCGTTACAAGGCATTGTTAATAAATGTTACCGTGTATAACGTAGGTGTGACTACAGCGCGAATAAGGAAGAGAGACTGCAATCGATGGTTAAGGATGGCCTGATCTTAGGGGCGATGTGCCTGCTATGTTATGCAGCTCTGCATGACGTAATAGCGCGCACCGTGCCAAACTGGCTCTCTGGCTGCGTGCTGTTGCTGGGCGTTGCGGTGCGGATTGCGGACCATTCTTTGCGCGGTGCGGCAGTGATTGCTGGCATCACATTTATCGTTCTCTTCGCCATTTGGTTTTTCGGTGTCATGGGCGGCGGCGATGTCAAACTCTGGGCGGCGACAGTGCTGCTCATTCCACCGCAATGGCAGGCCGAGCTGATGTTTTTCCTGCATGTCTTGCTCATCGGCGGTGCTTTGGGCGTGGTGTATCTGGCTTTGTGGCGGCCAGTCAGCAAATTGCGCGCAGTCCGGTCCGGTTGGCGGCGCGTCGGGCCGGTCGCCAGGTCACAAAATTTCGTGTCACGGGTCTGGCGCGCCGAAATGTGGCGGATCGCACGTAAGGGCCCGCTGCCTTATGCGGTCGCCATATCGGCTGGCGCCATTTCATCACTCGTTCCGTTTTCTATTCAGGCTTAGGTGAAATATGGTTGCTAAGCTCGCCCTCTTTTTGGTTCTGGTCATCGCCCTCATCGCGGTTTCAATTTTCGGCGTGTCGATGATGAACCAATCATCCTCGAACCAATCCAAGCAGGTCGCCGGAAGCCTTGGTTCAGTTGCCCCGACCCAGCAGATCCTCGTGGCTGCCGGGCTTGAAGAGGCTGGGAGCTTATTGCAGCCCAGCGATATTCGCAGCGCTACAGTGCTGGCGAACGCCGTGCCACCCGGTGCCAGCCTCGATACACCAGAGAATCGTTCGGCGTTGATCGGCGCCATGACCCGTACCGCCATCAGCCCAGGCGCGCCGATTTTGGATGGGCAGGTGATCCACCCAGGCGATCATGGGTTTTTGGCTGCGGTGCTCGCGCCGGGCATGGTGGCCACAACCGTTGGCGTGGATGCCATCTCCGGTGCGGCCGGTTTAATCTGGCCGGGCGATCATGTTGACCTCCTCCTGACGGAGACGCTCGACGATCCCAGCGTTCCGTTGGGTCAACGTATTGTGGCCGAAGTTGTGATGCGCGACATCCGCGTGATTGCGACCGGCCAGCAGCTTGTGCAAGGCGGACAGGTTGCCAATAACGGAAAGTCCCAGGCGCCAGCCACCACCGTGACGCTTGAAGTCACGCCCGACCAGGCCGCACGCACCGCGGTTGCAACCAAGCTTGGCCCGCTGTCGCTGGTTGTTCATTCGGCGGAAACCACCCCCGGCGCGAAGGCGGCCGCGATCAAGGCGGCGGCAGACAATGCGCCTGTTTATGCCGGGCAGGTTTCCCCAGCCCTTAATAATGATCATGCAGCCGTACCCGGCGTGGCGGCCTCGCACGTAACGGTTATCGGCGGTAGTGGCTCAGATCAGGAGTTTAAGTTCTAATGCCAAGCTCAGGGCGTATGCAGTCTCGTTTGTTTCGTCGGCCATTGGCTGGTTTGCTGGTCGTCGGCCTTGCCAGCTCTGTGCCTGGCGGCGCACGGGCCCAGCAGGATGTAAATTTGCAGCCGGCGGCACAGCCCGAAACGCAGCCCTCCGCGGCGCCCCCCGCCCAGGCAGCTGCCGTGCCGAAGCCTGTATCAGGTGGTTTATCACTAAGCATGGGCTCTGGCCGGATCGTGCGGTTGCCACATCCGGTTGCGAGCATTTTTGCCGCCGACCCCTCAGTCGTTGAAGTTCGGCCCGCTAGCCCCACCTCGCTATTTATGTTCGGCAAAGGTCTCGGCGAAACCAACGTCATCGCAACTGACGCAAACGGCAACACGGTCGCGCAATATGCCGTCACGGTCGGTCCGTCGCATTTTGCGTCAGACCGCGTTGCGGGTCAGGCCGGCCTTACGGGGAGTGGTGCCCATGTCACTGCCGAGGGGGAGCCAGGTGGCATGATCGTGCGTGGTACCGTGCAAACGCCCGAACAAGCTAGCCAAGTGATGGGACAAGCCAAGCTGATCAGTCCCACCGGGACCGTAACCAACGACCTGCAGGTCAAGGAACCAATCCAAGTCGAATTAAAAGTTCGCATCGCTTACATGAGCCGCAGCGTAACGCGTCAGTTCGGTATTGATTGGTCTCAAATTGGGTCTTCATCACTACGGATTGGGAAGTTCTTTTTAGCCGGTGCCATCACTCAAACTGGTACAGCGGCGCCGACAATTTCGGGCACGTCCCCCGGAACTTACGGCGTCGGCGTGTCGTTTCCACACGGATCGTTCGAGGGGGTGATCGACGCCTTGGCGTCGGACAATCTGGCCCACATCGTCGCCGAGCCGACATTAACAACATTAAGTGGCACGCAGGCGAACTTCCTGGTCGGCGGACAGTTTCCGGTGCCTGTTTCGCAATCCGGTACCGGCACTAACACTGCGGTATCCGTGACGTTCAAAAATTACGGCGTGCAGCTATCCTTCACACCGACCGTATTTTCGGATGGCCGGATCTCGCTGCAAGTTTCACCGCAATTAAGCCAGCTCAGCTCGGCCAATTCGGTGACCCAGACAACAGGCTCCTCCGCGCTCGTGATTCCAGCTTTAACAGTGCAAGCCGCCTCCACCACGGTTATCCTCGGCAGCGGGGAAGGCATGGCGATCGCCGGTTTGCTTGCCGATAACACCAATCAGACCGACAACGCCGTGCCTGGGCTCGGTGAGGTCCCGGTCCTTGGGGCTTTGTTCCGCGGCGATAGTTTTCAGCGCGAACAGCAGGAATTGGTCATTACCGTTACGCCCTATCTGGTCAATCCGGTCAATAATCCAGGGCTGCTCGCCAGCCCTGATGATGGTTGGACGCCCCCGAATGATATGCAGCGGATTTTACTTTTGCGGGATAACGGTGCCGTCTATAAAAATGCCGCAATCCCCGGCGATGCAGGATTTGTGGTGCAATGATGTCGCATAAGTTGAAAATTCCGAAAATTTTTGCGGCTTTGGCTGCAATTTTATGTGTTGGGCTGACCGGTTGTTACAGCGACCCGTTTCAAAATCCGGGCCAATGGTCTATGAATTCTGCGCCGCGTGAGAATTTGGCCACGCAAACGGCTGATAAAACTGAGCTTTTTCAAGGACATGGCGAAAGTCAGTCAAATGGGGTTGCGGCTGCGGCCGGGGTGGATGTCGCGCTCGGGGGGGGCACAGCTTCAGGTTTGCAGAAGCCGCCTAAAGATATTACGTTTTCTTCTGGAACAGGTAATTAGTGATGCCGACGCAGAATTCGCCTAGGTCGGTTTGAGAGGGTTAGTTTTATGAACCAGGAATCTTATCGCATGTCGACTGGAAGTGCCGGGGCTCGGCCAGACCGGCTAACGGTACTGGCATTTTTGGGAGACGCCCAGACCGAACAGGTCATGCGGGACGGGTTAGGCGACCTCGTGGCAAATGGTATGGATATTCGGCGCGGCACAATCCGCACTGCCATTCAGGCCATGGCAAAGCTTACCACGCCGGAAGTGCTGATCGTTGATATTTCTGGTGACGACCAACCGCTGAGCGCCCTTGGCGAATTGTCCGACGTGGTTGAACCCGGCGTGCGCGTGCTGGTAATCGGCGATACGGATGACGTGGATTTCTACCGCCACATCACCCGCGGCATGGGCGTGATGGAGTATATCTGTAAGCCGATCACGCGTGAGGCCGTTGGGCGGCATTTCGCACCACTCATCACCCGCAAAACAATCGGCGCGGACGCTGCGCGCGGCGGCCGTGTCATTTCGTTAATCGGTGCCCGCGGCGGTGTCGGTACCACCACCATTGCCGGCAATCTGGCATGGTATTTGGGCGTGATGTCCAAGCGCCACACGGTGTTCGTGGAATCCGACCTGCATATGGGCTCGGGCGCGTTGCTGCTCGGTGGCAAAACCGGTCCCGGCCTGCGTATGGCGCTGGAAACCCCAGACCGTATTGACCCGCTTTTCGTAGAACGTGCTGCCCAGCCAGTATCAGAGCGTCTGCATGTTTTAGCGAGCGAGGAAAAACTCAACGAGCCGCTAAATTACGCGAAAGGGGCCGCCCAGCGTCTCATCGAAACGCTGCGGGGCCGCTATAACTTTGTGGTCATGGATGTGCCGTTCTTGCCGATGCCGGCCAACCGTGACCTGCTGGAATACTCCCACCACCGCGTCATCGTCATGGACCCCTCGCTCGCTTCGGTGCGTGATACGCTGCGCCTGATGGGCCTGCCGAATGGTCCTTGGCAGCCGCAATCCCCCACCATCGTGCTCAGCCGCCAAGGCCGCCCGGGTGGGCTGACCCGCAAACAGATTGAAGACGCGCTGAAGGTGAAAATCGACGTTGTGATCCCGGATATGCCTAAGCAGCTCAATGAGAGTGCCAGCTTTGGTGAACCGGCGGTCACCGAGCGTGGCCCATTCCGCCAGGCGATCATCGATCTCGGCCGCGAAATCGGCTTTGTCGGAGGCCGTGAGGATGGCCTGACCGCCAACGAGCCGGTCAGTGCACTGGCCTCGATGGCGAATGTCTTCAAATCCACGAAACTGGGCGGGCTTTCATGAACGATTCCAGTATGCCGGTGTTTGGTCGCCGGCGTAATGATGGAATTGACGTGATGACATCGGTACCTTTGCCGGTGATGCCTACCGAACCTGCTGTTTCAACCAACGCTCAGACTTCGATTTTAACAAATGAACAGAACGCAGCCGCTGCCGCTGTTGTCGCGGCTGCGGCAAACGCGGCATCGGTCACCACCCGCGCAGATATCACGGAATTGCGCGCCCAATGCCTTGCCAAAATGGATGCAACAGCGGTCGCAGCCTTGCACCCAGAGCGGCTTCTGGTCGAGGTTGAGCGTCTGATCTCAGACCTCGCAACAGAACGCCGGGTCCATTTAAACGGCCGTGAACAGCGCCAATTAGCAACCGAGCTCGTTGACGACATGTTGGGCCTCGGCCCGCTCGAGCCCTTGCTGCTCGATGAGACGATCAACGACATCATGGTGAATGGGCCAGACAAAACCTTCGTTGAACGCGGCGGTAAATTAGTGCAGGTGCCGGTTCGGTTCCGTGATTGGGCACATTTAACCAATATCTGCCAGCGCATCGCTGCCTCAGTTGGTCGCCGCGTTGATGAATCGAGCCCAATGGTCGATGCCCGTTTAAAAGACGGTTCGCGTGTCAACATCATTCTTCCGCCCCTCTCCATTGACGGGCCGGCACTTTCCATTCGTAAATTCAGCAAAAAGCCAATCGATTTCGACAAGCTGATTGCCTTCGGCTCTTTAACGCCCGCCATCGCCAGAGTCCTTGAAATCGCTGCGCGCTGCCGGCTGAATATCATTGTCTCTGGTGGTACCGGCTCTGGTAAAACCACCATGATGAACGCGATGAGCCGTTTTATCGACATTGCCGAGCGCGTGGTAACCGTGGAAGACGCTGCGGAATTGCAATTGCAGCAGCCCCATGTGGTGCGGCTAGAAACGCGTCCGGCCAGCCTTGAAGGCAAGGGCGAAGTCAATGCCCGCGACCTGGTGCGTAACGCACTGCGTATGCGTCCTGACCGCATCATCATCGGTGAGGTCCGCGGTGCCGAAGCGTTTGACATGTTGCAGGCCATGAACACCGGCCATGACGGTTCAATGTCCACCATCCACGCCAATAATACGCGCGATGCTCTCTCGCGTATCGAAAACATGGTGCAAATGTCCAGCATGGGGCTGACGCCCAAAGCCATCCGCACTCAGGTGGTGGCAGCCGTGAATATCATCGTTCAGGTGGAACGCCAGCGCGACGGTAGCCGCCGCGTGACCCAGGTAACAGAAATCGCCGGCATGGAGGGGGAAACCCAATTGCTGAACGATATTTTCAAATTTGAAGTCACCGGTGAAACGCCCACCGGTAAGGTCGTTGGCCGTTACAAGATCAGCAAAATCCGCTCCACCTTCTATGAACGTTTGCAATATTACGGGTTGGACCGCGCCTGGGCGCACGCGCTTGAAGATATGACGTAATGAGCGGCCTGGTTATTGTTATCTTCGTTTTCGTTTTCGTTTTACTCGCGTTGGCTGCCGTTACATTTAGCTCTGTTATGAGCTCGCTTAACCGCAAAGAGAAATTCGAAGCGCGGATTTCTGTTGCAACCAACGACACAGCCAAGCAACTGGTTGTGCAAGACGAAAATATAACGCTCGCCAAGACCGTCTCGCGGACCGAGATCGTCAAAGCCCAGGCTGCGGGCATTATCGGCGTCGATCTGCAGCAGGCTGATGCTTACCCGATAAAATGGTGGTTGGTGCCGCCAATATCGCTCTTCCTGGCATTTTTAGTGACCGAACTGGCAATTTTGTCGCTGGGTTTTGCCACCTTCTTTATGCTGGTCGGTTTACCGGCAGCCTGGTTCGTCATAACCAAATTGATTTTTATTTGGTTCAACAACAAGCGCAACGCCAAATTATTAGCGCAATTTCCAGACGCGCTTGGCACGATCGTTCGGTGTGTCCGCGTCGGCATCCCGATGGGGGAGGCATTGCGGACTGTCTCACGGGACTCACCTGAACCAACCAAAGCAGAATTCATCATATTGGCCGATAAGGTGGCGATCGGTATTCCGATCGATGTGGCATTACGTGATTTGTCGGTACGCATTAAGCTCACTGAGTACCAATTCTTTGCAACAGCCATCACACTGCAATTACGCTCCGGCGGTGCGATTACCCAAACACTCGAAACCTTAGCCGAAGTGATTCGTAAGCGTGTTGGCTTAAAGGCGCGTGGTTTGGCGCTGACGTCGGAGGCGCGGACGAGTGCGCTGATCCTTGCGGTGTTGCCCTTTCTAACCGGCGGCGCGCTGTTTTTTATGAATCGTTCCTACATCGAATTACTATTTTTTACCCCCAGCGGTCATGCTTGCTTGGGCGGCGCCTTGTTGCTGATGGGAATTGGCATGGGCACCATTCAGTTCATGATCAATAATGTTTTGAAATAATTCGCCATGTCGATCGTCTTCATATTTGCAATTGTCATTGTATTGTTTTTCGGTGTTGCGGCACTTGGCGTGGTGATGTTCGCTGAGGTCACGCGCAAGGACAGGCTCTCCAACCGGCTGCAATATGTCACGGTCGGTTCCGACCAGCTTGTTGAGGATGGCAAGCCGAGCCGTCTATCTGTTGTTCAGCTTGTCTCTAGTGTGGGCTTTTTCATAGCGCGCAGCGGCCTACTATCACGTCATACTCTTGTCGAAATGACAGCGACACTCGAAGCGATCGGCTTTAGAGGTGGCCGTGGTCTCGGCCTATTCATCGGCACAAAATTACTATCAGCCATAACTTTGCCGATGATTGTCTATGTCGTCCTGCAACATGTCTTCGTAACGCCGATGTTCACGATCCTGAAGATCGCTGGTGGCGTTATCGTCGGCCTGCTGGCGCCCGAATATATCGCGACCAGCATCCGTAAATCCCATTTAAAAAAAGTCGAGGCCGGTGTTCCTGATGCGCTTGACATGTTGGTAATCTGCGCAGATGCGGGGCTTGCGTTGGAGGCAGGCTTGGCGCGTGTTGCGCAAGAAATGACCACGCTCAACCCCGCTTTGGCGATGGAACTTAGCCAAACCTCGCAAGAAATGCAGATCGGTTCAGACATGCGGCGCGCGATGGATTTTTTGGGGCAAAGAACCGGGCTAGACGTGTTAAAACGCCTTGCCACGACTCTAACGCAATCACTACAATACGGCACACCGTTAACGCAGGCATTACGCAGCTTGTCGGCTGAATTGCGGCAGGAAGCATTGGTAAAGTTTGAAGAACGCGCAGGGAAGTTGCCAACATTAATGACAATTCCGATGATTCTATTTATTCTGCCATGCGTATTTTTGATCGTGGCTGGCCCCGCGATGATTAATGTTATGGCGACTCTGGCTGCATCGAAGTAAGAAGGCAAACATGAAAATCCGCATCCTTATCCCCGCCGCGGCCGGCCTTCTCAGTGCTTGCGCGCAGCCATCTCCGGTTCAGGTAAACTCGTTCGCCAGCAGTTCATCCAATACGCTGAATGTTGCTGACGCGGCAATCGCAGGGGGTGACCCAAGCTTGGCGCTCTCGGTCAGCCAGTCAGCACTGAAGAACGACCCCAACAATATCGATGCGCTCATCCATGAAGGTGATGCTTACTACGCCCTCGGCCGTTGCCCTGCGGCAGAGGCAGCCTATAGTCTGGCCTTGAAGAACGACCCGAAATCATCAGCGGCAGAAACCGGCATGGGGCGCTGCCTGATCAAGACAGACCCGCGCAGCGCCGAGCAGGCTTTGGTCCTGGCGGTCCAGGATGACCCGGGCAACGCGGCGGCCTTTAACGATCTTGGTATCGCGCGTGACCTGCAAGGCAATTTCGCAGGTGCGGTGGAGCCGTACCGCAAGGCTCTGGTGGCCGAACCTGGTAACATTGCGGCTGAAACCAACCTGGGCCTCTCGCTGGCTATGTCTGGCAACGGACAGGATGCTTTGCAATATCTTGGCCCACTTGCCACGTCCCAGACCGCGACGCCAAAAATTCGCGAGGATTATGCGGTCGCTTTGGTTGCCACCGGGCAAATCGCCGAGGCCCGCCACGTATTGAGCATCGATCTCACCTCTGATGATGTGGACAAAGCCATCGCTGGGTTCAGAACCATTATCAGTAGTGTCCAACCACCGCTGGCGGATGATACCTCGCCACCGCCGCCAACAGCCGCCTCGGTTCCAACCGCGCCGGTGGCTGCTGCACCATTGTCCACATCCGCGCCACAGCCTCTGGCGCCGGCGGCAGCACCTGCGGCATCCGATACAAAGACTGCCGGTGCTTCGGCCGCTGATGCTTCCAGCCCAACTCCCACACCGCCCGCATCTTCGGCTGGCATGGCTGTGGCCACGCCAGATGCCAAACCCGATGACAGCAAACCAGCCGACATAAAGACCGCTGTTGCGCAATCCGTCGCAGTGCCGTCCCCGCCACCCGATGCTGCCGCCGCAACGCCGCCGCCCGCACCCACAAGCGCTGACTCTAACGCGGTCGCCACCACGGTTTTCGCAGCGTCCCCCGGTACTTACCAGGTGCAGCTTGGTGCTCTGCCATCGCAGGATCAGGCGCAGAGCAAGTGGGATAAATTATCCAGCGCCAACCCATCTCTGTTCAGCGACAAAACCGCCAACATTGAAAGTGCTGTCGTGCACGGCAAAACCTATTACCGGTTACGCACGGGCAGCTTTACCAGCAAGTCGGACGCCGCCAAATTCTGCGGCGAAGTCAGCGCCATCGGTAGCGTCTGCACGCTCGCGAATTTCTAACCCTCGTCAGGGCGTCGTCCCGCGCTAACCCGTCGGTCTCGCGACACTCTCGTCAGTCCTTGGCCCCTTCGTCACAACGGCACCCCTTCGTCATTCCCGCGACACTCTCGTCATTCCCGCGAAAGCGGGAATCTTCTTCCTCTAAAAACCCTTGCCATTGCAGCAATCTTCTAAATTACCGCCTGCAACCTCTGCAAACTTTCCGCGCGTCCCAACGCCACTAACGTGGCGTCAATCCCCGGGCTCATCGTGCTGCCGGTCAGTGCGGCGCGCAGCGGCTGCGCCACCTGTCCCAGCTTCAACCCTTCAGCCTCGGCAAAACGCCTGAGTGCAGCATCAAGTTCTGCAACTGAAAAATCAGTCGCTGCCAAGTTCGGCAGCAACCGCCCCAGCATCGCCCGCGCCTCGGCGGTCAGTAAAGCTTCCGCTTTCGGCTCAAAGGGCAGTGGCACACGCCGTGCCAAAAATGCCGAAGATGCTGTCAGTTCCTGCAAAGTTTTGGCGCG
The DNA here is from genome assembly GCA_002255575.1 of Acidocella sp. 20-57-95. GTDB lineage: Bacteria > Pseudomonadota > Alphaproteobacteria > Acetobacterales > Acetobacteraceae > Acidocella. Next base: position 10,647 of record NCAT01000033.1, read on the forward strand.
CTCCTTTAACCCTGGCATCAGGTTCAACAAGGTCGCCCGCACCGCTTCGGTCACCTCAACGCCACATTGCGCAGGCAAGCGTGCCGCCACATCATCAGTCAGCCGCGCATCATCTGCACCGCGCAGCCACATGCCATTCAGGTGCGTCAATTTCGCATAATCCATCCGGCTCGCCGCCCGCCCCACGCCATCCAGGTCAAACAACTTCACCTGCTCATCGCGGCTCAAAAACTCCGAATCCCCATGCCCCCAGCCCAGCCGCAACAAATAATTGCAAAGTGCTTCTGGCAAAAACCCTTGCTCACGGAATTCCAGAATACTCACCGCTCCATGGCGCTTGGAAAGCTTGGCGCCATCCGCCCCATGGATCAGCGGAATATGCGCAAATTTCGGTAAATCCCAGCCCATCGCATTATAAATCTGAATTTGCCGGAACGTATTGGTTAAATGGTCATCCCCCCGGATCACATGAGAGATTTTCATATCATGGTCATCCACCACCACCGCGTGCAGGTAAGTCGGCGTGCCATCGGAGCGTAGAATGATCATATCATCCAGCTCGCCATTTCCAACCGTTACAGTGCCCTGCACCAAATCTTCCACCACGGTCGCGCCCTCCCGCGGCGCTTTCAGCCGTATCGCGGGCTTCACGCCGGCTGGCGCGGTTGCCGGGTCACGGTCACGCCAGCGCCCGTCATAGCGTGGCGGGCGGCCTTCCGCCTGGGCTGTCTCGCGCATCTCGCGCAGCTCGTCGGGCGTGCAATAACATTCATAAGCCCGCCCGGCTGCCAGTAACTCCCGCGCCACTTCCACATGCCGCGCCTCCCTGGTGGACTGAAACACCGGCGGCGCATCCGCCTTCAGCCCCAACCATTCCAGCCCATCCAGAATCACCTGCACGGCCGCCTCGGTCGAGCGCGCCTTATCGGTATCCTCGATCCGCAGCAGAAATTCCCCGCCATGGTGGCGGGCAAACAGAAAGTTAAACAGGGCCGTCCGGGCGCCGCCAATATGCAGCAATCCGGTGGGGCTAGGGGCAAAGCGCGTGCGTATTGTCATGGCCCGCCTGTAGCACCCTAAACTCTGGCCTGAAACCTCCCCACCTGCTATCCACTCACAACCGGAGGTAGTTGTGAGCGCCATCGCAGACTGGATAGACGCCGAGCGTGGCCGATTCATCCTGCTTCTACCGGTCGCCACCGGAACCGCCATCCTGATTTATTTCAACCTAAAAACCGAACCCCCACTTTGGCTCGGCATTGCCGCCACCCTCACCAGCCTGATTGCGCTAACCACCGGCTGGCGCTTTCCGCCCACGCGCTTCCTCGCTGCCCTGGCGCTCGCGGCCTCGCTCGGCTTCGCACGTGCCGAATGGCGCACCGCCAGCCTGCCACCTTTGCTCGATGTCCCCCTCGGCGTGGCATCGCTTACCGGCAGCATCGCGGCAATTGACGATCTCCCCACCGGCCGCCGCCTCACACTCTTCCCCGTACAATTCCAAACCGGCCCGCCATTGCCACGCGCTTTGCACATTAAACTGAATTTGAAGCAGAATACGCCCTTAATCCCCGGCGATGCCGTGACACTACGCGCCATCCTGTTCAAACCAGACCGCCCCGCCTACCCAGGCGGCTGGGATTCCACGCGCGACGCCTATTTCTCCGGCCTCGGCGCGTCCGGCTTCGCCATCGGCCCCATCTCCGTCTCCGCCGCGCCAGCACCGGATTCCTGGAATGAAAAGGTGAGGGGGCTGCGCGAAGCCATCGCCAGCAGCATCATGAATGTGCTGCCCATTGAAACGGGCAGCATCGCCGTCACACTCCTCACTGGCTTGCAATCCCAACTCCCCGCCACGGAACACCAGAACTTCATCAGCGCTGGCCTCGCGCATTTGCTTGCGGTGGCAGGTCTGCATGTGGGCATCGTCATGGGGCTGTTTTTTGCGCTCTCCCGTTGGCTACTCACCCGGCATGAGCGTCTGGCACTGCATCTGCCCATCAAACCCATGGCGGCCCTCACAGCGCTTGCCGCCGGGGCAGGCTACGCCATCCTCACCGGGGCGCATCTGCCCATCCTGCGCAGCCTCGCCATGGCCGGCCTGGTCACCGCCGGCATCATCGCGGGCCGACGCGCCATCTCACTGCGCGGCCTCGCACTTGCTGCCTTGGCCATTCTCCTCACCACGCCGGAGGCCATCATCGGCGTGAGCTTCCAAATGAGCTTCTCTGCCGTCCTCGCCCTCATCTCGGGCTACGCCGCGGTTTCACATTGGTTCGGCAACTTGCATGAGGGCACCTCGCATTTCAAACGCCTCGCCGCCCATCTCGCCGGGCTATTCTATACCAGCCTGCTCGCCGGTGCGGCCTCCATGCCGTTTGCCGCCTACCAGTTTCAGCAGGTGCAACCTTATTGGATCGCCGCCAACCTCATCGCCGTCCCCCTCACGGCGTTATGGGTCATGCCGCTCGGCCTTGCCGCACTCGTGCTCATGCCGCTCAATCTTGCTTACCTCGCCCTCATTCCCATGGGCTGGGGCCTTGCCATCATCGTCTGGATCACCGCCCAAATCGCCACCTGGCCGGATGCGATGCTGCGCGTCCCCCCCATGCCGGGCCTGGCCATTTTATGTTTTGCCGGTGGCCTCACGTGGCTGTGCCTATGGCGCAGCCCATTACGTTTGGTGGGCCTTATCGCGATGGCCGCCTTCTGCCTTATCTACGCTGCCGCCAAGCCACCCGACATGCTCATCTCGCCTGATGCCAAACTCATCGCCATCCGAACCCCAACCGGCCCGCTGCTGTTACGAGAACCCAAAGCCACCAGCTTCACCCTACAACAATGGCAACAAGTCTGGCCCGGCGAGACGTTCGCACCGCTCGATACCAGCCTGTGCCCTGATGATATTTGCAGCGTCACAACCACCCCCCCGGTGGCCCTCATCCTCGCCGCCCCCAGCCCCTGCCCAGACACCCCGCTCATCATCTCCCCTTTGATGCTACGCGGCACCTGCGACGCCCCCGGCCGCATCATCCTCGACCGCCTCTCCACCTACCAGCAAGGCGCCATCGCGATTTGGCTGACCAACACCGGCCCCCGCATAGAAACCGACCGCGAACACCAAGGCGCCAGACCCTGGGTTCCGGCATGGCCGGAGTAAGCAGGGTGCAATGCGGACTTTGCAGCGCAACGCCTATCTCGAGCCATTTTGAATCGAACCGCTGTCATTCTCTCGAACTTATTTTAGGTCCGTTACCAGCCTTTGGTTGGCCGGACCTCCCTAAACCTTAAAGACCTAACCTAAAAATCCACCTAAAGTTGACTATCCCTTAAAATTTGCTACCGCTACCGCATGGCAGCGCCCCCACCATCATGAGCCTCAGCCTAACCGCCCCGCCGGTTCAGGCCACCCCATTGCCGGAGCAGCTCATCATGCTCCGCCGCCATCTACGCCTTATCATCGCCACCAGCTGTGCCCTGCCGCTGATCGCCGCACTGGTGCTGGCCCTCACGCCGGCCAGCTACACCGCCACCGGCGTGCTCATCTACAACGCACCCGCGCCAGCCCCCGGCATTGCCGCCAGCGCGCAGGATGCTGATGCGCTGATCGCGAGTCAAAGCGCCGTCATCACCAGCCTGCCTGCTTTGCGCAGCCTCGCCAGCCAACTCAACCTCGCCACCCGCCCCGAATTTAACCCGCCCCCGGCTTGGTACTGGCCCACAACCACCCCCCAGGACCCGGACCATATCGCGCTTGCCGCCGCCAAGGCGCTTACCGTCACCATCCCCCCCAATTCCCGCCTGCTCAACATCTCCTTCACCAGCACAGACCCCGCTTTATCCGCCGCCGCCGCCAACCTCGCCATCCAACTCTACCTCACCACCACCCGCGACAATGCCTTCAAAAACCTGCAAGACTCGCAAACCTGGCTGCAATCGCGCGAAGCCGATGTGCAATCAGACCTTGCCGTCACCGAAACCAAACTAGCCGCCGCCCGCGCCACCGCCGGCGTGGTCACTGGCATGCAAGGCACATTGTCAGCCGAAACCGCCAGCCGCATCGCCGCCGCCTTGGTTGATTCCCAAAGCACGCTCGCCATGGCGCAAGCCCGCCTGAAATCAGCCGCATCCGGCAACCAGGCCGCCGCCAATGCCGCCATCGGCCCTAATTTGCTGTTACTCCGCAAAGAACAGGCGGATTTCTCCGCCCAGGTGCAAGCACTCTCCCGCCAATATGGGCCAGGCTACCCAGACCTTGCTGCTGCCCAGGCCTCGCTCACCGCCATCACCGCTGAAATCAATGCAGAAACCGCCCGCGAGATTGATGCCGCCCGTGCCGACGTGGCCGCTGATCAGGCGCAAGTCGCCTCGCTCACCGCCTCACTCGCCACCGCCCGTAACCAATCCCACACCGAGGACAGCCAATCCGCCCCCATCCAGGCCCTCACCAGCCAAGCGGACTCAGACCGCGCCATGCTGAACGCGCTCGCCGTGCAAGCGGACCAGATGGCCCAGCAGGCCGTGCAAAACCGCGCCCTCGTCAGCATCATCTCCGCCGCCACGCCACCGTCGCAGCACCGCCCCACTCACGCCGCCCTCATCCTCGCCGCCGCCGCCTTCCTCGGGGCGTGCTTGGGCATTTTATTGGCGGGCTTGGCCGAGGCTTTAGACACCAGCTTCCGCTCCGGCCATGCGGCGCAAACCGAAACCGGCCTGCCATGCCTCGCCATCATCCCCACCACACCAAAGCCGCAAGACGCCGCCCTCGACGCGCCATTTTCCCTGTACGGCGAACAACTCCGGGCCATCCGCACCGCGCTTACGCTGCACAGCGCCCGCCTCCTTGCCATCACCGCCGCCAGGCCAGGGGAGGGGAAAACCACCCTCACGGTTGCCCTGGGCCGCAGCCTCGCCGCCGCCGGCTTAAACGTGCTGGTCATCGATGCGGATATCCGCCAACCCAGCTTCGAACTGGCTTTCTCCGCCCGCAACGCCGTCGGCCTTACCGATCATCTGGCCGGCCTCGCCACGCTCGCCACCATCACCCAAAAAGACTATCGCGGCACGCTCAATTTCATCACCGCCGGCACCCAAACGGCTGACGCGCTCACCTTGTTCCTGTCGCCAAAATTTCCCGCCTTGCTCGCGCAATTACGCAAAACCTACGACTATATCCTCATCGATGTTCCGCCCGCCTTCGCCCTGTCCGAAACCCGGATCCTCGCCCGCAATGCCGATGCCACGTTATTTTGCATCCGCTGGGGCCACACGCCGCGCCGCGTGGTGCAAGCCGCCCTTGCCATGCTCACCCAGGCCAATGTGCAGCTGGCAGGCATCATCCTCACCCGGGTCGATGCCAAAACCCACCGCCGCTCCGGCTTTGCCGATGCTGAGATGTACCAGCCAGCTTACGGCGGCTATTTCCGCCCGCGTGACATAACGGCGCCTTCACAACAACGCATGAAGCCGCTCAGCTAACCCCGCCGGTCATCCTTGCCCGCCAGCACAACAAAATAAAACGCTACAAATGGCAGGCAAACCCGCCGCCGCCAGTTGATGAAATGCTGGGCCCGGTAGCGCATGCCAAAATGTAGCCCAATCGCCGCGCATTGTTCGGGCGTAAAACTCGCCGCCAATCCTGGCTCAAGCCGTGCCAAAAACGCCGCCACCACCTGGTTATGCACCGCCTCAATCCGTCGCCCGGTCTAACCCTTTCACCCGGCGGAGCACAAAAACCTTCAACCCCACCGGCAGCAAACAGCCAGACAGCATCAGCACAATTGCAAAGGGGACAAAATGCACCCCATCCCAATCCGAGACATGCAGCAGCAACCCCTTCGCCAGCCCAATGCTGATGGTGTTAAACAAATAAATCATGAAACAATAGCGCCCCAACCATTGAAAGATGTGGCACCAATATGGGCGCGAATATCTTACCAGGCCGTGAAGGGCGGGCATCGAAACCAACCCCATCGGCAATAACGTCACCGCCACCGGCCAGTCTTTGCCAAACAGCACGATGCTCACGAACCCCAATGCAAAGATGCCAAGCAACCAGCGCCAGTGCCGGTCAATCAATGCCGTCCAATGTGGCCACTGCATGCCCGCCAAAATACCAGCCGCAAAAAACAGCGCGTAGCGGGCCACATGGTCGGCGTAAAACAATGGCGGCAACGGCACAAAATACAGCCCAACAGCCAATACCCACACCCACCCGCCGCAGGCTGCCCATAAAACCGGCGCGGCAATGCTGAACAAAAACAACACCCACAAATACCAAACCGACCCGTTCGGGCTGTTGGCTGTATGCCAGAACAAGCCATCCAGCCCCGCCGCCAGCCCCGCCGGCACATGGTCCACAAACATCAAGCGCTCAGCAGCCATTTTGCCAAAAATGCTAGCCTACCCCTAGCGGGTCCGCCCGCGCGACAATATGGCCGAACACCACCAGCAAAATCGCCAGCCCCTTGGCCTGATCAATATCCGCCCGCCGTTCCATACCCAAATACAACCAAAAATAGCACAGTGCGGCTAGGGGCTCATTGAGATTATTTAAGGTTGTGTTAATCTCAGCCTGTGCGCAGCGCCCGTCTCATCCCGGTCTTGGCTAGCCTCACGTTGCTGGCACACCCCGCAGCGGCTTTGCAGCTTGATAGCCTGCTCCCCGCCAGCATCCCGGGCTTCAACACAGAACCCAGCGTCTCAATTCTCACCCGCCGGCACCC
>NCAT01000062.1 GCA_002255575.1 Acidocella sp. 20-57-95
CGAGGCAAGTACCGATCCCAAGATTTCGGACGACTCTCATAGGGGCCTTGCCTGCCCCTCGTAAAGATAAGTATGCGTCCGTGGTCCAGGTATTCGGTGATGATGCAATAACTGGACATCGAACCCTGCATCGGTGATGAGTGCATCAATTTGACGGTTTAGATGGCAGCCGCCTGCAATGCATCCCCAGACATGGTCAAGCCGGTCCTGCCATCGGGCGACATTGGCTTCCGGCGCACGGCCGTGTTCAACAAATAGCAGCGTGCCACCTGGCCGGAGCACGCGCCTTGCCTCCTGTAATGCCATATGTGCGTTCGGGATCGTACAAAGTGTCCAGGTGGTGACAACTGTATCAAAGGAAGCAGACTCCATCGGCAAATCCTCTGCGGAAGCTTTTAATAATTCTACCGGCACAACGGCTCGATCTATTACCTGCTCAGCCATTTTTAACAGTTCTGCAGATGGTTCCACGCCAGTTACTGAGCGCACGTTACTGCTATAATAGGGTAGATTGAGGCCAGATCCGATCCCGAGTTCCAGCACATCGCCGGTTGCACTTGCTATCACACGTTCACGGAATGGTTGGAGCTGTTTCTGTCCCATGGCAAAATTCAGCAAAGGCGGCAGGATATGACGCTCATAAAAATTCATTGTGAAGCCTTTGCTTGATTGTTGGAATGACTGGGGGTGCCAGCGTGTTGAAATGCATCCATGACGGCACCTGGCGTCAGCAGACTTGGGAGAAGTATTCCGGACGGCGCGCCCGGCCCGTAGATGACGTCCAACGGTACGCCGTAGCGATGAAAACTTTCCAAATATGCGGTGATAATTGGGCTCGGCCGGGACCAATCAGCGCGCATGGCGACGACATTTGCCGACCGTAATTGCGCCGCTACAGGGTTTCGGTCCAAGACCGAAAGTGCGTTGACTTTACATACAAGACACCACGCCGCGGTCACATCAACAAAAACCAGATTATTCGTGGCAACCAGTTCATTTATGCGAGACTGCTCAAAAGGTTGAAATACCGAATCGAAACTCGCTTCGATAGGCGTCGACTGAATTTCTGATCGTTGAAATACAATTGGTGTAATGACCGCAGTAAATGCCAAGGTTGCCGCAACGCCTGACCAAATCCGACGGCGTTTTGACGATACAAAAGGTGTTCGATGACGGAGAAACAGGATGACCAAGAAAGTCAGCAAGATGACGCTGGAGATTATCGCTGCCGTTAATGAAACGACTGCGGCGATGATCGAAATCAACCAGATTGTCGTGCCAAGGAGTGCAAATCCCAAAACGACCCGAAGCTTGACCATCCACGGGCCAGGTTTTGGTAAAAAACGGACCAGCCCGGGTAGTGCTGCTACGGCAAGATAAGGGAATGCCATCCCAATCCCTAGTGCCACGAAAATCTTGATAATTGTGAGAGGATCACGAGCCAGGGCAAAACCAACTGCGGTGCCAACAAAGGGTGCGGAGCAGGAGGTGGCCAGAATGGTAGCGAACACTCCCGTGAAAAACGCCAGGGTGCGAGGATGGCTACGCGTGCCGAACCCTGCCGCGTGTCGCGCAAAGCTCGGCGTCAAAACTTGAAGCCAGTCCCAAAGGTTTGCCGCAAATAATGTGGTAATAACCGCCATGGCGCCCAGAAACCACGGCTGTTGGAATTGAATCCCCCAACCGATTGCCTGACCGGCTATTTTTAGAAGAATTAAAAGCGTTGCGATGACGAGGAAGGAGGACACAACACCTCCTGCGGTCGCCAGAAGATTGAATCTGAATTGCCGTCTCTGTGTGCCGGTTGCCGATATCAGGCCGAATAGCTTCAAAGAGAGCACCGGCAATACGCAGGGCATGACATTCAGAATTAAGCCACCAAGAAGTGCGATGAGGATAATGCTGGCAGTATTCTGGTCATTTGCTTGCGCCGGCAGCGGACCAGCTACAGGTGCGGCCGCAAATGTCACGGGTCGCGTCCCACCCTCTAATGTAAATTGCAAGTTTTTTCCTGCGATTGATGTAGCAGGATGGTTCTTTAGAAACACACCTAAAATGGCGCGGTGATTTGTCGGATTGAGCGTAATGGTCGGAGCACCCGGTGCGGAGCCTGGTAATCCCTCTATAAAAACATCCGCATATGAGGGAGGCTCTGAGCCCATGTCGATTATAACCGAAAGAACTGATCCCGGACTTGGGGTATCGACACGTGAAACAACAACCGATGAAACTCCGAGCCCTGCTTCGGCTAGTGTTCCTGGGACAGTGGTCCAAGCGCTGGCAATCAGCGGTGCTTCTTTCCCCGGGAGTGCCACCCCTGCAGGGAGCGACAATGTGAACTTAGCGGTGTAAGGAACACAAATATCCTTGCATGCTGCATAACGCACGCTGGCCTGCAGGTGCGCTGGTTGAGCTGCTCGTTGGAGCGTGACCGCAATCGGCAGCACCACGCCATTCTCATAGCCTTGGGTGATCAAACCGTCGAGGATGAACCGCTTCGGTGCGGGCCAGAATAACTGGGCATAGGCGTGCCAGCCTGGTGCCAGGCGTATCTGTAGAGCAGCATCGATTTGTCCGGCTGAGCCCGTCGCCTCGACAGCCGTAATCAATCGGGCCGCTGCGTTGCCGTCGCCAACCCAGGGCGTTGCTGCCGCAAAAGCAGGCTGGGATAGTAGTGCCTGTAGTGTGAGGCTAAGACACAGCGTCAAGGCGATCGCTTGCAGCTTCATTTTGATAGCGATCATGTTATACTCATCAATTTCGATGACAATTTCCGCGCTAAATAGAGTGAGAGTATCGGAATTAAAATCCATTGTAATATGGGTAAAAGACCGGTTCCAACGAACGGTAGTCGTGGCATGTAAGCGCTGTAAGTCCAGAAATGATGAATGGACCCCAAAAGCACCCACTGGGAAAAACTGTCTCGATCGTAGAATGCGTGACATACATATACCCAAAGCAAGACAGAATGCAGCAATCAAAAGATCACCGATCCAGCAATGCACGATTGCAAAAGTCAGATAGGCCAGAGAAGCTGTCTGCCACAATGTATAGAATGGCTGCTGGAGAATTTCCCAGAGGAGATTACCCGCCGCCATGGTGATCATATAACGACGAATAATCCGCCATTGCATCACTGATGTCGGCTCTATTGAAACGATATCCTTCAAAATCTGGTTCCTGAACGAGTTCGGTGCAGTGGTGCACGGATTTATATTTGTGCATCACTGTCCAATGATTTATTTCAAAGCTTATTTTTGAGCAGCGTCAGCGCGAGATGCCGCCTCTTGATTAAGCAGTTTTGTCTGAGCATTGATCTCGTTTGTCATGGCATTCATCATGTTGATTTGTGCCGTCATCAAGTTAGAGCACGACGTCATCATATTCATCATGCCCATCATATCACCGCCAGACTTTCCTTTCGTTTTATCATGGTCGGCCATCATACCGCCTCCGCCCATCATGCCGCC
>NCAT01000002.1 GCA_002255575.1 Acidocella sp. 20-57-95
TGCCATTGCTGACCGTGCGACTTGCATGTGTTAAGCATGCCGCCAGCGTTCGCTCTGAGCCAGGATCAAACTCTCAAGTTCATCCCGTTCAAAACTATCTAGCTAATTATTCACAAGCTCTCTTCGCTTCAAACAAAACGAAAGCCCAGCTCACATATAGTTGCTACCCAGCAAGTTGCCCCGCCAGATAACCATTCAAAACATTTCAAAACGCTATTTCAAAAGAGATAACATCAGAAACGTTGCCAAATTTAATCAGCCATGAACCGGACAAAACCAAGTACATAACTAACCAAATCACAATCCAAACTTACGTCCAGATCACCCATCGCCACTCGCGCAGCAACAGATCAACGCCACCAACGTATCCCTTCCCAGCCTATTCAATTGTCAAAGAACAAAACGACGGGACAAAAGACCCCGTCGCGGAAGAGAAGCAGATTAACCGGTCACCAAACCAAAAGCAAGTGAGCAAGCTGCCCGGTGGAGTGAGCATCTATGCCAACAACTAAATGCCGTCAACCCCCACACCCAAACAATCCTCAAAACTTACGCCGGCAGACGCGCACGCTGCTCCCGCCAGCCAAGATACCACGCCACAAACCGCGGAATCCCTTCCTCCAGACGCGTTTGCGGGGCATAGCCGGTCAGTGCGGCCAAAGCAGACACATCAGCCCATGTCTCCACCGGATCAGCCTCCGGCTTCGGCAAATCGATCGTCACGGCTTTTTTGCCGAGAGATTCCTCAAGCAAACGGACCAAATCCGTCACATATTCTGAGCGATTATTGCCGATATTGAACACGCGATGCGGTGCAGACTCGGTGGGCGGATGATCAAACACGCCTAAAATCCCGGCCAGAATATCATCCACATAAGTAAAATCGCGCTTCAACCGGCCTTGATCATACAAAGTCACGGGTTTGCCCGCCATAATCGCCTCGGCGAATCCAAAATACGCCATATCCGGTCGGCCCCACGGACCATAGACCGTAAAAAACCGCAGTCCCGTCTGCTTGAGGCCAAATAAATGGGTGTAAGAATGACTCATCAGCTCATCTGCCCGCTTGGTGGCGGCATAAAGCGAGGATGGCTGATCAGCCCGCGCCGATTCGGCATATGGCAAGGGCGAGCCGGTGCCATAAACCGAAGATGAGCTGGCATAGATCAGATGCTTCACGCTGCGCGAATGCCGCGCCACCTCCAGCACCGAGAGATGCCCCGTCATATTCGATGCCGCATAGGCAAATGGCTGCTCCAACGAGTACCGCACACCGGCTTGGGCTGCCACATGTACCACCACCTCGGCGCCATCCGCTGCTTTCAGCAAAGCCGGATGGTCAGCGATATCGAGTCGGTGGAAGGAAAACCCCTTATGCTTAGCCAGTTCCGCCAGCCGCGCCTGCTTTAGCCGCACATCATAATAGGCGTTGCAATCATCAACCCCGACCACCTCAATGCCCCGCCCTAGCAGCGCCTGCGACACGTGAAACCCAATAAACCCTGCCGCCCCGGTCACTAAAACCCGCATCAAACCAACCTGTCTTCAAGCAGCGTCAAAATCGCGTGGCCGAGCGTGATATGGCATTCCTGCACCCGCGCTGTCTCAGTATCCGGCACCAGCAGCACATGGTCGCACCAGGCCAGGGCCTTGCCGCCATCGCCACCCAGGAGCCCGACGGTGGTAATCCCCATCTCGCGGGCAGCCTTCAAAGCCTCTGTCACATTCACTGACCGGCCCGAGGTCGTAATGCCAAACAGCACATCCCCTGCCCGGCCAAGCCCCCGCAAAGGGCGGGCAAACATCTGCTCCACCCCAAAATCATTCACCGCCGCCGTCACTGCGGACGTATCCAACGCCAGCGTGATGGCGGGCCAGCTCTCGCGCGCCACCTTGCCGCGCAGCCTTATCACCAGTTCGGTTGCCAGATGCTGGGCATCGGCCGCCGAGCCGCCATTGCCGCAGAATATCAATTTATTTCCCGCCCGGATCGCCCGCTCGCAAGCGCCCACCACGGCCAGCACCGGCCCGGCATCCTCGGCCATCGCCAGTTTCAGTTCCGCTGAGCGCCGCAACATGGCAGCAAACCGCGCCGCCTCGGTTTCATGATTTAAAATTGCTGCCCCCGCCAAATAGCTTCCACCGGAAGCCTTACACGAGAACGCGCCTTTAGCCCAAGGCCCCGTGCCGGCAATTTACCGGCACGGGCAAGGCTTTTTCAGCTAGTGCGAAACCCAACCGCCATCGATCGAGATCGGCTGGCCGGTCATCGTACCAGCCCCTTCCGAGCATAAAAACACTGCCAACGCCGCAATCTGCTCCGGCTTGGTGAATTGCAGCATCGGCTGGGTTTCGGCGAGCATCTTCTTCTCTTCGGTCGGCACGTCGGTGCCAGCCGCCTTGGCGCGGTCTTCCAACTGCGCCTCCACCAGCGGGGTCAGCACCCAGCCAGGGCAGATGGCATTCACGGTAATGCCGTCATTGGCGGTCTCAATGGCGGCAACCTTGGTTGCTCCTACCACGCCATGCTTGGCCGCCACATAAGCCACCTTATGCGGGCTGCCCACCAAACCATGGGCGGAGGCAATGTTAATAATCCGCCCCCATTTCTTGGCCTTCATGCCCGGAATGGCATATTTCATCCCATAAAACACCGCGGAGAGATTAATCGCGATAATCGCATCCCATTTGGCTTCGGGAAACTCTTCCACCGCCGCCACATATTGAATACCGGCATTATTCACCAGAATATCCAGGCTCCCCAAATCAGACTGGGTTTTGGCAATAATCGCCGCTACTTGGTCTGGCTTGCTCAAATCCGCCCCGTCATACGCCACCTTGACCGAGAACTCAGCAGCCAGATCGCTGCGCAATTTTTCAATCATCGCCGCATCGCCAAAGCCATTCAGCATAATGTCAGCGCCTTCAGCCGCCAGCGCCCGCGCAATACCAAGCCCAATGCCGCTCGTTGAACCGGTGACCAAAGCCACTTTGCCTTTTAATGCCATGTTTTAAGTCCTTCTCTTTGTGAATTCAGGCCAGATAGTCATGCAATACGGTGCCAAAGGGCAAGGTCAAATCAGCCAGTAAATGCTGACCATACAAAATTTTCCGTACCGGTAAATCCGCCACCCGGCAGTTCACATGCGGTATCAAATGCAGCCGTGCTGGCCCCTTGTAAGCAAACTTCACCTCAACGCTCTGCAAATGGTAGCCGACTAACTGCGCGATTTTCGGTGTGCCATCCACATCTGGAATCAGCTTCAAATTAACATTCAGCTTACCGCTCAGCGCCGTGGCGATTGCCTGGTTATCCAGCTTCTCTTGTTTATACGCCATCGTCCCAAGCGCCACGCGCTCTTCATCATAATGAAGCGTACCCGTAAGGGTCTCGTGAATCACCGATAGACGGGGGATACCATATTTCTTCGGAAAGCCCCATATCTCACGTCCACCTGTCGTAGGCGCCTCATCATCCAGATACATCATGACACTATAGTTACAGGGCGTACCATTAAATTTCGCCGCGATTGCACAGCCGCTTTCCTGATAATCACCAAACCCGGAACTATCGGGCATTTTCATCCATTCAAAGAACACATGGTTACCATCCGGCTCCAGCGGCTCTGGCAGCATGGCGCGAATAGCATCAGGGTCAGATTCATAATGGATCAGTAAATATTCACGATTATTGAACTGATACGGGCCTCTCGGATAGCTCGGATTGGCCAATGGCATCGAAGATGTGGCTAAAATCTCGTCACGTGTCATATAGCTCTCCTGATTATAGTCATTATCTGGGGTGCTCATCTCAGATTTCATGTGACGTTTATGTCACCATAACTTTCGCCCATCCTTCTTATATGACACACACATCGCAGCGCTCAAAACAGGCTTTTCTGGAGATTACCTTATGGATGTGACCACCGACCCCCGTACCCCACATCACAAACCCGTGGCCCGTATCGCCCCCATTCCCAGTCCGAAAGGCGTCGATGGCATCGGCTTAGTGTTGCAGGGTGGCGGCGCGCTCGGCGCCTACCAGGCCGGCGTCTATCAGGCCCTGCACGAAGCGGAACTGGAACCAGATTGGGTCGTTGGCGTTTCAATCGGCGCCATCAATTCCGCCATCATCGCCGGTAATCCGCGCGAAAAACGCCTCGAAAAGCTTGAAGAATTCTGGATGACCGTAACCTCACGCGACCCCGTCACCATCTGGATGGATGGCGATGCACCGCGTAAATTGCGCAACGCTTTGTCGGCCATGAATGGCATGATGTTTGGCCAGCCAGGGTTTTTTAAGCCCAACGCCATCAATGGCTGGCTGGCACAGCGCGGTTCCAAAATGGCCACCAGCCTGTATGATACATCACCCTTGCATAAAACGCTGGAAAAACTTGTCGATTTCGATTTGATCAACGATGGTGCGATCCGTTTCGCGGTTGGCGCGGTCAATGTCGCCACCGCCAATTTCGCTTATTTTGACAATGAAATTCTCCATATCGGCCCCGAACATGTGATGGCCAGCGGCGCCCTACCACCTGCCTTGCCGATGGTTCGGATCGGCAAACATTATTACTGGGATGGCGGCTTGGTTTCCAATACGCCCCTACAACATCTGCTTGACCATTGCGGCTCGTCCAACATGTTGGTCTTCCAGGTCGATCTTTTCAGCGCCGCGGGTGACATTCCGCGCGATATGCCGGAAGTCATGTCGCGCATCAAAGACATCCAATATTCCTCCCGCACCCGCACCACCACCGACCATTTCTTGCAAACTCACAGGCTGGAACAACAACTTTACGACGCGCTCTGCATGATCCCGGAGGCAAACCTGTCCGAGTCCCAGCGCGCCCAGAAGGCCGAGCTTGCCCGCCTGCCAGAAATCAACATCATGCAACTCATCTACCGCCAAAAAGCCTGGGAGGGGGACGCCAAGGACTATGAATTTAGCCGCATTTCCATGAAAGACCATTGGCGCACCGGCTATTATGATACCCGCAACACCCTGGCCCACCGCGACTGGCTGGACATGAAAGGCAACGGCAAGGGCATCAGCACGCACGACATCCACCGCGCCGGAGAATAGTCCAAAACGCCTTGGTCACCAACATAGCCGGGTTAGCAAACGAACATTCCCCCCTATCTCCAGACTGACGGTTGATATTTCGCATCGTCAGTTCGCGGGGCTGGGTTTCTATGGCGCTTTTTTCGGTCTGTTTTGTCATTTTATTTGCCGCACCATGCACACTGTATTTCTCAGCCTACCTCGCCAAAAGATTCACAAAAAAGCTGAGCATCCATAAAAATTAACGCCGCCGGCCATCACCCGGCTTGCGGCCCCTCATCGCCATCCCCCTTGGCGTCGTAGCTTGAAAGTGGCACTCAACCGTCTGGACCGGTTTGGGAGTCTAACAGTTGAGCGACTTATTTGCAGGCAGCGATAACGGCGATAAATACTCCGCCAAGGACATCGAGGTCCTGGAAGGGCTAGAACCCGTTCGCCGCCGCCCCGGCATGTATATTGGCGGCACTGATGAAACCGCGCTGCACCATCTGGCCGCCGAAATCCTTGATAACAGCATGGATGAAGCCGTCGCCGGCCATGCCACCTTCATCGAATTTACCCTCAAGCCCGGCAACGAGATTACGGTCAAGGATAATGGCCGCGGCATCCCGACCGACCCGCACCCGAAATTCCCGAAAAAATCCGCCCTTGAGGTAATCCTCACCACCTTACATTCCGGCGGCAAGTTCTCAGGCAAAGCCTATGCCACCTCCGGCGGCTTGCACGGGGTCGGCTCCTCCGTTGTCAACGCGCTGTCCTCTAAATTCGTCGCCGAAGTGGCGCGCGATAAAAAACTCTACCGGCAGGAATTTGCCCGCGGCATTCCCACCACCAAACTTGTTGATGCCGGCGCCGTGCAAAACCGCCGTGGCACCAGCATTACCTTCATCCCTGACACCCAGATTTTCGGCGAAAAACATTTCTCCCCCGCCCGGCTCTACCGGCTCTGCCGCAGCAAGGCCTATCTATTTCGCGGCGTTCGCATCAAATGGTCGGTCGATTCCAGCCTTCTCAAAAATGATGCCGAAACCCCCGCCACCGCCGAGCTGCATTTCCCAGGTGGCCTGCGCGATTCGCTGGAAGCTGAACTCGGCACGGCGCCGCGGGTGCTCCCCACGATCTGGGCCGGTGAGGCCAAATTGCCAGACGCCAACGGCGTACCCCAAGGCAAGCTCGAATGGGCATGCGCGTGGTTGGAACGCAGCGAATCGACGCTCGACACCTATTGCAACACCGTTCCCACACCTTTGGGCGGCACGCATGAAGCCGGGTTCCGCGCGGCATTGCTAAAAGGCTTACGCGCCTGGGCCGAACAACGCGGCAATAAACGCGGCAACCAAATTATCGGCGAAGATGTCACCGGGGCGCTTGCCGCCAAATTCTCGCTCTTCATCCGTGACCCGCAATTCCAAGGCCAGACCAAGGAAAAACTCACCAACCCGGAAGCCGGCAAACTCACCGAAGCCTCGCTGCGGGATCGTTTCGACCATTTCCTCGCCGGCGACCCGGCGAGCGCTGATAATTTGTTAGCCTTCGTGATCGACCGCGCCGAAGATCGCATTCGCCGCAAAGAAGCCAAGGACACACCGCGCAAATCCGCTACCCGCCGCCTACGCCTACCGGGCAAATTAGCAGATTGCGCCACCGAAAATGCCGAAGGCACCGAATTATTTCTGGTCGAAGGTGACAGCGCCGGCGGTTCCGCCAAACAAGCCCGCAACCGCAACACCCAGGCGATTTTGCCGCTACGTGGCAAAATCCTTAA
This sequence comes from Acidocella sp. 20-57-95, assembly GCA_002255575.1. Classification (GTDB taxonomy): domain Bacteria; phylum Pseudomonadota; class Alphaproteobacteria; order Acetobacterales; family Acetobacteraceae; genus Acidocella. The sequence goes on from NCAT01000002.1 coordinate 6,834, forward strand.
CGTCGCCTCCGCCTCCGCCGATAAACTCCGGCAAAACCAGGAGCTGAAAGACCTCATCGAGGCACTCGGCTGCGGCGTCGGCAATAATTTCAACCGCGCCAATCTGCGTTATGAACGCATCATCATCATGACCGACGCCGATGTGGACGGCGCGCATATCGCATCCCTGCTGATGACATTCTTCTACCGCGAATTGCCGGAATTGATCCGCCACGGCCATGTCTTCCTCGCCCAGCCACCGCTCTACCGCCTAACCCAAGGTGCCAAAAGCATCTACGCGATGGATGACGCTGCACGCGAAAAACTCATCAAAACCTTCAAAGCTGGCGCCAAGGTCGAAGTCAGTCGCTTCAAAGGCTTGGGCGAAATGCCGCCCGCAATGCTAAAAGACACTACCATGGACCCGGCGAAACGAACTTTATTACGCATTGTCGCTGCCCCTGAAGACCGCGCTGCAACATCGGAAATGGTGGAGAGCCTAATGGGCAAACGCCCCGAGCTACGCTTTCAATTCATCCAGGAAAACGCTGGAACAGTGCAAGACATCGACGTTTAACAACCGATTAACAACCGATCCGAACTCATCCGTCATCCCCGCGCAGGCGGGGATCGTCTCACATCCTCGCCGCCAGCGAAACTTATCAGCTCAACCACCCTTCGCAAAATTAACTTCCACCAGCACCGTGTCACTATGGAACAGCGCACTATGCCAGGCGTTGGGCGCAAAATGCACAACCACGCCCGGCGCTAACACCACCTCGCCCTCGGCGATCGTTAAAACCCCGGTACCTTCCAGCACCATAAAAAACTGCTCGAAATCGTGGCTATGCTGCGCTGCCACAGTGCCGGCCTTCACAAAAACCCGCTTCAAATCACCAGCTTTGCCAGCAATCACCCGCCGGTCGGCTTTTTCATCGCCGTACGGTGTCACGTCATTCCAGTTATAAACGCTCGTCTTTGTCATGGCGTTTCTCCTAAAAAAAAACAGCCCAACCGGGCTGTTTTTCAGTCAATCCATTTAGGACAGGTTAGACAACCTTTTTCAGGCTCGGCGAGGCTTTAAAGCGCACGGTCTTGCCGGCCTTCACTTTAATTTCTTCACCGGTACGCGGATTCACGCCCTTGCGCGCCTTGGTCTTGCGCACGGTAAAGGTACCAAAGCTCGGCAGGGTAAACTTACCGTTCTTTTTCAGGTCCTTAACAATGGCGTCAATCAGATCAGCGGCAGCGCGGTTGGCCGCAACGCCGGTGATTTCAGCAGAATTCTGAATTACGGATGCAATAAAAGCCTTCGACATTGATGAGCCTCTTTCCTGTTCACACGGTCACGGGTTCCCGCCCGTATGCCGATTTTGATAATATGACGCCGACGAGCCTCCCTGGTGCGATTCGGCGCGTGATCAAACGTCTAGCGTGCACCTACGACAAACACCAGAGCAATATCTGTAAAGAATCGAAATCACACGTAAAAAAACGCAAAAACCAGCGGTTACCGAACGAATTTCATTGGGAAAATGGTGCCCAGGACTGGAATCGAACCAGTGACACTGCAATTTTCAATCGCATGCTCTACCAACTGAGCTACCTGGGCGCCGGAGACTGGCCTAAACGATCCTGCCACCGCTTTCAAGCCGGGGCCTGAAACTGGTGCTGTCACAGGGAATTGAACCCTGGACCTCTTCATTACCAATGAAGTGCTCTACCCCTGAGCTATGACAGCGCCGTCGCGAGCCCGCCCTATATAACCGTGTTGCAAAACAGGCAACTACCCGAAACCACATTCCAGCCCTTGACGCCGCACCCCGCACCCGGTTTGAACACCTGCTATGCCAAGCTGCCAAAACGCCCCACCCACCAAGGCCGAATTAGCCGCCGCCGCCCGTGCGGAGCGCCGGGCAAAGCAGGAAGCCGAGGCGCTTCGCCTGAACCTACTCAAGCGCAAGGCCCAGAGCCGCGCCCGCGAGACTGCCAAACCTGAGGACAAAAACTCATGCCGGTGATGCCCGACCATTGGATCCGCCAAAAAGCCGTCGAATCCGGCATGATCGAGCCGTTCGTGGAAACCCAGAAGCGCGACGGCGTGATCTCCTACGGCCTATCCTCCTACGGCTACGACGCCCGCTGCGCCGACCACTTCAAAATTTTCACCAATGTCGATTCCGCCGTGGTGGACCCAAAAGCTTTCAACCCCAACAGCTTTGTGGACCGCACCGGCCCGGTTTGCATCATCCCGCCGAACAGCTTCGCCCTCACCCACACCATCGAATATTTCCGCATCCCGCGTGATATTCTGGTGATTTGCTTGGGCAAATCCACCTATGCGCGTTGCGGCATCATCGTGAATGTCACGCCGCTGGAGCCTGAATGGGAAGGCCAGGTAACCATCGAAATTTCCAATACCACGCCGCTGCCGGCGAAAATCTATGCCGGCGAGGGCATCTGCCAATTCCTGTTCCTGCAAGGCGCCTCCGCACCGGAGATCTCCTATGCAGATAAAGCAGGCAAATATATGGGGCAGCGCGGCGTCGCCCTGCCAAGAATGTGAGTTTATGGATCGTATAAAAATTATCGGTGGCACGCCGCTTTCCGGCACCATCCGCATTTCCGGCGCCAAAAACGCTGCCCTGCCGCTCATGACCTGCGGCCTTTTAACGGATGAGCGCTTGGTGCTCTCCAATGTCGCGAAGCTCGCCGACCTGGCCACCATGGCGGAATTGCTGGCGCAGCACGGCATCGCGGTAGAGCCAACCGGGGCCGATGGCCGTTCGCTCTCCCTCGGCGGGGCGATCACCAATACGGAAGCACCCTACGACATCGTCTCCAAAATGCGTGCCTCCATCCTGGTGCTCGGCGCCCTGCTCGCCCGGACCCGCGAAGCCCGGGTCTCGCTGCCCGGCGGCTGCAATATCGGCACCCGCCCGGTGGACCTGCACCTTAAAGGCCTTGAAGCCATGGGCGCCATCATCAAGCTTGACGCTGGCTACATCAACGCCACGGCGCCCCACGGCCTCAAGGGTGCCAACATCGTGTTCCCGTTCGTGTCTGTCGGCGCCACCGAGAACCTGATGATGGCAGCTGCCCTTGCCGCTGGCACCACCATTTTGAAAAACGCCGCCCGCGAGCCGGAAATTACCGACCTCGCCAAATGCCTGATCGCGATGGGTGCGAAAATTGACGGCGTCGGTTCCGACACGCTCACCATCGAAGGGGTCCCTGCCCTGCACGGCGCCCACCACGCCATCCTGCCGGACCGTATCGAAACTGGCACCTATGCTTGTGCCGCCGCCATCACCGGCGGTGAGATTTTCCTCGAAAATGCGCGCGCCGACGACCTCGGCGCTGTCATCAGCTCGCTCAGTGAAGCCGGTGTCGAAGTCACCCCAACTGAAACCGGCTTCTGGGTGAAACGTAAAAACGGCCTGCACGGCATCGACATCGTCACCGAACCCTTCCCCGGCTTCCCGACCGACATGCAGGCCCAGTTCATGGCCCTGATGTGTGTCGCCGAAGGGGCCTCGATGGTCACCGAAACCATCTTTGAGAACCGCTTCATGCATGTGCCGGAACTCAACCGGATGGGGGCCCGCATCAACGCCCATGGCTCGTCCGCCATCATCCGCGGCGTCCCCAGCCTCTCCGGCGCGCAAGTGATGGCCACCGACCTACGTGCCTCCGTCTCGCTGGTTCTGGCGGGGCTTGCCGCCAAGGGCGAAACCATCATCAGCCGCGTCTATCACCTCGACCGCGGCTACGAAGCTGTCGAGCAAAAGCTGGCTGCATGCGGGGCACGCATCGAGCGCTTGGCCTGAACCCTAGCCGCTCGGCGCGGGCGGTGGTAATGCCCGCGCCATGTCTATCGTACTTGCCCTTCCCAAAGGCCGAATCCTGGATGAGTGCGGCCCGCTGCTGGCCGCTGCCGGGGTGACCCCCGCCGCTGACTATGCGGATGAATCCAGCCGGCGCTTGCGCTTTCCCACCAACAATCCTGAGATGGATGTCATCCGCGTCCGTTCGTTCGACGTCGCGACCTTCGTCGCGTTTGGCGCGGCCGATATCGGCATTTGCGGTGGCGATGTGCTGATGGAGTTTGACTACCCGGAAGTTTATGCCCCGCTTGACCTGGGCATCGGCAAATGCCGGATTTCAGTGGCCGAGCCGAAGGATGAGGTGGGTCTGACCGATTTATCCGCCATTTCCCGTATTCGCGTGGCCAGCAAATACCCAAATGTGGCCAAGAAGCATTTCGCCGCCAAAGGCGTGCAGGCCGAGATTGTGGCGCTGAACGGTTCGATGGAATTAGCGCCCGGCCTTGGGCTTTCACGTTTAATTGTGGATTTGGTGCAGACCGGCAGCACGCTGAAAGCCAATGGGCTGGTTGAGACGGACATTATCGCGGAGGTTTCCTCCCGCCTGATTGTCAACCGCATTGCGCTAAAAACCCGGCCCGACGAAATCGCCGGGTGGATTGAGACGTTCCGCCACGCTTTGGCCGCCAGGAGCTTGGCGGCATGAAGCGCCTGAACAGCACCGATGCTGATTTTGAAATCAATTTTGTAGGCCTGCTCAGCCGTGCCGCCGGTGCGGAACCGGAAGTTGCCGAAGCAGTGCGCGCGATCATCGCCCGCGTGCAGCGCGACGGCGATGCCGCTGTGGTGGAATTCACCAATAAATTTGACCGGGTCGCCCTTGGGCTGAGCGACCTGCGCGTCACCGCCGATGAGATTGCACAAGCCGCCGCCCTCACTTCGCCCGCGTTAAAGGCGGCTTTGGCTCTGGCCGCACAGCGGATTGAGGCATTTCACCGTGCCCAGTTGCCCCAAAACATCAAAACTACCGACACCACCGGTGCCACGCTTGGCTTGCGCTGGGGGCCGCTTGATGCGGTGGGTATTTACGTGCCCGGCGGCAAGGCTTCCTACCCGTCCTCGGTGCTGATGAACGCGATCCCGGCCAAAGTGGCAGGGGTGGGCCGCATTGCGATGTGCGTTCCGGCACCTGATGGCGTGCTGAACCCGCTGGTGCTGGCCGCCGCCCAACTGGCCGGCGTGACCGAGATTTACCGCATTGGCGGTGCGCAGGCGGTGGCGGCTTTGGCCTATGGCACCGCGCACATCAAACCGGTGGACCGGATTGTCGGCCCTGGTAACGCCTATGTGGCGGAAGCCAAGCGGCAGGTCTTTGGCCGGGTGGGGATCGACTCCATCGCCGGTCCTTCCGAAGTGCTGGTCATCGCCGACGCCGCCAACGACCCAACCCACGTCGCCTACGACCTGCTCGCGCAAGCCGAGCATGACGAAGGCGCACAATCCATACTGATCACCGACAACGCCGATTTTGCCGACAAAGTGGCTACCGCCGTTGATGTTGCCCTGCAGACCCTGCCCCGCGCCGCCATCGCGGGGGCTAGTTGGCGCGACCATGGCGCGATTATTCTGGTGGCTGACTGGGACCAGGCGGCGCACCTGGCCAACCGCATTGCGCCTGAGCATTTGCAATTATTGCTGGCCGACCCTGTCCCGATGTTCGAGAAAATCCGCCATGCGGGGGCTATTTTCATTGGCAAAAACTGCCCGGAAGCGATTGGCGATTATGTCGCCGGGCCAAACCATGTGCTGCCAACCTCCGGCACGGCGCGTTTTGCCTCGGGCTTGTCGGTGTATGATTTCCTCAAGCGCACCACCTTTGTGTCGCTCACCGACGCGGCCCTGGCCGAAATTGGCCCGGCCGCAGTGGCGCTGGCCACTGCCGAAAGCCTGACCGCGCATGCGCAATCAGTGCAGGTGCGCCTGCCGAAAACTTGACCGGAGCGAAGAGTCGGCCCACATCGCAGCCTGCCCGCAACAGTTACGAGGTTTTTGTTTGTCTAAGGAAGATATGATCGAATTCAGTGGCATGGTCACTGAGTTGCTGCCCAACGCGATGTTTCGCGTCAAACTTGATAATGAGCACGTTATTCTGGCCCATACCAGCGGCAAAATGCGCAAGAACCGCATCCGCGTTCTGGCCGGCGACCGTGTTAATGTCGAGATGACCCCATACGACCTCACCAAGGGTCGGATCACATTCCGCTTCAAATAATCCTGGCCTCGGCATCGCCGCGCCGCCTGGAACTGCTGCGGCAGATCGGGATTGAGCCGGACGAGGTTTTTGCCCCTGACATTGATGAGACGCCCCGGCCTGCCGAGCCGCCGCGCACCTATGCGCTTCGCATGGCAACCGAAAAACTGGCGGCCTGTCCCAAGCCTGGCTTTGTGATTGCCGCTGATACGGTGGTTGCTGCCGGTGCGCGGATTTTACCGAAAACTGAAATTTTAGCCGAGGCGGCAAAATGCCTGCGCCTGCTCTCCGGCCGCCGCCACCGGGTTTATACTGGCGTGGCAGTGCGGGCCCCTGATGGCAAAATTACATCCCGCGTGGTGATCTCGGTGGTCGGGTTCGCACGGCTGAGCGAAGCGCAAGCCCAGGAGTATCTGGCGACCAGCGAATGGCGCGGTAAGGCGGGTGGCTATGCTATTCAGGGCAAGGCGGCAGCCTTTATTGATTTTGTCTCTGGGTCTTACTCCGGGATTGTTGGCTTGCCTTTGCATGAGACCGCCTCCCTGCTGCGGGGCCTGGGCTGGCGGCCATGAGGCGAATTGCGGTTTCGGTGCAAGCCGACGCTGCCCGCATCGCGCTGCTGGACGGCGATGTGCTGCGCGAATACGCGCTGTGGAACCCCGAACAGCCCGATGGCGTGGGGGATATTTACACCGGCCGGGTGAGTGCGAAATTGTCGGCCATGGCAGGCAGCTTTGTCGAACTCGGCGAGATGGCCGGGTTTTTGCCCGACAGCGCCGGGGCGGCCAAATTATCCGAAGGCGACTATATTTGCGTGCAGGTGACGCGCGCACCGCAGGGCGGTAAAGGCCCGCGTTTGGCGGTGACCACCGAAGCGCCCGGCGATAAGCCCGGCTTGTTGCGGCGTGGCCCAGGCCCACTTCTGGAACTGGCGGCGCGCTTTCCCAATCTGCCGATATTCATTGACGATTACGCCCTGATGGCAACTCTGCGCCCAACCTTGGAAGGCCGGATGACCCACCAGGCGAAGTGCTTTGACGCGGTATTGGAAGACGAAATCGCTGGACTTGCCGAGATGACCGCGGAACTTGGCCGCGGCACCAAAATGCACATCGCCGCCACCGCCGCGCTGACCGCGATTGATATTGATGCAGGGTCTGCCAGTGCCGCGTCCGGTGCCAAGCCGCAGGCGCAACTGGCGCTGAATGAAAGACTAGTCCCGGAGATTGTGCGGCAGATTGTGTTGCGCAATCTCTCTGGTGGCATTTTGATCGATTTTGCCGGCATGAAGCCCAAAGCCAGGCTGAAACTAACGGATCCACTAACAACCGCGCTGAAGACAGACCCGCTGAAAGGGCGTTTTTTGGGGTTTTCGAATCTCGGCTTTGCCGAAATCTTGCGCCCGCGCATCCGCCCGCCTTTGCATGAAATGCTGAACCAATGACCAAATGCCCAATTTGCAACAAACCAACTAACCCAGAATTTAAGCCATTCTGTTCGCAGCGCTGCGCGGATGTGGATTTGGGCCGCTGGCTGACAGAATCCTACACCCTGCCCGCCAAACCAGCGATTGAGGAAGCGGAAGATGCCGAGTAGGTGATGTTACACGTGACGCATTTTCGTTAGCAGTTTATTCTAACTATATGTTAGTAAAATAGATTTTCTGGAAATTGCCGAAAAAAACTTCGTGGTTTACCCAGGCTTGTGATCATGACAGAACCTTGCTTGGCCACAACCACGGCGGGGCGATGGCGCCCACAAAAAAACCGGCGCTGCGGAGAGCGCCGGTTGTTTTAACGCCAAACGATAAGATTAAGCGTGCAGGTCAGTCGGCATCTTGCCGCTGTTTTCTTCAAGCTTGGAGATCACTTCAGCATGCAGCCATTCGTTCATGGCGGCAGAGTCCGCCTTGTCGCCGGTGAAATGCAGCTCGTCAGCCAGTTTTTCGCAGGCGTCGTGGCTGGAATCCATATCCAGCAGCTTGAGCATGTCCACGATCGATTCGCGCCAGTTCAAACCGCCGCCATGGGCCGCTTCAAGACCGTCCAGAACCGCAGCCACATCAACGACGGGTGCAGCTTCTGCCGGTGTAGCAGCATCAGCCGGTGCGGCGTCTGCGGCCGGAGCAGCATCAACGGCGGGGGCCGTGTCGGCGGCTGCGTCCGCAGCCGGGGCAGCGGCTTGCGCGCTGCCAAAAATTTTACCTACGATATCGCCAAAAATGCTCATAAAAAATTCCCTTGGTTGGAAGCAGGGTGGTTTTAGAGCAATCGAGGTCGGGCGAGAGTGAACCTTGAATGATGGAGCCGAGATAGGCTGATGACACGACACGTTCTGTGCCGTGTCATCAGATTGACCAAATTAATCGTCGCGATGCACGCGTTCCATTTTCTCGTGGCGTTCTTGCGCTTCGATCGAGAGGGTGGCGATCGGGCGGGCCTCAAGCCGGCGCAGGCCGATCGGCTCGCCGGTTTCCTCGCAATAGCCGTAAGTATTATTTTCAATCCGCATCAGCGCCTGGTCGATTTTGCTGATCAGCTTGCGGGCGCGGTCGCGGGTTCGCAGTTCTAATGCACGGTCGGTTTCGACGCTGGCACGGTCGGTAATGTCGGCTTCCAGAATGCCGCCTTCGCCGAGGGACGCTAGCGTGCCGTTAGCTTCCTTTACCAGGTCAGCCCGCCAGCGCAGCAGTTTTTGGCGGAAATATTCCACCTGGGTTGGGTTCATAAATTCCTCGTCATCCGAGGGCCGGTAATCCGGAGGCAGAGAAATCAACATGCCGTCGGTATCCTTAAACTGTGCCCCGGGCCAATCACCAACGATTCCCAGGCTTGCGCGGGCTTATAGCGATGCGTTGGCAACAAGCCAAGCGCCCGTGCTGCGGGCGCAATGCTGCACTGCGGCATTTTTGCCACGTTTTCAGAAACTTAAACCTTCGCGGCTAAATATTGTGGCGAAAGGCCTGGGGGAGTGCCAGTTTAAGCCATGAATGACAGTCTTATGACGGACGAAGTTTCATGAATATCTACGGCCTCGCCGCTACCACGCAGGACGCCGCATCACTCGCGCAGCAAGCCGGGCCGGGTTGTGTGGTCGGGTTTGGGGCTGAGCAGGCCGGTTCTTCAAATATTTTGGCCCCAGCCGGGCTAGAGCTGAATGCCGGGGAAGCCAATACCGCGCTGCGCTTGGGCCGCCCGCAATATTTCTTTACCTTTGGGAACGCTCCGAGTGCTGCAAAGCCCGATAGCGTGGCCCCGATGATCGAATTTTTAACCACCGGCTCCGGCGTTGGGTTTATGGCGGCGTGCCTCGCCCACCCGGCTTTGGGGCGCACCTGTTATCAGGGCCATGTATTTGAAGCCGGGCGCTGGCAGGGCGATGCGGTGCGCGGGTTTGGCGGCGTGCTCGATGGTGGTGTGGGACTGGTGGCGCATGACATTGTGGCCGGTGGCACTGCCGCCATCCGCCGCCACTGCAGTGCGCTGAAGGAGCAAGGCAAGAGCCTCGCTTTAATCGACTGCATCAACGATGATGATGCCAGCGCCATCGCCCAGGCGGTGGCTGGCATGACGCTGATTGGTGGTGCGGCCTGGCTGGCGGAGCCAGTTTATGCCGCCGCACCGCCACCGCCTGCCGGGCAGATTGCGATTTTATCCTCAGCCAATGATCGGCAAAGTATTTTCCAGCTTGGCGCGGCGCGGGCCGTGCTGCCAGCCCTGGAGCTTGACGTAACCGCCCCGGAAGCCTCGGCAAACGCGCTGGCCTGGGCGGCGAATGCCGCCGGCAGCTTGCCGTTTATGATTGCGACCGCCGCGCTGCCAGGACGGGACGTGGCGGACGGGCCGGTTGCCGATGTTTTTGGCCGCATCGCCAGCGGCCTGGCCGATCTTGGGGTACGGCGTTTGGTGCTATGTGGGGATGTTTGCACGCAGGCGGTACTGGCGGCGTTGGGGATTAAACGGCTCACGCGCGGCGCTGATTGCGGGCCACTTGCATGGTTGCAAAATAACCTTTTCTCCATCTGCATTAAGCCCACTGGAATCGGCCCCAAAAATTTGTTTTTGACATCATTCGAGCCGCAATTAAGCCGCAATGAGACGTCTGAATGAGCCGCATGATCATTGCCCCCCTCACCCAGACCAAACCGGAAACAGACGCCGGGTCGCCGCTGATTTCTGTGGTCGTGCCGGTGCATAATGAAGCGCCCAATATTCCGCCGCTGATTGCCGCCATTAGTGTAGCACTCGCCGGTGTTGAGCATGAGATTATTTATGTTGACGATGGCAGTTCCGATAACTCACCCGCCGTGCTGGCAGAGATTGCCGCCAAGCTGCCAACTCTGGTGCGGGTGCGGCATAAATTTAGTTGCGGGCAAAGCGGGGCGGTGATCACTGGCGTGAAAGCGGCACGCGGTAAATATATCGCCACTTTGGATGGTGACGGCCAGAACGACCCGGCTGATATTCCTGCCATGCTGGAAGCGGCCGTTGCCGCGGAAGCCAGCGGCGCCAGCCCGGTATTGATCGCGGGGCACCGAGTGTCCCGTCAGGATACTGAGGCGAAGCGCTGGGGCTCGAAAATTGCCAATGCGGTGCGCGGGTGGCTGTTGCAAGATGGTACGCCAGATACCGGCTGCGGGCTGAAATTGTTCCGCCGCCAGGCATTTTTAGAGCTCCCGCATTTTGACCATATTCATCGCTTTCTGCCGGCGTTGTTTATCCGGGCTGGTGGCAAGGTAATTTCAGTGCCGGTGCGCCATCATGCGCGGGCGCATGGCGCCTCGCATTACGGCACCTGGGACCGCTTAAAAGTTGGGATCGTCGATCTGATCGGCGTGGCCTGGCTGCAACGGCGCTGGAAAGTGCCGCAAATTGACCCGAACCTGTGAGGCCGAAGATGATGCAGCAGAATCATACACTTGCCCTTGCGACAAATGCCATAAAGCCGGCTTTGATGGCAGGTGCGATGGTGACTGTAGCGTTCTGCTTGCCGTTGCTGGGCGCTAATTCCGCGCAGTCAACTTTAGAGAGTTTGGTATCGGCCGGCGGTATTGAGGGCCCGGCGATGTATTTGGTGGTGGCCACCTTACTGACCGCCATTGGCTTGCCACGGCAGGTCCCGGCTTTTGTGGCAGGCTATGCCTTTGGCGCCTGGAGCGGTGTGGCAATTGCGCTGCTCAGCCAGGTTGTCGCTTGCGGGATTGATTTCACCTGGGCGCGGCTGGTTGGGCGCGATTATGTAAAACGCCGGTTTGGCAAGCATTTACGGCGCGTTGATGCCGCCCTGGCCACCCGCCCCTTTATGGCGACACTGACATTGCGGTTGATGCCGGTGGGCAGCAATATACTGCTCAACCTGGCGGCAGGGCTTTCATCGGTGCGGGCATTACCGTTTCTGGTGGCATCCTTGATCGGGTTTATTCCACAGACGGTTGTATTTTCGCTGATCGGCTGCGGCAGCGCGCCAAGCCACCTTCATATTTTAGTCATGGGTGCTGTCACATTTGTAGTATCTGCTTCTCTCGGCGTGCTATTATTTAGAAAATATCGCCAAGAAATGGTTTAAAATTTAAATCGCACGGATTGTGGGCGTTGCGTGAACTTTCAGATTGTGCGAATGACCGTCGCAAATAAGCGTTTTTATTTGGGTGGAATCATTTGGCTGAGACAATTCTGGAAACGTCTGGGTTAACCAAAGCGTTCAACGGCTTTACCGCCGTGAGCGACGTGAACTTACGAATCGAACAAGGTAGCATTCACGCGCTGATTGGGCCGAACGGGGCTGGTAAAACCACCTGCTTCAATTTGTTGACGAAGTTTTTGCAGCCCACCTCGGGCACCATTCATTTTGATGGGCACGACATCACCGCCATGAAGCCTGCTGATATTGCAAGGCGCGGTTTGGTGCGCAGCTTCCAAATCTCGGCCGTATTTGCGCATCTGACCACCGTTGAAAATGTGCGCATCGCGCTGCAACGCGAACGGGGCGAGAATTTTGACTTCTGGCGCTCCGATCGGATGCTGCAACGCTATAATGACCGTGCGCATGAGTTGCTGTGGGATGTTGGTCTTTCGGATGCCACCGATATTCCAGCCGGTGAGCTTTCCTATGGCCGTAAGCGGGCTTTGGAAATTGCCACCACCTTGGCGCTCGAGCCGAAATTAATGCTCCTCGATGAGCCTACCGCCGGGATGACCGAAGCGGATGTCACGCGCATCGTCGCGCTGATCAGCCGGTTGCGGGCGGGGCGGACCATTCTGATGGTTGAGCATAATCTTTCGGTGGTCTCCGGGCTTTCTGACAAAATCACAGTGTTGACGCGCGGCAAGATTTTGGCCGAGGGCGATTATAACACCGTTTCAACTCACCCGGATGTGGTGACCGCGTATCTGGGGACTGATCATGCTTGAAGTATCCGGCCTGAATTCGTGGTACGATGAGAGCCATATTCTGCATGGTATGGATTTCGAAGTGCGCGAGGGCGAGTGCGTTACTTTGCTGGGCCGTAATGGTGCCGGCAAAACCACGGCGCTGAAATCGATTATGGGCTTGGTGCCCAAGCGTACCGGCAGCATCAAGTTCAAAGGTGTTGAGATGATCAATGCCCGGCCCGATATCGTGGGCCGCGCTGGTATTGCGATCTGCCCAGAAGAGCGCGGCATTTTTGCCGGGTTGAACGTGACTGAAAATCTGATGCTGCCGCCAGTGATTGCACCCGGTGGCATGACGATTGAAGAAATCCACACGCTGTTTCCAAATCTGAAAGAGCGCGCCAAGAGCCCGGGTACCAAACTTTCCGGCGGCGAGCAGCAGATGCTGGCGATTGCCCGCATTTTGCGTACCGGTGCGAAATTGTTGATGCTCGATGAGCCGACCGAAGGTTTGGCCCCCGTGATTGTTCAGCAGATTGGCTTAATGATCGCCGAGATTAAGCGCCGCGGTTTTACCGTGTTGCTGGTCGAACAGAATTTCCGTTTCGCCTCAAAGCTTGCCGACCGCCATTACGTGGTTGAGCACGGCCAGGTGGTGGATATGATCCCCAATCACGAACTCGAAGCGCGCATGGATGACCTCCATAAGCGGCTCGGTATCTGATCAAGCGACTAGACGACCAAAACCCGTAGAGGAGAGACCCAAGATGAAAGTTTCAAGACGTAAAGTTCTCGGCACAGCTGCCGTGGCCGGTGCCGCCACTGCTGCGATGCCTACCCTGCCCGCCCGTGCGGCTGGCAAGTCGCTTACCATCGGCGTGTGCTCGGATTTCTCCGGCACCTATAGCGATGTGGGTGGTGAAACATCCGTGGCTTGCGTCAAGCAGGCGCTGGAAGATTTTGGCGCTGCTAACAAAGGCTATGATGTCACCGTTATTAAGGGTGATCACCAGAACAAGCCGGATGTTGGCGCCGGTCTGGCCCGCCAATGGTTTGACAGCGGTGTTGACCTGCTTATCGACGTGCCGAACTCCGCTGTGGCGCTTGCCATCGCCGGTGTGGCCGCTGAAAAGAACAAGGCGTACATCAACTCCAACGCCGCTACGTCGCTGCTCAGCGGTGCCAAGTGCAACGCCCAGACCATCCACTGGACCTATGACACCTATATGCTTGCACACTCGACCGGTGGTGCGATGGTCGCTGCTGGTGGCAAGAAATGGTTCTTCATCACCGCCAACTATGCCTTTGGCCAGTTGCTGCGTGACCAGACGGAAGCCGTGGTGAAGGCCGCTGGCGGTACCATTGTCGGCGATGCGCCGTATCCGTTCCCGCAAACCACCGACTTCTCATCCTTCCTGGTGCAGGCGCAGGCGTCTGGCGCAGATGTGCTGGGTCTCGCGAACGCGGGCAAGGACACCGTGAACTCAATCAAGCAGGCACACCAGTTCGGCATCACCGAATCCGGTATGAAAATTGCTGGCTTGCTAATCTTCCTCAACGACATTCATGGCCTTGGCCTGGATATCGCACAGGGGCTGATCCTGACCGAGAGCTTCTACTGGAACCTGAACGACCGCACCCGCGCCTTTACCAAGCGCGTGCTGCCGAAGACCCCGAACAACTACCCCTCCATGGGCCAGGCTGGTTGCTATTCCGGCGTGCTGCACTTCATGAAGGCCGTTGATGTGATCGGCGTTGACGCTGCAAGCTCTGGCGCTGCCGTGATTGAGCAGATGAAGAAAATGCCGACCGATGATGATGCGTTCGGCAAGCGCTCGATCCGTGAAGATGGCCGCTTTATGTGCCCATCTTACCTGTTCCGCGTGAAGAAGCCGGGCGAAAGCTCGATTCCTTGGGACTATTACGATCTCGTGCATACCAGCACGCCGGATGAAACCTTCGCGCCGCTGGCCACCGAAGGTTGCCCGCTCGTTAAAGCCTAATCAACTATAACTGACGGAAGCTGGCAGGCTGCCGTTGAAGCTAAAAACTTCGACGGCAGCCGCAGCATTTTAAGGAACTAGCTCCCTATGATCATGATCTTCGGCAAGCCATTGCCATTGCTGTTCGGGCAACTCCTGCTTGGGATTATCAACGGCTCGTTCTATGCAATGCTCTCGATGGGGCTTGCGATTATTTTCGGCCTGCTGCGGATTATTAATTTTGCCCATGGCGCAATGTTCATGATCGGCGCCTTCGTCACCTGGGGACTGTTGAATTTCCTCGGGATCAATTTCTGGTTTGCCCTGGTGCTGTCGCCCGTGATTGTTGGTGCTGCCGGCTATGCTCTTGAGCGTACCATCATTCAGCGCATCTATAATCTCGACATTCTGTACGGCCTGCTTCTTACCTTTGGTCTCGCGCAATTGCTGCAAGGGCTGATGACCAATTATTTTGGGTCCTCTGGGGTAAGCTATGCGACACCCGACCTGTTGAGCGGCGTGATGAATCTGGGCTTCATGTATCTGCCCGTGTACCGCGCGTTCGTTATTTTTGCGGCTGTTATCATTTGCTTTGGCGTTTGGTTCGCGATTGAGAAGACATCGCTTGGCGCCCTGCTGCGCGCCGCCACGGAAAACCCTAAGCTGGTGCAGTCCTTCGGCGTGAATGTGCCGCGCCTCATTGCCCTCACTTTTGCCGGTGGCGTTGGCCTGGCCGCGTTAGCAGGGGTGCTGGCCGCACCGCTTTATTCTGTGAACCCAGATATGGGTTCCGACCTGATCAACACTGTGTTCGCTGTGGTGGTAATTGGCGGCATGGGCTCGATCGGTGGTGCGATCATCACCGGCTTTGGTCTTGGCATTATTGAAGGCTTTACCGATGTGTTCTACCCGCCCGCATCAGCGGTGGTGGTATTTATTGTGATGGCGGTTATTTTGCTGGCGCGCCCCGCCGGCTTGTTCGGCAAGGTGGCTTAATATGTTTGGATTTTCCCGCGCCCAACTGATCGCCTTTATGGTGCTCGTCGCCATCGTCGTTGTCGCTCCGTTCGTGGTCTACCCGATCGTGGTGATGCAGGTGATGTGCTTTGCGCTGTTCGCCATGGGGGCTAATTTGCTGATGGGCTCGATCGGCCTGCTCTCGCTCGGCCAGTCTGCCTATTTTGGTCTCGGCGGCTATATTGCCGGGTACTTGGCGCAAAATTACGGGCTGACGCCGGAAATGTGCATCCTCTGCTCTGGCATCGGCGGTGCCCTGCTCGGCACAGTATTTGGCTGGCTCGTTATCCGCCGCCAGACCATCTATTTCGCCATGATCACTTTGGCGCTCGCGCAGATTGTCTATTTCACCGCCGTGCAGGCAACCGGCATCACCGGCGGTGAAAACGGCATCCAAGGTATCCCCCGCGGCTCTCTCCTCGGCGCTGTCTCGCTCAATAACGACCTCGCAATGTACGCGCTGGTCTCTGTTATTTTCCTGGGCGGCTTCCTGATGGTCCATCGCATCGTGCACTCGCCCTTCGGCCAGGTGGTGAAAGCGATCCGCGAAAACGAACCGCGCGCAATCTCGCTTGGCTATAAAACCGACCAGTATAAATGGATCATCTTCATTATTGCTGCCACGCTCGGTGGCGTAGCCGGTGGTACCAACGCCCTGGTGTTTGGCATTCAAACCCTTAGCGACGTCGGCCCCGCAACCTCCGGGCTGGTGGTTCTGATGGTTCTGCTGGGCGGCATTGGCACCATCTTTGGACCCATCATCGGTGCCCTTATCGTCGTCGCCATGCAGTTCTACCTTGCCCCCTTCGGCGCATGGGTGATCGTCATCCAAGGCGTTATTTTCATGCTCTGCGTCCTCACCTTCCGGCGCGGTATCATCGGCGAGCTCGCCAACCGGCTGAAAGTACAGCTCTGAGGGCAAGGTTGGGGTAAGAAGGCCGGGGGACGCTGTCCCCTGGACCCCTGCTAAGGGCTAAGCCCTTAGAACCTATTAAGATTAAGAAAAGGGGACCACTCTCTGGTGTGAAACACCTTAGTGTGGTCCCCTTTTCTTAATCTTTACTGATGGATTCCAAAGGCTCAGCCTTTGGCGGGGGTCTAAGGGGGGCAGCACCCCCTTGGCCTTACCGACCTCAACCCACCCTAAGGGAGCCGTTCTCCAGCAGGGGGCGGCGTTTGGGCGATGTTCATGATCATCGCGAGGGTGGCGTAATAGCCGGCGATGGTGGTGAGTTCGATGATACCTTGCTCGGTGAAATGGTGCAGCGCCGCATTGTAGGTTGGGGTGCTGACAGCGCGGCGGGATTCAAGCTCGGTGAGGAAGTCCCAGGCGGCTTGTTCGGCGGGCGTGGGGGCTGGCGGGCGGCGGGCTTCAGCAAGGGCCAACAAGGTTTCTGGCGAGACGCCGACTTTCACGGCGATGGGGTGATGAATGGCCCATTCGGTTTGTTGGTTATAGGCGCGCGCGACAGTGAGAATGGCAAGCTCGCGGATATTGGCGGGTAGGATGCTGCCATAACGCAGATATTCACCGACTTTTTCGAGACGGTTCATCAGGTCCGGGCTGCGCAGTAGCGGGATGAAGGGGCCTTCAAAGGTGCCGCGCGGGCCGTTGATGATTTCAGCTTTGGCAGATTTTTGGGCGAGGCTGAGATGGGAATCGGGCAGTGGCGGCATACGGTCGGCATTGTGGTTTGTCATTTGGTTAGCCTCGGAGTTTGGCGAGTGCGGCGGAGAGCAGCGGGCGCTGTTGTTGCGGCGGGGCGACAGCCGGGTCAGCCAGCAGGGCATCGACAGCGGCGGAGTGGGCGATGATGTTGTCGCGCACGAAGGCTTCGTGGTTGGCTTCGATGCTGGTGAGATCGTACAAGTAATTTACCATCATGCCGTAGGATTCCTGCAGACCACGCTCGGCGGCGTTGCCGAGCCAGTTGATGCGCTCAAGCCGGGCCCCATTGCCGAGATGGAATTTTGCCACCGGGTCGCGCCCGCCGCCGGTGAGGTATTTGGCGCAGAGGCGCAGAAGTGGCGCTTGCAGGGCGGCGGATGTTTGCGGGTCCTGCCACCAGTTAGGTTGGGTGAGCGCGGTTTTTTCGGCCTCTTCAAGGTGTTTTTCCGCCCAGTGGCGGAAACCGGGGATTGGCGAGAGGGTCGAGAATTGGGTGAGGTTGGGCAGTTCGGCTTTGAGTTCCTCGACCACTTGTTTGATGAGGAAGTTACCAAAGGAGATGCCGCGCAAACCATCCTGGCAGTTGGAGATGGAGTAGAAAATGGCGGTATCCGCGGTGGCGGCGCGGGCGCGTTGTTCGGCTTCGCTGCTGTCGCGGGCGAGCAGATTGGTGACCGAGGCGGCGAGCCCCGAGACGAGGGCGACTTCGACGAAAATCAGTGGCTCGCCGGGTAAAGCCGGGTGGAAGAAGGCAAAGCAGCGGCGGTCAGCCGAGAGGCGGCGGCGCAGATCCTCCCAGCCCTGGATTTCATGCACAGCTTCGTAGGTAATGAGTTTTTCCAGCACGGCGGCGGGGGTTTGCCAGTCAATCCGGCGCAGTTCCAAAAAGCCCCGGTTGAACCACGAAGAGAATAGATGCCGCAGGTCGGAATCGAGCGGTTTGAGGTCCGGGTGGGTGCGCAGGTATGACTGCATTTCCTTGCGCATCGCCACCAGCATAGCAGTGCCGCCGGGCGACATATTCATCCGGCGCAGCAATTCCTGCCGCATCGGTTCGGCAGCATCGGCCAGTTGAGTGGCCGTTTCGGCATTTTGGTTGGTGAGGTAGGCTTGCGCAGCCTGGCTGAGCTTGGCGTGGTCCGGCGCGAAATGGCCGGCGATATATTGGTAAAATTCCAACCGCTCGGGCGTTTCGAGATTGGCGAGCACTGAATGAAGCTCACGCGCAATGGCGGCACCGGAGGCTTCGCCGCGGCCTGAGATCAGCGCTTGCGCCAACATGACAGCGCGTTCGGCGGGATTGATGGAGGCGGATGGCAGCGAGATGAAGCCGCGGCCACGGTCCGCGATATTTGACCAGAAGCGGTTGACGCCGAGACGGTCCAGCCAGGAGCGGCCAAAGGCTTGTTTGTCCTTCGGTTTATCTGATGGGATTGTGGCGACACGCGATTCAGGCATCGGCAATTTCCTTGTCAATATCGTGCGCAGTATAAGGGCACGTGTTGGATGACGAAGGATTTACCGGATTTATCGTGGCGCGAATAGGCTGAATGCGCGGCTGTGTAAGGCGCATAGAAGCTGCCGGCCTGAGGGGCAGGCGAGCAGCTTATGCGACGTTATTTTAGCGCCGGGTGCAGATGCAAACTTGACCCATAGAATGGGGTCAAGCTTGTAGCCTCGCGCGCTAGAAGCTGTAGCGCAGATTGGCCGAAATCTGATGATCCTCACCGTCAGTCTTCGCAACCGTTGTGCCGAAATCAGCGCTGAGTGAGAGGCGGTGCGTTAGGTCAGCGGTCACACCGCCTTGTATCTCAGCCCAGAAATGCGTGGGGTTTGGATATGTGGAGGTAAGGGTCACACCGGGTTGATCGGTGAAGACGCTGTTGAAATTACCGCCATTGCCAGACAGCAGTTCATCTGCCGTGGCGCTGATATGCGGGTTGAGCGTGATGCCGTTGATATTGAGGCTGGTTGAAGCAGCCACCCCGACATCTGCGATGACACGTGAATAATCCTGCGCGTTTACAGATTGCGTCAGCGCAGCATCGCCTGATTCCGTGTAAGCACCCAGATGGGCGTTAGCAACATCGATCCCCGCGATGGGACCGAAAGCATAGCGCCCCCGGTGCATCACATAGCCGGTACCCATACCAAAATCGTAGGTATAGCCGGAAGGTTTGGCGGTGATGTTGCTGCCGAGCACGGCCGGGCGGGTATTGTTGTAGCTATCCACACCAAAGGCAAATTTCAGGTTCAGGTAGAAATTTGGCTGATAGAAGGTGGCATAGGTGCCGAACTGATAGGCATTCGATTTGATCTTGCTGCCATATTGCACGGTACCGGTTTCATCGCCGTAGCCAAACGCCGCACCGAGCGCGATGCCGGGGGCAACGTGATCATCGATGCCGAGCGTGAAACTATCGATGTTATAATTAAAGCCGCTGGTGACCGCTGAGGCGTTGCGGTTGCCGTAGCTATAACCGCCACTGATGAAGCCAGAGAGCTTGCCAACCTGGGCTTCAGGCGCCGCGTCGTTCGCGCCAAGTTCGGCGACCATATTATGGTCAGGCAGGTTCAGGGCAAAGCCACTTGCACCAGCTTGCAGGTCGCTCATGCGGGCGGAGAGTTGGCCAGAGAATGCCGCCTGCCCGTCTGCTGCGATTTGGGCGGGTGCTGTAAGGGCGCGCAATGCGTTCAAATCAGCGGCGGCATATTCGGCGATAAATTGATGAATGCCAGCGGTCGGGTGAACGCCGTCCCAGAACAAATATGTATTCTGGGTGGCCGTGGAACCGGTAAGGCAGGACGTGACCGTGACGCAAGCCGTGGTGGTGTTAGTGATACCAAAGGCCGATGGGTTGGCCAGCACTTCGTTGAAAAGCTGGGTCTCATTCACAACGATGATGTTGGCACCCGTTGAACTATGCAGCGCTTCCATCGCCAGGGATAATTCGCTGTTATGAAGCGAGGAAATCTGGTTAACGAGGTAGGTTGTACCATTCAGCTGATCGGTTGCGCCGTTAAACGTTGGGGTGGCGCCGAGGGGCGGCAGGTTTTGCACAATTAAGGTTTTGGCACCAAGGGAGATGAGGCCAGAAACACCGGCACCGATCTGGCCGACATCCTGAGCGACGGCGGCTTGAACGATGGCGTTGGCGGAACTCGGGCTGGCGCTAATTTGTTGCGCGGCAACAAAATAATTATTCGCGCCAACCCAGACACCGGCAACGTCGCCCGCGCCAAAATGACCGCCAGCGGCAGCAAAATTGCTGACTTCTTCATCAAAGCTCGGCAGTGCGGTTGTTGTCGCGGGGGCAAAAGGCGGGGAGGTTGATGGCAGGTTTGATAAATTATTAAAGGTGCCAGAAATAATCGGCGGCACATTGATCACGAGTGGCCCGGCGAAGGCACCGCCGACGGCGACATCGTTACTGGCTGAGAAGGACAAACCCGTGAGACCGGGCAGGATTTCCGCCCAAGTCGGCCCGTTTGAGAACCGGCCATTATCGTAATACTGGGCGAGTGAACCTTCAATGAACGAAAACTGCACGCCATAGACGCGCGGAATATTCCCGTTATCCACCAGACTATCGCCAAACGCATAGAAGCTACCGGCCTGGGCGGCGACGGGGGTGAGGCAGGTGGCGGCAAACATCCAGGATGCCAAATGGCGTGGCAATATTTTCATGGGCTCGGACCTCTCTGTGTTTCGTTTGTTTTTGAGTATGACGAATACGAGAGAGAAGGTATGCTAACGTAAATCTAGCGTCAACGAAATAATGACAAATAATTTATCAAGCCGCGGTAGCACGGCGCTTGTTGCTGGCGGCGGGCGGGGGTTCTTCCGTCATCGGTGTGAGGGCCGTGAGCAGGGCGGTGCGGAGTTGGGCGAGCTTGCGCTCATTTTCCACCTTCATGCCGAACACGTCTTTCACGTAGAACACGTCCACCGCGCGAACCCCATAGGTTGTTACGTGGGCGGAGGCGATTTGCAGCCCTTCATCGCTGATGGCGGCGGTTACATCATGCAATAAGCCAGGCCGGTCACGCCCATTAACTTCAATGACGGTATGGCGGTTCGAGGCACGGTTATCCACCACCACGCGCGGCGGCACATGGATGGCACGCATCCGGCCGGGGATAAGGCTGCTGGTGGCCTTGCGAATTTCAGCGCTCAGCTTCAGCCGTCCCTCAAGGGCTTGTTCAACCAGCGAGGCAAGCCGGGCGAGGCGATGTGGCGCATCATACGGGCCACCGGCGGCATCCTGAATCCAGAATGTATCCAGCGCCATGCCATCGGTGAGGGTGTGGATGCGCGCATCGACGATGGAGGCACCAGCGATGGCAAGCGCGCCCGCAATGCGGCTGAAAAGCCCGGCATGGTCAGCGGTATAGACCACCACTTCGGTGACGGCGCGGGCAGGCAAAGGTTCGGTATGAACGGTCAGCGGTGCGTTGGTTTTCTTGGCATCCCGGATCATGCGGGCGTGGCGTTCGATGCTTTCAGGGTCGAAGCCCAGCCAGTAGCTGGGATAGCCGAGTGCTAAGAATTCATCGCGGTCGGTCGCCGGCCAGTCTGAGAGTAGGTCGGAGACCACATCCTTCACGCGGCTGATGCGGGCGTCACGCTCGGTTGTGGAAAGACCGCCTTCCAGCACTTCAGCCACACGGGCGTAAAGTTCGCGCAGCAGAGTGGCTTTCCAGCCATTCCAGACTTTGGGTGAGACCGCGCGGATATCAGAGACGGTGAGGATGAGGAGCAAGCGCAGGCGCTCAGGCGACTGGATGGTATCGGCCAAATCCAAAATAGTTTTTGGGTCGTCGATGTCGCGCGAGAAAGCGGTCTGGCTGAGGAGTAGATGGTGCAAAATCAGCCAGGAGGCCATTTCGGTCTCCTCAGCGGTCAGGCCCAGCGCCGGGCCGACCTGTAGGGCAATTTCAGCGCCGAGTTCGGAATGATCGCCACCCCGGCCCTTGGCGATGTCGTGCAGCAGCAGCGCCACATAGAGGGCGCGGCGGGATTGCACCTGGTCGATCAGGCCACTGGCGACCGGAGCAATTTGCGATAGATCACCAGCTTCGATGGTGTTCAGCACCTTGATGGCCTGTACGGTATGCACATCGACCGTGTAAACATGATAGGTGTCGAACTGCATTTGCCCGACGATGCGCCGCCAATCCGGTAGGTAGCGGCCCAGCACGCCGGTTTCATTCAGCAATGTCAGCCACCGGGCGGAATCGCAGGTGCGGTGGCTATCACCATTGTCTTCACCGCCGCATAGCAGGTTGAGGAACAGGGCGGCGGCTTGCTTATTGCCGCGCAAATCCGCCGCCAGATTGGCGCTGCGGATGAGCATACGCAACGCCAGCGGGTGCAATTCCAACCCACGGTCACGGGCCACCAGCAGAATGCGGAAAATGCTGGTTGGGTCGATTTCCGGGTCGTGGCCAGGGGCGAACAGAATTTTTCCATCGGCCAGCACGAAACCGGCTTCAACCAAAGCGGCATCGGTGGTTTTGGCGATGGCCGGTGGCCCGAGGGCAGCACGCACCAAGGCAGGCTCCAGCACGCCCGTCACACGCGCCACTTCGCGCACCACCAGGAAATAATGGCGCATGAAGCGCTCCACGCCATCCTGCCGGCCATGTTTGGTGTAGCCCATGCGGGCGCCAACCACCGGTTGGAAGTCAAAGGTTAGGCGTTCCTCGGCACGGCCGGCGACGTAATGGAGGTGAAAACGCACAGTCCAGAGATATTCCCAGGCGCGTTTGCAGGCGCGGGCTTCAGTTTCCGTGAGTATGCCGCCGCCTGGTGCATCTTTGCCGACCAGTTCGGTCATGGCGAAGGTGTTGAAGACGTAGCGCGATAGCCAATAGAGGGTTTGGAGGTCGCGTAAGCCGCCCCTGCCCTCTTTGACGTTTGGCTCCACCATGAAGGGGGTTTCACCAAAGCGGCGGTGGCGGGCGGCACGCTCGGCTTGTTTGGCGGCGATATAGGCAGCAGGGCCGTCAGCCGAACAGTCGGCCCGGAAGGCTTTTTGGAAATTAGCAAATAAAGGACGATCCCCAGCCAGACAGCGCGCATCGAGCAGGCTGGTGCGGATGGTGACGTCGGCTTTCGCTTCGTTCAGGCATTCCGGGATAGAGCGGGTGGCGTGGCCGACCTTGAGGCCGAGATCCCACAGGAAATACAAAATGAACTCAACCACTTGCTCAACCCGTGGGGGGGCTTTGGTATCGGTGAGAAAGAGCAGGTCGATATCGGAGAACGGGGCCAAAGTGGCGCGGCCATAGCCACCGGTGGCGGCCATCGCCAGACGGTCTTGCTTTTCAACCGGCATTAACGCCAGAGCGTAGGCGAATAAGGCGCATACCAGCTCATCCATCAGCCCGGCATTGAGCCGCCCGGCCGCAAGGCCATTGATATTATCGCGCTCAAAACGGGTTTGCACATGCGATTGAATGCGGCCCAACTGGCGGCGGAAAGCGGCCAAGGCAATTTCGCGCACCGGCGGGTCGGTTAGCGGAACGGCTTCAGCTAAGGCAGCGGTGATATCGGGCGGTTTAATCGCGGCGGCAGTGGGGTTGAGCATATCCACGAGCTTAGTCCGCCTTGGCGCGTTGCGCCATTAACATTGCATGCAGCTCGTACAATGCTGCCTGGGCTTCACGCGGCGTCATTTTATCAGGATCAATAGCGGCAAGTTCGGTTTCTATCGGTGACTCTTGTGTTGGTTCTGTGGACGCAAAGAGTGGCAATATTCCCGCGACAGGTCCAGCCCGTTCAGCGGCTTTGAGTAAAATTTCTGCCCGGCGGGTGACTGGTTCTGGCACGCCGGCCAAACGTGCCACATGCACGCCCCAGCTACGTTGAGCGGCCCCGGCAGCTACTTCATGCATAAATACCACGTCGCCTCGCCATTCCTTCACCCGCATTGTGCAGGCATGCAGCCGGGGCAGAGCCTCGGAGAGTTGGAATAACTCATGGAAATGTGTGGCAAATATGGCGCGGCAGCGAATGTTGCTGTGCAGGGCTTCCAATACCGCTTGGGCGATGGCCAAACCGTCCCGCGTGCCGGTGCCGCGGCCTATTTCATCGACGATGACGAAACTTTTGGGGCCCGCCTGATGCAGAATGGCGGCGGCCTCGATCATTTCCACCATGAAAGTGGAGCGGCCACTGGCGAGATCATCTGCGGCCCCCACGCGGGAGAACAGCCGGTCCACCAAGCCAAGGCGCATCGCCTCGGCCGGGACAGGTAAGCCTGATTGGGCGAGGATGGTCATCAGGGCGTTTTGGCGTAAGTAGGTGGACTTTCCGGCCATGTTGGGGCCGGTGAGCAGCATGAGGCGCCGCTGGGGCGAGAGGTCGCAATGGTTTGGCACGAAGCCGACACCGGGCGGCAATGCGGCTTCCACCACCGGGTGGCGGCCAGCTTCGATATGGAAGGCTTCATCGTCTGAGAGTTCCGGGCGGCACCAGCGGTGATTGGCGGCGAGGCTGGCGGCAGATTGTAGCACGTCCAGCAAGGCCAACGCCTCGGCACAGGCAGCAAGCGGTTCGGCGACGGCCAGTACCTGTTTGATCAGCCAGTTGAAAACAGTCTTTTCACGGATCGCAGCGCGGCTGGCCGCTTCTGAGATGCGTTGGTCGAGCGCGCTTAATTCCGGATGGGTGAAGCGGGCGCCGTTGGCCATGCCTTGGCGGAGGATGAGTTCCGGATTTTCACGGAGTTTTTCGACCACGACAGATGGGACTTCCACCACATAGCCGAGCTGCGCGTGGTGGCGGATTTTTAAACTGGCGACGCCGTAGCGGGTGGCGAGTTCGGTCTGGAAGGCGGCAATGACCTGGCGCGTATCGTCACGCAGGCGGCGTTCGGCATCGAGCTCGGGGTCGAAGCCGGGTTTGATGGCGGCACCTTCATCGAGCTTCAAGGGGGCTGGTTCGGTAAGCGCTTGGCCCAAGGTTTCGGCAAGGCCGGGGGCTGGGGCCAGTGCAATGGCGGCGTCATCCAGCAGCGCCACGCCGGTTGGCAACAAGGCGGCGGCCTGGGCGGCAGCTTCCAAAGCGCCGCGTACAGCGGCGAGGTCGCGCGGGCCGGCACGGTTGAGGGCAATGCGGGCCAAGGCGCGGGCTAAGTCCGGCGCGCCGCGCAAAGCAATGCGTAAGCCTTCCATCGCGGCGGGTGCATCCCGCAAAGCCAGCCAAGCCGTCTGGCGCGATTGCAGGGTGGCAAGGTCAGTGATCGGGGCGGCCAGCCAGGCGGCTAGTTTACGGGCACCAGCGGCGCTGACCGTGCGTTTGACGGAGGCCAGCAGGCTGCCCGCCTCCGTACCGTTGCGGGCGCGGATAATCTCAAGGCTGGCGCGGGTGGCGGCATCCATCAGCAACTGCCCGGTACCTCCCGCCGCCACCGGGCGGGAAAGGCGGGGCATGGCGCCCATTTGGGTGGCCCGCACGTATGACAGCGCCATCGCCGCCGCCATCGCCTCAGCGTCTGAAAACATCCCGAACGCATCCAGGCTCGCCGCCCCGAAAGCCGATGCCAAATCCCGCCGCGCGGCTGCCGCATTGTTGGGTTGCTGCATCGCCAAGCCGCTGGGCGAAACGCGGCGGGCGGCGTAGGGGCCTAAATCCAGGCTTTCAGGGGCTAAAATCTCTGCCGGTTCCACCCGGCCCAGCAGCGCCAGCAAATTCGAAGCATCGCAGCCCTGAGTTTCAAACAGCCCGGTGGAAATATCCAGCCACGCCACCGCCAATTCACCCGCCACTTGCGCCACCACCGCCAGGAAATTCGCCTGCCCGGCTTCGAGCAAGCTTTCCTCGGTGATCGTGCCCGGTGTGACCAGCCGTACCACCGCACGCGCCAACGGACCCTTGGCCCCCCGCGCCTTCGCCGCCGCCGGGTCCTCCATCTGCTCAACAATCGCCACCCGGAACCCGCGCCGGATCAGCCGCGCCAAATAAACCTCCGCCTGGCTCACCGGCACGCCACACATCGAAATTGGTGACCCCTGATGCGAACCACGCGCCGTCAGCGCAATGTCCAACGCCGCCGACGCCGCCTGCGCATCATCAAAAAACAATTCATAAAAATCCCCCATCCGGAAAAATAACAACGCATCCGCATGGTCCGCCTTGATCGCAAACCACTGCGCCATCGCCGGCGAGGCACCCAAAGCAACGTCCTTGTTCATGAAAAGGACTATACAAGGCGGGTGGGGATGCGGAAGGGTGGGACGTTAAGGCCAAGGGGCTCCGCCCCCTTGGCCTTCACTTGCTCCTTCCGAAACCCCCGCCCGCCGGTGTATTGTCCTCTTATGACAAAGACGGATGCGTTTTGGCGGGTGAAGTCGTTGGTGGAGATGACCAAGGCTGAGTGGGAGTCTTTATGTGATGGGTGTGGGCGGTGTTGTTTGCACAAGTTGCGTGATGAGGACACCGACGAGATTAGTTTCACCAATGTGGCGTGCCGGTTGTTGGAATTAGGGACGGGGCGGTGTTCGGATTATGCGAATCGGCGCAAGCGGGTGCCCGATTGTGTGCAGCTGACGCCTGCGAAGTTGAAGACGGTGGATTGGTTGCCGCCGAGCTGTGCGTACCGGTTGCTGGGTGAGGGCAAGGATTTGTTTGATTGGCACCCGCTGATTTCCGGCGACCCGGAGAGCGTTAAGGCTGCCGGGATTTCGGTGGCGGGGCGGGCTTTGAGCGAGCGCGATGCCGGGCCGTTGGAGCATCATTTGGTGGAATGGCCGGGTGAGCTGCCCAAGCGCAAGCGGGTGCGGGCGGCATAATGGAGACCGTAACCGAGATGGTGCCGGTGCGCGGGGCGTTGGCCAGCGTGGCGTTTAAGCGCAGCGCGCGGGCACGGAAAATCTCGCTGCGGATTGATGCCGCACAGGGCGGGATTGTGATCACGCTGCCGATGCGGGCCTCGCGCAAGGCCGGGTTGTCGCTATTGCTCACGCATGAGGATTGGGTGGCAGACCGGCTGGCAGCCTTGCCCGGAGCGCTGCCGTTTGTGGCAGGCGCGATGGTGCCGGTGGATGGGGTGCCACATGAAATTACGCCGGTGCCTGATGCCCGCGGAGGGGCGTGGGTTGAAGATGGCCGGATTTTTGTAACTGGCGAGCCAGCGTTTTTGGCCAGGCGCGTGACGGATTGTTTGAAGCGTCTGGCACGCCAGCAACTAGCCACGCTTGCGGTTGCAAAGGCTAAACAAGCGGGGTTGAGCCCGAAATGCGTGCGGGTAAAGGATACGCGCACGCGCTGGGGAAGTTGCGCGCCGGATGGCACGCTGGCGTTTTGCTGGCGGCTGATTCTAGCGCCTGATTTTGTACAGGATTATGTGGTGGGGCATGAGGTGGCGCATTTGCGCCATATGAATCACGGCAAGAATTTCTGGGCATTAACGGAAGCCCTTACCACCCACCGGCTTGCTGCCAGCGCATGGCTGGAAGCCAATGGTCCGGCGCTATTGAGGATAGGGTGAGGCGAACCATCTTGATGGGCAAGGAACCAATTTAAGGATGCCATTATGAAAGCTGTTGCTTTTACCCATTCCCACCCGATCAACCATGAAGACGCGCTGATTGACATTGAACTTCCGATGCCAGAGCCGCGCCGGCATGATTTGTTGGTGGAAATTAAGGCCGTTTCGGTGAACCCGGTGGATACCAAAGTGCGCCGCCATGATGAGCCTTTGGGCGAAACAAGGGTGCTGGGCTATGATGCTGCCGGCATTGTGCGCGCGGTGGGGCCCGATGTGAGCCATTTTGGCGTGGGCGATGACGTTTATTATGCGGGTGTGATCAACCGCCCTGGCACGAATGCCGAATATCATCTGGTAGATGAAAGAATTGTTGGCCGAAAGCCAAAAACTTTGAGCTTTGCGCAAGCGGCGGCGTTACCGCTGACATCTCTCACCGCCTGGGAGATGCTATTCGACCGGTTTAAGATTCCCCGTGACCAGACAATGCAAGGCAATATTTTAATTGTGGGTGGTGCTGGTGGCGTGGGTTCAATGGCGGTGCAGTTACTCTCTAAACTGACTGACCTGACCGTGATCGCCACGGCCTCTCGGCCCGAGACGGTGGAATGGTGCAAGGCGCTGGGGGCGCATCATGTGATCAATCATCATCATGATATGGCCAAGCAGATTGCGGATTTGGGGTTGGAAGCGCCGGATTATGTGTTCTGCACCACCCATGAGGCGACGCATTGGAATGCGATTGGCCATATAGTGGCACCGGAAGGCGCGATTGGGATTATTGAATCTGGTAAGCCGCTGGATTTTTCAGTGATTATGAAGAAATGCGTGTCGGTGCATCCGGAATATATGTTTGCCCGCGCTTTGTTGCAGACCAAGACGATGTCTGGGCAGCACCGGATTTTGGAAGCGGTAGCGCACCTGGTAGATAATGGCACGCTGCGTACCACGATGACTGAGGATTACGGCCTGATTAACGCGGCAAATTTGAAGCGCGCTCATGCGGCGTTGGAATCACATTCGGTGATGGGCAAAATTGTGCTGGGTGGGTTTTAACCAGCACCGCGTTCAATTTTTTCCACAGCAGGGGCCGAATGACGATTGATCCGGCCACCTTGGGCAGCGTACCCGTCCCAATCAACCGGGCGGCGCGGCCGCCATACGCAAACATATTAACCCATGGTACCGTGCATTCGGTGCTGTAGGTGCGCACCGAATGCACGGACATATACGTCAGAAGGCAGCCAGAACGGATTTAGGAGGCGGTGTCGCGTTCTTGGGTGTAGAGGAATAACGGCTCCGCCCGACCTTCGGCCACTTCACCGCTGATCACCACCTCGGACACCCCATCCAGGCCCGGCAGGTCGAACATGGTGGTCAGAAGGATGGATTCCATGATCGAGCGCAGGCCGCGTGCGCCGGTCTTACGCTTGATGGCACGCGCCGCCACCACTTTCAGCGCCTCCTCCGTGAAGGTGAGCTTCACCCCTTCCATCTCGAACAAACGGCCATATTGCTTGACCAGCGCGTTTTTAGGCTTGGTGAGAATCTCGATCAGCACCGATTCGTCGAGATCATCGAGCGTGGCCACCACCGGCAGACGGCCGATGAATTCCGGGATCAGGCCGAATTTCAGCAAATCCTCGGGTTCAATTTCACGTAAAATCAAGCCAGTACGGCGCTCATCCTCGCTGCGCACATCGGCCCCAAAGCCGATGCCCGTGCCCTTTTTGCCACGCATGGTGATGATTTTCTCTAAGCCGGCAAACGCACCACCACAGATGAACAGAATATTGGTGGTATCAACCTGCAAGAATTCCTGCTGCGGATGCTTGCGCCCACCCTGCGGCGGCACCGAGGCCACGGTGCCTTCCATGATCTTCAACAAAGCTTGCTGCACACCCTCACCGCTCACATCGCGGGTGATCGAGGGATTGTCGGACTTGCGGGAAATTTTGTCCACCTCGTCGATATACACAATGCCGCGCTGGGCACGTTCGACATTATAATCAGCGGCTTGCAGCAGTTTGAGAATGATATTCTCAACATCCTCACCCACATAACCGGCTTCGGTCAGGGTGGTGGCATCTGCCATGGTGAACGGCACATCGAGGATCCGTGCCAATGTTTGCGCCAGCAAGGTTTTACCCGAACCGGTTGGCCCCACCAGCATGATGTTGGATTTGGCGATCTCGATATCGTTATTCTTGGTGGCGTGTGCCAGGCGCTTGTAATGATTATGCACCGCCACCGAGAGTACCTTCTTGGCGTGGCCCTGGCCGATGACATAATCATCGAGGACTTTGCAGATTTCCTTTGGAGTCGGCACGCCGTCACGCGATTTCACCATATGGGTTTTGTGCTCTTCACGGATGATATCCATGCACAGCTCAACGCACTCATCGCAGATAAACACCGTGGGGCCTGCAATAAGCTTGCGGACCTCGTGCTGCGATTTCCCGCAGAACGAACAATATAAGGTATTTTTCGAATCACTCGACTTGCTGCTCATAACCACTCCAAGAGAGCGAAAATTTCAAAATAAAGACTAGTCCCCGTTGCAAAAGGGCACAAGCGTCCGGTCGCTCAGTCTTAAAAAATCAAACAAAACAATGAGCTGCATCCAAAAACGCCAACCCTTAGTTGGGTTTTTGTACCGAACCTCATTCAAAAGCCCATCCGGGGCGGCACCTGAACCCGCCGCCCGGGAGGCTTATTTTTACTCTTTGGGCTCCGACTTGGCGGTTACATCGGGCTTGCCATCGCTCGGCAGAGGCTGGCTTTTCACAACATCGTCAACAATGCCAAAATCCTTGGCTTCCTGGGCGGACATATAGGAGTCGCGCTCAAGCTTGGCTTCGATGGCTTCCAGCGGCTGGCCGGTATGGTCCACGTAAATTTGGTTCAAGCGCTTGCGCAGGTTCAGAATTTCACGGGCTTGGATTTCAATGTCGGTGGCCTGGCCTTGGGCGCCGCCGGAGGGCTGATGCACCATCACGCGGGCGTTTGGCAGCGCAAAGCGCTTGCCTTTCTCACCAGCGCACAGCAGCAAGCTGCCCATCGAGGCCGCCTGCCCGATGCACACCGTGCTCACCGGCGAGCGGATATATTGCATGGTGTCGTAAATCGCGAGGCCGGAGGAAACCACGCCACCGGGGCTGTTGATATAAAAGGAAATATCCTTGTTAGGATTTTCACTTTCCAGGAATAGCAGCTGCGCGCAGATCAGCGCGCTCACCTGGTCGTAAACCTGACCGGTGAGGAAAATAATGCGTTCCTTTAGCAGGCGCGAATAAATATCGTAGGAGCGTTCCCCACGCGCCGTTTGCTCAACCACCATCGGCACGAGATTATTGTTGTAAATCTCGACTGGATCCCGATCCCACATTTGCACAAATCCTTGTTTCTTACACCCGGCGCCCTGGCGCCGTGCCGCGCCTCACAGAGGCCACGGCACGGTCAGGGACAACCGTCATGAAGGTAAGGTAATCAATCGAACGCCTAAGTCTAGGGGGCGTGCGGGCCCGCGTTAAACTTCCGGGTCAGCCGCCAGCTCTTCTGGGGTCACCGAAACCTCTTCAAGGGTGAGGGTGCCGAGCAGATAATCGACCACCTTGTCCTCGAAAATCGGGCCACGGAAGCGTTCCAGTTCGCGCGGGTTCTTTTTGAAGAATTCCAGCACCTGCATCGCCTGGTCGCGATATTTCATCGCTTCGTTGAACATCGCGCGCTGCAAATCCTGGTCGGAGACCACGATGTTGTTGGCACGGCCAATTTCAGCCACCAGCAGGCCCAAGCGCACGCGGCGGTCAGCAATGCCGCGATATTCGGCGCGCAAGGTGGCTTCGTCTTTCTCGGCATCTTCCGGGTCAGCCCGGCCGGCGGCCTTCTCGGCTTCGACCTGGCGCCAAATTTCGTTGAACTCGGCATCCACCAAGCCTTGCGGGGCTTCAAACACCGCTTTGTCAGACAGCGCATCCAGCAGCGAACGCTTCAGCTTCAGGCGGGTCAGTGTTTGATACTCACGGCTGATTTGCTCGGAGATGGTCTTCTGCAAATCTGCGAGCGATTCCATGCCCAGGGTTTTGGCAAATTCGTCGTCAATCTCAGCGACCTTGGGCACAGCCAGCGACTTACCGGTGATTTCGAACGCGGCGGTCTTGCCGGCCAGATCCTTGGCGCCATAATCTTCCGGGAAAGGCACCGTGATCGTGCGGGTCTCAGCGGCGGTCATGCCTTCCATTTGCTCGGAAAAGCCTGGAATAAAGCCGGGGCCTGCAATGATAATGGGTACATCGGTCGCTGAACCACCTTCAAAGGCCACGCCGTCAATCCGGCCGATGAAGTCAACGGTCAGTTGCTCACCCGCCACGGCCGGGCGAATTTCTTCAACTTTTTCGAAGGTTTTGCGCTGGTCAGCCAGCTTGGCCAGGGCGTCGGCCACGGCTTCATCGGTCACGGTCGCAACCGGCTTCTTCAGCACGATGTCGCCGAGGCCCGGAATGGTGATGTCGGGGAGAATTTCCATCTCGACGGTGAATTCCAGGTCGGAATTTTCGCCGTGCTTGGTCACTTCCAGCTTCGGCTGCATCGCCGGGCGAAGGTTGCGCTCAGCCAGAAGCTGGTCAGAGGCAGCGTTGATCGCGCCTTCCGCCACTTCAGCGGCGACCGCACTGCCGTAGCGCTTGCGCACCAGAGACATCGGCACCTTGCCAGGGCGGAAGCCCGGAACCTGCATGGTACGGCCTAGCTCAGCCAGGCGCTTCTCACGCTTTACCGCGAGTTCGGGTTCGGGAACCACGACCGTGAAGCCACGCTTCAAGCCGTCGGTAAGCGTTTCAGTAACCTGCATCGACAAGACCATCCTTAAACTACAAATTCACAACAAACGCGTTGGTGCGGGCGGAGGGACTTGAACCCCCATGACTTGCGCCACCAGAACCTAAATCTGGCGTGTCTACCAATTTCACCACGCCCGCCGCGTTCAACAAGCCGCGCCGTCTAGCGCGAGTTCGGTCATTTCACAAGGAGTGGCCCTCGTAGAACTGGCCTTGGCCTGCTATTTCGACACAAGAATTAACTTGAGGCCACCAGCTGGCGGCGGGGATATAGACGAAGGATGAGTTTAAAACGCACCCTGTTGGCCGGTTTGGCCGTGATTATTCTGGCCCCCGCCATGCTGCTGGGCGTGCTGGTGGCGCGCTTTGACCCGAATGATTACGCCCCAGCCATCGCCCGTGCGGTACAGCGCGCGACCGGCCGGACCGTTACATTCGGCAGCCCGATCCGCTTCGTGCTCTCGCTCACCCCGACCATCCAGGCCGACAATGTGACGCTGAGCAATCCGGCCGGGTTCGCGGATGCTAATCTGATTACACTCAGCCATGTTGAGGCTAAAATCTCGTTATCTTCGTTATTGTCCAAACGGGTGGATATTCTCAACCTGCTGCTGGTGAAGCCGGATATCCGCCTGCAGAGCTTGGCGAACGGCCAGTCAGATTGGGATTTTACCGGTGCTGCCGGCCAGCAGAGCGTCTCGCTCGGCGGCTACAAACTGGCGCTGGAGACAGTGGAGATCCAGAATGCCAGCATCGTGTTTGAAGACGCCAGCGGGAAGCCAACACAAACCCTGGTTTTACAAGACGCGACCGGCACCGCTGATACGGTCTCAGCACCGCTGAAAATTGCCGCCCAGGCGTCGGTTAATAATGTTCCCGTCACGCTGAATGGCATTGTTGGGCCGGTTGAGCGGTTCTCCGGCATCGGTGACGGCCCATGGCCGGTGAACCTCACCTTAAATGCGGCTGGGGCGGCACTTAATATTACTGGTAATGTGGCACGGCCACGCAAAGCGGCTGGCTACCAATTCACCCTGAGCGGGAATATCCCCGCGCTGGAAGCACTCTCCCCGTTGCTCCCCCCCGGTGTTTTGGTCAGCACCCTGCCCGCGATTCACGGCGTGACCGCAAGCGCCATCATCGCCGACCAGGGTGCGGCCATGCCGGCCATCCGTAACCTTTCCATCCAGGCAGCTTCGTCTGACCTCTCAAGCCTGCGGCCTGGCCTGACATTAACTAACCTCGTCATCGGCATGGCGTCCTTGAATGCCCCGGTCACCATCAATACCACCGGCAGTATCGGCCCGATGCCGCTGAGCCTGACTGGCAGCCTGGGGTCGCTGGCACGCCTGCTCAACCCGGCCTGGCTGCCAGCCACTGCCCAGCCGAGTGGCGGCAATTTCCCGGTGGTGCTGCAGGCCCAGGCGGGCAACGCCACCCTTACGGTTTCTGGCGGCATCGCGACTCCGGCCAGCCTCGCCGGGGTAGCGCTGGCAGTGAATGTGACCATTCCTGACCTTTCAGCCCTCGCGCCGCTCGCCGGGCAGGCGCTTCCGGCCTGGAAAAATATTTTGGCGCAGGGCTCGATCATCGACCCAGGCGGGCTGGGTCTAGGCCAGGCCGCAGGGCTCGATGGGCTGACCCTGACGATGGATAACGCTGCCTTGGGCGGCGATGCCAGCCTGTATTTTGAGAAACTGCCACGGCTTCAGGTTGCGCTGAAGGCCCAGCAGATCAACCTCGATGGGCTACTTGCCACCCTGCCCACCAGCAACCCAACAACACCGGCTGCTGCACCGGCTGCCACACCGGCAACTGCCACACCGCCCACCTTACCCGGCACGCTTGTTGTGCCTACGACACCGTTGCCGACAACGCCGCTGCAATCATTCAATGCCGATATTCAATTGGCGGCCGATTCGCTGGTGTATGACAAAGCCACCTACACCGCCCTGCAAGGCCATGCGGTGCTGCAAAATGGGGTGTTGAGCATCAACCCCTTTACCGGCATCTTGCCCGGCGGCGATGTCAGCGCCACGGCCAGTCTGGATACGAACCAAAACCCGGCAGCGGCAAATTGGACCCTGAACGCCCCGGCCCTTGCGCTCGCGCCGCTGCTGCAAGCCTTCAACCAACCGGGCACTGCCGAGGGCACGCTGCAAGTTAGCTTCACGGGCAGCGGTACCGGCAATTCGCTGCACGATATTCTGGCCAGCATGAACAGCCAGCTTGGTGTGGCGTCGGTGAATGGTGCGGTTGATAGCACGGTGCTGGAGACCTTGTTTGGGCCGGCCTTACGGGTAGTGAATTTACCGGATGCCGCTTTGATGGTGCCCGGCCAAGTGCCGCTACGCTGCTTTGCGCTGCGCGCGGACACGACCAACGGCCTGACCGCGATCACTGCACTCACGCTGGATTCCAACCGGATGCAGGTGCAAGGTGGCGGGCAGATAAAATTCGCCGATGAAACGCTTGGCATCGTGTTGCTACCGCAACTCCTGCCGGTGGGGGTTAATCCCGCCATCCCGGTCGAAATTGGCGGCACGCTGGCCAACCCGCTGTTGCAATCTGCTCCGCAAGACGCGCTGCATAGTGCCGCCGCAACGGCACCGGGCCTGCAAACATTATTGATGCAACAGGTCAGCGGCGTGGCTACACCCACGATTGATATCTGTCCCGCCGCCCTGGCGTTGGGCCGGCTCGGCAAGCCCGGCCCCGCCGCCACGCCGCTGGCGGCGGCAATGCCCGCCGCTGGCAGCTCCCCGGTAGCCGGTGGACCACCGCCCCAGGCGCCCGCTAGCCCCAAAAACTTGCTGAACTCGCTGCTCGGCCAGTAAGGCCACCACCATGAAACGCATTTGGAAAACAGTTGAGACCATTGAAGCCGGGCTAGGTTTTCACATTACACTTGATGACAAACCAATTAAAAAGCCCGGCGGTGCGGCGCTGCTGGTGCCCTTCCACCCGCTCGCGGTGGCGATTGCCGAGGAATGGCGGGGTGCCGGGCTCGATGGCGAGGATATTAAACCCGACGACTTGCCCCTGACCCGGATGGCCACCACCGCGATCGACCGAGTCGCGACCTCCCATGCGGATATTATCAGCCAGCTCGTGAGCTACGGGCTGAATGACGCGCTCTGCTACCGCGCCGACGGCCCGCCTTCGCTCAACGAGCGCGAACATGCGGCGTGGCAGCCTTGGTTGGCTTGGGCAGCCGCGACGTACGGCGTGGCGCTGGTGACGGGCGTTGGCGTGCAACCCATCACGCAGCCTGAGGATACCGGCCCGAAATTCCAAAAAGCCTTGCAGGCATTTGATATTTACCAACTCACCGCGCTCGGAGTGGCGGTGCCGGCCATGGGCAGCCTGGTGCTGGGCCTCGCCCTCGCCAATGGCCGGATTGACGCGCTCAGCGCCTTCAATGTGTCGCAGCTAGAAGAAACCTATCAGATCGAGCGTTGGGGGATTGATGACCTCGCCGAACAACGCCGCGCTGGGATATTGGCGGATTTGCATCTCTGCGTGCGCTTTATGGAACTTTGCCGCTAAAAAAATATCCAGGACATCACAACATAAATCGGCACCAGAACCACCATCATCACCGCCGCATAGGCAAAAAACCCTGGCATTTTCACCGCCCGCCGTGCCGCGATTTCGCGGATCATCAAATTCGGCGCATTGCCCAGATACGTCACCGGCCCAAAGAACACCGACCCCGCCGCCAGTGCGGTGAGTAAATGCGAAGGTGCGGCTGCCAGCTGGGCGGCGTTGCCACCGGCCGCTTGGAAAAAAATTAAGTAGGTGGGCGCTGCATCGAGCACGGCAGAGGCAATCCCGCTTGCCCAAAACCACAGTAGCGGCTGGTCCGCATTCAAGTTTGCCCGTGCCAGCAATGCAAAAACCGGCGTGATGGTGGCGAAGATGGCAAAAAACAAAATCACAATCTCACGCATCGCACTCCAGGCAAAACGATTATGCGCGCGAATGGATTTGGCAGTGAAAAATTCCGAAACAGCAATGCAGATTACGGCCAATAGCGTAACCACCACATGCTCACCCGGCAATTTTGCCGTTAGAATCCTCACCGTGCCAGGGTGCCAGACGCCCTCAATAGGGATCGCCACCATCAGCACCAGGAGCAAGAAAATATTCAGCCCCCCGCGCACCCGTAATGGCTGCGCCTTGGGCCGTGCCTCGCGCCGGGCAAAATACATATCCAGACCAAAGCACAAAGCCAGCACCGGCACCGCCAGCACAACCAATGGCGCCCATAAATAAATCAGCGGCCAGAAAAACGGCACGCCGCGCAAAAACCCTACCAGCAAAGGCGGGTCCCCGAGCGGCGAGAGCGCCCCTCCGGCATTCCCCACCAGAATAATGAAGGCTAGCACCAGATGGCGCTTTTCAAACCGGTGGGCATTGGCCGCCAGCAGCGGGTGGATGAGCAGCAAAGACGCCCCAATCGTCCCCATGATGGCGGCCAACAGCGTGCCAATGACCAGCAGTAGGAGGTTACCGGCAGGCCGCCCCCATGGTCCGCCCGTGATCAAAATGCCGCCGCCTAATGCGTAAAGCGCTAAAAGCAGGACAATAAAGGGCAAAAACTCAACAATACTGACATTCCAAATGTCAGCGGCCGCTGCCCCGGCACCGTCCACCAGAGCTGTCAACAGCAAGGCCAGCCCCACCCAAGCCAGCGAAATCACTGCCATGTGCCGGTGCCAGATGCGCGGTGCCAGCCCCGGCAGCACCGCAAAACTCAGCAGCACCATCGCAAATGGCAAAGACAGCAAGCCACTCATGCCGGGATGACCTTGCAGCCACGGCCTTGCCCCGGTAGGTCATCAGCCACAGACTTCACCGAATTTTTAAGGAGTGCAGAATCCATGGACATGACCGGCGAACGGCTGATTGCCGCCCCACGGGAAAAAGTTTGGGAAGCGCTGAACAACCCGGAAATTCTGAAACAATGCATCCCCGGTTGCGAAACCATCGAAAAACTCTCCGATACCGAGCTGAAAGCCACGGCGGCCATTAAACTCGGCCCAATTGCTGCGCGCTTCACCGGCAATGTCCTGCTCTCCGATCTCGACCCGCCAAACGGTTACACCATTTCCGGTGAAGGCCAAGGCGGTGTGGCCGGTTTTGCCAAAGGTGGCGCCCAGGTGAAACTGACCGATGAAGACGGCGGCACCAAGCTCGCTTATACGGTGAACGCCCAAATCGGCGGCAAAATGGCGCAACTCGGCGCCCGGCTGATTGATTCCACGGCCAAGCAGATGGCTGAAGCATTTTTTACCAAATTTTCCGCAATTCTTGCGCCGGAGCCTGACGTGACCGAAACCCACACCACTGAAACCGCCCATCATGATGATGATTATGACCCCAGCAACCCGCGGGTTCTGGGCTTGCCGCTTGGGGTTGTGATCGCCGCTGTGGTTGCCACCATTGCAGTCGCGCTGACGGTCCTTAAATACGTTTCATGATCCCTGAAACTGTCCCCGATACTGCTGCCCTTCTCTCGAGCCAGGGCTATGTCGCGGATCGGGCACTGGCCACCACGGTCCATCTGGCGCTCGCCATGCAGCGGCCCCTATTGCTGGAAGGTGAGCCCGGCACCGGCAAGACCGAGATTGCGAAAGTGCTCGCCGCCGGACTGGACCGCCGTTTGGTGCGGCTGCAATGCTATGATGGGCTAGATTTAGCGGCTGCCGCCTATGAATGGGACCATGCACGGCAGTTAATGGCCATACGCTTGGCCGAGGGCGACCGCGCCCAAGATGCCAATTCCCTACAACGTAACATCTATAGCCGCAGTTATTTGCTGGCCCGGCCACTGCTTTCCGCGATCGACCCGGACTTGCCGCCCGCGGTGTTGCTGATTGATGAACTTGACCGCGCCGATGAACCATTCGAAGCGTTTTTGCTCGAATTGCTGGCGGATTTCCAAATCTCAATCCCCGAATTCGGCACCATCAAAGCCAAGACCAAGCCGGTGGTGATCATCACCTCCAACCGCACCCGCGAGGTGCATGACGCGATTCGCCGCCGCTGTTTGTATCAATGGGTGGATTACCCCACCGCTGCCCGCGAACGCGCCATTCTGCAAAATAAAGCGCCTGGCATCCCGGACAAGCTTGCGACCGAGATCGTCGCCTTCGTGCAGCGAATCCGGCAGGCTGATATTTTCAAACTCCCCGGGGTCGCTGAAACGCTGGACTGGGCAGCTGCCCTAACGGCGTTGGACCAGGAAGAACTGGCGCCGGGTGCTGTGGAAGATACGCTCGGCGTGTTGTTGAAGTACCAGGACGACATCGCCGCTGTGAAAGGTGCTGATCTCGCTAAATATGTATCGGACGCGAAAGAGGCCGCGAGGGCCGCATGAGCCCGCAAAGCGGCTTGCTGGCCACCAATGTCATGCATTTCGCAAGGCTGTTGCGCCGCACCGGCTTGCCGGTTGGCCCGGCTGAAACCATCGCCGCCGTGCAAGCGCTGACATTCATCGATATCGGCCAGCGCAGCGCGGTGCAGGCGGCGTTACGGGCCGTGATGGTGCACCGGCATGAGCATTTCGAGATGTTCGATCAGGCATTCGCGCTATTCTGGCGCAACCCGGATGCCAGCCGCTTTGCCGCCGCCTTGGCCGCCATGGATGGCATGCGCGCGCCCGATGAAGAACGCGCCCCGCCCGGTGCCCGGCGCCTGGCCGAAGCGATGGCCGCCACCAAGGATAAGCCACCGCGCGAGGACACGCCGCCGCAGACCATCGATGCCACACTCACCTTCAGCGAGCTGGAAAAACTGCAGGCGATGGATTTTGAGGCGATGAGTGCAGCGGACATCACGCGCGCGAAAACCGAGATTACCAAACTACGCTTGCCCTTGGATGCCCGCCGCACCCGCCGCTGGCAGCCCGATGCCGCCGGGCGGCGGCAGGATTTGAAAGCCACCATCCGCAATTCGATGCGCACCGGCGGCGAGATTGTGGCCCTTGCCCGCGCTTCCCAAAAAATCAAACCGCCGCCATTGGTGGTGCTGTGCGATATTTCCGGCTCGATGGCCCGCTATGCGCAAATTCTACTGCATTTTCTGCATTCCGTGGCGAATGACCGTGACCGCGTGAGTGTGTTTTTGTTCGGCACGCGGCTTTCCAACATCTCGCGCCAGTTGCGCCACCGCGACCCGGAAGTGGCGTTTCAGATGGTGTCCTCATTGGTACCCGATTGGTCAGGTGGCACGCGCATTGGCGAGGCTTTGGCCGCGTTCAACCGCACCTGGTCGCGCCGGGTGCTGGGGCAAGGTGCGGTGGTGCTGTTGGTGACCGATGGGCTGGACCGTGACGGTGCGCATGGCTTGGCCGCCAATATGGAGCGCCTGCACCGCTCCTGCCGCCGCTTGATCTGGCTGAACCCGCTACTACGCTGGGACGGGTTCTCTCCCAAAACCCAAGGGGCCAAAGCCATGCTGCCCTATGTGGATGAATTCCGGCCCGTGCATAATCTGGCCAGCCTGAGTACACTCATCGCCAGCCTCTCCGCCCCGCCGCCGCCGCGCGGGCAGGCGGCACAAGCCTGGAAGGAAGCCTCATGATCGACGCTGAAGATATTTTATCCGTCGCTGCCGCCTGGCACCAGGATGGCGAGCAGGTGGCAGTTGCGACAGTTACCGAAACCTGGGGCTCCTCCCCCCGCCCGGCCGGCAGCCGGATGGCGATCAGCAAATCAGGCAAAATGGCGGGCTCAGTGAGCGGTGGCTGTATTGAAGGCGCCGTGGCGGACGTGGCGGGCCAGGTGATGGCAACCGGGACGCCCAAGCTGCTGGATTTTGGTGTGACCAACGAAATGGCCTGGGAAGTGGGTCTGGCTTGCGGCGGCAAGGTGAAAGTGTTTGTTGAGCCGCTGACATGAAAACCGCCACCATCATTGCCTTAAACCAAAAGCGCGCCGCGCGTGAAGCCGTTGCGTTTGCCAAAAATCTTAGCGATGGCAGCGAATTTTTACTGCCCGATGACGCCGCGCCGGAGGCACTGAACGCTGCCGGGCTGGCAGCCTTAGCCGCTGATAAAACCGGCACGCATATCATTGGCAATGAAAGCTGGTTCATTGAAGCCCGCAACCCGGCACCCCGGCTGATTCTGGTGGGGGCTGTGCATATTGCGCAGGCACTCGCCCCACTCGCTTCCATGAGCGGGTTTGAGGTGATTTTGGTGGACCCGCGCCAGGGCTTTGGTAATCAGGATCGTTTCCCCGGTGCCAGCATGGTGAATGAATGGCCGGATGAGGCTTTGGATGTGCTGAAGCCCGATACCCGTACGGCGGTTGTTACCCTCACCCATGACCCGAAGCTTGATGATCCGGGTCTGGACCGGGCTTTAAAATCCACCGCATTTTACATTGGTGCCCTGGGCTCCCGGAAAACCCACGCTGCCCGGTTGGAACGGCTGACAGCACTAGGCCACACGCCCGAGGCTTTGGCGCGCATTCGCGGGCCGGTGGGGCTGGATATTGGCGCCGTCACCACGCCGGAAATCGCGCTTTCCATTGTCGCGGAAATCGTAGCGGCGCGGCGCGGCGGCAGCCTTGGCACCCGCGCCAAATGATTTTTGGCCGCGTTAAGCTGGCCGAAGCGCGCGGCGCCATTCTGGCCCACAACTTAAAAACCGCCGATCGGGTGCTGCGTAAGGGCGCTGTGGTGGATGATGCGGTCTATAAATTGCTGGCCGAGGCCGGCTACGATGAAATTACCGTGGCGCGGCTTGAACCAGGAGACACACCCGAAGGTGAGGCTGCCATCGCGCTCGGCCAGGCACTTCTCACGCCCGGGCTGCGGCGGTCTGAGGATGTGCATGGGCGGGTGAATTTATACGCCGAGCAGGCTGGGCTGTTACGCCTGAACACCAGCGCCATCGATGCGCTAAACCAGGTGAATGAAGCCATTACGCTGGCCACCCTGGCGGACCGCAGCATCGTGGCGACTGGTGACATGATCGCAACCCTAAAAATCATTCCCTTCGCAGTGGGGTTCGAGGCGATGGCCACCGCCACCGGGTTGATTGCCGCGCGAGCCCCTCTGATTGCGCTAAAACCCTTCAGCGCTTTGGCGGTAGGGTTGGTGCTGACCGAACTGCCGCAGCTTAAAGACTCGGCCATTACCCAAACCATCAAAGCCACGCGTGCCAGGGTTGAGGCGCATGGCGGTAGCCTGCTCGCGCCGCTGCGCACGCCGCACAAAACCGCTGAGCTGACCGCCGCAATTAAAAAGCTTGAGGCAGAGGCTGACGTGATCCTGATCTCGGGCGCGTCGGCGGTGACTGACAGGCAGGATGTCGCCCCTAGCGCCATCACCGCGGCGGGTGGCGCGATTACCTATTTCGGCATGCCGGTGGACCCCGGCAATCTGATCTGCTTTGGCGAACTGGGCGGCAAACACATAATTGTGCTGCCAGGTTGCGCCCGCAGCCCGAAGCTGAATGGTATCGACTGGGTATTGGACCGGATTTTTGCAGGCGAACCCGTTGGGCCGCGTGACGTGGCCGGTATGGGTGTTGGCGGGTTGCTCAAGGAAATTGAAGCGAGGCCAGCCCCGCGTACGTTGGAGCAGCAAACCGGCTTTGGCGCCGCCCCCAAAACCCGCCCGCGCGTTGCGGGCATTGTTCTGGCTGCCGGGCTTTCCAGCCGCATGGCGCCTGAGAATAAACTGCTTGCGCAACTGCCCAATGGCAAAGCCATGATTGCCGAGGTCGTGGATACGTTATTAGCCAGTGCCGCCAGCCCGATTATTGTGGTTACTGGCCACCAGGGCGACCAAATTCGGCAGGCTTTGGCAGGCCGCGCGCTGCGCTTTGTTGATGCACCTGATTACCGCGATGGCATGGCAGCGTCCCTGCGCGCCGGGGTTGCAGCGCTCGCCAGCAGCATCGGGGCGGCCTTGATCTGCTTAGGTGATATGCCCCTTTTGGATACCGCAACGCTGAACAAAATTATCGACGCTTACGACCCAGCCGAAGGCCGTGAAATTGTGTTGCCGGTGTTTGACGGCCAGCGCGGCAACCCGGTGCTGTGGGGGCAGCGGTTTTTTCCGAACTTACTGAACCTGACCGGCGATAGCGGGGCGCGGCAAATTCTGCACAAACATATGGAGCATGTGGTGGAGATCCCGGTTGCAAGCGACGCGATCTTGCGCGACTTCGACACCAAAGAGGCGCTGCACAGCCTTACCCGGTGAATGCGGCAAA
The DNA here is from genome assembly GCA_002255575.1 of Acidocella sp. 20-57-95. GTDB lineage: Bacteria > Pseudomonadota > Alphaproteobacteria > Acetobacterales > Acetobacteraceae > Acidocella. The sequence goes on from NCAT01000002.1 coordinate 49,495, forward strand.
ATGCGTAATGAAGGCCGCCGCCTTGGCCACCAGCGCATCTGCCACCTGCGTGCCTAGCGCGGCTGAGGCCAAGGGGGCTGCCGCCCGGACGGGGTCATCCGGCACTTGGTGAAACTGGCTTGGCACATCGACCGGCAGCCCTTCAAAATCCACCGTCCCAAAACCGCAAACCGGCAACCCCAATTCGGTATGAAGCGGTTGCGCGGGCAATGCGGTAAAATCGGTTAATGCGGGGCGTAATGCCAAACTTACCGACGCTAAAGGCTCAGCACCATGACCAAACCGTGCGCTTGAGCCCGCCGGTAGCGCCTGCGCCATCAAAGCCCGCGCGATTTTCCACAAATAGAAAGACGGTATCACGATGTTTTGAGCGTTCTTAATCCCCAACGTGACCTCATGAATAATCGGCGCGTTGCCACCATGGCCGTTCAAAATCACAATTCGGGTTAACCCCTGCGCGATCAAACCGCCCAATAAATCATGCAACACCGCCCGAAACCCAGCCGGTGAAAGCGCCATTGCCCCTGGCGAGGATGCAAAATAATCCGCCGCACCATAGGGTAGCGTTGGTGCCACAAACACTGGCGCGGCACAGGCGGTCGCTATTTTTGCAGCCAATAATTCGGCCACTACAAAATCCCCCATCGGCAGATGCGGACCATGGTCTTCATGGCTGCCGAGGGGGAGTAAAATAACCGGGTTGGCGGTTGCAGCGGCCGCGAATTGCCTGGCAGTCAGGTCGGCGAGGCGCACTGGCTTCATATCGTGGTTCATGGCCGAACCTTACACAGTGCGGCGACTGGTGGACAATCCGCACCCGGGCTGCCTAAAATAATGCTCTTTAATCTGTTAGGTAGCTCACCCATGCCAGGTTCGCACGCCCCTAAAATCGTTCCGGTGATTCTCTCTGGCGGCTCCGGCACCAGGCTCTGGCCGATTTCACGCAAGAGCTTTCCTAAACAATTTTGGCCACTGATTTCCGATAAAACCATGCTGGTAGAGACCGCTTTGCGCGCCATCAGCCCGGAATTTAGCGCGCCGATTGTGGTGACCAACCAGGAGCACCGCTTCATCGTGGCCGAGCAATTGCGCGACGCCGGCATTAAGTCTCCGCAAATCCTGCTGGAGCCGGTCGGCCGCAATAGTGCTCCTGCCATTGCCGCTGCCGCCTTGCTGGTGGCCCAGACCAACCCGCAAGCCGTGCTTTGGATTATGGCCGCCGATTCCGCGATTGCTGACCACAAGGCGCTGAAGCATGCCGTGATGCAGGCTGCGGCGGCTGCCGCACAGGATTATTTCGTCACCTTCGGCATGCGCCCGACCGCGCCAGAAGTTGGCTATGGCTACATCGCTAAAGGGGCCGCACTTGATGGGTTGGAAGGCGTGTTCAAGCTTGAGCGTTTCATTGAAAAACCCAACGCGGCGCGGGCCGCTGAACTGATCACGTCGGATTCGAATTTATGGAATTCCGGAATGTTTATGTTCACCGCTGAAATGATTTTGGCAGAACTGGAAGCCTACGCGCCGGAGGTTCTGCAAGCGGTGCGCGCCGCCATGAACAACCGCACGACCGATTTGGATTTCATCCGTCTGGGCCAAGACGAATTCGCAGCCTCACCGGATATCAGCATTGATTATGCAATTGCTGAGAAAACCCAAAAGGCGGTGGTGGTGCCGGCAAGTATCGGCTGGTCCGATGTCGGGTCCTGGACTGCCTTGCAGGAAATTTCCAAAAAAGATTCGCATGGCAATGTGGCGATGGGCGATGTGGTTTTGGAAAATTCCCATAATAATTACGCCCGCAGCGATGGTATTCTCACCACCTTGCTGGGCGTGCAGGATATGGTGGTGGTGACCACCCAGGATGCGGTTCTGGTGGCGCATAAGGACCACACGCAGGATGTCAAAAAAATCGTTGAGCGTTTGAAGAAAACCAGCCGCCCGGAAGCCGAAGCACATAATCGTGCCTACCGCCCTTGGGGCTTTTACGAGAGCCTGATTAAGGGTGAGCGGTTTCAGGTCAAACGCATCGTGGTTTGGCCCGGCCAAAAATTATCCCTGCAAAAACATTTCCATCGCGCCGAACATTGGGTGGTCGTGGCCGGTGTCGCGACCGTGACATGCGATGCCGAGATCCGCACGGTGAATGAAAATGAGAGCATCTACCTGCCGCTCGGCTCAGTGCACCGGATGGAAAACCCCGGCAAAATCCCGCTCACCGTGATTGAGGTGCAGTCCGGCCCGTATCTGGGTGAGGATGATATTGTGCGGTTCGAGGATACTTACGGGCGGAACTAAACCTCCCCCGGCGCGCTCAATTTCATCGACAGCGCGTGCAGACCGGTCTTGAACTCCGCGTCCAGTGCCTGATGCACCGCGCGCGAGCGCGCCACGCGCGACATGCCGGTAAACGCGTCTGATACAATCAACACGTTATAATGCGTCTCACCGCCATGGGGCACGCCTGTGCGTTTGATATGGCTGGCATGTTTGGCGCTCTCATCGATAATTTCGAGCGTTATGGGTGTAAAAGCCTTGGCCAGGCAGGCAAAAATACGGTCATAGCGGCTTGTCATATTAACTTCATCCTCGTTGTTCGAAACAGTTGCCATTCATGGCATTCAGCGCACATTAGGGACATGAACCAACCGCGACGCAAGCCACGCGCCTATGCACCAGACCCTGATGCCCCGCATCAAGGCTGCGACGCGGCTGGCTGCGCGCATATGGGCGAATACCGCGCCCCCAAATCACGGTCGCAATCGCGCGAGTTTTTCTGGTTCTGCCTAGAGCATGTCCGGCAATTCAACGCCTCCTGGGATTATTACAAAGGCATGTCGCCCGGCGAGATTGAGGCCGAATTGCGGGCTGACACGGCCTGGCAGCGCCCGAGCTGGCCGTTGGGGAGGCTGGGCCAGACAGCGCGCATGGAAAATAGCCTGGAGGAAGAGCTACACGCTTTTACGTTTGGCCACGCCCGCACCCCGGTTAAGCCAGCCACCCCGCCGGAATTGCGTGACGCCCTTAACGTACTGGGCCTCACCTGGCCGGTTGCACTGGCAGCCGTAAAGGCTAAGTACAAGGAACTGGCAAAGCGCCATCACCCGGATGCGAATGGTGGCGACAAAGCCTCGGAAGAGCGGCTAAAATTGATCAACCTTGCGTATGCCACTCTTCGTGGCAAACTGCCTTCATACCAAGCCACCCAAGCTGCGGCGGAATAACAAAACCCGCCACGGCGCGAACGATGCGATCACGAATAGGACCGATTTTCTGATGAATAATATTGCTGCGATCTCCGAAGCCCGGATGACCCCGACCTCGGCGATCAGCCTACCAGACATCACGCTTAAAGCCCGTGAGGTGTTTGGGATCGATTCCGACCTGGACGTTCCGGCCTTTTCGGTCCGCACCGAGCATGTACCGGAGGTCGATGAAGCCTATCAGTTCGACAAAGACACCACGCTCGCCATTCTGGCAGGGTTCGCCTTCAACCGCCGCGTGATGGTGCAAGGCTATCATGGTACCGGCAAATCAACCCATATCGAACAGGTCGCCTCGCGCCTGAACTGGCCCTGCATTCGCGTTAATTTGGACAGCCATATCAGCCGGATCGACCTGATCGGCAAAGACGCGATCGTGCTGAAGGACGGCAAGCAGGTTACTGAATTCCGCGAAGGCATTCTGCCCTGGGCCCTGCAGCACCCCTGCGCTTTGGTGTTTGATGAATATGACGCCGGCCGCCCGGACGTGATGTTCGTGATCCAGCGCGTGCTGGAAGTGGAAGGCAAGCTCACCTTGCTGGACCAAAACCGCGTGATCCGCCCGCACCCGGCCTTCCGGCTGTTTGCCACCGCCAACACGGTGGGCCTTGGCGACACCACCGGGCTCTACCATGGCACGCAACAGATCAACCAAGGCCAGATGGACCGTTGGAACATTGTGGCGACACTGAACTACCTGCCGCACGCACAGGAAGTGGCCATCATCATGGCCAAACTGGGCGTGGCCGCAGATGATGCCGCCACCAAAAAGCGCATGGAAAGCATGGTGGCTTTGGCGGACCTCACACGTGCTGGTTTCATTGCGGGCGATATTTCCACCGTTATGTCGCCCCGTACCGTGATTACCTGGGCTGAAAACACCAAAATCTTTGGTGATGTGGGGTTTGCCTTCCGCCTGACCTTCCTGAACAAATGCGATGAGGCCGAACGCGGGACGGTGGCTGAATATTACCAGCGCTGCTTCAATGAAGAAATTTCCACCAGCCTGCTGCCGCGCAAAAGCGCTTAAAGCGCCATGAGCGGGAGTAACAACGACCAGGGCCGCAGCGAGGAGTTCAAGCGGGCTACCGCCAGTGCCCTGCGGGCGATTGCGCAAGTTTCTGAAGTGCAGGTGGCGTATCAGCCCGGGCCTTCCGGGGTTACGGGCAAGCGGGCCCGCCTGCCCTCGCCTTCGCGTGCGCTGCCGCCCGCGGAAATGGCGAAATTGCGCGGGGTAGCTGATTCACTGGCGTTACGGCTGCGCCACCATAATGATGCCATCCATTCCGCCCGCGCCCCCAACAGCCGCGAAGCCCGCGAAGCCTATGATGCGATGGAACAAGCCCGCGTTGAGATTGTGGGCGCCACGCATATGGAAGGCGTCTCCGCCAATCTGCGCCGCAAGTTGAACGATGAATACACCGCCGACGGGCTAGACCGCATGACACGGCGCGACCAGTTACCGCTGGTGACCGCACTCTCGCTGCTGATCCGCGACAAGATGGACCCGGCCTCGGTGCCCGACTCCGCCAAACAAATTTTAAATTTATGGCGCGATACGCTGGGTGATGCGGCTGAGAAGGCGCTTGCGGAAATGGCCTCGGTGCGGGGTGACCAATCCGGCTATACCAGCGCCGCCCGCAAACTACTGGCCGCCCTGGATTTAGCCGAGCCGGAAGCTGAAGGCTCGGAGACTGATGAGTCCGACAGCGGCGAAGATGGCGCCGAAGAAACCCAGAGCCAAGATAATTCGCAGGATGGCGAAGGCCAGTCCCAGGCGCAGGACGAGGCGATGTTGGCCGCTGCCCCGGAGATGGATGACGGCCAGGCGGCCGAGCAGGAAGGCGAGGAAGAAAACGAATCTGATGACCTGACCGCCGAAGCCGAAGACGCACCGGCCGGCCCGCAGCAGCGCCGCCCAGCACCGCCGGGTGATGAGCATACCGGCTACCGCGCCTTCACCCGCGCCCATGACGAGGAAATCGACGCTGAGGATTTGTGCGACCCGGAGGAGTTAAGCCGGTTGCGCCAGCAATTGGACCAACAGCTTCAACATATGCATGCGGTGGTGGCCAAGCTCGCCAACCGGCTGCAACGCCGCTTGCTGGCCCAACAAACCCGCGCCTGGGAATTTGACCTCGAAGAAGGGATGCTGGATTCCGCCCGGCTTTCGCGCATCATCGTGGACCCGCTGCTGGCCCTGACCTACAAGCGCGAACGCGACACCGATTTTCGTGATACCGTGGTTACGCTGCTGATCGATAATTCCGGTTCGATGCGTGGGCGACCCATTACGGTGGCGGCGATGTGCGGCGATATTCTGGCCCGCACGCTGGAACGCTGCGCGGTGAAGGTGGAAGTGCTAGGCTTTACCACGCGGGCCTGGAAAGGTGGGCAGAGCCGCGAAGCCTGGGTGCAGGCCGGCAAGCCTGCCAACCCCGGCCGCTTAAATGACCTGCGCCACATTATTTACAAAGCCGCTGACACGCCATGGCGCCGCGCCCGCAAAAACCTTGGCCTGATGCTGCGCGAAGGCTTGTTGAAGGAAAATATCGACGGTGAGGCGTTGCTTTGGGCCTACCGGCGGTTGCTGTCACGGCCGGAACATCGCCGGATATTGATGGTTATTTCCGACGGTGCGCCGGTGGATGATTCCACCCTTTCGGTGAATTCCGGCAATTATCTGGAACGGCATTTGCGCGACGTGATCCGTGACATTGAAAGCCGCGACCTAGTGGAGCTAATCGCGATTGGCATCGGCCACGACGTGACACGCTATTACCACCGCGCAGTGACGATTGTGGACGCCGAAGAACTCGGCGGCACGATGATGCGCAAGCTGACCGAGTTGTTCGATGAGGATGAGGCCGAAAGCTGGGCAAGGATCGCCGGACAACGCGCGGCGTTGATCGGGTAGCGTTTCTGCCGTTATTGGGAGGCCGTAAATCGGCCGCCTTTGGTCATTCCCGCGCAGGCGGAAAGCTTCTTAAATCAGACGCGACCACCGAATGTTCCCGCTGCCGCAAGAATGACGGGCTGAGAGCATTTATTATAACGATTCTCGCTGTAAATGTGCCACCATATGCGCCATTGATTGGTCATTCTCGGCGTTCTTCTGGGTAAGCTCGATGCCAACCACCCGCCGCTCTGCTGGTTCACGAATGGCATTCATCGGGTCTTCAAAATCTCGCATATAGCCCAGCGCAAAACAGCCGGTCTGGTACCCCATCAGTTTCAAAAGATCCTCTGGCAGTGTGCGGGCAATCTCGAGCGGTGTTGAAATATACTGGTTCTCTTCCTGGCGCACCCAGCCCACCGCGTAGGTGATGTTGATCGCCCGCCTGATTTGGTTGGAGACATTGGCCCCCGCCCCATGAAATACCTTACCGGTATAAAACAGTGCCGAGCCGCGCTTCATCACCGCTGGTAAACTATCAGCCTGCGTATAGGTTTTTTCGCGGTTGCCGTACTGGCTGTTCGGCACAATGCGGGTGGCCCCCATCTCCTCAGTGTAGTCAGACATCGCCCACAGCAAGTTGCATTGAATATGGTAATCATCCGGGAACGGGAAAAAATCCCACGCGAGTTGGTCCTGGTGCAAAGGTTGCGCCGGTGAGCCTGGCTCGACACTGATAATCTGCGTGAGATGCAACTGAAATGTTGAGGCATGGGCAAGAAACTTACCCGCGGTCGCAATGGCCAGCGGATTCATCACCAATTCACGCGCCACCGGCGAGCGTGCGATCAGCGCCCCGGTGCGCCTGGTTTTCTGGCCCAAAAACGAGTCAGTTCCGTAGGGTGTGGCATCGATGTAAGGCGCTGTCTCGGCATACAGACGATCCATGAACTCGTTTGAGACAAGTTCATCAACAATTGCATAACCATGGGTCTGGAGGGATTCTGCAACTTGGTCCGCCGTCGCGTCTGATGGTAAATGCAGCAATGACATTGGTGGCTCCGGTGAAAATACCGCCGAAGCCTAAATTACAATCAAAAACGGTACAAGAGAATGGTCGGTTAGTTAAAAGAGCAAGCAAATATTATGAATTTGCTTAAAAAATAGCCAACACTTTTGGCCTCTGCCGCCTATTTTGGAGGGTACGCCAAAGCAACACAAAAGGCGGAGTACGCAACGTTCAGCCGCCCGACGGCTTGCTTCGAGGCATCAAGAAGATGCTCGCCTGCGCGAGCATGACGGGGTGGGTGCCGTGAATGTTCGTCCCTCCGATCGTCCAGTCTCGCGCATGCGAGACTCTTGCACCACCGTGAGGTCGTGGGTACCGGCCTGCGCCGGTATGTAAGGTTGGGTGAACGCTGCACTCCCCATCATTTTTTGCAATCATAAGTACGCAATTTTTATCAATGACGTGACGATACCGAAACGCGATGTGTAGCGCGACACTCACCGATCCTACAGCTTGCTGAACTCCAATTACGTATCATAAGTTGGTATTCTCATTCATATAGTACACCTGTCCGGTTGGGGCGGTTCCCGCTGTCGCGGGAATGACAATTGGGGAGCGACTTTGCCCCCTTACTGCACGGTCAGCACAGTCGGCGCGCTCCATGTTGGTGGGGTGATCAGCGTGGCACTGCCCACCCGCACGGAATGCAGCTTGCCATCCAAACTCCGGGTCCAGAAGTCCAGAAACCGCCGCAGCTGCGGGAACTTCGGCGCTAAGTCCAAATCCTGCCAGATATAGCTTTGCAGCACCGCCGGGTGGTCGGGCATATGGTACAAAATCTCGGCCGTGGTCAGCCGGTAGTCACGCATTTGTAGGCTCAAGCTCATTATGTCTCTCCATCAATTTGGATGGCGTCTGTCCCCGAAGTCATAAATTTGCCACGAAACCCCACCCCAAAATCAACAAAAAAATGCGTGTTATCAGTAACTTGGCACTCACCATGCCGGAGTGCTGCCGTCCTTGACTTCTATCTGACCGCGGATTAAATCCTTGGCACTCTCCAAATGGGAGTGCTAGCAGCCGCGGTGCCTCTTTAGGGCCGGACAGGCTGGTAGTCTTGCAAGATTATCTGATTAGGAGCGATCCATATGGCAAATTTCCGCCCATTGCATGACCGCGTCGTGGTCCGCCGGCTGAATGCCGAGGAAAAGACCGCTGGCGGCATCATCATCCCCGACACCGCTAAAGAAAAGCCGATGGAAGGCGAAATCGTCGCCGCTGGCCCCGGTGCCCGCAACGAAACCGGCGCCCTGGTGGCTCTGGAAGTTAAGGCTGGCGACCGCGTTCTGTTCGGCAAATGGTCCGGCACGGAAGTGAAGATCGACGGTGAAGACCTTCTGATCATGAAGGAATCCGATATTCTCGGCATCATCGTCGCGACCCCTTCCAAAAAGAAGGCTGCGTAACCTAACCAACCCCTAAACCCAGCGTCCTGATGACGTCAGCGGCACCGCCGCGTGGTTCCAATCAGGCCGCTTCTCCAAAGGAGATAACATAATGGCTGCTAAAGACGTACGTTTTGGTCCCGATGCACGGGACCGCATGCTGCGCGGCGTGGACATTCTTGCCAACGCTGTGAAAGTGACCCTCGGCCCGAAAGGCCGTAATGTGGTGATTGAAAAGTCCTTCGGCGCCCCGCGCATCACGAAGGACGGTGTCACCGTGGCCAAGGAAATCGAGCTGCACGACAAGTTCGAAAATCTCGGCGCCCAGCTGATCCGCGAAGTGGCCTCCAAGACCAACGACCTCGCTGGCGACGGCACCACCACCGCCACCGTTCTGGCCCAGGCGATCGTTCGTGAAGGCGTGAAGGCCGTTGCTGCCGGCCTGAACCCGATGGATCTGCGCCGCGGGATCGACAAGGCGGTTGCCGCTGTTGTTGAAGAGCTGAAGAAGAAGACCAAGAAGATCACCACCCCGGCGGAAACCGCCCAGGTTGGCACCATTTCCGCGAACGGCGAGACCGAAATCGGCGAAATGATCTCCAAGGCGATGCAGAAGGTCGGCAATGAAGGCGTGATCACGGTTGAAGAAGCCAAGGGCATCCAGACCGAGCTCGACGTTGTTGAAGGCATGCAGTTCGACCGTGGCTATGTGAGCCCGTATTTCATCACCAACCCGGAAAAGATGATTGCGGACCTCGACAGCCCGTACATCCTGATTTTCGAGAAGAAGCTCTCCGGCCTGCAGCCGATGCTCCCACTGCTCGAAGCCATCGTGCAGACCGGCAAGCCGTTGCTGATCATCGCTGAGGACGTTGAAGGCGAAGCGCTCGCGACCCTGGTTGTGAACAAGCTGCGTGGCGGCCTCAAGATCGCTGCCGTGAAGGCCCCTGGCTTCGGCGACCGCCGCAAGGCGATCCTCGAAGACATCGCCATCCTGACCGGTGGCCAGGTGATCTCCGAAGATCTCGGCATCAAGCTCGAAACCGTCACCCTGCCGATGCTCGGCAAGGCCAAGAAGGTTCTCATCGAGAAGGAAAACACCACGATCATCGAAGGCGCTGGCAAGAAGGCCGACATCACCGGCCGCGTCAACCAGATCCGCGCGCAGATCGAAGAAACCACCTCCGACTACGACCGTGAGAAGCTGCAAGAACGTCTGGCCAAGCTGGCCGGCGGTGTTGCCGTGATCCGCGTCGGCGGGGCTTCGGAAGTTGAAGTGAAGGAACGCAAGGACCGCGTTGATGACGCGCTGCACGCAACCCGTGCGGCCGTTGAAGAAGGCATTGTGCCGGGCGGCGGCGTGGCTCTGGCCCGTGCCTCCCTCATCCTTGCCAAGCTGAAGGCTGAGAACGAAGACCAGCGCGTTGGTATCGAAATCATCCGTAAGGCGATCCAGGTGCCGTTGCGCCAGATCTCCGAAAACGCTGGTGAAGATGGTGCGGTTATCTCCGGCAAGGTGCTGGATAACGACACCTACACCTTCGGCTTCGATGCCCAGTCCGGTGAGTTCAAGGACATGGTCAAGGCCGGTATTATCGACCCGACCAAGGTTGTTCGCACCGCCCTGCAAGACGCTGCCTCGGTGGCGGCGTTGATCATCACCACCGAAGCCGGTGTGGTTGAACGTCCTGAGAAGAAAGCTGCTGGCGGTATGCCGGGCGGCGGCATGGGCGGCATGGGTGGCATGGGCGATATGGACTTCTAAATCCATCGCTCAAGGCAAAGGCAAGGCTAGGAGGTTCTGCCTCCTAGCCCCCCTCGCCGAGAGATTAGCCTTTAAGTTCCACTGGTTAAAGAAATGGGGCGGTTCCGAGGTGTTAAGACACCAGAGAGCCGCCCCTTTTGTTTACCTTAACCGTCTATGGCGCGGCGCAGGCCGATAATTTTAAACCTACTTCGCGCGTGAGCGATGGTAGGGCCAGTAAGCTTTATCTCTGGCTCTACCTGCCAACCCTTAAGCGATCGATTTGGCTTCCATTGAAATGTTCCGCCGCTCAGGTCCAAAAATCATCAGGACGATAAGTACGACAGCAACCGTACTGGCGACCAGCATCAGCGCGTAGCCGTAATCGCCGCCATGGTTGGCGCCAATTCCGGCTTGAATGGGGCCGTTAAAGGAGGCCACAAAGTTGCCAAGCTGATAAACAAAGCCTGGGAACACACCGCGGATTTCGGAGGGGGAGAGTTCGTTGAGGTGGGCTGGCACCACGCCCCAGGCACCTTGCACGGCAAACTGCATCACGAAGGCCGCCATAGCGATGGCGACGGCGGATGTGCCATGGGACCAGAAATACACAACGCAGAGCGACATCGCGGCAGCTAGACCGATGGCCCAGCGCCGACCAATTTTCTGGCTGAGAAAGCCAAAGCAAATACCACCCAAAATCGCACCGATATTATACACGATCACGATATTGGTGAGCGTTCCGTGGTCAAATTTCATCTGCTTGCCAAGATACAGCAGCGGGTAAATATCCTGCGTCCCGTGCGAGAAGAAGTTGAAAGCGGTCATCATCAGCACGCCGTAGAGAACCAGCTTGGCATTGCCGCTCAGTACGCGCATGAGGGAAACCTGCGGTCCGGTGTGAATTTTCTGGAAGGCTGGGCTTTCCTCAACTTGGCTGTTGATGAAGAAAACCAACAAAGCAGGCGCGGCGCCAATAAAGAACATGCCGCGCCAGCCAACATACTGGTAAGCAAAGCCAAATAGCAGCGTGGCGAGCAGATAGCCCGTTGGGTAGCCGGCCTGCAGCAAGCCGGAAACCCAGCCGCGCCACCGCTCGGGAATGGTTTCCATGGCAAGCGAACTGCCCACGCCCCATTCCCCGCCCATCGCGATGCCAAATAAAGTGCGGATAACGAGAAATGAGCTAAACGACCACGCAAAACCGCTGGTGGCCTCAAAAATTGAATAGAGCACAATCACCAGCATCAGGATTGGTTTACGGCCATAAATATCAGCCAAACGGCCAAAAATCAGTGCCCCGATGGCGCGTGTGCCAAGCGTTACCGTGATGGCGAATGTGATGGAGGTCACACTGACACCAAATTCCTTGGCAACGGCAGCGAACGTGAAAATGAGAATAAAAAAATCGAAAGCGTCGAGAGTCCAGCCTAAGAATGCTGCGATCACGACATTACGCGACCTTTTCAGGTCTTCAACCATTGTTCCGGACATTTTTATTCCCCAGTTTTAATACCTAACAGGAAGGTAACTTCAAACGACTTGTTTGGGAAGCGTTTACGGCACCAAATATGACGCTTTAAGGGGATGGTCGGAGTGAGAGGATTCGAACCTCCGGCCCCTGCGTTCCGAACACAGTACTCTAACCAGGCTGAGCTACACTCCGATGTCTGCCCTATAGCCGAATGCTCCGCCGCACGGCAAGCCCGGCCAGAAATGATCGTAAGGGCGGGCTACCAGCAAGCTGACGTTAACGCTGTCGTTGAAGGAGCCGTTAAAACAAAATAATATAATGATATCAATTATTCATAGCCAAGTCTGAAACTATTATGTTAAGAGACCTGTCATGTGCAGGCTTTGTAACATGAAGCGGCGGGATTTTGGGCAAGCCCTTTTAGGGCTCGGTGCCGGTATGGTGATTGCCCAGCCCCGCATCGTTGAGGCCGCTACAGCGCACAAGCTCCCCCTTATTATGCTCGACCCCGGCCATGGCGGGCACGACCCTGGGGCGATGTCCCCAGACGGTACCGAGGAAAAACACATCACGCTGGCCGCCGGTTTTGCGATCAAGAATGCCCTGCTCGCCACCGGTCGCTACCGGGTGGCGATGACCCGCACGCATGACCAGTTCATTGCACTTGAACAGCGCGTGGCACTGGCGGTGGGGGCGAAGGCGGATTTATTTATGGCGCTGCATTGCGACCATTTACCCACGCCAGACCTGCGTGGTGCCAGTATTTTCACGCTTTCATCGGACGCCTCCGACGATCTTGCAGCGAGCATTGCCGCGGATGAAAACCAGGCCGACCAGACCGCCGGACCCGCCATCCAAGGTGTCTCCCCGCAAGTGGCGAATGTGCTGGCCAGCCTGGAGACCCGCGCCACCCGCATCGGCTCGGCGACCTTTGCGGAGGACATCCGCAATTCTTTCAAGGGTGCCGTGCCTTTGCTGCCGGACCCGCTGCGCAGTGCCAATTTTGCCGTGCTGCGCGACCCTTCCGTGCCCAGCACGCTTCTGGAAATGGGTTGCCTGACCAATCCGCTCGATGAAAAACTCCTGCGCAGCCCGAAACATCGCACGGAAATGGCAGAACGTCTGACCGCCGCGATTGACTTATATTTTCACCAATATGCCCCCGCCAAACCGCCGCATGCCGCGCGGCCCCATAAATCTAACTGGCATGTGAGCTAATCAAGCGCGGCGTGCTCCTGGTTTGTTGAGACAAATTAAGTCCCACCTCCTCGCGGAGGGCGCTGGGCAATGCTAATGAGACTCCATGTCTGACCCCACAGGTAATTTTTCCGCCGGCCCTCCTCTTACCCCCAAACGGGGCGATGCGCCCCGGCAGCAAGCTGGTAAGCAGCCCGGCAAGCCCCCACGCCAGCCAGCCAGCAAGCAGCGTCCGCCGCGCAAGCGCGGTGGCGTTTTCGGGTTTCTGGCGAGCTTCTTCGTCGGCGGGTTGTACCGGTTTGGCGTTATCGCCGTGCTGCTCGCACTCATCGTTGGTGGTGGCGGGTTCTACGTGCTCAGCGCGGGCCTGCCGAGCGTGGATTCTCTTAAAGATTACCGCCCGCCGCTGGAAAGCCGCATCTATGCGTCTAACTTCCAACTCGTCGCGGAGTTGGCAGACCAGCACCGCATCTATGTACCTTATGATCGCATCCCACCGTTGGTGGCGCAGGCCTTCATTTCGGCGGAAGACCAGAATTTCTGGGTAGATCCCGGCATCGACCCCGCTGCCATCATCCGCGCCGGTGTCACCGATATGATGCGCTTGGGGTCGAACCGCCGGCCGATCGGCGCCTCTACCATCACGCAGCAGGTGGTCAAGAACATGCTGCTGGATAACCGCATCACCTATGCCCGTAAAATCAAAGAAGTGATCCTGGCTTTGCGCGTCAGCCAGGCGATGAGCAAACAGCAAATCCTTACGCTCTACCTTAATGAAATCTATCTCGGTAGCAATTCCTATGGGGTGGCGGCGGCGGCCCAAACCTATTTCAACAAGCCGCTCAACCAGCTTAACATCGCTGAAGCCGCCTCACTCGGCGCAATGCCGAAAGCCCCCAGCACCTACGACCCGTTTCGCCACCCGCAACAAGCGCTCGACCGCCGCAATTGGGTGATTGGCCGGATGCTGGCCGATGGCGCGATCTCAGCTGCCGACGCCAAAGCCGCCATGGCCGAGCCTTTGCTGCCACATGCTGGCACCCAGCCGCTTACCGTGCCGAATGCCGGCTATTTTGCCGATGCCGTGCAGCAGGATGTCGCCCAGCGCTTCGGTGCTGATGATGCCACCCAAGGTGGGTTGATCATCCGCACCAGCCTGAACCCGCAATTACAAGCCGCCGCCCAGACGGCGGTGCGCAACGGGCTGCAACATTACGACCACGCCTATAGCGGCTGGCACGGGCTGGTCGGCCATATTGACGACCCCGACCTCGCGCAGCGTTGGCAAGCTGATTTGGGCAAGCAGGCCACCCCGGCCGGTATGCGCCATAATTGGCATCTGGCCGTGGTCCTCTCGGTGACACCCACCGCCGCCAAGCTCGGCTATACCGATAATTCCGCCGCCGCGGGCACTGATACTGCTGTTATCGGTAGCATCGCGCTCGCCCAAACCCGCTGGGCGCGCCCCTGGGTGAATGGTCAGCCCGGCCCCGCACCTTATGAGATGTCGCAAGTGCTGCACCCGGGCGACTTCGTAATGGTCTCGCCCGGCAGCAAGCAAGCAACTTTCAACCTTGAGCAAATTCCCAACATCCAGGGTTCGTTGATTTGTATGGACCCGCGCACGGGCCGCATTCTCGCCATGGTGGGCGGTTGGAGCCATGATATCAGCCCGTTTAACCGTGCCACCCAGGCCCTGCGCCAGCCTGGCTCATCAGTGAAGCCGCTGGTCTATCTCACCGCCATGGAGCAAAATATCCAGCCCGACGCGCCGGTGTTGGACGCACCCTTCGTGCAGCAAATGCCTGACGGCACCACCTATCGCCCCGGCAATTACGAGGAAGATTTCCAAGGCCCGGTGCCGATCTATCACGCGCTGGAACAATCGCTGAACCTTGCCACCCTTAACCTCGCCCGCACCGTCGGGCTTGATAACATCGCCAAAAACTTCGAAAGCTTTGGCATTGTGAACCCGATGCCGCCTTATTACCCGTCTGCCATCGGCGCGATCGACACCACGTTATGGAAAATGGTTACCGCCTACGCCGCGTTGGATGAATATGGCCGCCAAGTTACCCCCAGCCTGATCGACAGCATCACCGACCCGGATGGCAAGGTGCTGTACCAGTCCAATACCGTGCCGGCCTGCGATAATTGCAGCGGCGGCGACCCCAGCCAGCCGCCGCAACTGACCTATGCCGGGCAGCAACTGGCCGACCCGGCCAGCGTGTTCCAGGACATCACGATGATGAAAGGTGTTGTGCTGCGCGGCACCGGTACCCCCGCCGTCACCGGCATCACACAGCCGGTGGCCGGCAAAACTGGTACCACCAATAATTTCAACGATGCCTGGTTCATCGGCTTCACCCCCGGTGTGCTCACCGGCTGCTGGATCGGCTTTGATAAGCCCCAAAGCCTCGGCAAAGACCAAACCGGCGGCAATGTTTGCGGCCCAATCTGGAACGAATTCATGAAGGTCGCCCTGGCCGACCAGCCAAACCTCGACTTTGCCGTGCCCGACGGCGTGACCTTGCAAGCCACCAACGGCGTGACCGAAGCCTTCAAAACCGGCCAGGCCCCAGGCGCTCAATCCAGCGGCAGTCTGCTCGCGGGTAGCCCGCCGGCTGCTGTTACAACCCCGGCTAGCTCAAACGGCGCCGCCGTAGCGGGCCAGCCAAACCCGCCCGTGCAAGCGCCTGCTGTCGATAAACAATTGGGCGGGCTGTATTGAAGGCTTTTCGTAAGCCCCACGCTATTCCCGGCGCAGAATACGATCATTCAAGAAGCGGGCGATTGCGTTGGATTTGAACGATGCCTGTAATGCGGCGGCGTCGTAATCCTGGGCAACCCAGGTAAGGAATGGCTTGCCGCCAGTATGGCTTGCCCACGCGTCGATAAATTTATCAAGAATACCAGCTCTGGCGTATTTCAGATGCCCATAGCGCAATGCCAATTGAGATTTGGCCGTGGCTGGGCTTGCCCCTTCCACCAGCAAAAAAATCGCAGCCGCAAACCCGGCCCTGTCAGCGCCGGATTTACAATGGACCAAAGCCGGCTTGCGCATGTTTTTGTAGGCTTCGGCCAGTTGCAATATGGCTTCGCGCTGCGGCGCCACGCTGCTGCGAAATGGCATGTCCAAAAAATCCAACCCGAGCTTGCGCGCCGCCTCACGCGACAGCGTATCAGCGCCGGTGGTGGTGCGGCCGCGCAAATTGATCAATGTCTTGATTCCGAATCGCCTGACAAAACGCCGAAGATTGGCTGGCGTTGGGTGATTAGAGCGATACAGGACGTGCGGCTTCACGACATGGAAGTTCGTCCATACGATGCGCAGCACGCCATGGTCCACGAACAACGCATCGACCCAGGTGCGGTAGCGTGCCTTTGCTGAAATTGTTTCCATCAGATCATCATATACTAAGTATTGCTCTGGCGATTTGTGAAATGGACATGACCTGCCATGGTTCTGTCAGACGCCAATAATTCAGCAAACATACCGGCGTTGGGTGAGGCTTTGCCGGACGGCCGGGGATGGTTCATATGCAGCACAATCGAGCCAAAAACACCTTCTTTGCGGGACACGCCCGAGCGTATCAGCCTGACGACAAAGTCTGAATCCTCAAACCCATGGCATTGGTAACGCTCATCAAACCCGCCCACGGCCATAAAGTCGGCGGTCCAAACGGCCAGATTGCAGGTTTGGGCCCGATTATATTGATCGTGCTGCCAATAACGAAATGCCAGCTTGGCTGGTGCGTTCAGCAGTTCAAAAGGGCCGGATACTTGGCCCGCCAAAGCCCACATGAACCAATAAGGCCAATAGCCTGAGCGCGGCTTACGATTGGCCAGTACGCGCCGGGTGATAGCCCGCCCCAGCCATGTGCGCCGACCGCTGACAAACATCCCGCGCTCGCGCAGTTTTAAATGTCCGCGGATGAAGTTTTTCATTACAAAGCAATCGCCATCAATGAATATAATATAGTCACTGCTGGCCCGCGCCGCTGCCAGATTTCGGATCTCACTCAAGCGAAACCCTTCATCGGGATGCCAAATATGCTTGATTGGCACGGGAAAATCACGGCTGATGCGGGCAATCAGTGCCGCCGTTGCGGGAGCAGAACCATCATCAGCAATGATAATCTCAAAGTTTGTTTCTTGCTGGTGGCGAAAAGATTCCAGGCAGACTTCCAGCGCCTCTGGCCAATTATAGGTGCTTACAATAATCGATACGATCGGCGTGGTAAGGTTCTGCGTATCCATGCGGCGTCATGGCTCCAGGGCAAGATTATTTTAGACGCGATCAGCTTGGTTTGATTAGTCGGATTACCCAATCATAAGCAAGCACAGTCTCAGTTTACCACATAATGTTGCGGGCCGGGTCTGGAAGGCCCCCCCGAACGGTTGCAGCCAGAGTCTGGCATTCCAATCTTGCTTCTCGTATAAAGTGTGCCGAAGGATCATTGAGATGTCAGCAGAATCAGACCAGTTGAATGAACAGATTACCCAGTCGGTAGCTTTGCTGCGGAGGCATCTTTGACTGGGATTCGGCGGTTATACGGCTGGCGGAGCTAGATTCGCGCGCGGAAGACCCCTCGCTCTGGAATGATGCGGCAGCGGCCCAGGAGATGATGCGCGAGCGTGGCCGGATTGCCGGATTGGTTGAGGGGGTTCGTGCGCTTGAGCGCGATACCAGAGACACGGTTGAACTCATTGCGCTGGGCGAAGCTGAAGGCGATGCGGATATCGTGAAGGATGGCATCGCCACCCTCACGGCGTTGGCTGAGGAAGCCAAGCGGCGTGAGATTGAGAGTTTACTCTCTGGCGAGGCTGATGGCCGCGATGCGTTCATGGAAATCAATGCCGGGTCTGGTGGCACGGAGGCGCAGGATTGGGCGCAGATGATGGCACGCATGTATATGCGCTGGGCCGAGGCACGCAAGTTCAAGGTTGAGATTCTGGACCAGTCCGAGGGCGAGCAAGCAGGCATTAAATCCATCTCGCTGCAAATTACCGGCCCTAATGCTTATGGCTGGCTGAAGACCGAATCTGGTGTGCATCGTCTGGTGCGGATTTCACCGTTCGATTCGGCGGCGCGCCGGCATACCAGCTTTTCCTCGGTGTGGGTGTATCCGGTGGTGGATGACAGCATCGAGATTGAAATCAACCCGGCCGATTTAAAGGTGGATACCTACCGCGCTTCGGGGGCGGGCGGGCAGCACGTAAATAAAACCGAATCTGCCATTCGAATTACCCATGTGCCCACTGGGATCATCGTGGCCTGCCAAACCGACCGCAGCCAGCATCGCAACCGCGCCACCGCCATGAACATGCTGAAGGCCCGCATGTATGAAATGGAATTGCAAAAACGTGAGGCTGCGTCAGCCGCCACGGAGGCTGCCAAAACCGATATCGGGTGGGGCCATCAGATACGTTCCTATGTGTTGGCACCCTATCAGCTGGTGAAAGATTTGCGCACCGGGTACGAGACCGGCAACCCAGCGGCAGTGCTCGATGGTAATCTCGACCCGTTCATGGCTGCTTCCTTAGCTGCCCGCGTGGGCGCGACGCGGTCTGATGCTTCGGCGATGGCGGAGTAATGGATTTATTTACGATAGACCCTGGCTGAAAATTGTCTGTAACTGCCCGCGCATGGCCAAATCAATCACATCCGGCCCGAGGGCTAGCACGGCGATCGTGATGTTGGTCACGAGCACCAACCCGAGCGCCTGCCAACCGCCAATCTGCAAGCCGTTGCGCACGGTAAACCAGTGGAACCACATAATATAACTGCCGAGCACCGCGATCATGATCATCCCGGCAGCACCTTCGCTGAAGCCCGCAGTTACCAACCCGGCGCCCGCGAAGCCGCCCAGCAATAATAAAGGCACCGCCAGCCAGAATGACCAGTTGAGCGCGGTGACCGTGCGCAGCCAAGTGGCCTGCCGCTGCCACAGCCGGGCAAATTCATAGGTAATCACCGCCGGGGCCAGAGCCACACAAAGCTGTGCGGTGAAAGATGTCAGCGCCGTTTGCACATCGCCTTTGACCAGTAGCAACATAGACCCTACCAGCGGAAATGCGATTAGCGGTGCTAATGAGGCGGTCATGGCGTTTACATGATTGCCAAATTCAGCAATCCCGGCGCTGCGCCCGCGCGCCAGCAGGAATAGGCCCTTTAATATGTTTGTGCTTTTGGTCACGCCGCAAAACCTGCGATGATGCCACGATAAATCTGTGTCAGTTGTCGCAATTGCGCGACCGGGACGCATTCATCGGCTTGGTGCATACTGGCGCCCACCAGCCCAAATTCCGCCACTGGGCAGACGCGGGTGATAAATCGTGCATCCGACGTACCGCCGCCGGTATCAAGCTTTGGCGTGACACCGGTGACCGCCAGAATGGCAGCACAGAGATTATCCACATCTGGCCCGGGTGCGGTTAAAAACGCTTCGCCAGAGCAGTGAATTTTCAAATCCGCTGCGGGCGCAAACATCGCCAAGGTCTCCGTCAGCCAATCGCTCAGTGAGGCTTCGTTATGCAAATCATTAAAGCGGATATTCAACTTTGCCGTGGCTTGTGCCGGGATCACGTTGTGCGCTTGGTTGCCCACATCCACGCTGGTTATTTGCAGGCAAGAGGGCTCGAACCATTTTGTGCCCGCATCCAATTTATGCGCGGCCATTGCCGCCAGTGCTGGCACCAGCTTGTGAACCGGGTTATCCGCCAAATGCGGGTATGCCGCATGGCCTTGCCGCCCATTTACGGTGATCACCGCATTCAAACTGCCGCGGCGGCCAATTTTTACCACGTCACCCAGCTTAACCTTGCTGGTTGGCTCACCAACAATGCAAAAATCAGGAATCTTGCCGTGGCTTTTCATCCAATCCAGCACTTTGACAGTGCCATCCAACGCCTCGCCTTCTTCATCGCCGGTGATCAGCAGTGAGAGTTTTTGGCTTGCATCGGTTTGCGCGGCGGCCGCCACGAAGGCGGTGATCGCACCTTTCATGTCGCACGCCCCGCGCCCATACAGCACGCCACCATCGACATCACCGCCAAACGGTTTATGCCGCCACGCGGCACTGCCTGGTGGCACCACATCTGTGTGTCCGGCAAAGCATAAATGCCTGCCCTTGGTGCCGCGTTCGGCGAACAGATTTTCAATTTCGCCAAATTTCAGCCGGGTAACGCTAAACCCCAACGCAGTGAGCGCGGCCGCCAACAAATCCTGCGCCCCTGCATCCAGCGGCGTTACCGAAGGGCAGCGCAGCAGGGCTTGCGCCAGCGGCAGCGGGTCAATCATGCGCGTAAAAGATCATTGATCGAGGTTTTGCTGCGGGTCTGGGCATCCACGCGCTTGACGATCACCGCGCAATTAAGGCTTGGCCCTGGCGTGCCATCCGGCAGCGCCTTGCCCGGCAAGCTGCCCGGCACCACCACCGAATAAGCCGGCACGCGGCCATAGATAATTTCACCGGTATCACGGTCGATGATCTTGGTGGAAGCGCCCAAGAACACGCCCATGGAGAGGACCGCGCCTTGTTCCACAATCACGCCTTCCGCCACTTCTGAACGCGCACCGATAAAACAATCATCCTCGATCACCACCGGGTTGGCCTGCAACGGTTCCAACACCCCACCGAGCCCCACGCCGCCGCTAATATGGCAGTTTTTGCCCACCTGGGCACAGGAGCCGACCGTGGACCAGGTGTCGATCATGGTGCCTTCACCCACGCGCGCGCCCACATTCACGAAACTTGGCATTAAAATGACACCCGGCGCGATGAAGGCTGAGCGCCGCACCACAGCACCCGGCACCGCGCGAACGCCGGCGGCGGCAAAGCGGGCTTCATCCCACCCTGCAAATTTCAGGGCCACCTTGTCGTAAGCAGGCAAGCTGCCGCCGAGCGGCGTGTTGGCGTAAAGCCGGAAAGATAGCAGCACGGCCTGTTTGAGCCATTGATGCACATCCCAACCGCCACCATCCCTTGGGGCGGCCACCCGCGCCGCGCCGGAATCCAGCAAGTCCAATGCCGCTTCTACGGCTTCCCGGTCGGCCCCCGTAGACGTTGGGCTCAGCTCGGCCCGGCGCGCCCAGGCGGCTTCAACGGCAAGTTTCAAGTCGGAAGTGGCAATGCTGGTCATAATACCCTGCGTTATTTTGTGATGTGGCAAACGGGCCGGACCATGCTCAAGCCCAGCGCGGCCTGTCAACGTGCCACATGATCGTCAGTTTGCTAACGCGCTCTTTACCCGGCCCCTTTAAATTCCCCGCATGGTCATTTCCCGCACAGGCTTTTACCAGCCGCCGCCGCAACCGGTTGTTTTGCCTGATGTTCAGCCCTCAGCCTGGTTAGCGGATTCGGCGCCACTTGCGGATGCAGCATTTGAAACAGACGCCGATGGGCAGTTTACTGGCTTTGGCGGTGCCATGCTATTTGGGCACGAGGCTGCCGCCTTGCTCGGCGTTGCCGCCGCGACCCTGTTCAGTCTCCCAATTGGCCTGTTCGCCACGATTTTAGCGGAACTTAGCGCCGGCACCACCGCCTGGCACGCCCGCCTGGCGCTCAAGCAGCGCAATGGCAAAACCGCTATCGTCCGTCTGGCCCTAACCGCTGGACCGGTGGCGGGGTTTCGCGGCCTGATCACCCATCTCGACTCTGAACTGGCTGATTTCACCACCCGCACGGCTCTGCCCGCCGCCTCACCCGCACGGCTGCTCTGCCCCGAAACCGGCCTATGGACACTTGCCAGCTTTACCGACCAGACCGCCCGCCGGTTTGACCGGCTGGACGTTGAAGGTCAGCCCGGTACGCTGATGCTACTTGGCTTCAACCAAAGCGACCCCGCCCTGCACACGCCCGTCGCCATCGCGATTGCCGAGGAGCTGCGTGATATTATCCGCCCGACTGACCTGCTCGGCCGGATCGCGCCGGGTATCATTGCGCTTTGGTGTGATGGTATGGACCATCTTACCGGTGCCGAACGGGCCGCGCGTTTTTGTAAATATCTTCCCAAAGCTGTGCCCGGCACGGTTCTCATTTCCATCGGGCTCGTCACACGTTGGCCCACCAGTGCGGATGATCCGCAATCGTTGCTCGCCCGCGCCACCCAATCGCTCGCCAAAGCTGAAGATGCCACAAGGCGTGAAGCTTCCGGCCAGTGGCATGTTTGGCAAAAAGACCACAGCGTCTGATTGTGCGGCCCTGCACCCTTGTCTCGCTGCAATGGCTGGCTTATTTCTAATGGTATGATTGAAGATCAAGATAGCAACATCGCCCCCGATAACGTCGCTGAAATGCCATCCAGCAACAGCGGATCTCAGGACCCTGCGTCTCGTATCGCAGCCCTCGAGGCTGAGGTGCAGGAACTGAAAGACAAATGGCTCCGCTCAGAAGCCGAGCTGGTTAATTTGCGCGGCCGCACCAAGCGCCAGATCGAGGATGGACGCGCCTATGCGGTGCAGAAATTCGCCAAGGATGTGGTGGAAGCGGCTGAAAATCTCCGCCGTGGCATTGAAGCTCTGCCGCCGCGCGCTTATGGCGAGCCGGAATTGCTCACCAAAATCCGCGACGGGTTTGAAGGGATTGAGCGTTCTTTTGTGGCTTTGCTGGAACGCAACGGTATTCTGCGCATCGACCCGACCGGCTCCAACTTCAACCCGGACTATCATCAGGCGATGGCTGAGCAGAGCACCTTCAACAGCCCGCCCGGAACCGTCCTGCAAGCCTGGAGCCAGACCTGGATGCTCAATGGCCGCTTGCTTCGCCCCGCCATGGTGGTGGTTGCCAAGGCCCCAGACCCGAACAGCCCACTGCCAGAAACAGTGTAGAACACTGGGCGCCGCGAAACACTGGGCGCCGCGATCGCTGGGCGTAAGCTGGGCGGGGTTAGTACAAGCTTTATAAAACTACCTTACGGCCCGGGCGGCGGATGACTGTCGGTGCCACTGGTGATCCCGAATATTCCCCGCATCAGCCCCGGTGTTAGTACCGAAAGTGGGTTCACCTGTACCGATGGGTCTGCTAGATTGCCGGTTATTTTTGCCCTAATCGCGAACAGCCCACCACCGGCCTCAGCGCTGAATAATTTCCCGATCAAAGGAATTTTGCCCGGCGCTGAATTCAACGCATAGGCCGGAATCACGGTCGTATCCAAAGATGCGATCTGACCCTGCATGTTTATGGTGCCCGAGGCGGTGAGGCCGAGCGAGCTCGAATAGGCGCGGGCATTTTTTAAGGTCAGAATACTACCATCAAAACTGAACGGCGCATTCAGCCGGTCGAACACCAGCCCCGGCCCGGATGCGGCATCGGCCATGCCGTAAATCGAAATACTCTGCAAAATCTTGCCAAGTATCGGTGCATGCAGAAGCCGGTAATCCGTGATGTTCAACTGCCCAACCATATCGGACGGGTCCGCGTAGCTGGCATCAAGTTGCAGGGCGCCACCTTGGATATTATCATAGGCGTTCAAGGCACGCAGTAAAAACCCGGCATCGCTGGTGGTTAGATGCAATGTCTCAATCGCAGGCGGCGCGCCGGCGCGGGATAGGCTGAATTTTATTGCATCCTGCGTGGCCCCGGTTGCGCTTGCCGACGCATCAAACGGCGAACCACCCTGGCCGTTGCCGGAAAATTGCAGGTTGTGCAGAACCGGTGCACCATGTTTGGCCAGAACCAGCTGCGCGAACCGCAGGCTGGCTTGCCAGACCGGCCCGCTTGGCGGCTCTGGCCGGTGGGGAGGCGCGGTAACTTGCTTGGCCGAACCGTCAGATGTTGGTTTTTCCGGATCAATGATGTTGGACAGATCAAGTACCGGGCCGCTGAGATCAATCCGCCATGGCGCGCCGCCACGTGGCATCATAACCGTCCCAGTGGCAGAGGTCGTACCGATATGCAGCGCGGTCACGGCAATCTGGCCAGCGCTGTCAGCCTGCGCATCAATCGCCAAATCCGGCGCATGGGCGGTCACTTTACGCACCTCGAAGCTGCCATTCTGGGCAATCGCCGCCGTCAGGCTTACCGCCCCGGAACTACCCGCCGGCTTGTGCCAGCCAAATTCTGGAATCCCTAAATCTGCCTTGGTTAAATCGGCATTCAGTAATGCGCTGCCGTTGCCATCTGGGGTTTCGTGAATGTTCAAACTGATCGGCACCGTGCCCGCCATGCCGGGCTTATCAGCTTCACCGGGCGTAATGCTGAAACGGCGCAGCAATGTGGCGCTCGCCATTGATTTCAGATCGAAATGAATATCCGGCAGCTTGGTCGCGAAATCCGCCGTCGCTGTTAGGTTGGCGGTCTCACCATCCAGCTGTGCCGTACCTTTCGCCTGCAACCCCTGAATGGTTGCTTGCAGCAAAATATCACCTTGCCGGAGTGCCAGGTCCTGCCAGCCAACAGGCAGCATCACACCGGTTAAATGCGTATCGGCATGTAAATCCACCTGCGCCAGCAACAAATTATTAAGCAACGGGAAATTCGCCGTTACGGTGCCTGTAACGGCCCCGGTCGCCTTCATGATAATTTCAGGAGCAGTGCGCAGCAGGTTCAAAGGGGGCGCATTTAGCACCGCGAGCGTGTCGGTCAGTGTGCCCATCACCTGCACACTTAGCTGCGCCTTCTGCAAGCGGTCTGACACACCGGTGATCAGCATCTGCCCACCGGTGAGCACCACGCCGCCCAACTGGCCCGAAGAGGCGGTGATTTTTATGGTGTTGAGGTCGTTCAGGGTAAATTCGCCAGTTACACCGGTGATCGGTTGCGCTTTCGGCACCCAGCCGATGCTTAAATCATGCCCGCTAAAATGCCCATTAGCGCTTACCAGCGTGAGGTCTGATAAATTTTCCGGCGCCCTTAGCCCGAGTGTGAAGGCAGCATTATGCGCGCTGCCGGCCGTGATATTATGCACCACCCAAGCACGGGTCTGTGGTACAAAGGCGACTGGCCAGTAGTCCGGCAACTGGCTGGCCTGCACCGCATCCACCGTCAGATTGATCTGTGCCTGCCAAGCCTGCTGCAAATTAGCCTGTCCGCTAAAGCCGATCACCGGCCCCGGCCCACCAATCGCGGCGAGTGCCAGCATGCCGCCCTGCAGGGATGCATGCGCGGGCGTAAAATCAGCGGTAAAATGCCCGCCAGTGATGGGGAATTTCACGTTCCCGGCGCCCAAATCTCCGGCACCGAGCGTAAAGGTCAGATGCGCGGCGGTGAAATGTAAAAATCCCACATGGATGGCGGCTTGCAGCGATACCGGCACGTTTGAGCCCTCAAACAGCGCGTCCGAACTGGTCACCATCACCGGGGCATCGCCACCGAACAAGGCGCTCGGCACAACCACCAACCGCGCGCTCGGCACCGCCACCAGCGCCGTCCCGGCTTCATTGCGCACGCTGATATCGCCAAGCTGAAAAAATAACGGCGCGCCGGCACCTTTTTTAAAACCGCCCCAGGCGAGTGCGGCTTGTTTAATTTGAATTTCAATCCCGTGGCCTGAGGCCATGCTGGCAAGCTGCGATGTGAGAACCGGGATGAAAATCGGCCCGAGCGACAAGCGGTAGGCCAGCCCGCCCATCGCGAAGGCAATGACGAAAAAGATCGTCATCATCATCATGCCGGTATGGTGCAGGAGATAGCCGATTGTCTTGGCGGCTTGACCGGGGAGCCGCTTCAGCATGTCTTATCCGCCAGATGAACCACCCAAGCTCCATATGGCCAAGCCCTGCCGACCTCACCGCCGCACTCTGGCTGCGGACTGAATTCGCCGCTTTGGGTGCGGCTGAAGCGGCGTTCGCGCAATCCCCGGAAGGGGCGGCGCTGCTGGCAGCCCTGGGCGGCAATGCGCCTTACCTTGCTGAACTCGCCATCGCCGAATCTGCAACGTTGCTGGCGGCGCATACTAACCCACAGGAAATCATCAAAAATATCCTGGATGATCTCCGCAAAACGCCGTTGGATGCCAGCCGGGCCGAGGTCGGCAAACGGCTTCGGATCGCCAAACGCCAGGCAGCACTCACCATCGCGCTGGCCGATATCAGCGGTCGCTGGAACCTGGTTCAGGTCACCTCGTCTTTGTCTGACCTTGCCGAAGTCAGCCTGACGGTTGCCATAAGGCATTTGCTGCGTAGCCTGCATGACCAGGGCAGTATCACTTTGCCCATCCCAACGGAACCTGACCGCAAATCCGGCTTCGTGGCGCTCGCACTTGGTAAGCTGGGGGCGGGGGAATTGAATTACTCGTCGGATATCGATCTCGTATTGCTCTATGACCCGCAGAATCCGGTGTATCCGCTGGAAGCGCAACCCATTATGGCGCGTTTGGCGCGTGATTTGGTGAGTTTATTCAGCACGCGTGACGAACATGGCTATGTATTTCGTGTCGATCTCCGGCTACGGCCAGACCCATCGGCCACCCCGCCGGTGGTGGCTCTGCTCACGGCGCTGACCTATTATGAAAGCCATGGCCGCACCTGGGAGCGGGCGGCTTTTTCCAAAGCCCGCCCGATTGCCGGTGATTTGGCGCTCGGGGAGAACTTCCTCACCGCGATCCGCCCGTTCATCTGGCGCCGACATCTGGATTTTGCCGCGATCTCGGACATCCGCGCCATGAAGCACCAGATTGATGCCCGCCAAAGCGCCAATGGGCTGCTCGACCATGATGTGAAATTAGGGCGCGGCGGGATCCGGGAAATTGAATTCATCGTGCAGACGCTCAGTCTCGTATGGGGTGGGCAGGACTCTGGCCTGCGCATTGCCCAAACGCTGCGGGCATTGCCGGCTTTGGCGCGGGCCAAGCATCTGCCCGATGCCGCCGCCCGCGAACTGGCGGCTGATTACCAGACGCTCCGGCGGGTGGAGCACCGGTTGCAAATGGTGGCGGACCGGCAAACCCATGCGCTGCCCAATACCGATGCCGGATTGGACAATTTCATTATTTTCTTGAACGAGCCGGATTTTAGGCAAAGCTTCCCGGCCTTGCTGGCCCGCGTGCACGAGCATTTCCTGGCGTTTTTCGACGCTGATACGGGTGATGAGGCCGCCATCGACCCGGGCGTGTCAGGCAAACCACCTTTGCCCTTCGCCGCCCGCCTCACCGCCCTGGGGTTTCAGGATTTACAGCATATTGCGGAACGCTTGCGGGGCTGGATGAACGGCGAGGTTCCGGCTTTGCGTTCCGCCCGCGCCCGCGAATTGCTGGATGCTTTGCTGCCACGCATCTTGCAGGCGCTCGGCGCCCAGCAAGACCCTGACCGGGCATTTTTGAATTTTGACAATATGCTGTGCCGCCAACGGGCTTTGGTGCAGTTACTTTCATTGTTTCAGCGCAACCCCCGCCTGCTGGACCGGCTGGCCGCGGTGTTAGGGGCGGCGCCGGCTTTGGCTGAGCATCTGGCGCAAGACGCCCAGGCGTTGGAAGCGTTGCTGGTCCCTGCCGCCCGCTTCGCCGCACCGCGCCCGGCGCTGCGGCTGCTGTTGCAAGAAGCGGCGGACTTAGAGCAAGCCGTCGCCATTACCCGGCGCTTTGTCCGGCGCGAGGAGTTTCATCTGTCGGTCGCGACGTTGGAAGGACGGTTGAATGCCGATGAGGCCGGGCGGCTGCGCAGTAACCTCGCCAAAGCGGCATTATCCGCCTTGTTGCCGCGTATTATTGCCAACCACATTACCCGCTATGGCCGGGTGAAGGGCATGCAGTTTGGGGTGGTGGCCCTTGGCAAAACCGGCAGCGCGGAAATGCTGGCGGGGTCAGACCTGGATTTGATGCTGATCTATCATCACGCGCCAATGGAGACCCCGCCCACTCAATATTTTGTCCGCCTGGCCCACGCGCTCACTGGCGCGCTGACGGCGCAGGGACCGGAAGGGCCGATTTATCATGTGGATATGCGGCTGCGCCCGTCTGGCAACCAGGGGCCGGTGGCGGTCTCGCTCGCTGCGTTCAAGCGCTACAACGCGGCCGAAGCCTGGACCTGGGAGCGGATGGCACTGACGCGTGCCAGCATTATGGCCGCCACGCCAAAGTTCGAATCGGTGCTGTCCGATGAAATTCTCATCGCACTCTCGCGTCCGATACCCTCTGAGACCATCCGCACCGATGCTTGCGCCATGCTTACCCGCATCGATGCTGAATTACCGCAAACCGGCCCTTGGGATGTGAAGCACGGGCCAGGCGGGTTGATCGAACTGGCGTTCATCGCTGAAGCCTTGCAGCTTATTCACGGCCCGGACGCACCCGAACTGTTCCGCGCCAACACCGCTGCGTCGCTGCGCGCCTTGGGCAAGGCAGGGGTCTTACCCGAGGCTGACCGCGACACGCTACTGGCAGCAGATTATCTATTCCGTACCATCCAAGGCATCGCCCGCATCATCGGATTGCGCGACCGCGATGCAAACCCGCTCCCGGCGATGCTGGCCCCGCTATTAAGTGCCACCGGCACCATTGACCTTGTGCAATTAAACCTCACCATAAGCCAATGCCGGGCGGCGGTGCGCGATTGCTTCACCCGCCTCATCGGACCCGTAAATTCAGGAGTTGATAAAATATGAGCATTCAAGAAGGCGATACTGCCCCCGATTTCACGCTGCCGGCCTCCGGTGGCCGCACGGTTTCCTTGAAAACCCTCAAAGGCCAGCCATTCGTGCTATATTTCTACCCGAAAGCCGACACACCAGGCTGCACCAAGGAAGCCTGTGCGTTTGAAGAGGCTTTGCCGCAGCTTGGCAAAATCGGCGTGACTGTGATTGGCGTCTCCAAGGATGAGATGAAGCCGATCGAGAAATTTGCTGCCAAATACAACCTTACCTTCCCGCTCGCCTCCGACCCTGAAACCACCACCATCGCCGCCTATGGGGCATGGCAAGAAAAATCCATGTACGGCAAAAAATACATGGGCATTGAGCGTTCTACCGTGCTGGTGGATGCCAAAGGCAAAATCGCCAAAATTTGGCCGAAGGTGAAAGTCGACGGCCACGCGGCAGAGGTTTTAAAGGCGGTGCAAGCGCTGTAAGCACCGCCCATGCGCTGGTATTTCGCCATTGATGAAGCCGGTACATATGGCGAAACCGGAGCTGATGCCAAAACCGCCGTACTGAGTGCGCGGGCGTTCGGCCAGTTGGACCCGCATTTACTTTATTATGGTAAGCGTAACGATTTTACCGCCTGGATGACGCAACATGGCGTGACGGTGATTGACGCCGCCCCGCATTTTTTGCCCATCATCCAGGCGGCTGAGCAGGCCGGGATTTATAAAGCCCATTCCATCGGCCATTGGCTGCGGGTGGTTTTGCCGCAGGTCGAAACAACCCAAGAATTCGTGCTTTACACCGATTGCGATGTCATATTCCTCAACAAAGTTGATTGGCAAAATATCCGCCCGAAAGTGTTTGCCGCTGCACCGGAATTCAAGCGTGACAATTGGAATTATTTCAATGCCGGGGTGATGGTCGTTAATATTCCCGCGATGCAACTGAGCTACAATTTATTCGAGACGCAAATTTGCTCCCGGATCGAAGCGACGGACTCCTACAGCTATGACGACCAGCAGGCGCTGAACGAAGCCTATCGCGGCTTGTGGGACCGGCTGGATGTTCGTTTGAACTGGAAGCCCTATTGGGGGTACAACTCGAAGGCCGCGATCCTGCATTTCCACGGTCCGAAATTAAGCGTACTCGAATCCATCGCCAGTGGGCATTGGAATGCTGATAACCCCACAGCCATCCAGCTACGTTTGATGGTCGATGGCCACTTGCCAGCCTATATCGCCTGGGCTGGCATGTTGGGTGACCGCTTGCAAAACCAGGATGTAAAATTGGCGCTACGGCTGCAGGCTGCGGCCTCGGCGCTGACGCGTTATCAATCCACCCGCGCCGGCGTCGCTGTTGATACCAGCTTCATGGATTTTAACATGTTTTAAAAATCATGCCGCCTAACCGCGATCTTCGATCACCCAATGTTTGCGCATTGCCTCCAGCACCTCCCAGGTGCCGGTAAAACCTGGTTCGATCACGAAACTATCACCGGGGCCAGCGTTGATCACGCTGCCATCATCACCGCTGACCACGCAGCGGCCCGCGATCATAACCACATATTCCCACTCAGAATATGCGATACGCCATTTGCCGATGCTGGCTTCCCATTGCCCGGCAGCTAATTTTCCGCCCGGTTCTTCATATTGCACCCAGGTGCGCGTGCGCGGTGCACCGCTGATGAGTTTGTCAGCCGCGATCGGCTCCGCGGCAATGTCTGGCAACGGGCCGAGAGGGTGCAGCTTCAATGCGCCATACTCGGCGGTACTAAATTATGCACGCCCGGGGCTAACCCACTTGGCGTAGCGGGTGACATTATTGCCCCGCCAGTTGGTGGCCCGGTCAGCGGTGTCGCCACAATGCCACCTGCCACGGCGCCGGTTGTGCTGACCGGCGCGGCGGCGGCGCTGTTGGAATAAGCAATCCAACTGCCGAGATTATGCTGCAACTGGTATTGTAGCTGCACATTCATCGCATCCATCAGCTGCTTGGTCATGCTATATAAAGCCGCCTGCATAGCATCGCTGGAACTGGAATCAGGGGC
Organism: Acidocella sp. 20-57-95; assembly: GCA_002255575.1. Taxonomy (GTDB): domain Bacteria; phylum Pseudomonadota; class Alphaproteobacteria; order Acetobacterales; family Acetobacteraceae; genus Acidocella. The sequence continues at coordinate 80,088 of NCAT01000002.1, forward strand.
GGTCTGGCTATGGGAAACCGAAGCTTCGGTGTAGCCCTTCGCCCGACCATCGGCGCTGACCACATCCACCCGGACGGTCAGAGTACCGACCAGATTGCCGGCATTTTGCTCAACCGAGGCATTTTCGATGGTGAAGGTCGCGGTTCCAGGCGTGCCATTGGCCACCAGCCGGTGCTGCGCCATTGTCAATACGGCTGTCGCGGGTGGTTCCGGGTCCTGGCTCAGCAACGCAGCGGCACCAGGGTCGGGCACGTAGTTATTCTGAAAATTTACATTCACCACCTTCAACATAATCGGCGGCAGGTACGAATAATCGAGCGGCGCGTAGGTGACAGGCGGCGTGCTATCACCGCAACCCGCCAGAGCCACCGCCAGTACTAAGGCTGGCGCCAGGGTGAGAATAGTCTTTGGTCTCAAGAGCCTGTCCCTTCTTTGCCAATCACGGTTTCGCGCGGAAACCGGAAATCAAAATTACAAAATTCGCAGGTCATCACGATATCGCCGTCAATGGCCATATGGTCCAGATCATCGCGCGGAAAACCTTCCAGAATGCTGGCGAGGCGCGCGCGTGAACAACGGCACCCGTAGGCCAGCGTACGGGGCCGGTCCACCGCGACGCCCTCGCCATGAAATAGCCGATACAAAATCCGCTCTGGCAGCAACTCATCGCTCAGCAATTCGGCGTCCGTAATCGTGTCGGCCAGAATGCAGGCAGTGCGCCAGGATTCCGCTTGCGCTGCATCACTCAGTGCCGGGTCAATGCCGCCAGCCCCGGCAATTTTTTCAATCACCAAAGCCGAGGCCCGCCAGCCTGAGCCGGTCTCAGCCGCCGCCAGATGTACCTGGCAAGCCAATTGCTCACTGGTTTCAAAATAATGCGCCGCCATTTGGGACAGGCTCTCGCCGTCCAGCGCCACAATCCCCTGCTGGGGTTCGCGCTCCGGCCCTTGGTCAACGGTGAAGGCCAGGTAGCCATCGCCGAGCAGGCGGCGGGCGGTTATGGGCTCATCGGATCCCAACGCTGCGAGCTTTTCCAAATTAACGCGCGCATAGCCCCGCAGTGCGCCGATGTCAGTGCAGTCGGCCAGCAACATGGAAACCGGCCCATCGCCCTTGGCCTGCACCGAAAATGAGCCAGAGAATTTCAACGCCGCCGCCAGCGATGCCGCCAGCGCCAATGCCTCACCCAGCAGCCTGCGGACTGGCTCTGGGTGGTCGTGGCGGGTCAGTAGGGTATTGGCGAGCGGCCCCAGCCTTATCAGCCGCCCGCGCACCGGCTGGCTGGGCAGGAAGAAAGGCGTAATGCCACGGGAGACCGCAAGGTCTGGCACATCAGGCCGGTTTCGGTCGAGAAAAGCTGGGAGTTCCGTCATCATTGCAACATAGGCAGGAAACTGCGTTGTTGCCATATGGCTTGCTCAAATCCCGCTCTGAGGTTAGCGCTTTTGCATGACCGCAGAAGCCAGCCTGAACGAACTTGCCAATTACGTAAAACAGCTCTCCCGCGCCAGCGTGCTGGTGGTGGGCGATGCCATGCTTGACCGTTACGTGTACGGCGATGTGACCCGCATCTCCCCGGAAGCGCCAGTGCCCATCCTAACCGTCACCCGGGAAGTGGCAATGCCCGGTGGCGCTGGCAATGTGGTACGCAACATTACCGCCCTGGATGGTGCAGCGGCGTTTGTTTCGGTGGTGGGCGACGACCAGGCCGGCTCCGACCTGACCAGCTTAATCGGCGGCCAGCAGGGCGTGGAGCCCTGGCTGCTGGTGCAAGGTGGCCGCACCACCACGTTGAAAACCCGCTATATTGCGCAGGGCCAGCATCTGATCCGGGCTGACCGTGAAGAAACCGTCGAACTGCCCGAAAAGCTCGCTGAAAGGCTGGTCCGCATCGCCACCGATGCGATGGCGGCGACCTCTGTTACGGTACTCTCTGATTACCGCAAGGGCGTGCTGGGGGCGGATGTGGCGCAGCGTTTGATCGCAGCGGCCAAGGCGCTCAACCGCCTTATTATTGTGGACCCAAAAGGCACGGATTATGCGCGCTATCATGGGGCGGATATTGTCACGCCCAACCGGCGCGAGTTGGCCGAAGCCACCGGGCTGTCGGTCGCCTCTGAGGCCAATATCGTCGCCGCCGCGCAGGTGTTGTTGCAGCGCCATAATTTTGGGGCGGTGCTGGTCACCCGGGCTGAGGATGGCATGAGCCTGATTACCAAAGACTCCATCCGCCATTACCCCGGCGAGGCAAAGGACGTGTTCGACGTGTCCGGCGCCGGGGATACTGTGGTCGCCACGCTCGCCGCCGCGCTGGCTGTGCAAGTGCCGCTGGCGGAAGCCGCACGCCTGGCCAATATCGCGGGTGGTATTGTGGTGGGTAAAGTCGGCACGGCAGTGGCCCGGCCAAATGAATTGCTCTCCGCCCTGACGCCGGTGACCGGCGCGTTGCGGAAAATAGTGACGGCCTCCGCCGCCGCTGAAGCGGCCGAGCGCTGGCACACGCGCGGCTACAAGGTGGGCTTCACCAATGGATGCTTTGATTTGCTGCATCCCGGCCATGTGCATCTGCTGGAGCAATGCCGCGCCATGTGCGACCGGCTGATTGTGGGCATGAATTCGGATGCTTCCGTTTCGCGCCTGAAAGGCCCGACCCGCCCGGTGCAGCCGGAAGCCGCCCGCGCGGCCGTGTTGGCATCCTTGGCCAGTGTCGATCTGGTTTGTATGTTTGAGGAAGACACGCCTTTAAACACCCTCAAACTCATTAAACCGGACTTGTTGGTGAAAGGCGCTGATTACACCCGCGATACCGTTGTGGGCGCTGCCGAAGTGGAATCCTGGGGTGGCACGGTCGCTTTGGCTGAACTTCTGCCGGGCCATTCCACCACCGCCACCTTGGCCCGTCTGCGTGGCTGAACCATTACCAGTCGGCCCGGAGGTTGACGCTTGGCCCCGGCCCTTGCCGACCCGCACACCCCTGACCGGCAGCCATGTGGTGCTGGAGCCCCTGCACCGCCGCCACACGGCAGAATTATATGAAGCGATCAGTGGGGCGGATGCGTCCTTCACCTATACGCCCTACGGCCCATTCTCCACCCGCGAGGCTTTTGCGCATTTTATCGCCAACGCTGCCAGCCAACACGACCCGATGACCTGGGCGATCCGCCCGGTCGCCACCGGCAATGCGTCCGGCTGGCTTGGCTTAATGGATATACAACCCGAAAATGCCGCCATTGAGCTTGGACGGGTTTGGTTTTCGCCGCGCTTGCAGCGCACCCGTGCCGCTACCGAGGCGATCTTCCTGCTGCTGAAACGAGCGGCAGACGAGCTTGGTTACCGGCGCTTGGTCTGGAAATGCGACACGCTCAACGCCGCCTCGATCCGCGCTGCCAACCGGTTGGGCTTCACGCATGAAGGTACGCTGCGCGCCCATAAAATCGTCAAAGGCCGGCAGCGCGATTCCGCCATGTTCAGCATCACAGCCGATGAATGGCCATCCCGACGGGACGCCATTGCGGCCTGGCTCTCACCTGACAATTTCGCGCCAGATGGCACGGCGCGGCAATCTCTGGCGGCATTGCGCGGGCGCTGATGCCGCTGCCCGGGCCCGGCCAGACCACGCCCCCCTTGTGCTGGCCGTGAAAACAGCCAATTTAGTTTGCAACTGGACTATGCTGGTCCTGATTAAAGCGGAGCGCTAACTATGTTTATTGAAACCGAAGGCACGCCGAACCCGGCGACGTTGAAATTCCTGCCAGGGCGCGAGGTTCTGCCGGGCCATACGGCTGATTTTGCCGATGCGGATGCCGCACTCATCAGCCCACTCGCCGATGCGTTATTTGGGTTGAAAGGTGTGGCGCGGGTGTTTCTGGGCACGGATTTTGTGACCATCACCAAAACCGACGAAACCGAATGGCAGGCGTTGCGCCCGCAGGTGTTGGGGGTGATTATGGAGCATTTTGTCGCGGGCAAGCCCGTGATGAGCGAGCTGGCTAAGCTGGATGTTGAAGACGTGGCCCCAGAGGACCGCGAAATTGCCGACCAGATTAAGGATTTGCTGGAAACCCGCGTGCGACCAGCCGTGGCCAGCGATGGCGGGGATATTATCTTCCGGGGCTTTCGTGATGGCGTGGTGACGCTGAAAATGCAGGGCTCCTGCGCTGGCTGCCCGTCTTCCACCGCGACATTGAAGCATGGGATTGAAAATCTGCTGAAGCACTATATCCCGGAAGTGCAATCCGTCACCCAAGCTGCCTAAGGGACCATACACCATGGCTTTAGATGACAACGCGCTGGACGTGCTGTTCCGCAATGCCCGCACAAAGTGGGAATTTACCGACCAGCCGGTCACCGATGATGAGCTGCACGCGCTGTATGATTTGGTTAAATTGGGCCCGACCTCGGCCAACTGCAGCCCGGCGCGGTTTGTGTTTATTCGCACGGCAGAAGGCAAGGACAAGCTGAAGCCGGCTTTGAGTGGCGGGAATATTGATAAGGTGATGGCCGCACCGGTGACCGTGATTGTGGCGCAAGACCCGCTATTTTATCAAAAACTGCCCACCTTGTTCCCACATGCCGATGCCAAAGCCTGGTTTGCCGGTAACCCGGACTTGGCGGAGGAGACAGCGTTCCGTAATTCCTCGCTGCAAGGCGCCTATTTAATGATGGCGGCGCGCGCGATGGGGATTGATTGCGGGCCGATGTCAGGGTTCGATAAGGCCAAGGTTGACCGTGCGTTTTTTGCGGAAAATGGCTGGAAGTCTAACTTTCTGATCAATCTGGGCCATGGCGTGGCCGAACACCCGTTCCCGCGGCTGCCGAAGCTGGCGTTTGAAGACGCGGCCCTATTCGCTTGATCATTCTGGCCATTGATGCCGCCTTGCCGCGTGCTGGCGTGGCTGTGGTGGGGGCGGATGGCAGCGCGCTGGCGCGGCACTACGCGCCAGGGCGGCCAGGGCTGATTGAGACGCTGCCGGGGCTGATTGAAACCGCGATTGCACAAGCTGGGGTGAAGGTTGAAGCTGTGGCGGTGACCGTTGGGCCGGGCAGTTTTACCGGGCTGCGCACCGCCATTTCCTTGGCACAAGGCTATGCAGCCGGGGCCGGGATTGCGGTGCTGGGGGTGAGCGTGGCGGAAGCCTTTGCCATGGCGTTTCCGGTGCTGCACCGGCCACTGTGGGTGGCGGTGCGGGCCCGGCGGGATAAGATTTTCCTGATCCGCGACGGCATACCAGAAGGCTTTGCCGATGCTGATATTCCGTTTACCCGCACACCGGTGGCGGTGGCGGGGGATGCCGCCAACGAGGTCGCAGCGCGGCTGGCGGCTTCGGGGGGTGATGTGTTGCTAACCAATGCCCGGCTGATCGACCCGCTCTGGGTGGCGCAGGCAGCCAGGGGGCGCCACGAAGCAGGCTTAGCCCCGCACCCGGCCCAACCTGTTTATGTGGACCCGCCAGAGGCGAAATTACCCGCCGGCGGGCTGCGGCCAGAGCCGGTTTGATTAAAGCTTCTTTAGCCCATGCGGGGGTAATGGCCGCATTGCATGGCGCGGTGTTCCCAGAAGACCCTTGGGATGAGGCGAATTTCGCGGCGTTGTTCCAGCAGAACGGGGTGAGTGGGTTGCTCGACCCGCGCGGTGGCTTTGTGCTGTTCTGGCTGGTGGCCGACGAAGCCTCAGTGATTACGCTGGGGGTGGTGCCAAAGCGGCAGGGGATCGGCAGAGCGCTGCTGGCGGCGGGGTTGCAGCAGATGCGCGAGGCCGGGGCGGTGATGATCTACCTGGAAGTGGCGGCCACCAATATGGCAGCGCGCAAGCTCTATGAGGGGTTCGGGTTTCAGCAGACCGGATTGCGGAAAAAATACTACACCGATGGCGATGACGCGGTGACGATGAGTCTGGGGCTGTAACGGCTCCCGGGAAGGCCCTGGCTTTGGTGGGGATAACAAGGAGCGGGCTTTAGCCCTTCTGGATTACCAGCAGCCAGGTGCCATCTGGTTGTTCAAGCAATTCGAGCGGCTCATGGCCCTGGTCCGCCGCGGCGCGGGGTACGTTGGCCAGCGGGTCGGCACCTTTCAGCCGCACCAGCAAAATCTGGCCCGTTTCAATGGTATCGAGCGCCAAACGGGTGCGCACGAAGGTCATCGGGCAGGTTTCAGCGGTGATGTCGATCGCTTTATGGTGGGTCGGCAATGTGATTGTCATAAATGGTACTCGGAACTGACTGGACCTTGGAAAAAACTTGGGCCACAAGCCCTGTTAATGGATATAAGCATCGAGCGCCTGTGCATAGAGAACGGGCTGAAGATGACAGGCCCGCGGCGGGTGATTGCGCGGGTGTTATCGGAGGCCCACGACCATCCGGACGTCGATGAGTTGCATCGCCGGGCGAACCGGATTGATGAGCGCATTTCTCTGGCGACCGTGTACCGTACGGTGCGGCTGCTGGAAGCCAAAGGCATTCTGGAACGGCGCGATTTGGGCAGCCGCCGGGCCCGTTATGAGCCAAGCGGCGATGGCAACCATTTCCACCTCGTGGACCAGGAAACCGGCAAGGTGGTGGAGTTTGAATCACCGGATGCTGAAATATTGCTGCGGAATATCGCAGCCCAGCATGGGTTTGATCTGGCTTTGATTAAAATTGAATTATTTGGCCGCCGCCCCCCTGGCAACGACGTTGAAAGTTCTGACCCGTGAATTCGAGAGTCGCCCCTGACTTGCCGCGCTTCACCCTAGGCAATGCAGCGCCTGGTTTTGCGGAGCTGCGGTCTGGCAATTTAGGGGTGCGCTTGGCGGCGACACCAGAAGAAGTGCTGGCCGTGCAGGCGCTGCGGTACCGGGTATTTTACGAGGAGCTAGGGGCCAAGGCGGATTCGCGCACGACGCTAAGCCAGCGTGACTTTGATGATTTTGACGCGATTGCCGACCATTTGCTGGTGGTGGACCATGATCTGGGCGACGGGCCGGAGAGCGTGGTGGGCACCTACCGGCTGATCCGCCAGATGGCAGCCATGAAATTGGGCAGATTCTACTCGGCTGATGAGTATGACATTTCCGTGCTGGAGCGGTTTCCAGGCCAGTTGCTGGAATTGGGGCGTTCCTGCACGGCCTCTGCCTATCGGTCGCGGGCGGTGCTGCAATTATTATGGCGCGGTATCGCGGCTTATGTGTTCCATTACGGCATTGATTTGATGTTCGGCTGTGCCAGCTTCCCCGGTACCGACCCGGACGCGCTGGCGGCTGAATTGACCTATTTGCACAGCCACCATCTGGCGCCCGCTGCGATTCGGCCCCGCGCCCTGCCCAGCCGCTACGTGGATATGCGCCGTTGTGACCCGGCCAGCCTGGACGCCAAAAAAGTGATTATGGCGTTGCCGCCCTTGATTAAAGGTTATTTGCGGCTTGGCGGGTTTGTGGGCGACGGGGCGGTGATTGATGCGCAATTTAACACCACTGACATCGCGGTGGTGGTGCAGACGGACATGGTTTCTGAGAAATATTACCGGCATTATGAGCGTGAATCCCGCGAGACGCACAGCTGAGGCGGCGGGCATTTGCCGCATGCCGTTGACCGGGTTATGACGCCGCATTGCGGAGTATGATGTAACATGGCCGAAGACGACACGCCGATTCCTGATAGCTTGCTGCCCTATGATAGCTGGACGCAAGAAGCTTTGCGCCACGTGGTGGTGAGTGCGATTGCCCATGCCGCACATGAAGGACTGCCGGGCGGGCATCATTTTTATATCAGCTTCAAAACCGGCTACCCGGGCGTGCAGATCCCCGACCGGTTGCGGGCCCAGTACCCTGATGAAATGACCATCGTACTGCAACACCAATTTCATAGCCTGACCATGGATGAGGTGGAGCAGGTGATGTCGGTCGGGCTGTCATTTTCAGGTATTCCATCGATTTTGGTGATCCCGGTGGCGGCGATTACGTCTTTCGCGGACCCGGAAGTACGGTTTGGACTGCATTTTGAAGTGGAAATGCCGGAAGCAGTGCCGTTTGCTGAATTGCCCGCGCCGGAAGGCGATGACGTGCCAAGCCGCGCCCATGAAGGCCCGGCGGAAGTTGTGAGCCTGGATGCATTTCGCCGCCGTACACCCAAAGATTAATTTTACCCGCTGCTCAAGGACCGACCATGAACGCGCATGCCAAGCTTGCTCCCGGTTTTAACTATTCACCGATGTTCCCGTTGGGCGAGGATACCACGCCCTACCGCAAGCTGGATATTGGTGGCGTTTCAAGCTTCGAGGTGGATGGCAAAACGGTTTTGAAAATCAGCCCGCAAGCATTGTCCGACCTGGCTTTGGCAGCGTTCCACGATGTTTCGCATTTGCTGCGGCCGGCGCATTTGCAGCAATTGGCGAATATTTTGAAAGACCCGGAAGCCTCTGGCAACGACCGCTATGTGGCGATGGAGTTTTTGAAGAACGCCAATATTGCCGCCGCCGGCATTCTGCCAATGTGCCAGGATACCGGCACCGCCTTGGTGTTCGGCAAAAAAGGCCAGCGCGTCTGGGTGGAAGGTGATGAAGAAGAGGCTTTAAGCTACGGCGTGCACCGCACCTATACCGAGACCAATTTGCGGTATTCGCAGATGGCCGCGTTGAACATGTATGACGAGGTGAATACCGGCAATAACCTGCCGGTGCAGTTCGACATTATGGCCGCCCCCGGCGAGCACCATGCCGATGAGTTCCATTTGATGTTCATCGCTAAGGGCGGAGGGTCTGCCAACAAGACCTATCTCTACCAGGAAACCCGCGCGGTGCTGACGCCGGAGAAAATTCTGGCTTTCATTGAAGCCAAAGCCAAGACGCTGGGCACCGCTGCTTGCCCGCCTTATCATTTATCGATTGTGATTGGTGGTACGTCAGCGGAAATGACACTGAAGACCGTGAAATTGGGCTCGACCAAGTGGCTGGATACGCTGCCCACCAAGGGCGATAAAACCGGCCACGCGTTCCGCGATGTGGAGATGGAACAGCGCGTTTTGGAAATGACCCAGAGACTAGGGATTGGCGCGCAGTTTGGCGGCAAATATTTCTGCCATGATGTGCGGGTAATCCGCCTGCCACGGCATGGGGCGAGCTTGCCGATTGGCATTGGCGTTTCCTGTTCGGCCGACCGGCAAATTAAGGCCAAGATCACCAAGGACGGCGTGTTTCTGGAGCAGTTGGAAACTGATCCTTCAAAATATCTGCCGGAGGTGACCGATGAAACGCTCGGCGGTGATGTGGTGGCGATTGATTTGAACCAGCCGATGGATGCAATCCGGGCGGAGCTTTCCAAGCACCCGATTAAAACCCGCGTGGCGCTGACCGGCACGCTGGTGGTGGCGCGTGATATTGCCCATGCCAAGCTGAAGGAACGCTTGGATGCGGGCCAAGGGCTGCCGCAATATTTGAAGGATCACCCGGTTTATTATGCGGGTCCCGCCAAAACGCCGAGCGGCCTGCCGACCGGCAGTTTTGGTCCGACCACGGCCGGGCGGATGGATAGCTATGTGGAAGAATTCCAGGCGGCTGGCGGGTCGCTGGTGATGCTCTCGAAGGGCAATCGGTCGGCGGCGGTGCGTAATGCCTGCAAGAAATATGGCGGGTTTTATTTAGGCTCCATCGGTGGCCCGGCGGCAGTGCTGGCGCAGAATAACATCACCAAGGTGGACGTGCTGGAATACCCAGAACTTGGCATGGAAGCTGTGTGGAAAATTGAAGTGAAAGATTTCCCCGCCTTCATCGTGATGGATGACAAGGGCAATGATTTCTTCAGCGAGCTGGTCTGATGAAATTCACTGTCGATCGCATCGATCATATTGTGATGATCTGCAAGGATATTCAGATCACCGCGGCCTGGTACCAACGCGTGCTGGGGATGGAACGGGAAGAGTATGGTGGTAAAAATCGCACTGCCTTGCGCTTTGGCGCGCAGAAAATAAATCTGCATGAGGTGGGCAGCGAAGTGATGCCGCATGCGCGTGCGGCCCAGCCTGGCTCGCTTGATTTATGTTTTGTGATTGCGGTGGGGCCGGAAGATGCGATTGCGCAGCTGCATGCGTGCGGCGTGGAAGTGCTGCGCGGGCCGGTAACGCGGATTGGGGCGCTGGGGGATATTGTCTCGGTTTATTGCCGCGACCCGGATGGTAATTTAATCGAACTTGCCTCGTATTTAGGCGCGTAGCACGGGCCGTGAAGCTCTCTGATTTTGGCTATGATCTGCCGGCGGCGCGGATTGCGACCGCCCCGGCAAGACCACGCGATTCGGCAAAGCTGCTGCATGTGCAGGCGGATGCTCTGGCGGATTACACGGTGCAGGATTTGCCAGGATTGCTGCGGGCGGGTGACCGGCTGGTGGTGAATGATACCAGGGTGATCCCGGCGCAGTTGAGTGCCATGCGCGGGTCTGCGCGGATTGGAATTACGCTTGATAAACCCAATGAGGATGGCGATTGGCGGGTGCTGTTGCGCAATGCCAAGCGGGTGCGGGCGGGCGATGTGCTGGCGATTGATGAGGCTTTTTCGGCAACCGTGATGGCGGTGCAGGAAGGCGGCACGGCGATGTTGCGCTTTAATGTGAGTGACGAGGCGTTTCTGGCGGCCTTGGAGCGGACCGGGGCGTTGGCGCTCCCACCTTATATCGCCCGGCCTGAGGGGATTACCGCGCAGGATAAAGCCGATTACCAGACCATGTTCGCCGCCCATGATGGCGCGGTGGCCGCCCCCACCGCCGGTTTGCATTTCACCCCGGAATTACTGGCGGCTTTAGACGCGCGTGGGGTTGAGATCACGCGGGTGACCTTGCATGTAGGTGCGGGCACGTTTTTGCCGGTGCGGGTGGAGGATGTGACCACCCATAAAATGCATGCTGAACGCGGCTATGTTTCGGCGGAAGCGGCGGCGCAGATCAATGAGACCAAAGACCGTGGCGGGCGGATTATCCCGGTGGGCACTACGGCGCTGCGGTTGATTGAGTCAGCCGCCAATGATGATGGTGTGGTGAGGGATTTTGCAGGGGATACCGATATTTTTATCTATCCCGGCTATCAATTCAAGGTGGCGAATTTGCTGTTTACCAATTTCCATTTGCCGCATTCGACCTTGCTGATGCTGGTTTCGGCCTTTGCCGGGATGGTGCGGATTCAAAGCGCGTACGCGCATGCCATTGCCAATGAATACCGGTTCTATTCTTACGGCGATGCCTGCCTGCTGGAGCGTGCATGAAATTTTCATACGACTTGCAGGCAACCGATGGTGCTGCCCGCGCCGGCATGTTGCACACTGCCCATGGCGATGTGCCAACACCGACCTTTATGGCGGTGGGCACAGCCGGCACGGTGAAGGCGATGACGGCAGACGCTGTGCGGGCCACGGGCGCCAAAATTGTGCTCGGCAATACCTATCATTTGATGTTGCGCCCCACGGCTGAGCGGGTGGCGCGGTTAGGTGGTTTGCATAAGATGATGGATTGGCCGGGACCGATCCTGACTGATTCCGGTGGCTTCCAGGTGATGTCGCTCGCCAAGCTGCGCAAAATGGATGAGGAGGGGGTGACCTTCCGTTCGCATCTGGATGGCTCGAAGCATTTTCTCTCGCCTGAGCGCTCAATGGAGATTCAGTATTTGCTGGATGCCACCATCACGATGGTGCTGGATGAATGCACGCCCTTCCCCGCCACGCATGATGAGGCGGCGATTTCCATGCGCATGTCCAGCCGCTGGGCGAAGCGCTCGCGCACCGCTTTTGTGGCGCGTGAAGGCTATGGGCAGTTTGGGATTGTACAAGGCGGGGTCTATGAGGATTTGCGCCTGGAATCCGCTGACGCGTTGCGGGCGTTGAATTTTGAAGGCTATGCGATCGGCGGCCTGGCGGTGGGTGAAGGCCAGGAGATGATGTTTGCAACGCTGGATGTCACAACACCGCATCTGCCTGCTGATAAGCCGCGCTATTTGATGGGGGTGGGCACGCCGGATGATTTGTTGGGGTCGGTGGCGCGTGGGGTGGATATGTTTGACTGCGTGATGCCGACACGGGCGGGGCGCACGGCGCGGGGCTTTACCTCCAAAGGTATTTTCAACCTGCGCAATGCGCGGTTTATTGATGATGGCAGGCCATTGGATGAAAACTGCACCTGCTTGGGCTGCACCCGCCATACGCGGGCTTATTTGCACCATCTATTCCGGGCTGAGGAAATATTGGGGCCGATGCTGCTGACCATTCATAACCTCACTTACTACCAATCGCTGATGCAGGGGGCGCGCACGGCGATTGTGGCGCAGACCTATGATGCCTATTGCGCCAGCACCCGCGCCGGTTGGGCGGCTGGCGATGACTGACATCAAACCCGGCATCATCGCCCGTGCACAAAAGCTCGGCTTTGATGCGGTTGGGTTTACCCGCGCCACATTGAGCGAGCAGCAGCGCCAGGGTTTGCGAGATTATTTAGCGGCTGGGCATCATGGCAGCATGAGCTGGATGGCAGCGCGGGCCGATGAGCGGGCTGACCCGCAGACATTATGGCCGGAAGCGTTAAGTGTGATCTCGCTCGGGCTTTCCTATGCGCCGGACGGGGATGCCTTGGCCACCACCCGGCTGGCGGAGGCAGGGAATATCTCAGTGTATGCCCGTAACCGGGATTATCATGATATTATCAAGGGAAAATTGAAGCATCTGGCGCAGTTTGTGGCAGCTTTGGGCCATGACGTGAAAGTGTTTGTGGATACCGCACCGGTGATGGAAAAACCTTTGGCGCAGTTGGCCGGGCTGGGCTGGCAGGGCAAGCATACGAATTTGGTCTCACGCCAGCACGGGTCCTGGCTGTTGCTGGGTGAGGTTTTCACCACGTTGGAGATCGCGCCGGATGCGCCGCATTCTGACCACTGCGGCTCCTGCCACGCCTGCATGACCGCCTGCCCGACCGACGCGTTTCCGGCAGCGTATAAGCTCGATGCGCGGCGCTGTATTTCCTACCTCACCATTGAATATGATGGGCCGATCCCTGAGGAATTTCGCAAGCCGATGGGCAACCGGATTTATGGCTGTGATGATTGCCTGGCTGTTTGCCCCTGGAACAAGTTCGCCGTGGCGGGGCATGAGGCCAAGCTGGCTGAGCGGGGGGATTTAACCGCCCCGGCTTTAGCGGAACTCGCCCGGCTGGATGACGCTGCCTTCCGCGCAAAATTTACCAGCTCGCCGATTAAGCGCATTGGCCGCAACCGGTTTGTGCGGAATGTGGCGATTGCGATCGGCAATAGCGGGGTGGTGAGCCTCATTCCAGCGGCAGAATCCCTGGCGGCGGATGCCGACCCGGTGGTGGCGGAAGCTGGGGCTTGGGCGGTCGCTTCCCTTCAAACGTAAGAGAGGGTAATTTCCTGCCATGAACTGGCTCACTGAATTTGTCCGCCCGAAAATCCGCACCCTGCTTGGCCGCACGGAGGTGCCGGATAATCTGTGGCACCAATGCCCGAAATGCCAGCAAATGATCTTCCACCGGGAACTTGAGGCCAGCAAAAAAGTCTGCCCGCATTGCGGCCACCATATGCGGGCTTCCGCCGCGGACCGGCTGAACTGGACCTTCGATGACGGCAGCTATACGCGGATTGATTTGCCAAAAGTGGTGCTGGACCCGCTGAAATTCCGCGACCAGAAGAAATACGTGGACCGGCTGAAAGAAGCCCGCGAGACCACCAAGCACGAGGATGCCATCTTGGTGGCGCACGGCACCATCGGTGGCCGCAAGGCCGTGGTGGCGGCAATGGATTTTGATTTTATGGCCGGCTCCATGGGGGCTGCCGTGGGTGAAGGCCTGGTGGCAGCGGCCAAGTTAGCCGTGTTGCAGGACGCGCCGATGATTGTTTATGCAGCTTCCGGCGGGGCGCGGATGCAGGAAGGCGCGATCAGCCTGATGCAGATGCCGCGCACCACCATCGCCAGCATGATGGTGAAGGAAGCGGGACTACCTTTCATTACCATTCTCACTGACCCCACCACAGGCGGGGTGACGGCATCGTTTGCGATGCTGGGGGATATTCAAATCTCAGAGCCGAATGCGCTGATCGGCTTTGCCGGGGCGCGGGTGATTGAGCAGACCGTGCGCGAAAAATTACCCGAGGGCTTCCAGCGGGCGGAATATCTGCTGGCGCATGGGATGATCGACATGGTGGTTAAACGCGGTGAGTTGACCGCCAAGCTGGCCCAGCTGCTCGACCTGCTGATGGCCAACCATAAGGCAGCGGCTTGAGCCGATATGATGCCAGCCTTGATAGGCTGCATAATCTCTACCCGAAGCTGATTGATCTAAGCCTGGGCAGGCTGGAACGGCTGCTGGCTGACCTCGGTAACCCGCATCTGCACCTACCGCCGGTGATCCATGTGGCCGGGACGAACGGCAAAGGCAGTACAATTGCCTTTATGCGGGCGATGGCCGAAGCGGCTGGGCTGCGCGTGCATGTTTACACCTCGCCACATTTGGTGAAGTTCAATGAGCGGATCAGGCTGGCCGGGGGACTGGTCTCAGATGAGGCGTTGGCGGCAGCGCTCGATGAGATTGAAGGCAAGAATGCCGGTAATCAGATCACGGTGTTTGAGGCCATTACCGCCGCGGCGTTTTTGCTGTTCGCCCGGGCGCCTGCGGATTTATGCCTGATTGAAGTGGGGCTGGGCGGAAAGCTGGATGCCACCAACGTGATTGCCCCACCGCGCGTGGCGGCAATTACCTCGATCTCGATGGATCATCAGGATTTTCTGGGCTCGCGGCTGGAGATGATCGCCGCGGAAAAGGCGGGGATTATCAAGCCTGGTTGCATCGCAGTGACAGGGCACCAAGCGCCGGAAGCCATGGCGGTGATTGAGGATGCGGCGCAGGCGGCAGGGGTTACGCTGCACAAGCGCGGGCGGGATTGGGAGATTGCCGAAACGCCGACCGGTTTGCGCATGGGCGCGATGGAATTGCCGAAGCCATCTCTGATTGGGGCGCACCAGGCTGACAATGCCGGGATTGCCATTATGGCACTACAGGCGAGTGGATTTGCGATTCCAGACATGGCGATCCAGGCTGGGCTGCAAGCGGCGGAATGGCCGGCGCGGCTGCAAAAGCTGCAAGGCGCGCTGTTGGGCTTGCTGCCCACCGGTTCGGAATTATGGCTTGATGGCGCGCATAATCCGGGCGGCGGGCAGGCCTTGGCCACGCAGCTGGATGACTGGGGCACGCCGACCACCCTGGTGGTGGGGATGAAGCAGTCTAAGGATGTGAAAGAATTTATCGCGCCGCTCCTGCGCCGGGCCGCCAAGATTTTTGCTGTGGTGGAGCCGGGGCAGCATCTGGCGTTGCCGATTGAGAAAATTGTCGAAGCATCCGGTGGAATTGCCGTGCCGGGGCCGGATGTGGCGGGTGCGTTGCGCCAGATTGTGGCGCCGACGCGGGTATTGATTTGCGGGAGCCTCTATTTAGCAGGCGAGGTTTTGAAACTTGATGCGATCAGCCCGCCGCCCGCGACCAGCAGCGATGCCAATACCAGCGCTGGCGAAAAGGCTGCGTAGCCAGCCAGCGCTAATAACAAGGTTGAGGCGACGGGGGTGATGTAAGCCAGCGTGCCGATCAGGCGCGGGTCACCTTGCTTCATCCCGTAATCCCACAGGTAGAACGCTGCACCCAGCGGGCCACAACCGAGCAGCACCGCCACCAGCCAATTGGTGGCGGTTGGCATAAAAGCTGGTTCAAACAGGCAATGCGCGATAGCGGCTAACATGGCCGTGACAACACAGAACCCGGCCAGCGCGCCAGTGGGTACGGCGGCTGACCATTTGCGGGACAGCACCGAATAGAGCGCCCATACGAAGGCCGCACCGATGGCCGCTGCGTAACCGGGAATAAAAGTCGTTGAAAATGCCACGCCCTGGCCGAGCAGCATGAAGGAGCCAACCAGCCCCAAAGCGATGCCGAGCCAATGATGTGTCGATAATTTTAGGCCGAGCAGCCAAGCCGAAAGTAGGACGATTAAAAGCGGCCAGAGGTAATTCAATAAATTTGCTTGTGCCGCGGGGGCTTGCGCGAGTGCGAAAAAATACAGCGCATGGTAGCCGAACAATCCGCCAACCCCATGCGCCCAGGCGCGCGGCGCTTGGCGCAGTTGATTGAGCTGCCCGCTTCGTACCAGCCAGGCGAGACCGAGCATACCAGAAACACCAAACCCAATGGCGGTAAGTTCAAATGGAGGTACGCCCGCTTCGGCACGCGCCGCGAGCGCGAGAAATGCCCAGAGGGCAATGGCGCCGATGCCAGAGAGTGTGGCCGGGTTCAATTGATGGCTAACGCGTAAATGGCCGGGTCAAGCCCGGCCACAACGTGAGACATTGGTATGGATGGCGAAGCTGCCATCAATACATGTGCTGGCCGCCATTGATGGAAAGCGTTGAGCCCGTGACGAAGTCAGCTTCATCGGCGGTCAGGAACACCACACCGCGGGCGATATCGTCGGCTGTGCCCAGACGGCCACGCGGAATTTTAGCAATGATTTTTTGCAGCACGTCAGCCGGAACAGCACGCACCATTTCGGTATCGACATAGCCGGGCGCGATGGCGTTGGCGGTGATGCTGTAACGCGCCCCTTCCTGGGCCAAGGCTTTCGTGAAGCCATGGATGCCAGACTTAGCCGCGGCATAATTGACCTGACCATACTGGCCGGCCTGCCCGTTGATGGAGCCGATGCTGACAATCCGGCCAAATTTCTTTTCCTTCATACCATCAAAGCATAATTTGCTGAGGTTGAAGCAGGAGCCGAGGTTGGTGTCGAGCACCGCATCCCACATCTCGCGGGTCATTTTTGCGATGGTGGTATCGCGGGTAATGCCAGCATTATTGACCAGAATTTCGATCGGGCCATGCTTGGCAGCTATGTTGGCAACCGCCGCTGCGCACTGGTCGTAATCGCCAGCGTCAAACCGGATGGTTTCAATTCCGGTTTCTTTGGAAAATGCTTCAGCAGCTTCAACATTGCCAGCGTAGCTAGCAATGACATGCCGCCCGGCTTTTTGAAGCGCAATACTAATGGCTGCACCAATGCCACGAGTGCCGCCGGTAACCAATGCTATTCTGGACATTCTTGTTCTCCCTAGGTTTTGGAAAACCCTAAAACAAAAACATGAAAATGCAAAGTTTCGGCCTCACCAATGGGGCAGGTTGGCCCGGCGGGCGCGTGTAACGACAAACCATAGCCATGCACATTGCACGAGAAATGGCAAAACCAGGATCGGCAATCGCCAGATACTTGCCGCGCAGAGAAACGCTATGGCGGTCAGGCCGCCGAGACTCGCAAAGCACCAGTGCAAGATTGCGACGAGCCTGGCATCCATGCCGGTACGTTGCGCGAGCTGGTACAGATGGCCGCGATGCGCTTGCGCGATGTTTTCGCCTGCGACGAGGCGGCGCAGCAAAGTGAAAGCGACATCAAATAAAACACCCGAGAGTAGCAGCGGCACCAGCAGAAACGACAATGGTTCAGACCCATAACGCGCGGCCGCGATGCCAAAGATGGCCAGCATAAAGCCACAAAACTGACTGCCGACATCACCCATGAAAATTTTGGCATTCGGGAAGTTGAAGGGCAGGAAGCCGAGCACACCGCCAGCCAGCAGCAAGGCCGCCGTATAGACGAAAAAGCCACTATAGGCGGCCGCGATACCGGCTAGAAACAAGCAGGAAATAAGGGTGACGCCGGCGGCTAAGCCGTTCAGACCATCAATGAAGTTCATCGCATTGGTGACAAACAAAATAAAAACTAACGTCAGCGCTATGCCGAACCAGCCGATATCGACAGGGCCGATAAAAGGCAGCAGGAAGACATGCACCCACAGCCCGGCAAATACCGCGACCGAAGCGGCCACCAATTGCGCGGCAAGTTTAATGAGAAACGAGACGTCGAACAGGTCGTCTACAAACGAAACCGCTGCCATTAAGGCTGCCGCACTGATCACGCCGATGAAATTTCCTTCCGACAGGCGGGAGACATGGCCATACCGGTACAGCAATAAAACCCCTAACAGAAACGCCGCCACAATGCCGACCCCGCCTGATTTTGGAGTGACAACTGTGTGGGCACTGCGGGCATTGGGGCGGTCCGGCACGCCGATGGAGATCATCACCCGCACGATAATGGCGGAAAACATGGCCAAACCCGCCATTAATGCCAAATGGCGGGGGATTGAGACATCAGCAAGGGTTAAAGCGTGATCCATTGCGCCGGACCATGGCTGAAACCGGCACCGTTTTGAAGATGCCCGCGCCAGAGCCGCCCCGAATGGGGTTGCATGGCGGCACCGGGCACGCCAGAAACAGCTTCATCAGCACTTGCTACGCGTTTTGGCCAGGAGTTTGGGTTTGAAAATAGCGATCATCGGCGGCGGATATGTAGGCCTGGTCTCCGGTGCCTGTTTCGCCGAATTCGGGGTGGATGTCTCGATTTTCGAGGCTGATGAGCGGAAACGTGACATGCTGATCCATGGCCAGATCCCGATTTATGAGCCGGGGCTGGACCGGCTTGTGGCCGACAATGCCGCCGCCGGCCGGCTGACCTTTCCGGCTAGCCTGGAGGACGGCATTGCCGGGGCGGAGGCGATTTTCATCGCGGTCGGAACCCCTACCCGCCGGGGCGATGGCCATGCCGATTTGACCTTTGTGTTCGCCGCCGTTGAGCAGGTGGTGAAATGCCTGGACCATCCGGCGATTATTGTGACGAAATCGACCGTGCCGGTGGGCACGGGGCAGAAGATTGCCGACCTGGCGCAGCAATTACGGCCTGACCTTGAGATTGATGTGGCCTCAAACCCGGAATTTCTGCGTGAAGGCAGCGCCATTGCGGATTTCATGCGGCCTGACCGGGTGATTGTGGGGACCAGTAGCGAGCGCGCCAAGGAAGTATTGCGGCGGCTATATCGCCCACTCTATCTGATCGAGACCCCCATCGTATTCACTGGCCTCGAAACTGCCGAGTTGATTAAGTACGCCGCCAACGGGTTTTTGGCGATGAAAATCACTTTCATCAACGAAATGGCGGATTTGTGCGAGCAGGTGGGGGCTGATGTTAATGATGTGGCGCGCGGCATTGGGCTGGATGGCCGGATTGGCCGGAAATTCCTGCATGCCGGGCCGGGCTTTGGTGGCTCCTGCTTTCCCAAGGACACGCTGGCGCTGATGCGGATTGCCGAGGAAGCCGGGGCGCCGAGCAAGCTGATCCAATCGGTGGTGAGTGTGAATGATGACCGCAAGATTGCAATGGCGGCACGGGTGATCGCAGCTTGCGGCGGCGATGTGAAGGGCAAGCGGATTGCCATTCTGGGCCTGGCATTTAAGCCGGAGACCGACGACATGCGCGAAGCGCCATCACTGCCGCTGATTGAAGGGCTGATTGCGGCCGGCGCAAAGGTGGTGGGGTTTGACCCGGTGGCGATGCCGGGTGCCAAGCCGCTGCTGCCGGCCAGTATGGAGTTTGCTGCAGACTCCCGCAGTGCGGTGAAGGATGCCGACGCCCTGGTGCTGGTGACCGAATGGAATGAATTCCGTGCGCTGGCGCCGCGCTGGCTGAGCCAACAGATGCGCGGCAATGTTGTGGTCGATTTACGCAACGTGTTTGACCCTGAGGCGATGCGGGCAGCCGGGTTGGTTTACCAAGGCATTGGCCGCAAGCGGATTCCGGCCGATGGCTGACATGACCCAAAAATGCTACCTTTGAGCATGGATCAGCCAGTGCACCACCACACGCAATATCCGGATTACGCCAACCCGGAACTGCTGGACAAAATACCGCTATCAGCCAAAACCGTGCTCGATGTGGGTTGTGCGCAAGGAGCGCTTGGTGAAGCCTATCTGCGCCGTAACCCGGCCGTGCGCATGTTGGGCATTGAGCTTGACCCGCAAGCCGCAGCGCACGCCGCCCAGCGCCTGACCGAAGTGGCCTGCGTGGATGTGGAAGCCCAGCCGATGCCGTTTGCGGTGCCTGACGGCGTTGATTGCATCATCTACGGCGATGTTCTGGAACATTTGATAGACCCCTGGGCATTGCTGGCACGCCATGTGGAATATCTGGCCCCTGGCGGAACGATATTGGTGTGCATGCCCAATGCCGAACATTGGACGATCACGTTACGGTTGCTGAATGGCAGCTTTGATTATGAGGATTTGGGCCTGCTCGACCGCACGCATTTGCGCTGGTTCACACCGCGAACGATGGGGGCTGCAATGGCGGCCGCCGGGCTTGAACTGGCCGATCTATCGCCACGACCGACAAGTTTGGAAAATGCGCGGCAATTCGCAAACGCAATGGCACCCGCCTTGCGCGCCATCGGCGTTGACCCGGCAGATTATCTGAACCGCAGCGGACCGATTCAATTTATCTGGCGAGCCCGCAAAGCGGCGCCGGAGCGGCTGCTGATCAATGCCACCATGCTGGAACCACAAGGCGGGGTAAGCGACGTGCGGGTGGTGGAGCCGCTGCGGGCTTTGCGGTCCGATAGTGCGATATTTGCCGAGATTATGGCCGAACCAGATTTACACCCGGCGTTGCCCGATTGCCCGCAGATTGCCATTTTGCACCGGCCATTGCTGATCGGCGATGCGGGGATCGAGCGCATCAAACGGCTGCTCGGGCTTGGTTATTTGATTATTTCGGAATTTGACGATCATCCGGTGTTCATCGAACAACGCGGTGTGCCGCTGAGCGAATTACTGACCTTCAAGGCCGTACATGCCGTGCAAACCAGCACGCCCGCGCTGGCCGATTATCTGCGCCACGAAAACCCCGAAATTGCCGTGTTTCCGAACGGGATTTTTGAGTTGCCGGAGGTCAGCAATTTCAGCAACGCGGAACAATTAACGTTATTTTTCGGGGCACTGAACCGTGGTGATGACTGGGCGCCCTACATCACAGCGTTGAACGAGGTGGCGCGCGCGGTGGGGCCGCGGCTAAAAATTTCGGTTGTGCATGACAGACCATTTTTCGATGCGCTGGAAACGCCGCACAAAATATTCACGCCGATGTGTGATTACGCCACATACCTGAAATTGCTGGCTGCTTCTGAGATTGCTTTCATGCCGCTCAGTGATAATGTTTTCAACCGCGCCAAGTCAGACTTGAAATTTCTCGAAGCATCGTCCTGCCGCGTGGTCAGCTTGGCCAGTGATGTTGGTTATGCGGCGAGCATAGCAGATGGCAAAACCGGGCTTATTTTCAGAAATCCGTATGATCTGCGGGGGCATTTGCTAAGGGTTCTGGCGTACCCGGAAGCGGCGCGCAAAATGGCGGATGCGGCACGCAGCCATATCGCACAGCACCGGATGCTAGCGTATCAGGTGACAAACCGGATTAGCTGGTACCGCGACCTGTGGGCGCGGCGCGATGAGCTGAATGCCGCCTTGCGGTCGCGTTTGCCCACTTTGTTCATATGATGACTTCGAGAGAGAGAATGACGACGAGATGATGAGCTTAGTGCGGCTGTTCAACCGGTTTGTTGTCTCAACGGCGCGGCTGTTTGATTTTGTGCTTTTCACCTCGGTTCTGCTGCTATTCGGGCATTTACGATTCCGCCGACAGATTAAGTCAATCTGGCCGAAGCAGCCAGTCACGCTCGGCCCGAAGATCGTGCTGTTCATGCATTTCGATAAATACGGCAATGTACGACCACAGATTGTGCAGTATATTAAGGAGCTTGCTGAAAGTGGACGCTCTGTGGTGTTTATTACCAACTCCGGCAAGTTACGTTCAAAGGCGAAGGCCGTTTTGGAACCGATTTGCACCAGTATTATTATTCGTAACAATGTAGGCTATGATTTTGGTGCTTGGCGGGATGGGATTGCGCATTATAATCTGCCACAACCGCATACTGAGGAGTTGATCATCGCCAATGACAGCGTGTTTGGGCCGTTGAGACCAATCAATGCAA
Organism: Acidocella sp. 20-57-95; assembly: GCA_002255575.1. Lineage (GTDB taxonomy): Bacteria > Pseudomonadota > Alphaproteobacteria > Acetobacterales > Acetobacteraceae > Acidocella. The sequence continues at coordinate 102,015 of NCAT01000002.1, forward strand.
TGCTGGGGGCGATTGATTATAACAAGGCCGATATGTGGGGGCTAACTGAGAGCTGGCAGCATCGCTATCATTTGCAGTCATACTTCTTGGCCTTTGGTAAAAAGGCTTTGAACGACAGAGCGTTTCGAAAATTCTGGGCAAAGGTCCGGCCGGTACCATCAAAGCGCTATATCGTTAAACATTACGAGATTGGCATTACGCAATATATGCTGAAATACGGCCTGACCTGCGCCGCTGTTTGGCCCTACGATACATTGATTTCGATGATTGATCAGCTTCAAATAAATAAGTTGCTCACATTTAAGAAAAATGATTATCGAAAAGTTGATCCCGTGAGCATTACACGCAAAATGCATTTACTCCGGGTGCGGCACGCCATGGCGCGGCGCGGGCCGTTGAACCCGTCAGCCGAGCTATGGCGGCAATTGTTGCAATCGGGCTTTCCGTTCCTCAAGCGTGAATTGCTGCGCGATAACCCAACCAAAGTGGAAGATGTGCATGACTGGATCCATACAGTGCAGCACGAGCTGGGCTTGGATCCGGAACCGACCTTGGTTGAACTGCGGATGATGCTCAAAGGCATCGCGCCTTAAAATGGTGGGCAACCTCCGCATGATTTTGCGGCTGGTTTTGGTGCTGGCCTGGACCCTGCCCTGCATGCTGGTACAGGCGGCATTATTGTGCGTTCGTGGCAATGCCAAGGTTAAGTTCGCGCAAATCTATTGGCGCGGCGTAGCTTTTATTATGGGGCTGCATCTGCACGTTAAGGGCGCGGTGACCAGCGAGCGGCCGGTGGTGTTCATTGCTAATCACTGCACCTGGATTGATATTATCGCCCTGGGTTCGGTGCTGCCGGGCTGTTTTGTGGCGAAAGGCGATATCGCCAACTGGCCGTTTATAAGTTGGGTGGCAAAATTAGGCCGCACGATATTTGTTTCACGCAGCAAAGCGACCTTGGGGCAGGAGCGCGAAGGGCTGAGCGCCAGGCTAGCGGCGGGGGATAACATTATTCTGTTCCCAGAGGGCACGACATCAGACGGGGTGCGGATATTGCCGTTTCAATCCTCATTCCTGGTGATCGCCAATTCCGCGGCAAAGCCGGTCGTTCAGCCGGTGACCATTGTATATGATCGGCTGGACGGGCTTCCGGTGCAAAGACGGGACCGGCCGGTGATTTCATGGTACGGCGATATGGATATGGCGTCGCACTACCCGGGCATTGGGCGGCGCAAGTCGCTGGGGGCCACGCTGATCCTGGACCCTGCCATTCCTGCCGGCACGTTTGAGAACCGCAAAGCGCTTTCAGCGGCTTTGGAGGCGCGGCTGGCCGCCAATGCGGCAAGGCTGCGGCAAGGCCTTGGTGTCGACCCGGCATCTGTCAACCCCTGATTGCTTCAGGATTATTTTTGCCCGATAAGCCGGACAAGATGCATAAGGTTGCCGCTTTTTATCAGTTTTTGCCCCTGCCCGACGCGGCTGGGATGGTTGAACCCTACCGGGCGTTCTGCGCCAGGTTGGATTTACGCGGCACGATGCTGATTGCGCCAGAAGGGATCAATGGAACGCTGGCCGGGCCGCCCGCCGCGATTGATGAATTTGCTGCCGCTTTACAGGATGGCAGGGTTGTGGCGCCGGCCTTTACCCGGTTGGAATTAAAATTCTCGACCGCTGAGACCGCTCATTTCGACCGGCTGAAAATTCGGCTGAAACGCGAAATTATCACATTCGGGCAGGATGAATGCGATCCGCTGCGCCAAGTTGGCACCTATGTTTCGGCCCAGGACTGGAACGCGCTGATCACCGACCCGGAGGTGGTTGTGGTTGATACCAGGAATGATTTCGAGGTTTCGATGGGGCGCTTTCAAGGGGCGGTTAACCCTGGCCTGACGAGCTTCAGCGAATTTGCAGATTTTGTGGAACAACGCCTCTCAAACCGCCAAAAAACCAAAATTGCGATGTATTGCACCGGTGGCATCCGTTGCGAAAAAGCCAGCTCTTACATGCTGGCCAAGGGATTTTCCGAGATTTATCACCTGAGGGGCGGCATTTTGCGCTATTTGGAGGATATCCCTGAAGCGGAGAGCCTCTGGCAGGGTGATTGCTTTGTGTTTGACCGCCGGGTCGCACTCGGCCACGGGCTGGTGGCGCACCCTGAAGCCATTGTACCAGGCGTGCCGGTAGATAAAACTTGAAGTTGCACCAAATTGTCACGCATTTTTGCTTGACTCGGCGCGGCAAACCATAGGCGAATGGCGGTATTATTGGAGGTGTCTCGCAATTTGACCTTGACCCCAGCCCGCCAAACGCGCTTCTCCGTCCGGACCAACCGGATGGGCGTAGAATGATGAAATTGGGCGGCAATACCCGTAAACTGCATATTGTGACTCACGGCTGTCAGATGAATGTCTATGACAGCGCCAGAATGGCCGATTTGCTGGCCCCGCTGGGCTACGCGACCGTCGATGCGCCGGAGGGTGCCGACATGGTGATTATGAACACCTGCCATATTCGGGAGCGCGCGGCCGATAAGGTGTTCTCGGCGCTTGGCCGGTTGCGGGATTTGAAGGAAGATACTGGCGGGCGGATGCTGATTGCGGTCACTGGTTGTGTGGCGCAGGCAGAGGGCGATGTGATTTTGAAACGCGCCCCGTATGTGGATTTGGTGGTGGGGCCGCAAGCCTATCACCGGTTGCCGGAACTGATCGCGCAGGTACACCGTACGTCCAAATCAGTGCTGGATACGGATTTCCCAGCCGAACAGAAATTTGACTTTTTGCCGGATGCCGCCGCCCCCCAAGGGGTGATTGCCAACCTGACGATTCAGGAAGGCTGCGATAAATTCTGCTCGTTCTGCGTGGTGCCCTATACGCGTGGGGCCGAAGCATCCCGCCCGGCAGCTTCTATTATTGCCGAGGCCAAGCGGATGGTGGCGGTGGGCGCGCGCGAGATTGCGCTGCTGGGCCAGAACGTGAATGCCTATCATGGTGAAGGGCTGGATGGCTCGGTTTGGGGGCTGGCGCGGCTGCTGGCGGAACTAGCCGAAATTCCAGGGCTGTTGCGGTTGCGCTATACAACCTCGCACCCGTCGGACATGACCGAAGAGCTGATGCTGGCACACTGGGACAACCCGGCTTTGATGCCGTTTTTGCACCTGCCGGTGCAGTCAGGTTCGGATAAAATTCTGGCTGCGATGAACCGCAAGCACACGGCGGATGATTTCCGCCGGATTATCGCGCGGCTGCGCGATTTGCGCCCGGATATGGCGTTTACGTCGGACTTCATCGTGGGGCACCCCGGCGAGACCGATGCAGATTTTGAGGCGACCATGGCGCTGATCCGCGAAACGAGCTTCGCGCTAGCCTATAGCTTCAATTACTCACCCCGCCCGGGCACGCCTGCCGCCGGCCTGCCACAAGTTCCGCAGGCGGTGAAGGATGCGCGGCTTTATGAATTGCAGGCCGAGCTGCGCCGCCAGCAGGATGAATTCAACGCCGCCACCGTTGGCCTGACCACGCCGGTTTTATTCACTGGCACGGGCCGCTATGGTGGGCAGATTGCCGGAAGATCACTCTACGCCCAGCCGGTGGTGGTAGAGTCGCCCACAGAGCTCACTGGCGAAATTCATAACGTGACAATTACCCATGCCAACCCCAACTCGCTTCTAGGAACCCTTCTTCACACCAAGGAGACAAAAGCAGCTTGAGCCAGAACCTCGCATCTTCAGCCACCCCGTCCAACTCCCTTCCCCCGCGGTCTTTGACCATGACCTTCAATAACAACGCGCTGTTGCCGTTATTGTTGGGTGATCATGACCGGCATTTGGCGCGCATCGAGCAAAAGCTTGGCGTGCGGCTGGCTTGCCGGGGTAACCGCATTTCCATTCAGGGACCAACCTCCCAGGTGGCAGCGGCGGAGGCGGCTTTGGCGGCGTTGTACCGGCAGTTGGAGCGCGGCGAGTTTATTGATGGGCCGAAAGTTGATGCGGCGATGCGGCTGACCGACCCGACCACTGACCCAAGGCTGCCGCTCTCGGATTTACCCGCTATTCGCACCCGCAAAGGTGCGGTGGGGCCGCGCAGTGCGGCACAGACAGCTTATATTGATCTGCTGGCGCGCCACGAGATGGTGTTTGCCATGGGGCCGGCCGGGACCGGCAAAACCTACCTCGCGGTGGCGCAGGCGGTGGCGATGCTGACATCAGGTAAAGTCGACCGGATTGTGCTCTCCCGCCCGGCGGTTGAAGCCGGCGAGCGGCTGGGGTTTCTGCCGGGCGATATGAAGGAGAAGGTGGACCCGTATCTGCGTCCGCTCTATGACGCGCTGAATGATATGCTGCCAGGCGACCAATTGACCAAGCGAATAACCACCGGCGAGATTGAAATCGCGCCACTGGCCTTTATGCGTGGCCGCACGCTCGCGCATGCCTTCGTGATTTTGGACGAGGCACAGAATACCACGCCGGTGCAGATGAAAATGTTCTTAACGCGCATGGGCGAAGGCACGCGCATGGTGATCACCGGTGATTTAACGCAGATTGATTTACCTGCCGGCACGCGCTCAGGCCTGGCTGATGCGCTGGATACGCTGGAAGGCATTTCCGGCATTGGCGTGGCGCGGTTTAATAATAGCGACGTGGTGCGCCACCCGCTGGTGGGCCGGATTGTGGAAGCCTACGACCAGCGCCAAGCGGCCGCGAAAGAACATGCGCGGGAATATAGCCGGGAGCGGCATAGCTAGTTATGGAGCCGCGAAGTCGTTACGCCCCCTATTTTGGGGGCGAGATTATCATCACGGACCGGCTGTGGCATGTGTATGTGCGCGATGTTGCCACATTGGTATGCCGGGCGATGGCGGTGGTGGATTGCGATGCCAATGTGGTGCTGACCGATGACCGCACGATTCAAAAACTCAATGCCCGTGACCGGGGTAAGAATAAGCCAACGAATGTGCTGACCTATGAACAGCCACCGGAAATTTTGTTGGGCTTTGGCACGGTATTGCGCGAAGCGCAGCTGGCGGGCAAATCCGTTGGGGCACATTTATCGCATTTGCTGATCCATGGCGCCTTGCACCTGGAAGGCTACGACCACGACCACGCCGGTGCCGCCAAGCAGATGGAGGCTGAGGAGACTTGGTTGCTCGCGCGGCTGCACATTGCTAACCCGTGGAAAAAGCGATGAGCTCGACCTTGCAACGTCTGTTGGGGCGGCTGCGTAACACTGAGCAGTCGGTACGCGAATCAATCGCGGAATTGGTGCAGGAGGCTGATGCTGAAGCCGCCCTTGGCCATGAGCATGAGCCGGCGGGGCTAGACGCGCATGAGCGGGTGCTGATTGCCAATGTGCTGCGGCTGCGCGAGATAACGGCTGATGATGTGATGGTGCCGCGCCCTGATATTATCGCGATGCGAGCTGATGTATCGCTCGAGCAGGCGATTGCGCAGATACGCAAAGAAGGCCATTCGCGGATGCCGGTTTACCGCGATAACCTCGATGATTTACTCGGCATGGTGCATATTAAAGATGTGTTTGCCTTTACCGGCAGCCCGGCAGAATTTTCTGTGGAGAAAATTATCCGTAAGCCGCTGATGGTGGCACCGCAGATTACGGTGTTGGATTTGCTACTGCAAATGCGCCAAACCCGCACGCATCTGGCGTTGGTGGTGGATGAGTATGGCGGGATTGATGGGCTGGTCACCATCGAGGATTTGGTTGAAACGATTGTCGGCGACATCGCCGATGAGCATGACGAGATTGAAGGCCCGATGCTGGTGGAACGCCCGGATGGTGCGCTTGATATTAATGCGCTGCTGCCGGTAGAGGAATTTGAAGCCAAGCTTGGCCCGGTACTGTCCGCAGATGAGCGCGATGCTGATATAGAAACAGTCGGCGGTCTGGTATTTAACCTGGCTGGGCGCGTACCGATAAAAGGCGAGATTATACCACATCCTTCCGGCATTGAATTTCTGGTGCTAGAGGCGGACGCGCGACGGATCCGCAGGTTGCGGGCGCGGCGTACCATCACACCTGAGGCGGAACAAAAAGCTGCCAAGGACGAATCCTAAAAAATAAACTGCACGCTGGGAATATTATGAGCACGACAAAAACGCCGATCCACCTAGAATATATTCTGGGCCTCACAGCCTTTGCCGCGGGTGCCGTGGATGTGATTAGCTTTGTGAAATTGGGGGGCGTGTTTGCCTCTGCCATGACCGGGAATTTGGCGTTCTTGGCCTTATATCTGGCGCGCGGGTCACTGCATGCAGCGGTGGGGTCATTCATTGCGCTGGTTGGGTTTATTCTGGGTGGGGTTATTGGAACGTTGCAGACCAGGGGGCGTAGTAATCATCACGCCTTGAATATATTGCTTGTAACAGAGACGATTTTGTTAACGGCCGTGATTATTCTTTGGCTGCCAACAACCCATATTGTTGGCGGGCTTGCGACAAATTTGTTGATTTTGATGCTCTCAATCATCATGGGTTTGCAAAGCATTGTTGGGAAAAAGGTCAATCTCTCGAATATTCCAACCGTGGTCTTCACCAGCACCCTCACCAACATGGTGATTGCAATTACAGATACGCTCGCGAGCGGAAAGTTCGCGCTCCCGACCGATACGAAACGACAGAGTGCCTCATTCTGCCTATATTTTGTCGGCGCTTTGATCGCGGGCTTATTGACGGTATTGGATTGGCAGGTGATTATCGTGTTGCCGCTGGTGGCGGTTGCGTGGGCTTTGGTGCGGCATTTGCGCGCCAAGCCCGAATAGCCACAGCGAGTTAAAAGGGGACTGGCCAATTTACCGTGTATGGCTGGTTTGAATCATCGTCCTGCCAGAGACACCCCGATCCGAATATGCCTATATCACCCGCATAGGCGCGGTTGTGCTGGTTTGGTGTTACGGGTCATTCCCGTAAATGGCCATGCGTAGAAGCAAAGGCGTGCCTGCCAGACTGCGGGTTTTCATAGCCGTTTCTTCTGTTTGTTTCGCCCGTCAGCCCTATGAGTCAGATTGTTTGTATCAAAAACGAAGTGGTGGCGGCCCTTGGGCTAGTGATAGACGCCACCGCCAAAGCCACCAAAGAGCCATACAACCAAAAGAACAATCACAATTAGGCCAAGGATACCACCGGAACCGCGGCTGCCATAGGAGCGATGCGCATAATACCCACCACCGCCACCAAACAATAAAACCAAAACAATAATTAGTAGCAATAGCGACATGGTCGGCCCCCTAAATCATAAGCTTGTATTCTATAGATTGTGAGCCGTTAAGGCGGCGGAAAGGCCTTGCGATATTAATACGAAGACACTAACTGGCCATCTTTCAAAGCGCGGTCTTATAAGTCACTGATGCAGTTTTTTGAGAATAATGGAATTTTTACACTCAGACATTATCAATATCATGTAAGCATTTTAGATATTATTGTATCTTCTATGCCTCAATCTCATGCTTACGCGATGTGGATAATCTAGGGTACACGAAATAGCTGCAGATAGGTGGCAAGATATTGGCATGATGCGGCGATTAGAATTAGTGTATGCCAGATGGGGTTATAAAATTTGATCTTGGAATATGTATGCAGAGCGGCCCCAACCGAATAGGCAATGCCACCGGCAAAAATCAACGCGAGAACAACCGGTTGCAACAGCGCAAAGCAATAATGCATCAGCACCAGAAGCATCCATCCCATCGCTAAATACAGGGCCAGCATGGCGCGCTCAAACCGGCGCGGATAGCGCAGCGTCATAAAAATTCCTGCTGCCGCCAGTGACCATATGACCACGCATAACCAAATGCCACCGCGGCCAATAAGCACATTGGCACTGATTGGCGTGTAGGTGCCTGCGATCATCACGAAAATCATTGCACGGTCCAGACGGCGCAGACGCTCTTTCAACAGGCTCGGCTGTTGCAACTGATAGGCAGCCGATGACCCCAGCATACCGACCAAGCCAAAAACATAGAGCGTGATTGATAATACCAAGATGGTACCGCCGTGGTGGACCGCTTGCACCAGTAGCCACATGGCAGCGGCCAGACCCAAAGATACACCGATATAATGCACCACCCGATCCGCCATACGCTCTGCTGGTGAATAATCCTGAAAACAAAAAAACTCGGCTTGTTTGTCTTTCTGCACCGCCATCCTCATGCAACCGCCCGGATTATAGTGGCGCGATTACGACTTGGCGCAAGCTAAAATAATAAAATGAGCTTACATCTTTTAGCCAATCCGGCGCGATTTCAATGGAATGATGGTGGCCCCGGACACTTGTTCTGATCCTGTGCGGAATTGTTGCAGACATTTTGACAATTCTTGCGCCTCGGTCGCAAGCTGGTGGCTCGCCTGCAATGTTTCCTGCACGACCGATGCGTTGCGCTGGGTGGACTGGTCCATCTGGTTAACGGCCTGGTTCACCTCGCCCAGGCTGGCAGCTTGTTCTTGGGCGGCGGCGGCGATGTCGTTGACCAGCAGGCTGAGACGATTGACCTGTTCAACGATACGTTCGAGCGCACCGGCGGCTGTATCAACCAGTTGTACCCCCTGCCCGACCTGCTGGCCGGAGGCGCCGATGAGCATTTTGATGGATTTAGCGGCTTCCGCCGAACGCTGCGCCAAGGCCCGAACTTCGCTGGCAACCACCGCGAAGCCCCGCCCCGCCTCACCAGCGCGGGCGGCTTCAACGCCGGCATTCAGCGCCAATATGTTTGTTTGGAAAGCGATATCGTCAATCACGCCGATAGTGCTGGCAATTTCGCGTGATTGTGCCGCAATGCCTTCCATGGCGGTAACCGTATCTCGCAGTACATTGTTGGAGGTTTGCGCTTCCTCATGCGCCAGTGAGACCGCCGAGCGCGCGGTCTGCGCCCCTTCCGCGGTTTGCCGGACTGTCGCGGTAATTTCACCAAGGGCGGCAGCGGTTTGCGCCAAGGTGGCCGCCTGTTGCGCGGTGCGACCGGATAGATCGTCCGAGGCTTGGCGGATATGTTCGGCGCCTTTGCTGACATCGGCGGTATTACGGGCAACAGCATCCATCGTGCTGTGAAGCTGGGCGATCGCGTGGTTGAAATTCTGCTTCAGCGGTTGGTACGCGGCGGATAATTCGGTTTCGATCCGATAGGCAAGATCACCTTGCGCCAGATGGCTAAGCCCGCTGGCCAGGGCCGTTATAGCATCGGTCTGGCGTTTTGCGTCCCATAAACGCTCAGCATCCAATTTGCGCCGGCTATCTTCATAGTCTTGCCGCTGGCGGACCGCCTGCTGGGCGGTTTGTGCCTGTAATTGGGTAATTTCGTTCAAGGCGCTGATGGAGGCAGCAAAATCCGGCACAATGCCAGAGGACTCAGCATTGGAAGGGGTTTTTTTGACGCCTGCGAACAAAATACCAATTACCTTGCCGTCTGCCAAAATAGGTTCGTAAACGGCGATGTATGGCTCGCCCAGAATTTCCGCATCACCACGGTAAGAAAGCCCCTGCCCCAACACCCGGTCATAAGCGGGACCGGGTGCCAATTTGGTGCCAAGTGCCCGGCTGCCATGCGCGGTTTGCACGTTGGTGGCGACGCGCTCATCACCCAAAAAAATCGTGGCGGTGCCGCCGAGCTTGGCTTTCACCTGATCGACAATGGTACAATCACCATTTATGCAATGGCTGCCGAAATACAGCACCTCACCCTCCTGCCGGGGCAGGCCGAGGGCGGTCAAGGCGGTACGCAACATATCTAGATTTTCATCCAGCCCATTTTGCGCCAGCATGGCATCGTTGCGCGCGCGCGCAGCCTTGACGGCCGCTGCCAGACGTAGATTAAGCGCGGCCAGGCGCTTGAAGTGCAACTTTACCAAAATACCGGCGAGCAAGGCTGAAAATACCAAACATGTGGGAAGCAAAAAAATCATAATGTCACCCCAAACTGCACCGTAAACAGCCGGCCAGCTAGGACAGTTTAGGTAGGCTTTGTTAACGAGAGTTTTACAGCAGCGAAAATTTACCAGACCGTTGCATGTAGAGACCACCTTTGCATACCGGGTAATCTCGGCTTAGCTTCGTAACGATTTTGTTTCATAGATAGTTGGTGTTGCCGCCCGTTGACGATTTTAAGGAATTTGTAATGAGTACCGCCCACCCAACTGTCAGTGTGATCATGCCGGTTTACCATGTTGAGCAATATGTGGCGCAGGCCGTGCAATCGGTGCTCGACCAGAGTTATCAGGATTTTGAACTGATCATCGTGGATGATGGCGGCACGGATCATAGCGTGGCGATTTGCCGTGAATTCACCGACCCACGAATTCGGATTATCAGCCAAGTCAATCATGGTTTGGCCGGGGCGCGCAATACCGGGATTGCGGCCGCGCGCGGGCACTTGGTCGCGCTGTTGGATAGCGATGATATTTGGGCACCCGGCAAACTTGCCGCCCATGTCGCGCATTTGAATGCCAATCCGGATGTGGGGGCAAGCTATTCGGCAGCTGAGTTGATTGATGAGCACGGGCATTCACTGGGAATTTTCCAGCGGCCCAAGCGTGGCGCGGTTTCAGCACGTGAGGTATTTTGCGGCCAGGCGATTTGCAATGGCTCAACGCCGGTATTTCGGTTGGAAATGCTGCACGACTCTGTGATACATCATGATCATTCAGGTCGAGCCTGGTATTTTACCGAAACGCTGCGCCGTTCGGAGGATGTAGAATGTTGGACACGTTTGGCGTTGCGTAGCCAGTTGCGGTTTGAAGTCATTGATGACGTGCTGACATATTACCGCGTTAATTCCGCCGGGCTTTCTGCCGATGTGATTCGGCAATTAAATTCATGGGACCAAATGTGCGCTGATATCGAGGCTTTTGCTCCGGATTTCATTGCCGCACATCGCAATGAGGGGCGGGCGCGCGAATTGCGCTACCTTGCCCGCCGTTGCGTGTTCATGCGTGATCGCCGTTTGGGTTTGATGCTCATCACCCAAGCATTGACCACCTGCCCGCGCTTGATGTGGCAGGAGCCCGTAAAATCTGGCGTCACGTTGGCCGCCTGCCTGGCATTGCGCGTGCTGCCGCAAAGTTACTTCAATCGGTTGCTCCGGGTGGCACAGGATGCTCTAGGTCTATTTAGACGCAGTTTCGGATAAAATAATTATGTGGGATCGCTGCCGGTGAGCTGGCAATCACATTGCATTCTCAATGCTAGCGTTAACTTAAATCTTTCATTTTCATGGTCGTTTTGAAACTCTCCAGCCGGTCAGCCTCGGTGGCGGGTTTGTCGGTACGCAGGCGTAGTATGCGCGGAAAGCGCAGGGCCACGCCGGATTTGTGGCGGGTTGAGCGTTGCGCGGCATCGAAGCCAACCTCGAAGACGATTTCTTTTGCAACTTCGCGCACCGGGCCGAAACGGCCGATGGTGTTGTTGCGTATCCATTTATCGAGAAAATTTAACTCCGCATCTGTATAGCCCGAATAGGCTTTACCGATCGGGACCAACTCACCATTCTCGTTCCAAAGACCGAACGTGTAATCGGAGTAGTAGGACGAGCGTTTACCATGCCCGCGCTGGGCGTACATGAGCACCGCGTCTACACTTAGCGGGTCGCGCTTCCATTTCCACCAATGGCCTTTCGGGCGGCCTGCGAGATAAGGTGATTCAGCATGTTTGATCATCAGCCCTTCAATGCCGGCGGCACGGGCACCCGCCCGCAAGGCCGCCAATTCCTGGTAGGCTGAGAAATTTACCAATGGAGACAGGTCCATCTGTGCCGGATGCGCGTGGGCCATGAAAGCTTCCAGGTGCCCGCGGCGCTCATCAAAATTTTTCGATCGTACATCCGCATCGCCGTGAAACAGGATATCATAAAGCCGAACGATCACGGGGTAGTCGCGCAGCATGGCAGTAGAGACGGTTTTGCGATTGAGCCGCTGTTGTAAATCACTGAAGCTCGCCACTTCACCATCACGCATCACCAGCAATTCACCATCGAGCACCGCATGAAACGTCATTGCGTCCAGAATTTCCGGAAACGCATGCGAGATATCATCGGCGGTACGGGTGTAAAGCCGCTTGCCATGCGGGCCGGCGACCAGTTGCACGCGTATCCCATCCCATTTCCATTCAGCACGATGAACCGACCAATCAAGCGATTCGAGATCTTTGTCTTCAATCGGATGTGCCAGCATCACCGGCCGGAATACCGGTTGTTGTGCGGCGTCCGGTTGCGGCCCGCGTTGTTCCAGCCAGGCGAATAAGTCCGCATAGGGTGGTGTCAGGCTGTGCCAAACCTCGTCAATCTGTTGCACATCAATGCCGCCAAGTTCTGCTAGTGCGAGTTTGGCAAGCCGTAATGAAGCGCCGACACGCAAGCCACCGGTCATCAGCTTGATCAGCGCGATCCGGGTAGAGACATCTGAAACATCCAACCATGAGGCGACTAGATTAGGAATCTCATGACGTTTGGCTGCGCGCAGAGACGCGATCACCTCAGGGAGTTCAGGAGGGGCATTGACGGCGGGTCGTGGCCAGATAAGGGCTAAGGTTTCCGCCAAATCGCCAACAAAATCATAAGAGAGTGCAAATAGCGCCGGATCAGTCCGTGCTTCTGCCAGCGCCCGTAGCATCGCCGGTTTCGCACCTGGAAATTCCAACGCGCCGGCTAATACGGCAAGGGCGAAGCCGCGTTCCGGGTCTGGCCGTGTGGTGAAATAGTTTTTCAACAGAGTGATTTTGGCGTTGCGGCCGGGTGAAAACAGCAGCCGTTCCAGAAGATTGGCAAACGCCTTCACATTAAATCCTCATCACCATAGCCGATCAACCGCAGAGCGCGGGCGCGGATTTGCATCCTTTGCGCGGCATGGATCAGCGCCTCCTCGCTGCCATGGGTCACCCAAATCTCGGGCGCCTGCACGTCGCGGATGGTGGTGAGAAGGTCATTCCAGTCCGCATGGTCGGAGATCACCAATGGTAATTCCACGCCGCCGGCTTTGGCGCGTTGGCGAATGCTCATCCAGCCTGAGGCCATACACACCACGGGGTCTTCCAGCCGCCGCGCCCAACGGTCTGCAATCGCGGAAGGTGGCGCGAGCACGATGGAACCTTTTAAGGAGGCTTTATCCGCCACCGTCGCCGGACGTAACTCACCAAGTTCCACACCAAGCTCGGTGTAAGTGCCGCACACCGCGACATGCGCGCCGTGCAGATAAACCGGTTTGTCGTAGCCCGATTTTCGAAGCTCGCCGATCAGACGTTGGCATTTACCAAGCGCATAGCAACCGACAACATGGGTACGTTCAGGAAACATCTCTACAGATGCGAGTAATTTTGCAATTTCATCAGCCGCGGCCGGATGCTGGAACACTGGTAAGCCAAAGGTGGCTTCGGTGACGAATACATCACAAGTTTGCACCTCAAAACCCGCGCAGGTAGGGTCTGATTGGCGCTTATAGTCACCAGAAATAATCACACGCGCACCGCCATAGTCGAGCGCAATTTGCGCGGCACCTAAGACGTGCCCGGCAGGATACAGGGTGGTTTTTACGCCGTTGATGGTGATTGTTTCACCATAGGGTACAGCCTGCTGCACGCCACCCGCGCGCTCTGCCCCCATGCGGGTACGCATTACCGCCAGTGTACCCTCAGTTGCCAGCACATGGGCGTGGCCAGGCCGCGCATGGTCGGCATGGGCATGGCTGATGACAGCACGCTCCACCGCCCGCAGCGGGTCAATATAAAACCCGCCAGGCTCGCAATAGAGGCCGGACGGCGTGGTCTTCAGCCAGGTTTCAGCGGCAAGTGACATGAGCCTCATATAGAACAAAGAGTGAATACGGCATATAAGGCGTTATGCAGAAGCTGCCACCGCATTTTGTGAACTGGTTTGCCCATAAAGGCTGGCTGTTGCGCCCGCACCAGCAGGCCATGCTGGACGCCGCCGCGCATGGCGACGATGCGCTGCTGATTGCCCCCACCGGCGGCGGCAAAACTTTGGCCGGGTTTTTACCGAGCTTGATTGCATTGTCAGAGACTGCGGGGGCTGGGCTGCATACGCTCTATGTAAGCCCGTTAAAGGCGCTCGCGGCGGATATTGCGCGTAACTTGATGATACCAGCGGCGGAAATGAAACTTGACCTGCGGATTGAAACCCGCAGCGGCGATACATCAGCCACGCAGCGAGCCCGCCAGCGCAGCGACCCGCCGGATATTTTGCTGACCACGCCGGAGAGTCTGGCGCTGTTGATTTCCCAGGAGAATGCGCCGGAATTTTTCCGCACGTTGAAATGCGTGGTGGTGGATGAAATTCATGCCCTGGCCGGCACCAAACGTGGCGATCAGTTGGCGTTATGTCTGGCACGGCTCAGCCGCCTGGCGCCAGGCTTACGTAAAACCGGGCTGTCCGCCACGGTGGCGCACCCGGATGCGATGCGGGCATTTTTGGGGCCGGCAACCAAGCTGATTGAGGCGCATGACGGCACGCCGCCTGAGATTTCTCTGTTGCTGCCACCGGGGCGCATTCCTTGGTCCGGCCATATGGGGCTGGCCGCGGCGCAGATTGTGCTGGAACAGATTGCGCACGCCGCTATGACGATTGTGTTCGTAAATACCCGTGCGCAAGCCGAGCTGATGTTCCAGGAAATCTGGAAACATAATGAGGCGAATCTGCCGATTGCGCTGCATCATGGCAGCCTGGATATGGGCCAGAGGTTGAAGGTGGAAGCCGCGATGGCGGAGGGAAAATTGCGGGCCGTCATTGCCACATCATCGCTTGATCTCGGCATTGATTGGGGCGGGGTCACGCAAGTGTTGCAGGTGGGTGCACCTAAAGGTGTGTCGCGGTTGTTGCAGCGCATTGGGCGGGCGAACCATCGGATGGATGAGGCTTCCAAAGCCGTTTTGGTGCCGGCGAACCGGTTTGAAGTGTTGGAATGTGAAGCGGCGATTGCGGGCGTGGCGGCGGGCGCTTTGGATGGCGACCCGCCACGCCCTGGCGGGCTGGATGTGCTGGCACAGCATATAATGGGGCTGGCCTGTGCGGCGCCGTTTCACCCAGATGACGTATATGCGGAGGTGACTTCAGCAGCACCTTACCGAGACCTCTCACGACGTGATTTTGATGATGTGCTGCAATTTGTTGAAAATGGTGGCTACGCGCTGGCCGCTTATGAGCGCTACCGGAAATTGTTTCGTGATTCTGAAGGGTATGTCTATGTGGCCAATACGCGCGTGGCCCGCCAGCACCGGATGAATATTGGCACGATTGTGGAAGCGCCAACGCTGAAAGTGCGGCTGGTGGGCAAGCGCGGCGGGTTTGGCACGCCGCTTGGCGAGGTGGAGGAATATTTCGTCAATATGCTCACCCCAGGCGACACATTCATGTTTGCCGGGCGTTTGCTGAAATATCTGCGGCTGCGTGAAACCATTGTGGAAGTGACCGATGGTGGCACGGGTGAACCAAAAGTGCCCGCCTATGCCGGTGGGCGGATGCCGATGACCACAAACCTCGCAGACCGCGTGCGCGCCATGTTGCAGAATTCCGCAGTCTGGCATTTATTTCCGCCGGATGTGCGTGAATGGCTGGCGTTGCAAAAATATCGCTCCAGCCTGCCGGGGCCGGATAATTTACTGGTGGAAACATTCCCGCGTGGTGGACGCTGGTACATGGTGGCTTATTGTTTTGAAGGGCGGAATGCGCACCAGACGTTAGGTATGTTGCTGACCAAACGAATGGAGCGATTCGGCTATCGTCCGCTTGGGTTTGTGGCGACTGATTATGTGCTCGCCACATGGTCCGTGAATGAGCCTACCGATATTGCTGGGTTATTTGAGCAGGATTTGCTTGGCGATGATTTAGAAACGTGGCTTGCAGAAAGCTCAATGCTGCGGCGGACCTTTCGGCAAGTGGCGGTGATTGCCGGGCTGATCCCGCGCTACCAGCCAGGGGCGGATAAAAACCGCCGGCAAGTGACGATTAATTCTGATCTGATTTATGATGTGCTGCGCAAGCACCAGCCCGGCCATGTGTTGCTACGCGCCACCCGTGCCGATGCCGCGACGGGCCTAACCGATATCAGCCGCATCGCGCTCTTGTTGCAGCGGGCAGCAGGGCAATTGGTGCATCGGGCCCTGCCCCGGGTATCACCACTGGCCGTGCCGGTTTTGCTGGAAATTGGGCGGGAGAATGTGGCCGCAGCTTCCTCTGAAGACGAATTACTGGCCGAAGCCATGCAGCAAGCAGACGATTTGCTGTCTGCCACATGATACGGCAAATAGATCAGGTCATAAACGCATTACGGGGGAAATCTTATGGACCAAGCCGCCAAGCGCGCCACCTGGAACCAGCGCTACGCCATTGATGACTATATTTTCGGCAAGGAACCGAGCGATATTCTGGTACGGCATCAGCATATATTGCGGCCAGGCGAGACCGCCCTTGCAATCGCCGATGGCGAGGGCCGGAATGCTACCTATCTGGCTGAGCTTGGAATGCAAGTGACGAGTTTTGATTTTTCTGAAACGGCCATCGCTAAAGCAAAAATGCTGAACGCCGAACGCGGCGTTAGCGTGAATATTCTACAAAGTGATATTGAAAGCTGGGCATGGACGCCGAATACCTATGACGCGGTGATCGGGATATTTTTTCAGTTCTTGGACCCCGTGGCGCGTTCTGTGGTTTTTGCAGGTATGGCAGAAACATTGAAGCCTGGTGGCTGTGTTTTTTTACGTGGTTACACGCCCTTGCAGCTTGAATATAAAACTGGTGGGCCCTCTGAGGTGGAAAATCTCTATACGCCGGATTTATTGCGAGCCGCATTTCCGGGGTTTGAGTTGATCCATTTATCCGACCAGATAACCATGCTCAATGAAGGCCCGCGCCATAAAGGCATGAGCGCCTTTGTGGATTTCATCGCCCGCAAACCAACCTAGCTTTCAAGCATGCAAACCCGGCGCTTCCTGGCCGGTACGTGCGACATATTCGCTATAGCCACCATCATATTGGTGAATGCCATCCGGCGTTAATTCCAGCACGCGATTGGAAAGGGCAGCCAGAAAATGCCGGTCATGCGAGACGAACAGCATGGTGCCTTCATATTGTGAAAGTGCCGTGATGAGCATTTCTTTGGTGGCGATATCAAGATGGTTGGTCGGTTCATCCAGCACCAGGAAATTTGGCGGGTCAAACAGCATCAATGCCATCACAAGCCGGGCTTTTTCACCACCCGAGAGCACCCGGCAGCGTTTTTCCACCTCGTCACCTGAAAATCCAAATGCGCCTGCCAATGAACGCAACGCACCTTGGCCGGCATGGGGAAACGCGGCATCGAGCGTTTCAAAAACGGTGCTTTCACCATCCAGCAAGTCCATCGCGTGCTGAGCAAAATAACCCATTTTCACACTGCCACCTAAAGTGACAGTACCAGCATCCGGCGTGGTGGTGCCTGCGACAAGCTTGAGCAAGGTTGATTTACCCGCACCATTAACCCCCAGCACGCAGCAGCGTTCTTTGCGGCGGACCAGTAAGTCCAGACCGTCATAAATCACCTTGCTACCATAACGCTTATGCACACCACGAAAATTTGCCACATCCTCACCCGAGCGTGGGGCGGGGCGAAAGTCAAAGCTCAGGGCCTCACGCCGTTTCGGCGGTTCCACACGATCGATCTTTTCTAATTTCTTCACCCGGCTTTGCACCTGGGCAGCGTGTGAAGCACGGGCTTTGAAACGTTCAATAAAGCTGATTTCCTTGGCCAGCATCGCTTGCTGGCGTTCAAACTGCGCTTGCTGCTGCTTTTCATTCAGCGCACTCTGGCGGGCATAAAATTCATAATCACCCGAAAAACTGGTGAGGTTACCGCCATCAATTTCAATCACTTTGTTGATCACGCGGTTCATAAATTCGCGGTCATGCGAGGTCATCAGCAAAGCGCCATCATAGCCGGCCAAGAATTGTTCCAGCCAGATCAGGCTCTCCAGATCAAGATGGTTGCTCGGCTCATCGAGCAGCATCACATCCGGGCGCATCAGCAAAATACGGCCAAGGGCTACGCGCATTTTCCAGCCGCCGGACAGCTTGCCGACATCACCATCCATCATTTCCTGGCTGAAGCCTAAGCCGTCCAGCACTTCCCGGGCTTTGCCTTCCAGCGCGTAGCCGCCCAGCTCCTCAAAGCGGGCCTGCACATCGCCGAAGCGTTCAATAATGGCATCTAGCTGGTCCATCTGCTCAGGGTCCGCCATCGCGGCTTCCAGCTTTGCCAGCTCTGCGCCCACTTCGCTGACAGCCCCCGCCCCCTCCATCACCTCGGCCACCGCGCTGCGGCCGGCCATCTCGCCCACATCCTGGCTGAAGAAGCCAATCGTGACACCGCGATCCACCAGCACCAGCCCTTCATCGGGCTCTTCCTGGCCAGTGATCATGCGGAACAAGGTGGTTTTGCCGGCCCCGTTGGGGCCAACGAGGCCGATTTTCTCGCCTTTCTGCAAAGCCGCCGAAGCCTCGATAAAGACCAGGCGGCTGCCATTTTGTTTGCTGATATTATCCAGGCGAATCATGAAAAAACCTCGGTGGGCAAAGTGGTTGGGCGGGTCTTAGCCCAACCGGCCGGGGGCGTGAACCGGCCCACATGGTTGGCAGTATTGGCGATGATGTGACTCGACTCTGGTGGCTGATGATGCTTTGTTCTTGTTATGTTCTTACAGCCTCACACAACCCCGGCAGAGTCTGGCTGGGCCGGGATTTTACCCGCCGGTTTGGCTTTCACCCAAGCGGTGCATGAATGCCGCGCACCTGAGCATACGGCTGGCCATGCGGCCTTTGCCGCGGTTTTACTGGCAAAGTTAGGCGAAACAACGCCGGTTCTATGGGTCAGTGCAAACCCGTGCCTTTACCCCCCGGGCCTTGCCTGGCTGGGGCTGAACCCGGCGCGCTGCCTGTTTGCCCATGCCAAAAACGATGCTGAAAGCCTGGGCACGTTGGAAGTGGCCCTGCGGGGCGGCATGGCGGGGGTGGCTGAGTGCGGAGAATTATCGCGACTGGCTGCCCGCCGTCTGGCGCTGGCAGCGCGCCAAGGTGGCAGTACCGGGTTTTTGTTGCGGTACGCCCCGGCCACCACAAGTTCTGATTCTACCGCCTTTGCCACGCGCTGGATGATCTCGCCCCTACAAGGCCGGGGCGAGATGCGCCTGCAGGCTGAATTGCTCTACGCCAAAGGCGGCCAGCCTGGCGTTTTTGTTCTGGATATTCATAGGGAGGCTCAGAATGGCGCAGCGCCGTTTTCTCTCACTTTGGTTCCCCCAGGGCCTGCCGAACAGCAAAGGCGCACCGGGTGAATTGGCGGCACTGGCGCTCTGGTGCCAGCTCTATTCCCCGCTTACCGCGCCGGACCCGCCAGATGGCGTGCTGATTGATATTACCGGCTGCGCGCATCTGTTCAGCGGTGAGGCGGGGATGCGGGCGCATATGCAAAACCGTTTGCCGGGGGTGCAGTTGGCGATTGCCAATACCGCGCTGGCCGCTTGGGGGTTGGCGCGTTATGGCGCGACCGAGAGCGAGGATATTTCCCCCTTACCACTGGCTGCTTTGCGGTTGCCGGAACGCGCCATCAGCCGGTTGCGGCTGGTGGGGGTGAAGCAGATTGGCGCCCTGATGCGTCTGCCGCGGGCCGAACTGACCGCCGGCTACGGGAAAGAGCCGGCTTTGCAGCTAGACCGTGCGCTGGGGCGTGCGCCGGAGATTCTGCCCTTCATCACTGCCCCGCCCGCATGGCGGCTGGTGGAAGATTACGCCGAACCGATCTGGGCGCCGCAGCAATTACAAGCTGCACTTGAACGGCTGGCGGTGCAATTATGCAAAGATTTAGCTGAAGCCAGCCGTGGTGCCACCGCATTGCAAGCACGGTTTTACCGGGTTGATGCGCAATGCCCGGAGATAAATCTAGGCTTTGCCGAACCCTGCCGGGATGAATTTCAAATCAGCAAATTGCTGCGTGAAAAATTGCAGGACATCGATCCCGGTTTTGGCATTGAGGCGACCAGCTTGCAGGCGTTGGAAACCGAACCTCTTGCGCCCACGCAAACCGGCTTCACGCCCGCAGCGCCAAATTTTTCAGGGCCGATGAACACGCTGCTCAACCGTTTGGGGCCGCAGAGATTATGGCGGGCTACACCTTATGCCAGCTTCATTCCGGAATTTGCCTGGCGGCGGCAATCAGTCAAACTGCCAGCCGTGCCCTGGCAAGCGCCGCGCTTTCCACGGCCGATTAAACTTTTAGCCAAGCCTGATGCGATTACGGCGATTGCGCCCGTGCCGGATGACCCGCCGGTGCAATTTGTCTGGCGTGGGCAGGCGCATAGAATTGTGCATGCGACCGGGCCGGAACGCATTGCGCGCGATTGGTGGTGCCATGAGCATGATGACACCCGGCCAGAACGTGAGAAAATCCGCGATTATTATGCGGTGGAGGATAGTCACGGCGTGCGCTTCTGGCTGTTCCGCGCCGGGCTGCATGATGGTGAAGTGGCTCCGCGCTGGTATCTGCATGGGTTTTTTGGATGAGCTATGTTGAATTACTTAGCGCCAGTGCCTTTAGTTTTTTGGAAGGCGCGGCGCACCCGGTGGAATTGGTGGCGCAGGCCAAGGCGCTTGGCCATAGCGCCATTGGCATTGCAGATACCAACACCGTAGCCGGTGTGGTGCAGGCGCATGTGGCCGCCCAAAAAGCCGGGTTGCGGCTGGTGGTGGGAAGCCGGCTGGTGCTGCAGGACGCCCCGGACATGGTATGCTACCCGCAAGACCGTGCCGCCTGGGGGCGTCTCTGCCGGTTGCTGACTCTGGGCAAGATGCGCACCAGCAAAGGCGCGTGCGATTTGAAGTTTGCCGATGTTTTGGACTATGCCGAAGGGCAGATTTTCATCATCGTGCCGCCTGCGGTTCTGACCGATGATTTTTCATTGTGGCTGCAACAGGCTGTGAAAAAACTACCCCAGCCGCCCTACCTCGCCGCCATTCGCCGTTACGCACCTGATGATGAGACGCGGCTGCGGAAAATTTCAGAATTGGCGCAGGCGGCACGCATACGCATGGTGGCAGCGAATGATGTGCTGTACCACGAGCCAGACCGCCGCCCGTTGCAGGATGTGCTGCGCTGCATCCGCCATGGCTGTACAATCGCGGATGCTGGTTACCGGCTGGAACCGCATGGCGAGCGTTATTTGAAAACGCCTGCCGAAATGGCACGATTATTTAAGCGTTTCCCCGAAGCCATCGCCGCCCAGCGCGATATTTTAGCGCAGGTGAATTTCTCACTCGACCAAATCACTTATGAGTATCCTGATGAACCCGTGCCGCCTGGCCGCACGCCCGACGAGCATTTGGCCGACCTTGTGCGGCTTGGGGCACAAAAACGCTACGGCGCGAATATTCCACCCAAAGTGCAAGTAATGCTGGAGAAAGAACTAAATATCATCGCGCAACTTGATTATGCACGGTATTTTCTCACGGTTGAAGATATTGTGCGGTTTGCGCGTTCCCAAAAACTCCTCTGCCAGGGCCGCGGTTCGGCAGCCAACTCGGCGGTTTGTTATGCGCTCGGCATCACCGCGGTGGACCCGATGCAAAGCGATTTATTATTCGAGCGTTTTATCTCCGCCGAACGCAAGGAGCCACCCGATATTGATGTGGATTTCGAGCATGAAAGGCGTGAGGAGGTTATCCAGTATCTTTATGCGCGCTATGGACGAGACCGCGCTGCGATTGCTGCCACCATTATTCATTACCGGCCCAAATCCGCGATTCGTGAAGTGGCAAAAGCGTTGGGTCTGGCTGAACCCATTGCCGCCAAATTAGCCAGCGAAAGCTGGAATGCTGGCGATGAATTATGGTCGGCTGACCGGCTGCGCGAGGCCGGGATCAATGCGGATGATCCGCTGATCAAACGGGTGGTGATGCTGGCGCGCGAACTGGTGGGGTTGCCGCGCCATCTCTCCCAGCATGTGGGTGGGTTTGTGCTCACGCGTGGCCGGTTGGATGAAACCGTGCCGGTAGGACCGGCCGCCATGGCAGACCGCAGCTTCATCGAATGGAACAAGGATGATATCGACGCGCTGCGGATGATGAAGGTGGATGTGCTGGCGCTGGGTATGCTCACCTGCATCCGCAAATGTTTTGCTATGCTCGGCATTGAGGATCTTGCAGATATTCCGGCTGAAGATCCGGCGGTTTACGATATGCTCTGCAAAGGTGATTCAATTGGCGTATTTCAGGTGGAAAGCCGGGCGCAGATGAATATGCTGCCACGTTTGAAACCCCGCGAATTTTACGATCTGGTGATTGAAGTGGCGATTGTCCGGCCTGGCCCGATTCAAGGTGACATGGTGCACCCGTATCTGCGCCGGCGTTCGGGCGCCGAGGAAGTACAATATCCACTGCGGCAAGGCGGGTTGCCCAACGAGCTTTGCGAGATTCTAAAAAAAACCAAAGGCGTGCCGTTGTTTCAGGAACAGGCGATGCGCATTGCGATGGTGGCCGCGCAATTCAGCGCCGAGGAGGCCAACGGGTTGCGGCGCGCCATGGCCACATTCCGCAATATCGGCACCATGCAGCATTTTAAAGACCTGATGGTGGAGCGCATGGTGGCGCGCGGCTATGAACGACCTTTCGCTGAAGCCTGTTTCAGACAGATCGAGGGGTTCGGCAGTTATGGATTTCCCGAGAGCCATGCGGCGAGTTTTGCATTATTAGTGTATGCTTCGGCCTGGCTGAAATGCCATCACCCGGCGGCTTTTGCCGCAGCCTTGCTGAATTCTCAGCCGATGGGGTTTTACGCGCCCGCCCAGATTGTCCGCGATGCGCGTGAGCATGGGGTAGATATTTTACCCGCTGATGTGAATTTTTCTGATCTTGATTGCACGCTGGAAAACGATGCGCTGCGGTTAGGGTTGCGGATGATCGATGGGTTTCACCAAGCCTGGGCCAGTGTCATTCTGGAACAGCGTGGCGCTGGGTTTGCTGATTTATATGCGCTGGCGGCAACTGGCTTGCCCCGCGCGGCTTTGGAGCACCTGGCGCAAGCCGATGCACTGCGCAGCATTAACCTGTCTCGCCGCATCGCGCTCTGGCGGATTGCCGGGCTGGAATCCGCACCGCCCACGCCGTTATTGGCGGGGCAGCGGCGCCGGCACCAAACGCCCGAATTGCCGCTGATGAGCGAGGGCGAGCATGTGGTGGCGGATTACCGCACCACCGGCCTGTCACTCCGGGCGCATCCTTGTGGTTTGCTGCGGGGTAAATTGCGGCTTGCCAAAGCCCTCACTTGCCAAGAAGCCGTGGCGGCCAGAGATGGCTCCCGCATCCGTACTGCCGGCATTGTAACTGTGCGGCAGCGGCCTGGTACGGCGAAGGGTACCATGTTCATCACCATCGAGGACGAAACCGGCATTGCCAACCTCATCATCTGGGCATCGCTGGTAGAACCGCTGCGCAACCAGATTATCAACGCCACACTGCTGATTGCCGAAGGGCGTCTGCAACGCAGTGTGGAGAACGTGACGCACATCGTGGTGGAACGGCTGGCTGACCGTAGCCGCTGGATTGCCGAACTGGACGCACCACTTTCGCGCGCCGATGAACTACCGCACCCGCGCCGCCCGCCCGGACACCCAAGGCAGGAACGGGTGGTCCGCAAAAGCCGGGATTTTCATTAGCTCACTACAATAGCCAAGCCTAGTCGTTCACATCACGATCAGCGGTATTCGATACGATCCCAAATTGGGTTGGATAAAGCACGCCCTGGTGGTGTAAGCCCATCCATAACAGCCGATTAAAGGCACCCGCCGGTATTTTATCTTCCTGCGACCAGTCATAGCCAGCTGTATGGGCCGCCCACCATGAAGCTGGATGCATATTGGAAAAATTATTCGCCTGCATCTTTGGTACAGGCAAGCTGGTCGCCATTAAAGGGGCCGGGATTATTGGGGTAAACTGCCAACCTGTCTGCTGAAGGTCGAATATGTCGGTCATTGGACGCTGAAATGCATCATTGATGCTAAGATGATCGATGCCCAGAATATCTTCCATCGTACGCAGGAAATTAACTGTGGTATAATGCGTTGAAATTACAGCATGGTGTTTCACGTACGGGCCCACGATGTAGGCGACACTACGATGCGCATCGACATGATCCGGGCCGTTCTGGGCGTCATCCTCAACCACAAAAATCAATGTTGAGCTGGCATATTTACTATCTGCTACGGCTGCAATCAATTGCAATCAATTTTGCCACTGCATAATCATTATCTGCCATTTGAGTTTCAGGCGTATTAACGCCATCAATTGCATTTTTAAAATTACCTAAATGATCATGCATTAGCCTGACCAGTGAAAGGCTTGGGAGGTTGTTATTGCGGACATAATTGTCGAATTCACGCTGCCATTCTTGTTCGCGATAAAAGTCTGGAAACGCATTATCAAAACCACGGAAATATAAATCAGTGCGTGGCGCAAGTGCTGGGTTTGTTGGAAACGCCACCACAAAATGCTGAGCAGCAGGATCGGTTAGGGTCGCGGGAATGCCACCTGATTGAACGGGCAGAAAATAACGCTCGAGATCTTCAAAGAAGCCATAGTTGCGAACGGTTAGTCCCGCACGAAGAGCAGCATCCCATAGATAGCCCCGTTGATATTGATTTTTGGGGCCATCCGGCGCTGCCAAATTTGCAACTCCAGGCAGCACATTCGCAATATCGGGAATGGCTCTGAGGGCAGGGTCTTCAGCTTCACGAGCCTTTACGCCCAAGATCGCAACGTCGATATTGCGGTTCGTACCTTCCCAGTCATAGCTCAGGCCACGCTCAGCGTAGCTAACCGGTAGGTTGCGCGCGCCAATGTCAGATTCATGGGCAGAAACGCTCCAAGGCCAACCATTGCCGCTGACTTCGCCACTATCATAGAAATTATCAAGATCAACGAAATTCAGCGCCATTTGGTGTGCGTTCGGGGTGATGGTCTTGCCAAATTCAGCCAAGTTGGCCGCACCATTACCTTCACCGAGATCACCGAGCTCTTCATCATACGTGCGATTTTCACGAAGAACATAAATAATATGCTTAATGCGGGCATGTAACGCCGCCATCATCCGCTCATCTGTCGGGCTTGGCATTTCGTCAAAATGCTCGTTATGGGCTGCTATCAAGGTGGTTTGCGCCAGCTGGGCGGCATCGGGAACCGGAAAATCCAGTAAGCCTGCCTTTGATAATTGCAAAATATATTGATTGGTGGAGTCGCACGCACTGGCAGAAAGATTGCGCGCCGGATCAGACGTGCAATGGCCGGGGTTGGGGCCGGGAATGCTTTTACCGTTAATCACATAGAGATGCCGCCCATCCGCACTCACGCTCACCGCTTCGGGAAAATAACCAGTCGGGATGAGTCCGGTAACATTTGGTACAGCACCGAGAGATATCACGGCCAAGCTATTGGTACCCCCGTTGGTGACGTAAAGCGTTTTTTGATCTGGCGCGAGCGTGAGATTATTCGGACCAACGCCGCGATAATGCGCGGACTCTACGAGCATCGCAGGTGGTGCAATTGTGCGGATTGTGTTTTTAACGATGTTATTGGCGGTATCAATCACCGCCACGTCATCGCTATTATCGCAGGCAACATATAGTAAGCTACCCGCTTGGTTGAGAACCAGGCCCAACGGATTACCATGCAGCTTGATCCGCGCGGTGACGTGCGGCGTGGCAGACAAGGCCACAACGTCAATTTCACGGTCGCGCAAGCTGGAAATATAGGCGGTTGCGCTGCCTTTGACAGCGATCTCAAACGGGTATTCGCCGCCCGCAAGGCCGGTTTGGTGCGGGTCAATATCGCCGGGGCGCAACGGAACCTCGGTGATCGCATGCGAAGCTAGGTTAATGATAGACAAAGTATCGTTGTTAAAATTAGCAGCGAGCAGATATTTGCCGTCAGCGGTGACGGCAAGGCCTGCAGTTTCCGGCTGAACATTTAATCCGCTGCCGCCACGGTAAATCTTGCTCTTCGGATCAACCCCCTGCAGGTGGCCAAGCGCGATGGGGGCGCCATCCTCGTGCCATTGCCCATTTGCGGTGGCAAAAATATGCACATTATCCTGGTTTCCCCCGGACACATAGAAATGTTGGCCATCCGGTGCGAAGGTAAGGCCGATATAAGTGTCGGGTATTTGCAATACCTGTCGCTGCACAGGACGACCGCTTGAGACATCCTCGACAAATACATATTCATTTGATGCCGCAGGATCAGGCTTACCGTCTTGCCCAAACATAATGTTAAAGCCGCTGGTCAGGATCAACAAAGTTTTACCGTCGGGGCTCAACGCCATGTTAACCACCTGCCCGGCAGTGTAGTTGGGAAAAGCTGGTAGATGCGGGTTAAGAGGGACAAGCTCTGCGTCAGGCGCGGCATTGGGGGTTAATAAGGCGCCGCTCGGAAGGGTCTGCGCATTGTCCGCGTGGGCTGTTGCGACTGAAATTGAAATAGCGGCAGCCAAAACAACCCAACAAAATTTAGACATGTGAGCACCCCCCAATAATGCACAGCGATAGATCACGCTTCTGATAAAATGTGTGACAAAGCCGAGAAATTCCTCCACGGCGCGGCCCATTCGGTTGCACTTTGCCGGGTCCCCATCAACAACGGCTATTGAGCCGCGGACTTATATCACAATTGGACCGCCACTGATTCGCTGTGGAGAAATATACAGCGGCAGAGGATTACGCGCCAAACCAGCTATGCCAAAGCTTATTCCTGTTACCTGAAAACGACTTACCAAATAGCGTAGTTTGACGAGTTTAAGCATCACGCCGGTGGGTCAGCGGCGCTTATTCGATGCCCGGATAACAGACATGAGGATGATTCGGGCTTATTGATCAATGCCGCGCCATGGGCGAAGATTTGACTTCAAAGGCTTGGATATGACTGACATGACAGTAGCGATTATCGGCGCGGGGGTTGCGGGTTTGTATGCGGCCCACTTGCTAAGGGCGGCGGCAATTCCGTTTATTGTTATTGAAGCGCGCGACCGCCTTGGCGGACGCGTCGTTACGGTGGATGAAGCTGGCCAACCAAGCCATGATGGGTTCGATCTCGGCCCTTCCTGGTTTTGGCCACACACGCAGCCCGCCATTGCATCGCTTGTTGCAGAGCTAGGGCTTTCAGCCTTTGGCCAGAACAGCGATGGTGACGTGATTATCGAGCGTATGTCGCGCGAAACATTTCAGCGTTATCGCGGTGCCGGGATGGATCAGCAATCTATGCGCTTGGTGGGTGGCACGGGGGCATTGGTGCGTGCGTTGGCTACGCACGTGCCGGCGGCGCAAATATGGCTGGAACGGCGGGTCACTGCGATGGCTTTACATGCTGATGGCGTGGCGCTGACAATCAGGCGGGCGGATAGCTCTGTTGAGGAGCTGAAGGTTAAACAAGTGATTGCAGCACTGCCGCCAAGACTTTTAGACGCGACAGTGACTTTTGCGCCGACGCAGGAACCAGCAACGGCGCGACGGTGGCGTGATACACCGACCTGGATGGCGCCGCACGCTAAGTTCATTGCCGTTTATGAGCGCGCATTTTGGTGCGACGCTGGGCTTTCCGGCACCGCCCAAAGCATGGTGGGGCCGATGGCTGAAATACACGATGCCTCAACCGCCGCCGGGGCTGGCGCGTTATTTGGGTTTATCGGTATCGGTGCTGAACACCGTGCAGCAATGGGGGAAGCATCAATGACCCGCGCCTGTGTTGAACAGCTTGTGCGGGTATTCGGCGCGGAGGCCGCAGCGCCAAAAGCGACCTTGTTCAAGGACTGGGCGGCTGACGAGCTGACCGCGACACCGGCAGACCGTATTATGGGTGGGCATCCAAGTGCCGGAAATGGGCCTTGGGTTACCGGCCCGTGGCAGGATAGGTTGGCTCTGGCGGGTAGTGAAACCAGCCCTTCCGAGCCTGGCTATCTGGCGGGCGCGGTGGTTGCGGCGCAACGTGCATTCAAGGAAATAGTTGCGAAGCTCGCTGCGGCGCACGCTCCCCAATAAAGCGTCGGGTGCCGCACATTCAAACTCTCTTGAATATCACAATCAGATTGTTGGCCGGCATGGCGATGCGTTCAACCAGCTTCAGACCATGTTCACCAGCCAACGCCGCTACATCATCCAAATGCCGTATGCCCCAAGCAGGATTGCGGCTCTTGAGGCTTTGGTCAAATTCAAGGTTGGAAGGCGCTGTCACCACATCACGCTCGAAATATGGGCCGTATAAAAACAACTGACCACCGGGAGGAAGCACGCGGCTGGCACCTTGCATGAGCCCTTGGGTGGCGGCCCACGGGGCAATATGGATCATGTTGATATTTACCACCGCATCTGCCGATTTAACGGGCCAGTGATCCGGCGCAGCAGCATCAAGCTGGAGCGGCGGGAGCAGATTAGGTAGGCAAGCTTGGTTGCGCCAGGCTTCTATGCTGGCAAACGCATCCCGGTCGGGGTCGGTTGGTTGCCATTGCAGGCCGGGCATCGCGCTGGCGATGTGAACGGCATGTTCTCCGGTGCCGGATGCGATCTCAAGCACCAGACCAGTTGCCGGCAAGCGAGGCTGCAAGACCGCAAGAATCGGGCCGCGGTTACGGATGGCCGGGGGAGAGGTGCGGGCATTGGGCGGAAGATCTTCTGACATAGGGCTGGCTTAACCAACCATTCAGTTGCGATCAATACTGACCATGCAATACTGACCATGCAATACTGACCACGAGCGGCTTTGTTATTTAGGTACGCACATTTCCAACACGCCCACCACCGCACCAAACGCCACCACGCTGCCGCCGTAAATTGCGGCAAACCAGGCCCAGCGTTTGGCCGCCGGATGGGTTTGCAACCATTCAGTGATAATGCGCACCGGCTTCAATCTTCCCTCGGAAAATATAATAAGCGAAAATATTGTAAGCGAGGATAACAGGAATCAGTATCACCACACCTGGGAACAAAAATTGCAAACTGACTGTTGGTGCTGCCGCCTGCCAGATATCTAACCCTGGCGGTACAATTTGCGGAAAGATGCTGTAGCCAAGCCCACCAAACGAGACAACAAAGAACCCCAGCGCGCAGAAAAACGGGGTTTTGTCGTGCGCTGCTTGATCGGTGCTATTGAGATGCTTGAAGAATATATAAGCCAAAATTAGCACGCTGATGGGTGCCACGGCGGTGGCGAATATACCTGGCCAGTTAAACCAACGGTCATAATAGGCCGGATTTTGCAATGGCGACCATATTCCCACGATACCAAAAATCACCAGCATCGCCATACCCAGATATTTTGCATAAACGCGCATGTTGGATTGGAGTTCGCCGCTCGCCCGCCAGATCATCCAGGCCGCACCCAGTAGCGAATAGCCAACCACCACGGCAAAGCCGCAGAAAATGGTAAATGGATTCAACCAATCCAGCGCTCCACCCGCATAAGCGCGGTTCACAATCGGGGTGCCATGCATAAGCCCACCAAGGATAGCGCCCTGGCAAAAAGCCGCCACGACTGAACCACCAAGAAACGCCCAATCCCACAGCAACCGTAATTTTTCGGTCGGCGCCCGAAACCGAAACTCAAAGGCGGTGCCACGGAAAATGAGTCCCATCAGCATTAATATCACCAACGGGTAAACCGCTGGTAAAATGACGGCAAAGGCTAGTGGAAACGAGCCGTAGAGCGTACTGCCACCCAGTACCAGCCAGGTTTCATTACCGTCCCACACAGGCGCTATTGAGTTTACCATCACATCGCGGTGGGTTTTGTCGCGTTCCAGCGCGAATAAAATCCCAATGCCAAGGTCAAATCCATCGAGGATAACGTACATTAAAATGATAAACGCCATGATGCCCGCGAACGCGACCGGCAACCAAGGGGCGGTGGCCGGGATCAGCCCACCGGTGAGGAAGCTGAGCAAGCTCATTCGGCAGCCACCGGACCGGCTTTATCACCCAACGCAACCTGCCCCACCAGGCCGTGGCTACGCAACGGTGCATCATCGGGCATGGATTCACCTGGCTCGGGTAATTTCGCCATCATTTTCAGTACATACAGAATGCCACTACCGAAAACCAAAGCATAGATTACGATGATGACCGCGAAAGAGGTCATTACCACCGGCAGAGAAATCGGCGAGGCACTTTGTGCAGTGGTCACCAACCCATACACGGTCCAAGGTTGACGCCCGGTCTCGGTGGTGGTCCAGCCCATCACGATTGCAATAAATCCGGATGGTGCCATCAACATCGTTAAATAATGGAACCATTTGGTGTCGTATAAACGGCGCTTGTAGCGCAGCCACAAGCTCAGCAGCCCCAGCCCAAACATTGCAAAACCAAGCGCCACCATGATGCGGAATGTGAAAAACTCCACGCTCACCACGGGCCACTGATCCTTCGGCCAGGCATCCAGCCCCTTCACGACGCCATTCCAATCATGCGTCAGAATGAAGGACCCGAGATGCGGTATCGCCACATCATAAAGTAGCTTTCCCTGCGCGACATCGGGAATACCAAATAAATGCAATGCCTGGACGCCGGTGGTAAAATCCCCCTCCATACCGGCAATTTTTGCCGGCTGGTAAGCAAGAGTATTCTGCCCCTGGGTATCGCCTGCCAGAATTTGCAGCGGTGTTACAATCGCTGCCATCCACAACGCCATCGAGAAGAACAGACGCGAAATTTGGTTCTTGCGATCGCGCAGCAGATGATAGGCCCCGACCCCACCCACCATAAAAGCGGTTGCCAGGTAGCTAGCCAAAATCATGTGCACCCAGCGATACGGGGCGGAGGGCGAGAAGATAATCGCCAACCAATCGACCGGCACGATCTGGCCATTCGCCCCCATCACGGTACCGGCTGGCGTTTGCATCCAGCTATTGGCGGAAAGGATCCATGTCGCAGAAATCAGCGTGCCGATGGAAACCAAGCAGGTCGCGGCAAAATGCAGCTTTGGACCAACCCGGTCCAACCCAAACAGCATAATACCCAGGAACCCGGCTTCCAAGAAAAACGCCGTCAGCGTCTCGTACGCCAGCAATGGTCCCAGCACTGGCCCAACCTTATCAGCATAGCCACCCCAATTGGCGCCAATCTCGTAGGCCATCACCAGACCCGAGACCACACCGATGGCAAAAATCATCGCGAAGATTTTCAGCCAGTATTTAAAGGCATCCAGATACACTGGCTGCTTGGTCCAGAGCCACGCCCCTTCGAGCACCGCCAGAAAACTCGCGAGCCCAATGGAAAAGGCCGGGAAAATAATGTGAAACGCAATGACGAACCCAAACTGCGCCCGCGCCATCTCAATGGCTGTGGGTGAGGCAAAAAACGGTAAGAACGACATCATCGCAACCTTTGATTCAACGAGATTATGAGAAAGAGGAGACGGTCCGAAACAGCATGTAACCAGCCACAACAAATATCAGCATTGCGAACACTGATGTTAAACGTCCGGCCTTTCCGGCAAGATGCTGCGCGACTTTGTGACCAAAAAAGCCGCCAAGGATGCCGCCTATTATGAACACGACCGCTAAATTCCAATCCACTAAGCCTGAGAGCGCATAATTAAGTGCGGTGGTCAGGCCAAAAGCAGTCACCGCAACCAGTGACGTACCGACAGCATTTAGAATGGGCATACTTGTTGAAGCCACAAGGCCAGGGACGATTAAAAATCCGCCGCCGATACCGAAAAATCCCGAAAATATCCCCGTACCAAAGCCAAAGCCTAAAACTTTGGGGGCGTTTTCCCGGTTGCAGGCAGCACCCTCTATGCCAGCATTCTTGCGGCCCCGTAGCATCAATACGCCGACCACCAGCATCACGATGGCAAAGAGAAACAACAATTTCTGGCCGTTGAACGCTTTGCCAGCGGAGGAGCCAAATAAGGCCCCAATCATCCCGGCGACTGCATACATGAAGCCACAGCGCCACTTCACACTGCCTGCGCGGGCATGATTGAGCAGCCCCGTGGCGGCATTGACGGCCACCGCAAGCGCGCTGGTGCCGATGGCCACGTGCGGATTCTTCACGCCGACCAAATATACCATCAACGGTACGGCGAGAATTGAGCCACCACCACCGACGAGCCCTAACGTAAAGCCAACCAGCACGCCGGAGGCGCCGCCCAGCCCATATTGTAACATATCCACGTCAGGCGGCCTGTTCGATCTTTGCAGGATCAATCATCCATTCCCGGCCCTTCAACATACCCTGCCAATACACGAAGGGCAGAATGCGGTCTTTCAAGAACCAGGCGGCGCGGGTGGGTTGGGTACCGTCGATCAGCCAAGCAGGGAAGCTTGGCATTAACTTGCCGCCATAGCCGAATTCGGCGAGCACAATCTTACCGCGTTCCACGGTGAGCGGGCAGGAGCCGTAGCCATCATATGTCACACTTGGGGATTTACCGTCTAAAGTCGCGAGCACATTAATAGCGACAGTGGGCGCCTGCGCCCGCGCGGCCGCGGCGGTTTTGGCGTTGGTGGTGGCGGCAGCATCGCCCAGGCTGTAAATATTTGCAAAGCGTGGATGCTGTAAGGTGCCTGCATCAACCTCAATGAAACCAGCGGGTCCTGCAAGTGCGCTGGCCGCCACAAAGTCAGGCGCCACTTGCGGTGGTACGGCGTGCAGCATATCAAACTCACGTTGAATTGTCTCGGACGACCCGTCCGCATTTTTGCGCTCGAACGTGGCAACCCGCGCGGCCCCATCGACCGCCACCAGCTTTGATTCGAAATTCAGATGGATATTATATTTTTTAATATATTCCATTAACGCGGGTACATAGGCAGCAACGCCGAACAGCACCGCGCCCGCATTGTGAAACTCCACCTCGACATTCGCCAAGGCGCCAGTTTCGCGCATAATGTCACAGGAGAGATACATCGCTTTTTGGGGCGCCCCCGCACATTTTATCGGCATCGGTGGCTGGGTGAATATGGCCCGACCGGATTTGAGATTGGTCACAAGATTATGAGTGTAGGGTGCCAGGTCAAAACGATAATTCGAAGTGACACCGTTGCGGCCAAGTGCTTCGCTGAGGCCGGGAATGGCGTTCCAATTCAATTTCAAACCCGGAGCCGCAACCAGCACACGGTAACGCACGCTGGAGCCGTCAGCCAAAATCACCTCATTTAATTCTGGCGCGAACCCTGCGGCACCCTGGCGCACCCAA
Organism: Acidocella sp. 20-57-95; assembly: GCA_002255575.1. GTDB lineage: Bacteria > Pseudomonadota > Alphaproteobacteria > Acetobacterales > Acetobacteraceae > Acidocella. The sequence goes on from NCAT01000002.1 coordinate 135,213, forward strand.
GTAACTTTATCGGGCATCACATCGGCGGTGTTGCGGCGTGTTACATCCTGTGTGAACACACCGGCACCCACCAAAGTCCAGCCCGGTTGGTAATAATGCGCCTCGGAAGGTTCGATGACGGCGATGGTGAGTGAGCCACGGCGCTTGAGCAGACTGGCCGCGGTTGCGATACCCGCCGAGCCACCGCCGACGATCACAACATCATATGTTTTTGTACCCGCCGCCTCGCCATCTGATTGCGCTTGCGCCAATGCCAGGATTTTTGGTTTGACCGAACTGATATCGATCCCGGCTGCCGCCACGGTATCAAAAATTTCAGCCGCCGGCATTTGGCCCGCCTGGGCCAATGCCCACATCATTGCGGCACGCGTGCCACTGCGACAATAGCCGAGCACCGGCCCTTTTGCCGCTTTCAACGCCGCTGCGAATTTGGCGATGTCGGCATCGGTGATGGCGCCAGTAGTAACCGGAATATGCGTAAAGCTGAGACCTTGCGCCTCAGCCAGCGCAGCGATTTCGGCTGCACGCGGTTGGCCGGCATCTTCGCCATCAGGCCGCGCATCAATCACTGTCATGAAACCAGCTTGTTTCGCTTCAATAATATCAGAGTCAGTGACTTGCGGCGACACCGCAAATGCCTGCGTCAGGTGTTTAAAGCTCATTTGTCTTTCCCTAGAATTTTTTAATTAACGGCGGCGCGTGGAAATTCCGAACGGCAGGTAGGCCGGGCAGGTTGAAAACAGGCTGGTGGCAAAGAGCACCAAAGCAGCGACACCGAGGATGATCGCGACTGTACCGGTGATGAGACCACCAAAATACGCAGCGATAATTGCCAGTACGATAACAAGACGGATGATCCGATCCGCCGTTCCCATATTTTTCATGTTGTTTTCCTTTGTATGATGGAAGGCGGGGCTAATCTGGTCATGAATCGGCTTTGCATACGGCACACCAGCATGCCTGTGAGCATCGCGAATACGAACATTGCGGCAGGCCAGGGCTGCAATGCGAGGTCGGCAATGGCAGGGCCCGGGCACAGCCCGGCAATGCCCCAGCCAATGCCGAAAATTGTAGAGCCTGCCAGCAATTTTGCATCAAGCTTGGCAGCTGTTGGTAGGTCAAAAGCCGGTGCAACCAGCGGGCGCTGCAATTTAAGGCGGATGCGCCAGGCGAGGACCATCGGGATGAGGGCACCCCCCATAACAAACGCCAAGGTTGGGTCCCACGCGCCCGTAATGTCTAGAAATGCCCGCACGCGCGCGGGGTCGGCCATGCCGGAGATGGCCAGACCCGCCCCAAACAATATGCCAGCCGCAAGGGCGATAAGGGTCTGGCGGTTCATGCGACACCTGCGATGAATTTCATCAGGAACACGATGATCATGCCTGCGGCCATGAAGCAAAACGTCGCCGCAAGGGAGCGTGGAGAGACGCGCGAGAGCCCGCATACGCCGTGCCCGCTGGTGCAGCCGGAGCCTAGCCAGGTGCCGTAACCAACCAACAAGCCACCAATGATAAGGATCCAGGGCGAGGCCGGGAACCGCGTGATAACGTTTCCGGTTGTGCCGATAAGAAACGCCCCCAAAGGCAACCCGGCCGTAAATGCCAAGGCCACCGTGTAAGGTGCAGAAGATGTGCCGATTGCGGCGGCGCGTGCTGCAAGGCCGCTCACCCCGGCGACCCGCCCGTCCGCCAGCAACATCAGGCTGGCGGCAAGCCCGATCATGAGCCCGCCGGCAAAACCTGCCAGCGGCATGGCGTGTGCAAAAATACCCATTAGAATAAGTTCAGAGGCAATTTGAGGTAGCTGGTGCCGTTTTCTTCTGGCGGCGGCAGATGCCCGGCACGCATGTTCACCTGCACTGAAGGCAGAATGAGTTTGGGCATAGAAAGCGTGGCATCCCGCGCCGTGCGCATCGCAAAGAAATCATCCTCACTGATGCCTTCATGGGCGTGCACATTGCCATCGCGTTCAGCGGCGACGGTGGTTTCCCAAATATAAGTATCTCGACCCGGCGCCTTATAATCATGGCAAAGATAAAGCCGCGTTTCGCCCGGCAGGCTAAGCAACCGCCGGATGGACTGATAAAGCTGACGCGCGTCACCGCCAGGGAAATCCGCGCGGGCGGTGCCGTAATCGGGCATGAACAGAGTATCACCGGTAAACACCACGTCACCGATCACGTAAGCCATGTCGGCCGGTGTATGGCCGGGTACATGTAGGGCAATGGCTGAAATATTGCCAATGCTAAACTGATCGCCATCATCAAACAGGCGGTCGAACTCCGACCCGTCACGCGCGAATTCGGTGCCGACATTGAAAATTTTACCGAACACATTCTGTACAGTGGTAATTTCGCGCCCGATCGCGAGTTTGCCGCCACAATGCTGTTGAATATAGGGGGCCGCCGAGAGATGATCGGCGTGGGCGTGGGTTTCCAGCAACCAGTCAATTTCGATGCCGGTTGCCCGCACATAAGCGATCAGCGCGTCAGCCGATTTGGTGTGGGTTCGGCCGGCGGCGGCGTCAAAATCCAGCACGCTATCCACCACTGCCCCTTTCATGGTGATGGGGTCGTGCACAACATGGGTTGCGGTATTGGTGGGTTCGTCGAAGAAACTATACACCACCGGGCGCGCTGTGTGGCCGGCCAACGCCTCATTCACCTGCTTCTGGGCCGCCACCAAATTTAAATCTATCACGTCAGACCCCGTCAAATAATCATTTAATGAATGTATGAAAGTAATGAGATGCTTTGTCAATTGTCATTTTATGTAATTGTGCTATACTGTATAAATGATTGATGTAATGGAAAAAAAATTACAGAGGCCGCTGAGAATCGGGGATAAAGCGCCGGTCTTTCGGGCGCGCACCACGCAAGGTGATATCAGCCTTGACCAGTTCGCCGGTCGTTGGCTGCTGTTTTTCTCGCACCCGGCGGATTTTACGCCGGTCTGCACCAGTGAATTCATGGCAATCGCCCGCGCTGCCGATAAATTTGCCGCCCTTAATTGCGCCTTGCTTGGCCTGTCGGTGGATAGTCTTTATGCCCACATCGCTTGGGTTCGGGCGATCCGCGAGGCATTTGGGGTGACCATCCCTTTTCCAATTGTGGAAGACCCTTCGATGGCCGTCGCACGGGCCTACGGCATGCTTGATGAAGATGCGCAGGATTCCGCCGCCGTTCGCGCGACATATGTGATCGACCCGGCAGGGATCATCCGGGCGGTATCTTGGTATCCAATGCAGGTTGGCCGGTCCGTTGAGGAGATGCTGCGCTTGCTTGCGGCCCTGCAGGTTACAGCCGCATCTGATGTGCTGACACCGGCGGGCTGGCATCCTGGCGAGCCGGTTTTGCTGCCCCCCGCGGGCGCCGAGGCCGCAACGGCAGTTGGCGCACTGCCGACTTGGTTCTGTCAGCCGAAATCTGCCGCATGACCATGCTCCACAAATCCAAAGAGGCGGCCATCGCCGCCACTGAGAAATTAAAAATATTCGCACAACCGCAGCGGCTGATGATTTTGTCGGTGCTACTCTCCGGCGAATTCACTGTCACTGAGATTGATGAAGCAACCGCCATCGGCCAGCCGGCATTGAGCCAGCAGTTGGCGGCGTTGCGACGCGCCGATGTTGTTGATACCCGCAGAGACGGCAAGCAGATATTTTATCGGCTTGCCAACGAGATGGTCGGCGCGTGCGTTCAGCACATCGAAGGCTTGTTTGGTGAAACCCCAACGCTACCAGTCACGCCGGTGACGGCCAAAGCGCCAGCGCCCGCCCCAGCCGAGAACGCCGCACTGCCAGGTGCTGCCGCGTTTGCAAAAGTATTTTAACGATAAAGCAAACGGCCGCCGCGGGGTCTGCGATGGGTTGTTAAATCACGGCTTGAGGTATGAAAATCCATGGGCCTCAAGCTGCATAATACGGATCACCCCGGCAGGTACGATCACGGCAGGCGGAACAATAACCGGCATTTGCCCGGTTGCTTTCTCCATCGCGAGCATGGTGTTGTGACAAGCGTCGAATTCAACGCCTTCCTGATCGAGCGATTGAATGCGCCCGGCGACAGGACTGCCCGCAAGGAGCATTTTCAATCCTGGTCCATACGCAACAATCACGATCTGGATTTTTGAAGCGCCCATGAAGTCCAGCATATTTTGGGCGTTATTGAGAACCAAATTCCAGCGTGCAGGATCATCCTCGCTCACCTGGATAACGGCATGGGTTGTGGCAAACGGCATAGAATTTTTAAAAGCTGGCTTATTAAAATCATAATTATCCAGCATCGACATGTTGGCGAAGGCGGGCTTCCCCACGAGCAAAGCCACCGCCAGCGCAACGCCCATAGTTAGGCGAATAAGATAAGTATACATGTCCCCTCCGTTAATGAATGCTTATTGCCGTGCGATTACTGACGCACTTTCTCCACCTGTTTTGATTGTTCAGGTGAATTAGAAAATCTGTCAACGTGGAACAAATTTACACCACACACCCGAAAGACACTTACAAAAATAATATAATCATGTATTATGATTTACATAAAATAGATAATGTCGTCCAATCTCGAGGTTAATACGTTGTATTCGTTAGACAATATTAGCAGCACTCCAAATCCGCGAAGCTATTTTGAGGGGGATTTATCATGACAGAGGCAGTTTACTCTTCTCATGGGGCCGCACGGACCGTTACGGTGTTGCGCATTTTGGCAAACATAACCCGTCTGGATATTCTGAATTATTTAAAGACCGGTGAGCAGTCAGTTGCCCAAATTGAAGCTGCTTTATCGATTGGCCAGCCGAATTTATCACAACAATTAGCGGAGCTACGGGCCGCCGGGGCGGTGGTCGCGCGGCGTAACGGAAAATCAGTCTTTTATCGTTTGCGTGATGAGTCTGTTCGCAAATTCATCGAGCTACTTTCGGCTGTGACCTTCGGAGAGCCAGGTCGAACCGGTGGGGTTGTATCGTCTGGTGATGTTGCAGCCGAGATGCCGGGGCAACGGGTGGATGCAAGGGCTGTGATGGCATCCTCATGACCAACCCATTTTTGTCACGTTACTGGCGGCGGCGGACCTTTTGTCTCGCGCTTGGATTATGGCCTGTGGTTGCAAGGGCCTCTTCGGATACAACACCAAATGCAGATGCGCTGGTGCGACCGGGTGATCCAATTTTGGGCAATCCGCATGGTGATCTCACACTTGTTGATTTCTACGACATACGTTGCCCACCCTGCCGCGCCATGGATGTTCGGATCAAGAGGTTATTGAAAACAGATCCCGGCATTCGTTACGTACCAGTTGACTACCCTATATTGGGCGCTGCCAGCGAACTCGGGACAAAAGCTTTATTCGCAGCACAACTCCAGGGGCGCTACGAGGCTTTGCGTGATGATTTCATGACCGAACCAACGCCGCCTGATGACGACTCGATTAAAACCGATGCAAAATCGCTAGGTCTGGATTGGTCACAAATGGAATTGGATATGAACGGCGATGCGGTGGCGGCACGCATCGCGGCAAATTTGGCGCGTGGGCGGGCGTTAGATTTATCGGGTATCCCAGCTTTGTTTGTGGGCGGAATTTTTGTTCCCGGTGAGCTGAGTTACGACGATCTATCCAGCGTTGTGGCGATGGCGCGCACTAAAAAGGCGCAAGTGAAACCGCCTTGACATTCTCGTTTTTCAACAAGACAAGTATTTTATAATTATACAAGCCAATCTAATACTTAGTGATTTCGTCTAAGTTTTATATTGAAGCGTTTAGAGGAGACGGAAACATCATGGCGAAGGCGAGTCGTCGTAAGCTTTTTAAATTCGGTGCCGCGGCTGGTGGTGCGTTGGTGGCAGCATCAGCGCGTGCCGCAACGGCTGCAACCGCGCCAGCGGGGCCGTTGTCGGACCCTTGGGGCCATTCATTGGGGGCCGGGGTTGATGACCGGCCTTATGGGCAGCCCTCTAAATATGAAAAAGATGCGATCCGCCGTTATGTGCCGTGGCTTGCGCAAAGCCCGCAAGCTGATGCCAGTTTTACACCGTTGCAGGACCAGCCTGGTATTATTACCGCTAATGGATTTTTCTTTGAGCGGTATCACGCAGGCCGCGTAAGCGTTAACCCGGCAGAATGGCGGTTGATGATCATGGGGCTGGTGGAAAAACCATTATTGCTCACATTGGATGATTTGAAGCGTTTCCCTTCAGTATCGCGCACGCACTTTCTGGAATGCCCCGCCAATGGCGCCACGGAATGGCCGGCAGCACAGCTTAACTCGCTGCAATATACCCATGGGCTGATCGCCTGCGCGGAATGGACCGGCGTGAAGCTTTCAACCCTGCTTAAAGAAGTTGGGCTTAAACCAAATGGGAAATGGCTGCTGGCCGAAGGCGGCGATGGTTCGCACCTGACGCGTAGCGTGCCGATTGAAAAAGCCTTGGATGATTGCATTGTTGCGTGGGGCCAGAATGGCGAAGCGCTGCGGCCTGAGCAAGGTTACCCAGTACGGTTGATCGTACCCGGCTGGCAAGGCAACCAGATGGTGAAATGGCTGCGCCGGCTCGAAATCGGTACGGACCCATGGTACACACATGAAGAAACCGCGAGCTACACTGAGCTGCTGCCAAATGGCAAAGCGCTTGGGTTCACCTGGGTGGCGGAAGCAAAGTCCGTGATTTCATTTCCGTGCCCAGAAAAGCCCCTAACAGGAGGACCCGGCAATTATGAAATTCGTGGGTTTGCTTGGACTGGCCGTGGTAAAATCAAAGCCGTTGATGTCTCCTTCGATGGCGGCGTCAATTATTCCAGGGCCGCTTTGCAAGAGCCTGTTTTAGATAAATGCATGACGCGCTTCACGATTCCCTGGCATTGGGATGGCAAGCCGGCCCTGATCCAGTCGCGGGCGGTCGATGAAACCGGTTATGTGCAGCCAACCATTGCTGAAGCCCGGGCGATTATGGGTACGGCACCGGTATATTTGAATAACTCGATTCAAACCTGGCAGGTTCTGGCGGATGGGAGTGTGAATAATGTCCAGCTCGGCTAAAATTTGGGCTTCGATCATCGTCAGCGGATTAATGTTGGGCACCACAGCACACGCGGCAGAGCCTGGCTCCTATGGCGTGGGTGCAACGCCAACATCTGACCAGATTGCGCAATGGTCGATTGCCATCAAGCCAGATGGCAGCAATTTACCGCCTGGCTCTGGTACGGTTAGCCAAGGTGCGGATATTTATGGCAATGAATGCGCTGCCTGCCATGGTACGTTTGGCGAAGGCGCTGCGGCCTATCCGAAGTTGGCTGGTGGTGTTGGCACGTTGAAAACCCAGAAGCTGAAAACGGTTGGTAGTTTTTGGCCCTATGCCCCAATTCTGTATGATTATATCAACCGTGCAATGCCGTTCTACGCGCCGCGCAGCCTCACCAGTAATCAGGTATATGCAATTTCGGCCTATATTCTGAATTTGAATAATATTGTGCCAGATGATTTTGTTGCAAATGCGAAGACACTCGCCGCGGTGAAAATGCCAAATCGCGACGGGTTTATTTTCAAAGATCCCCGGCCCTTAACGCATGATGTCGAATGTATGAGCCATTGTGCAGATGCGAAAGCTCTTGTGATTACCTCAGATGCTAGTAAAGCGGGTATCACGCCCAAAACAACCGGGCCAGTTGATAATATGCAGGGATCGAGCGCCAAATGAAACTTAAACAGGGATTGGCTGTTTTAACTGCGCTAGCCGGGTTGGCCGTGCCGCCCGCCAGTTGGGCGCAAACGGCACCGGCGGTATCTGCCGCAGCGCCAGCGGCACCGGCGCCCACCGTCCCCCCAGCGGTTGCCGCCGGGCAAGCCATTGCGTTTGACCGTAGCAAGGGCAACTGCCTCGCCTGCCATGTTATCGCTGGCGGGTCCGCGATGGGCAATGTTGGCCCTGCCTTGCAGAACATGAAACTGCTGATGCCGGACCCGAAGCAGCTCTATAACGTGATTTATAACGAGCAAGCCCGGAACCCACAAACCGTGATGCCGGCCTTTGGCCGTAACGGCATTCTCACACCCGACGAGATCAATGATGTCGTCGCTTATCTATACACAAAATGAGGGAAATTATGTCCAACACTGAAATGACCGCAGAGGCTGAAATTGGCTTCGTACTGAGCCGGCGGATGGGTTTAACCGGTGCTGTCGCCGCAACCCTCGCGGCGTTTTTTGCGCCGGGGTTCAAAGCGGCACACGCCGATGGCGCGATGGTGATGGCTGATGCAGCTGCCTATCCTTCCGCTGCGTTCGCGCAGAAAACCCAAGATGCTGCGGTTAAGGCCATGTTCAACATGACGGCCACAGCCTCTGACCAGATTACGCTGGATGCGCCAGACATTGCCGAGAACGGCGCCGTGGTGCCGGTTTCAGTTTCAACCGCGCTGCCAGGTGTAACGGCAATTGCCATTCTTGCCCTGGGTAACCCGAACACCATTGCGGCGGCCTATCAGTTGCCAGCCGGAACCAAAAGTGCGGTGTCCTCGCGCATCAAGCTCGCCAAAACCACTGATGTGGTGGCGTTGGTGCAGGCGGGCGGCAAGCTCTACAGCGTTTCTAAGAATGTAAAAGTGACACTCGGCGGCTGCGGCGGCTAAAGGGAGAGAGATTATGGCAGGTTCAATTCTGGTCCGCGCGTCATCCGATGGCACGGCAACAACAGTACAATCTCTGATCCATCATCCGATGGATTCTGGGTTTATCAAGGATGCCTCCGGGGCTTTGATCCCGGCGCATTATATTGAAGTGGTGCAGTTTGCGCATGCGGGAACTGTGGTTCTCACCGCATTCTGGGGCCCGGCGGTTTCCAAAGACCCGTTCACGAAGTTCAGTTTCCAGGGTGGCAAATCTGGCGATGCGCTGACGGTTTCTTGGGTTGATAATTTGGGCAACAAAGACAGTCTGAGCACGACCATTTCGTAACGTCTCAACGAGAACCAAAAGGAAATGTCATGAGGCGGTTATTATATGCAGCATTGGGGCTCGCTTTAGCCGTACCGGCCTGGGCGGCAACGCGGACCAACCCGGCAGCGGATCTGAAAGCGTTTCAGAGCTATTTCCATAAGAAATTTCCGCAGGTTGCGCCAAACGACTTTGTCAACGGCCCCTATGCGATGGACGCCAGTATGCGGGCGCAGTGGAACGATATTATGCAGTTCCCGCCGTTTCAGTTTTCAATCGATAACGGCAAGGCCTTATTTAATGCGGCATTTCCTGATGGGCACCATTATGCCGATTGCTTTGCGAATAAGGGCATCGGCATTACCCAAAACTACCCACAATTCGACGCAAAAACCGGTAAAATCGTCACGCTGGAATTAGCGATTAACCATTGCCGGGCCGAACATGGCCAACCGCCGCTTGATATGTCAGCCGGCCCGATGGCTGATATTGAAGCCTATATGACCAGCACGTCGGATGGTAAAATTATCAACGTCAAAATCCCGAACGACCCGCGTGCTTTGGCTGATTATGCAGCCGGCGAGCAGTATTTTTACAGCCGCCGCGGGCAGTTGAATTTCTCTTGCGCAAGTTGCCACGTACAGGGTGCTGGGGACCATTTGCGGTCTGACGTCTTGGCGCCAGCACTTGGTATGACGGCATCTTTCCCGATCTACCGGTCAACCTGGGGGTCAACCGGGACGCTGGTCCGCCGGTTTATTGAATGCAATAGCCAAGTACGCGCAGTGCCAAGCAAACCAGATAGTGATGCCTACAGCAATCTCGCCTATTTTCTGGCTTATATGAATAATGGTCTGCCGGTGGCAGGGCCCGGAGAACGGCCATGAGACGCTTGATGGTGATGACCGCGATGCTGAGCATGCTGGGTACGGCTGCCTATGCTGATGCTACCAAAACATCGGCTGATGCGGCACTGAAAGCCGCCGATGCCCGCGCCGCATTGGCGGACAAAGCCGGCGCGCAATGGACATCGACCGTGGCGCTGTTGAAGGATGCCCATAAAGCCGAAGCTGCCGGAGATTTTGCGACCGCGCAAAGCAAGGCCATGAAGGCTGATGCAATGGCCAAATTATCAATCACTGAGGCGCATGAGCAAGCCAGCCTGTGGCAGGCCTCGGTTATTCACTAGGATAGAAGGTTAGACGATGATACTTTCCCGCCGTTCACTTATCGCATCGGCGGGAGCCGTATCGCTGGCACCATCGGCGCTGGCCGCTGCTGGTATGTATGATGTGCCGTTCAAAGCCAATGCGCGCATTCTACACATCACCGATACGCACGCGCAGGCGAACCCGGTGCAGTTCCGCGAGCCTTCGGTAAATCTGGGCATCGGGAAAGCAATGGGCCGGCCGCCGCATCTGGTGGGCGAGGCTTTTCTTAAATATTTTGACATTCCCGCCAATGGCGCCAAGGCCCATGCGTTCACCTTTATGGATTTTGAACGTGCGGCGCATCGCTACGGACCGATGGGCGGCTTTGCCCACTTAAAAACCTTAATTGACCAATTGCGCGCGCAAGCCGGGACCGGAAAAACCCTGCTGCTCGATGGTGGCGATCTCACCCAAGGCTCGGGCGTTGCTAATCTCACCGGCGGTAAGGATATGATCGCGCTGGCCAATATACTGGGCACAGATGCGCTCACCGGGCACTGGGAATTCACCTATGGTGAGGACGGGCTGCACGCGTTGATCGCTGCATTTAAGGGCCAGTTTATCGCACAGAATGTATTTTTAACCGATGATGCTGCCTTTGCCGGTAAGCCGGCTTTTGATACCGCCAGCCTGCATGTGTTTGCGCCCTTCACCATCCGCGAATGTGGCGGCTTCCAGGTTGGTATCGTCGGCCAGGCATTCCCGTATGTGCCAATTGCGCACCCAAGCCGCTTTGTTCCGGATTGGACATTTGGCATCCACCCCGACACGATGCAGAAAACCGTTGATGATTTGAGGAATAATCACAAAGTCGATGCGGTGATTCTGCTGTCTCATAACGGTATGGATACTGATTTAGCATTGGCAGCACAGGTGCGCGGGATTGATATTATCCTCGGCGGCCACACCCATGATGCTGTGCCGGTGCCGCAAATCGTCAAAAATGCCGGTGGCCGCACGATCGTGACCAATGCGGGCTCGGCTGGCAAATTTGTTGCGGTATTGGATTTATCGCTCGCCAAAGGCGCTTTAAAGGGGCTGAATTATACGCTGCTGCCGGTCTATTCTCACGAGATTAAACCAGATGCCGCAATGGCCGCGGAAATCGCCAAATGGCGGGCACCGCACAAGGCGATGCTGGAGGAACCGTTGGCCGAGGTTGAAACATTGCTTTACCGGCGCGGCAATTTCACCGGCACCATGGACCAGATGATCTGTAATGCTCTGCGCCAGGAACTGGATGCCGAAATTGTATTGTCGCCCGGCTTCCGCTGGGGAAATACGGTGATGCCAGGCGACAAGATTACGATGGAAGATGTGTTGTCCGAAACTGCCATTACGTACGGCGATGTGTATGTGCAAAACATGACCGGCGCTGCGATAAAAGCCGCGATGGAAGATGTATGCGATAATCTCTTCAACCCCGACCCATATTATCAACAGGGTGGCGACATGGTGCGCGTGGGTGGCATGAATTACGCCTGCACACCCGGCCAGACGATTGGCAACCGCATTTCAGAAATGACACTGAGTAACGGCCAAAGTATTGATGCTGCCAAAACTTACAAAGTTGCCGGTTGGGCGTCGGTTGCACAGCCGCAAAATACCCAGCCGGTCTGGGATGTGGTGGCAAATTATCTGCGGTCAGCAAAAACTGTTCGGATTGATAAACCCAATGTCACCAAGCTGATCGGGGTCGGGCAGAATCCCGGTTACGCGGCATGATAAGGCGGGCATTTTTGTGGTTAGCGCTGGCCGCTTTGTTGCCATCAGCCGCCAAGGCGCAACCCACGCAGGCTTCTGCCCCGTTTGCGACCCAACATTTATTATTGCAGCTGTCTGATGATACAATGGCCAAGCAAAAGCTGGTCATCAGCGTGGCCAATAGCATCCTGAAAGATTACGGCCCGGATAATGTGTCGATTGACGTGGTTGCCTTCGGGCCAGGCGTAAAAATTCTTTACGCGGATAGCCCAGAGCGGGTGGCCGTGGATAGTTTGGTCGCGCAAGGCGTGCGTTTTGATATTTGCATGAACACCATCAACACCATCACGCGCGATACTGGCCACACGCCTGCCTTAAACCCCAACGCCAAGCCGGTGCCGTATGGTGTCGGGCGGATTATGGAGTTGGTTGAGCAGGGCTATATTCTGGTACGGCCCTGAAAGGCGCGGGCAGCGAACCGCCCGCGTATTTCTGAGGACCGCGTATTTCTTAGGACATCGGCGACCAGATTTGGCACCAAGCGGTTGGGCTGATGCTGCCGGCAACGGCTTTGCAAAGGCCATTGGCGGTGGCTGGCGTGCCCGGAATGTAAAGCGAGCAGTTAGAGCACTGGTGTGTACCGTTCGGCTTATCCACATACCCGACTGATGCCGGGCTCATGGTCCCGCCATCGGCTTTTGCAGGCTGAGCGGCGGCAATACCGACCACGGCTGCGATACCAGCGAGACCAGCGGTTTGCTTCAAAACGTCACGGCGGGTGGAACGACGATTTTCAATTGACATGTCTTATCCTCACAATCATGTTTTCATTAATTATATAAATATAGTCGTGCGACTGGGATTTGCCAAGAAGTCGGCCCCGAATAATATCAATAAAGACATGTTCTAAGCTCCGCTTACGCCGTGATGAGTCTGCTAGCTCCTCTGGCCAGCCCGGTATAATGGCGTCTTGCCAGGATGTGCTAGCGCGGTCAGCCCCCATCGCATGGTGCGTCACTTGGCGAATGTCGCAACCTTGCTCATCGGCCAAGCAAGCTCATCGGCAGAGTCTTCGCGGTTAAATTTTTGAGCTAGCATGGCCGAAAAACTTTTTGCCAAAAGCAACTCTGATCATACAAATCTGAAAAAACTTAACAAAACCTACAGAATTAAACCTTTATATGGTTGTTTTGCCCCGCTAACCTCACGGTCTGCTTAAACAGATATCTCGGCAAACCGCAGATTGACACTATGTCTCGATCGACAGCACGTGGATAGACGACACGGTCGATGCCAGTTAGCCTTAATGCTCAAGGAGATCATGCGATGAATTCAATCACCCGTTTCGGCCGTAATATCCTGCGTGTTGAGGATAACCGGCTCATCACTGGCAAAGGCCGGTATGTCAATAATCTGCCATCGCATGATGCTGCTTACCTTGTTGTGCTGCGCTCGCCCTATGCTCATGCGGAAATCCGCAGCATTGATACGACTGCCGCCAAAACCATGCCGGGTATTCTGGCCGTATTTACGGCCGCTGACCTTGAAGCAGATGGCATTGAGCCGATCGCTTTCATGCCAATGTTCAAGCGCCCCAACGGCGAGCCCATGGCCGCCCCGCCGCGCCGCATTCTGGCGGCTGGGCGTGTACGCCATATCGGTGAGCCGGTTGTTGCGATTATCGGTGAGACCAAAGAGGCTGCTTTGGACGCCGCTGAGGCCGTCTTGGTTGATTATAACGGCCTGCCTGCGGTGGTGAATATGAACGACGCCATTGCGCCTGGCGCCACCGTGCTAACGCCTGATGCGCCAGATAACATCTCCGCTGAGGCGGTGTATGGCGATGCAGCAGCGGTTGAGGCGGCGTTTGCCGCCGCTGCGCATATTGTACAGGTTAGCATGGTCAACCAACGGCTGGTTGCCAACCCGATCGAGCCACGCTCTGCCCTGGCCGTGCCGGAGGAGGATGGGCGGATCACCTTCTATAATGCCAGCCAGGCGCCCACCCTCACCCGTGAATTCCTCTCTAAAAATATTTTGCGCGAAGATGAAGCGAAGTTGCGGGTGGTCGTGGGCGATATTGGCGGCGGCTTTGGGATGAAAGCCTCGGTGCATAATGAAGAAGCCATCACCGCCTATGCCGCCCGCAAGCTGAACCGTGCGGTAAAATTCATCGCCGAGCGTGGTGAGGAGTTCCAAGCCTCGGTGCATGGGCGCGACCATCTCACCACCGCCGAAATGGCTTTGGATGCACAGGGAAAAATCCTCGCGGTAAAGGTGGATACACTTGCCAATATCGGCGCCTACATGATGCCCGTGGGCGCGCTCATACCGCTACTGCTCGGCCCCAAAGTGCTGCCCGGGACGTATCATTTGCCCGCAGTACACATCCGCGTGCGCGGGGTTCTGACCAACACTATGCCCACCGCCGCGTACCGTGGTGCCGGCCGGCCGGAAAATATTTTCACCATTGAGCGGCTGATGGATGAAGCCGCCGCCGCCCTTGCACTCGACCCGGCTGAGTTGCGCCGCCGCAACCTCGTGCCGCCGGAAGCGATGCCTTACAAATCCGCGATGGGTGAAGTGTATGACACCGGCAACTTCCCGCAAATGCTGGAAGGTGTTCTCGTAAACGCAGATTGGGCCGGCTTTGCAGCGCGCCAGGCCGAGGCCAAGACCCGTGGCAAGCTGCTGGGCCGTGCGATTACCAGCTATATTGAATGGACCGGCGCCTACGCCTTCACTGAAACTGTTGATGTCACTGTCACCGGCGCTGGCCGTGTGATTATCAATTCCGCGACGCAGGCGATGGGCCAGGGGCTGGAAACAGCCTACACGCAATTGATCGCCGCCAAGCTCGGCGTTGACCCGTCCATCGTCACCGTTGTGCAGGGTGACACGGACATCGTGAAAGGCCCCGGCAGCTATGGGTCACGCTCGGCCTTCGTTGGTGGGTCCGCCGTGGCGAATGGTGCCGATGTTTGGGTGCAAGCCGCAATGCCGCTGGCGGCTGAAGCCCTGGAAGCTGCCGAAGCCGACATCGAATTCGGCATGGCCGCCTTTCGCATTATGGGCACGGACCGCGAAATTGGGATTTTCGACCTCGCTGAGGCCCAGCCCGCCAAGCAAATCGCCATCAAAGCCACCCATACGGTGGAAAACTCGAGCTGGCCCAACGGCGCCCATGTGGCGGAGGTGGAAGTAGACCCCGATACCGGCACCGCCCAGATTACACGTTACACCACGGTGGATGACGTGGGCTACGCGATCAACCAGATTTTGGTGGAAGGCCAGATCCATGGCGGTATCGGCCAGGGGGTGGGGCAAGCGCTTATGGAAGCCTGCCTGTATGACCGTGAAAGTGGTCAGCTCATCACTGGTTCCTTTATGGACTACCAGATGCCGCGGGCAGCAGACCTGCCTAGCTTCAACATCACTCTGGACCAGACTGTACCCTGCCTGACGAATTCACTCGGCGTTAAAGGCTGCGGAGAATCTGGAACTGTGGCCTCTACCCCCACCATTATCAACGCACTGATCAACGCGCTGCGGCCTTTGGGGGTAAACCACATCGAAATGCCAGCAACCCCATTTTCGATTTGGTCTGCGATTCAGGCGGCGACCTGATCGCGTGAATTCGTTTAACGCGAAATCAGCGTTTTCTGCCGCATTTTTACACCAGCGGTAGGCAGATTTTGTTGGTGGAGAGGTATCAGAGTTGTGCGAGGAGACATTGGTCGGGGGAACCACTTGGTTTTGCCCTCGGCCAAGCCGGGCTTCGGTACTCAAAAGAGCATCGCTAGCAGCGTATTGGAATGCAGGTTTTACCCGCGCCGTCCCTCAAAAAACGCCCTTAGCATCTCCCCCGCGGCCACTTCCTCGACCCCGCCGATTACCTCCGGCTTGTGGTGAGTCGTCGCCTGCATGAACACCCGGGCCCCATGCTCCACCGCGCCGGACTTCGCATCATACGCCCCGAACACCAGCCGCTTTACCCGGAATGCTGCAATCGCCCCGGCACACATCGCGCACGGCTCCAGCGTCACGCTCAACGTGCAATCCAACATATATTTCGTCCCCAGCGCCTTGGCGGCCCGCCGCAGCGCCAGCATCTCGGCATGGGCACTGGCATCGCCGCCGGCCTCCACCTCATTGCCCGCCACTGCCAGCACATTTCCCGCGGCATCCGTCACCACCGCCCCCACCGGCACCTCGCCCCGCGCGGCGGCGTCCTTGGCTTCTCTCAGGGCAATTTCCATCGGGGTCATGCTGGTTTCTTGCCTTGGGGCCGCCCACAGGTCTAGGTCTCCCCCATGACCAAACTTCCCCTCATCGGTTTAACGCTGGATGCCGAGCAACCTGGCGGCTACTCCAAATACCCCTGGTACGCGCTCCGGCAGAATTACACGTCCGCCATCGCCGCCGCCGGCGGCCTCGCCGTCGCCCTGCCGCACGACCCCGGCCTGGCGGATGCCTATCTCGACCATCTGGATGCCCTCATCATCACCGGCGGCGCGTTCGACGTGGACCCTGCCATATACGGCGACACTGAACGCCACGGCACGGTTGCGTTAAAAACCACCCGCACCCAGGCCGAACTGGCTTTGCTGAAAGGCGCACTGGCCCGCAACATGCCCATCCTCGGCATTTGCGGCGGCGAACAGCTGCTCGCCGTCGCCCTCGGCGGCACGCTCATTCAGCATATTCCAGATTCCGTGCCGGATGCGCTGCCGCATGAGCAATCCACTAGCCATTACGAGCCCGGCCACACAGTGAAAATCCTGCCCGGCACCCTGCTGCATAAAATCACCGGCACGGACACGATGCAGGTCAACACCTCGCACCACCAGGCCGTCCTCAACCCCGGCCGGTCCACCGTGAACGCCCTGGCGCCGGACGGCGTGATCGAAGGCATTGAAGACCCAACCCTTAAATTCTGCCTCGGCGTGCAATGGCACCCCGAATACCTCATCGATGCAGGCGACACCCGCCTCTTCGCCGCCCTGATCGGTGCCACCAAATGACTGACGACAATACGAACGATACCCCCGAACGCGGCG
This sequence comes from Acidocella sp. 20-57-95, assembly GCA_002255575.1. Taxonomy (GTDB): domain Bacteria; phylum Pseudomonadota; class Alphaproteobacteria; order Acetobacterales; family Acetobacteraceae; genus Acidocella. The sequence continues at coordinate 152,115 of NCAT01000002.1, forward strand.
AGCGGATCGCCAAATATCTCTCCCGCGCCGGGATTGCCAGCCGTCGCGATGCCGAAGCGCTGATTGCCGCCGGCAAGGTGCGGATGAACAACCAGGATGTCACCCACCCCGCCGTATTCGTGAAAGACGGCGACATGGTGGTGGTGAACGGCAAGCCGGTCAGCCCGCCGGACCGCACCCGCCTGTGGCGCTACCACAAGCCTGATGATCTGGTGACCACCCACAAAGACCCCGAAGGCCGCCCGACGGTTTTTGAAAAACTCCCGCCGGATCTGCCGCGCGTCATCAGCGTCGGCCGGCTCGACCTCACCAGCGAGGGCTTGCTGCTCCTCACCAATGACGGCGAATTATCCCGCCACCTGGAACTCCCCTCCACCGGCTGGCTGCGCCGCTACCGGGTGCGCGTGCATGGCGGCGTCGCGCCCGAAAAACTGCAACGTCTGGCTGATGGCATGCGCGTGGACGGTGTGGAATTCGGCCCGATCGAAGCCAAAATCGACTCCATCCAGCGCGCCAACACTTGGCTCAGCATCTCCTTGAAGGAAGGCAAAAACCGCGAAATCCGCCGCGTGATGGACGCGCTTTTACTCCCCGTCACCCGCCTGATCCGTGTGGCTTACGGCCCGTTCCAGCTCGGCCTGCTGCCGCGCGGCGCGGTTGAGGAAGTGAACGGCAAAATCCTGCGTGAACAAATCCCCTTCCTGAAAAAATGAGCTGTCAAAAATGAGCCCCCCGCGCATCATCGCTGGCAGCTTCAAAGGCCGGAACCTCATCACCCCGGCGGGGCTCACCACCCGGCCTACCTCTGGCCGCGCCCGCCAAGCCGCGTTTGATATTCTGTTGCACACTGCCTGGGCTGGCCCCGCCTTCATCCACACCGCCAGGGTGCTGGATGTATTTGCCGGTACTGGCGCGTTTGGCCTCGAAGCGCTCTCGCGCGGTGCGGCGAGTGCCACCTTCATCGAGCTTGCGCGGGACGCGCAGGCCGCTATCAAAGCCAACATCACGGCCTGCAAAATGCAGGACAAAACCCGCATCATCGCCGCCGACGCTCTGCGCCCGCCGCCCGGCCACCCGCATGACCTCATTTTCCTAGACCCACCCTACGGCCAGAATCTCCTCCCCCGTGCGCTCCACGCCCTGGCGCTCACCGGCTGGTTTGCCCCCGGCGCCATCATCGCCGCCGAACTTGGCCCAGAAGATTCCCTTACGCCCACGAATGTTCTCGCGGAGCGCAGCCATGGCAAAGCCAAATTACTGTTCTGGCGCAGCACCCCGTAACCGTGCATTCTGTTCCCAAAACGTCAGGAGCAGAAACATGTTCAAAGAATACGCGGACTATGATGCCACCGGCCTCGCCGCACTCATAAATTCCGGCCAAGTCTCCGCCGCCGAGGTCCTGGATGCCGCCCTTGCCGCCATCGATGCCGGTGAACCCAAAATCAACGCCATCGCCACCGACATTCGGGATAAGGCCAAAGCCCAGCTACAAACGCCCTTAAGCGGCCCGTTTGCCGGTGTGCCGTTTCTGCTCAAAGATATCGACCTTGCCTACGCGGGCGTGCGGCAAACCGCCGGGGCGGTGGCGCTGAAAAACTATACCCCGACGGAAACCTCCGAGATCGTGAAGCGCTATCTGGCGGCGGGCCTGGTGATCACCGCTACCACCACCACGCCGGAACTAGCCCTGAAAGCCACCACCGAAACCGAATTACATGGCGCGACGCGCAACCCATGGAACCTCAACCACACGCCCGGCGGCTCCTCCGGTGGTTCGGGTGCCGCAGTTGCCGCCCGCTACGTGCCGATGGCTGCGGCCGCCGATGGTGGTGGCTCCATCCGCATTCCCGCCGCCTATTGCGGGTTGTTTGGCCTGAAACCTTCCCGCGGCCGCGTCTCCTCCGCCCCAAATGTGGGTGAGAAATGGGATGGCTGCGATGTGACTCTGGGCTTCTCCCATTCAGTGCGCGACAGTGCCGCGTTGCTTGATGCCATTGCCGGTCCGGCGCCTGGAGACCCCTTCATCATCGCCCCACCTGAGCGCCCCTACATTCAGGAAATCGGCGCACCGGTGGCGCGCCTGCGGATCGGCTTTTCCACCAAATCCCCGATCGGCGGGCGGGTGGACCCTGAAATGGTCACCGCCGTGCACAACACCGCCAAATTGCTGGAATCCCTCGGCCATATCGTCGAGGAAGCCACCCCGGCCATCAACGGCACAGATGTCTCACGCGGCTATATGGGCATGTATTTTGGCCATGTCTCTGCCGCGCTGGCCAAAGCCTGCAAGCTGACCGGTGCAAAGGAAAGCAGCTTCCACCCCGACACCCGCGCGATTGCCCTGTTGGGCCGCGCCCTTTCCGCCGAAGCCTTCGTGACCATGCGCGCCGACTGGAACATTTTCGCCCGCGCCATGGGCAAATTCCACGAAACTTACGATATTTATGTAACGCCCACGACGGCCATGGGCCCGGCCAAAATCGGCGAGCTGGAAACGCCCAAAAGCCAACAAACGCTCGCCAAGCTGATGGTCACGCTAAATGCCGGGAAATTGCTGCTGAAATCCGGCATTGTGGACAAGCTCGCCTTCGAAAACCTTGAACGCACCCCCTTCACCCAACTCGCCAACATGATTTTCTGCCCTGCAATGTCAGTGCCACTGCATTGGGGCGCGGACGGCTTACCGGTCGGCGTCCATTTCGCCGCCAAATTCGGCCAGGAAGGCCTTTTGCTCCGCCTCGCCAGCCAATTAGAGACCGCCCAACCCTGGGCGCACCGGCGGCCAACATTTTAACCCGTCATTGCGAGGCGGCTTGGCCGCCGTGGCAATCCATCTTCCTCGGTGCAACTTCAAAAGTTGGATTGCTTCGCTTCGCTCGCAATGACAAGGCGGTCAATTTGCCAAAACCCAAACCCCGTCATTGCGAGGCGGCATTGCCGCCGTGGCAATCCGTCTTGTTATTCGTGACGCCACCAGAGATGGATTGCTTCGCTTCGCTCGCAATGACAAGGCAGACAATTTAACGAACCAACCACCCCATGTTATGGTAACGATTTTTCAAAGGTCTAACATCGTTGCTTCCTGTTTTGTTATCGTATCTTCTGGCCATTATGGCCGGTGTCGGCATTGTGATTCAGCAGGCGCTCAATGCAAACCTGCGGACCGCCTTAAATTCCGCAGCATGGGCCGGGTTTGCCAACTATGTCGCGGGCATTATCTTTATGGGCGTTGTGGCGCTTGCGATGCGCGAACCACTCCCTGCAACCGCACTCGCAGCGCGTATCCCGTGGTGGGCATGGAGCGGTGGGATGTTCGGCGCCATGTTTATTGGGCTGGCTATTGTGCTTGTGCCCAAGCTTGGTACCGCGACTTTTATTGCTCTGCTCGTTAGCGGCCAGATGGTTGCTTCGATTATTTTCGACCAATTCGGCTGGTTTGGCCTGACACAACGCACAATCGACCTACCGCGCTTAATCGGCGTGGTGCTTTTAATTGGCGGCGTTGTGCTCATTAGGCGGTGAGCACAGGACTGCACGGGTGCAGGTTCCGCCCATTCGGCCATCTTTGTCTCCTGAAAACCCGTCATTACGAGGCGGCTCTGCCGCCGTGGCAATCCATCTTTCTCAATGCAACTTCAGGAGGTGGATTGCGTTACTTCGCTCGCAATGACGATGGAGGGCTTAACTCCCTAGCAACTCATAAGGCCCACCCGCCGCCAGCGCCTTTTTATACGCATCCCGCCCATGGATCGCCGCAAGATATGCCGTCAGCTTCGGCGTTAGCGTCCCGCGTGAGGACGCTGCCTCCACCGGAAAGCTCATCATAATATCCGCACCCGTCAGTTCGTTCCCGGCAAAGAACGCGGATTTTTGTAGTTCGCCATCCCAGAGCGCCACATGCGCCTTGATCTGCGGGTCCAGATAACTCTCGGTCACGCCCTTCATGAGCGCCTTGGCAACCGGCTTGATGAACCAGGGTAACTGCGGGGATTTTGGGATCGCACCGAAAATTAACTTCATCACTAAAGGCGGCATCGCCGAGCCTTCAGCGTAATGAATCCAATAATTATACCGCAGCCGCTCCGGCGTACCCGCCGCCGGGATCATCCGCCCCTGCCCGTAAGTGGCGATCAAATACTCAACAATCGTGCCGGTCTCGGCAATCGTGAGGTCGCCGTCGGTAATCACCGGAGACTTCCCCAGCGGGTGCACCGCCCGCAGGCTAGCGGGAGCCAACATAGTCTTGGCATCCCGCTCATAGCGCTTCACCTCGTAGGGAACGCCCAGTTCTTCCAGCAGCCAGATCACGCGCTGCGAGCGCGAGTTATTCAGATGATGGACTATAACCAAGGCGAACCTCCAGGGTGGTTAGGCGCGCGTTATGGTTTGCGCGAATAACACATTGCCGGTCATGTCGATCAATGAATAGTCAAGTTTCTGCGATGTCAGCGCCACCGTCATGAAGCCATGCGCGCCAGAGACAAACCCATCGCGCCCTGGTACGCCCGGGTCGTAGGTCTGGGACCCTGCGCCGTTGGTCACATAGGTCAGCCCGTTCATGGTGACTGACTGCAACGCATGGTCATGGCCGTTAATATAAATTTTAATGTCGTGCTTGCGCAGCACCGGGTCCAGCCGCGCGATCAAATCCGGCTGGTCATGGTCATCGCCCGTCACTGCCGTGTAAATTGGGTGATGGCCAACGACGATCTTCCAGGTGGCGGTTGACTGGCCGAGCGCTGCATCCAGCCAAGCCAGCTGGGCGGCCGTATTCTGGCCAGAAATATCAACCTTGGTGCCCACATAAGCCTGAATGAAGGGCGAGGTATCGATGTAAAAGAAATCCGCCACCCCACCATCTGGCAAGTTCATGCTTTCCTTGAAATAACGCGCCGGCATCTGCCAGCGCGGGTGGGTTGCACCGTAATCGAGCTGAGCTTGCACATTGCCGCGGTAATCATGGTTCCCCAGGATCAGCTTCCAGGGTGATTGCAAAGACGCCGCCGTGTAAATAGTCTCAAAGGAACCTTGCCAATGCGGGTCATTAAGGTCCTTCACGCCGTTTTCGTAAAAATTATCACCGGTCGAGATGGTGAACTGGCTGCCAATATCAGCCGCGGTCTTGCCCATCTGAACGGCCACGTCGGTCTGATGTTCCTTGCCCATCCGGCCCCAATCTCCGACCGAGACAAAATTAAGCGCAGGCGAACTGGCCATGGCAGGGGCCGACGGCAGCGCAGCACCCGCTGTCAATGAGGCGGAGGTGGAAAGCAAATAACGGCGAGAAATTTTCATTCAAAGTCTTCTCAAAAAATCTAGGCTGCGGCTTATCCCAACGTCAGGGACTTGGGCGTGACAGTTTTGTGTCAGCCCCCATAGCCGATAATACTCTTGATCTCCAGAAAATCATTCAGCGCGAAATCGGCATATTCCCGGCCATTTCCAGACTGTTTGTAGCCACCGAATGAGGAGGTAAAGTCCATCTCAGGGTAATTCACAAATACGCTCCCGGCTCGCATCTGCGCGGCAACATCGCGCACTTGCGCAATATCTTTGCCCTGAACATAGGCGGCCAGGCCATACACGGTGTCATTTGCCATCTCGACCGCTTCTTCCACCGAATCATAAGCAAGAATCGACAACACCGGCCCGAAAATCTCCTCGCGCGCAATCGTCATATCCCGCGTCACATTCCCAAACACAGTCGGGCGGGCATAATAGCCTTTGGTGATGCCCTCTGGCCGCCCCAAACCACCCGCCGCCAATGTCGCACCTTCATCGATTCCGGCTTTGATCAAGCGCTGCACTTTATCAAACTGTACCTGGCTCACCAACGGCCCCAGCACAGTCTCGGGCGCATGCGGGTCGCCAGTGATATTCTTGCCCGCCTCATCCGCCGCAATCGCCAAAGCCGCATCATGCAAATGCCGTGGTACCAGCATCCGTGTGGCGGCATCGCAAGATTGCCCGCTATTGATAAAGCAGGCGCCAATGCCGTTGCGCACGGCGGCCTCCAAATCCACGTCTGGCAGCAGAATATTGGCGGATTTGCCACCCAACTCCTGGCACACACGCTTGACCGTATCCGCCGCCGCTTTTGCCACAATAACCCCGGCGCGGGTGGAACCCGTGAACGACATCATATCCACATCCGGGTGCTCAGCCAGCTTCTGCCCCACCGAAGGCCCATCGCCATTCACCAGATTAAACACGCCTTTGGGCACCCCGGCCTCATGCATAATTTCGGCAAAAATGATGGCGTTGATCGGCGCGATCTCGCTCGGCTTTAGCACCATGGTGTTACCGCCCGCCAAGGCGGGGGCCACCTTGCAGACAATCTGGTTCAGCGGCCAGTTCCAGGGCGTAATTAAGCCGCATACCCCAATCGGCTCTTTCACCACCAAGGTGCTGCCGCGCTTTTCAGTGAAGGAAAAATCCTCATACACCTGGATCAGCGCCTTGAAATGCGCCTGCCCCACAAACGCCTGCGCATCCATCGCAAACCCAGCCGGCGCGCCCATTTCGGCGGTGCAGGCCGCCGCGATTTCACCCATCCGGCGCTCGTAAATAGCCAGCAGTGTTTTCAACAAATCCATCCGCTCGGCCTTGGTGGTTCGCGCAAAGGCCGGAAACGCCGCCTTCGCCGCCGCCACCGCCTTGTTCACATCCGCCGCACTGCCACCTGAAATCTCGGTAAAAACCTCTTCAGTCGCCGGGTTGATCACCGCAATCTTGTGCGGCACTGCCGGGTCAACCCAAGCGCCGTCGATATAGAATTTCAGATTATTGGACATGCAAACTCCGTTCTGATGCGTTCAAATTGATTCATATCACGGCCAGCAGCCCGTTACTTGACCGAAGGTGACAACCTCTTTTTACCGCGCCGCCGCCTTCCCATCTAAGTAGTCTAAATTTCGAGGACCACATGGCAGACGACCTGTATAAAATTCTGGGCGTGGCAAAAACCGCGACAGCGGATGAAATCCGCAGCGCCTATCGTAAGCTCGCCAAAAAACACCACCCAGACCTTAACCCTGGCAACAAGGCGGCCGAGGATAAATTCAAATCCATCTCAGCGGCCAACGAACTCCTCTCTGACCCTGCCAAACGCGCCCGCTACGATGCCGGCGAGATTGATGAAACCGGCGCCGAACGCGCCCCGCAGCGCTCCTATCGTGACTATGCCGACGGCCCTGCCGGCCAGCGCTACCGCGCCAATGGTGCCCATGGCGGCTTTGGGGGCGAAAATTTCGAGGATTTATTCTCCAGCATGTTCTCCGGCCGCGCCGCCAACCCCAACGCACCTGCGCGCGGGCAGGACGCACAATATGTGCTGACTATAAACTTCTTGGATGCCATCAACGGCGCAACCAACCGCCTGACCTTGCCCGATGGCCAGACGCTGGATGTAAAAATCCCCCCTGGTACCGAACAAGATGCCAAACTGCGCTTGCGTGGCCGTGGCGCCCCAGGCCGCAATGGCGGACCCGCGGGCGATGCGCTGATTGAAATCAATATCAAACCGCATGAGTTTTATCAGCGCGACGGCCAGGATATCCGGCTAGAACTACCCATTACCCTCACTGAAGCTGTGCTTAGCGGCACGGAGTTGCGCCTGCGCGGCCGGGGCGTGCCTGCCGCTGGGTCCCGGCCGGCTGGCGATCTCTATGTCAAGCTGCGCGTCCTCATCGGCACACCAGATGCAGCACTCGAAGATTTCCTGCGTGGGTGGAAGCCAGAGCCAACAGCGAACCCACGCGCCGCCATGGAGGCCGCACCATGATCAGCTTTGAACGCATTTGCATCGAAGTGCATGAAGTTTCCCCCGCTGAGCTTCATCATTGGATCGCCGAAGACCTTATCCGCCCGCGCGGCACGCCGGACGCTTACCAGTTTGATGATATCGATGTTGCCCGCATCCGCCTGATCAAAACCCTGCGCGATGAATTGGAGATCAGCGAAACTGCGCTCCCCACCGTGCTCTCCTTGCTCGACCAGCTTTATGAAATGCGCCGCCATATGCGCAGCTTGAACGCCGCTCTTGAAAATACCGTGCCCGCTGATATCCGCGCCACGCTGCTGAAATATATCGAAGACTCGCACCAGTAGCCGCAAATGGTGGGCAATCGCCCTGACCAGCGCGATTGCCATCAGCTCATACCTGGAAACTTTAGGTTAACCATATTCCATTACGACGTTTGCTATGGATGGGGTGGCAAGTTTAGAACCTGATATCTGGTCTCAATGGCTGGACCATTATCGTTATGGGTTCGATACAGACGCGCAAGACCGTGTCCTCACGCAGGTTGGCCACTATGTTGAACGCGTGCTGAATGGCGCACGGCTTAAATCTGGTATGGTGATGCTCGATATTGGCTGTGGTGATGGTGCGATGTCGTTTCGTGCGATTGCGCAAACCGGGCCTGGCTTACAGGTGGTGCTGCTGGATATATCGAAATTTCTCCTGCAACGCGCTGAATATACCGCTCGAAATTTGGGATTATGCCCACAATGCCGCTTCGTCCAAGACGATGCCGAAACACTTAGCCAGATCGCGGATCATTCGGTAGATGTTGTTACCAGCCGGTCAAGTTTAGCCTATGTTCAACATAAGTCGGCGTCGTTCCAAAATTGCTATCGTGTGTTGAAGCCAGGCGGGCGGCTGTCGATTATGGAGCCGATCTTCTACGATGAGGCTTTGGCGGTCGCCGCCATGAAAATGATTTTACAAGCAAGGCCACCTGACCACCCGGACCAATTTCTACCGCTCTGGCACCGCATAAAAGCCACACAATATCCCGATAATGAGAGCGCCATCAGGCAATTTGCGCTGACCAACTTCACCGAGCGTGACCTTGTCCGGTTCGCGCAGCAAGCTGGATTTGTCGATATACAAATGGCGTTTCATATCGAGGTCAAACCAGAGCCGCCGACAACGTTGGAGGCTTTTCTGGCTACAGCGCCCCACCCGTTAGCGCCATCACCAAAGGAATTTATGGCAGCAAATTTCAGCCCGGCGGAGCGCGATTATATCTGCCAAAACCTTCGCCACATGGTTGAACAGCCTGTACGCACCAGCATCGACCGGGTGGCTTACCTCACAGCCAGTAAACCACCCGCCGATATCCTGTTTTAGGAGTGCAGCGTGTGTAGATAGGCGATAATATCTTTCGCCTGAGCCTCAGTTAGTTTGCCTTTCCAGGCCGGCATCGGCTGGTCGAGACGGTCGCCGTCCTCGTCCTTGGCAAGCATGATGGCGCGAAGGATCAACTTGTCGCTGCCATGATAGGTTTTCTCCAGGCCAGGGGCTTGCAGGTCAGCCGCGACAGCGGAACCGAATTTCATGCCGCCAGCACCATTGCTGCCGTGACAACTCGCGCAGTTACTGGCGAACAAGGTGGCGCCGTTGGCCACGGAAGGAGCCGTGGTGTTGGCTTTGGCCGCATTTGGCAAGGTTACCAGCGTACCCACCGCCAAAATAGCGAGGATTTTGCTCAGGCGGGATTGTTGTTGAGTCATAAACAAATTGCTCTCCATAATTTACAAAATACAGCTTGCAGTACGGGAATAAACTGACAAACAATCCGCGTGCTTATCGCCGTCATGGATGCAAAGTAAACGACACGATTATGATGATTTTATGACGACGGTTTTGCACGCCTCGTTCGGTGTTGGAGCAACGAATAGATTAAATAATTATATCTGTTCGGAAATTTTAATCGCCGCCTTGCAGCCAGTTTTAATGATGGCGGTCAGCAGCTTATAGGCCGGCGCTAATTCGGCTTCATTGGCCAATCCGATATCCCGATGCTCCAACTCTTCGGCCCGGAATTCAGCGATGGTCGCGCGCAGCGGCGCCTCATCCTCATCCAAAGCCGCCTCTTGCGCAGCATAATGGTCGTTGATGGTCTCTTCCACCGCTACCGTGCAAGCCATCGCCGCCCGCGACCCTAGCGCCGCCGTGGCAGCCCCCAGGGCAAACCCGGCAATATGCCAAAGCGGTAATAGGGCGGTCGGGCGCACCCGGCGTTCAGCGATCAACCGGCTGAACGTATCCAAATGATGCTGCTCCTGCTCCTTCATATGCTGCAAGGTTGGCCCGTGGGCACCGCGCCCCAGCACCGCTAACTGCCCGGCATAAATCCTAGCCGCACCATATTCGCCGGCATGGTCCACCCGAATAAAACGCTTAACCTGATCGCTCATTTCACAAACTCACTTAATAAACCGTCTTGGCTTGCGTGAGATGTAGGTCACGACCAGCAAAGCTAAACCCAGCGCATAGATTAAATCCATCATTGCCATCGAAATAGGCAGGCCTGGAATAAGATAAGTCGCCTCATCGCACGGCTTCGCAGGCGTCAACGGCAGCGGTGCACCGGGGGTTAAAATACCATTGCATTCGGGCAACGGGCTTGGCCAAAATTGCCATTCAACACCCACATGCAAACCTGCAATCAGCACGCCGGCCAGCAGCGCAACCACCGCGAAATTCAGAATAAGCCGCCCGGTGGGTGGGCGGCAAAGCATCGCGATCAGCCCCAGTGCAATAGCCACCCGATATGGCCAGCGCTCCCATAAGCAAAGCGGGCAAGGCATCAGCAGCAATATAAATTGTGCCCAATAAGCGACGACCAATGCCGCGAGGCCACCCAAAACAAGCAACAGGGCGACCAGGCGGTGGTTCATGTGCGCAATCCAAAATTGTATTTTTTGACTTGTTTACGTCGCTCGTGCGATTTATCTCGAAAGACGATAAAGCTATCAACCATAATTGGGGATTACCATTACAACTCTCGAAATCATAGGTTAATTTAGAGAATAAATCGGCTTAAATCCCCTTTCGATGCCAATGGCGCAACCCGTTCATTCACATAGGCAGCATCCACCAGCACAATATCGCCGGACCGGTCGGCAGCGGTAAAGCTGATTTCTTCCAGCAGCTTCTCGATCACCGTTGCCAACCGCCGCGCGCCGATATTCTCGACCCGGTCGTTAATGTCGTACGCCAACCCCGCCAGCGCATCCACCGCATCGGGCGCAAACTCCAGCGTCACGCCCTCAGTGCCCAAAAGTGCAACATATTGTTTCAATAACGAATGCTCAGGTTCGGTCAAAATCCGCTTGAAATCATCGCGCGACAAGGAGGACAATTCCACCCGGATCGGCAGCCGCCCCTGCAACTCAGGCAACAAATCCGCCGGCTTGGCGACATGGAACGCACCCGAGGCGATGAACAAAATATAGTCGGTTTTAATTGGCCCGTATTTGGTTGAAACCGTGGTGCCCTCGATCAACGGCAGCAAATCGCGCTGCACGCCTTCACGCGAAACATCCCCGCCACGAAACCCACCTTCGGTCTTGGCGCAGATTTTATCAATCTCATCCAAAAACACGATACCATTATTCTCAGCATGGCGCAGCGCATCCTTGGTCAGCGCTTCAGTGTCCAGCAGCCGGTCCGCTTCCTCACGCTCTAATGCCTTGCGCGCTTCCGGCACCGGCATTTTGCGCTTTTGGGCCGCACGGCCAAACATGCCTTTCATCATATCGCCGAGATTGATCGCGCCGTTCTGCGGCGCGCCCGGCATGTCGATCATCCCAATCGGCATCCCGCCGCCGCTTTCGCCCACGGCGACCTCAATTTCCTTATCCTCAAGCTCGCCGGCGCGTAACATCCGCTTGAACTTCACCCGTGTATCCGCGGAAGCACCCTCGCCCACTAACGCGGTCAAAATCCGCTCCTCAGCCGCCAGTTCAGCCTTCGCTTCCACGCCCTTGCGGTTCTGCTCGCGCAACATGGTAATCGAGGCTTCGACCAGATCACGCACAATGCTCTCCACATCGCGCCCAACATAACCGACCTCAGTGAACTTGGTCGCTTCCACCTTGATGAACGGCGCCTGCGCCAACTTCGCCAAACGGCGCGCAATCTCGGTCTTGCCGCAGCCCGTCGGCCCGATCATCAGAATATTCTTCGGCACCACCTCTTCACGCATATCCTCCGGCAACTGCAACCGCCGCCAACGGTTGCGCAGCGCAATCGCCACCGCCCGTTTGGCGTCATTCTGGCCGATAATAAAACGGTCCAATTCCGAAACAATCTCGCGCGGTGAAAAAACAGGAGCGTCCATTATAATGTTTCAACAATCAGGTTTTCGTTGGTGTAAATGCAAATATCGGCGGCAATCTTCATGGCCCGCCTTGCAATCTCCTCAGCGCCCAGATCCGGCACGGTCATCAAAGCCCGCGCCGCCGAGAGCGCAAAATTGCCACCCGAGCCAATGGCGACCACCCCGTCCGATGGCTCCAGCACATCGCCATTGCCGGTCAGGGTAAAGCTGCGCTCAGCATCCGCCACAATCAGCATTGCCTCCAACCGCCGCAAATACCTGTCCGTCCGCCAGTCCTTCGCCAACTCCACACACGCCCGCTCCAACTGGTTCGGGAACCGCTCCAGCTTTGCTTCCAAGCGCTCCAACAACGTAAACGCATCCGCCGTCGCACCGGCAAATCCCGCAATCACCGCGCCGTTGCCAACCCGGCGAACCTTGCGCGCATTGCCCTTCACCACCGTGTTGCCCAGAGAAACTTGGCCGTCGCCAGCCATCGCAACCTTGCCGTCACGCCGAACACACAGAATCGTCGTGCCATGCCACCCAACCGGGTCGTTAACATTCGTCATACCCAACATCTGGCAAGCAACCCCCGCTCTGACAAGGCCAGGGATGTAACGTCAGGGGGCTTTGCCCCCCGCACCCCACTGAGGGCTAAGCCCCAAGCCTTAACTTCCCCTGCCCTAGACAGGCCGAACGTTGCCGGCGGGTTTGGTGCCGATGAGCTGGGTGATGAGACTGAGGGTGCGGGGGGTGTTCCAGTTTGCGCCGCCTTCGAGGCGGGCGACGATCCGGCCTGCGGGGTCGATGAGGAGTGTGATGGGTATACCGTCGGAATCCAGGATCGCAGGTGCGTTACCGGTGGGGTCGAGGAGGATGGGTAGGTTGGTGATGTTGTGGGTTTGATAGAAGGGCCGCACGGCTTTGGCACCTGAATCATCGACTGAGATAGGCAAGATGAGGATTTTGCTGGCAGCAAGCTTGGGGGCGATGGCGTTAAAGCTGGGGATTTCCGCCACGCATGGGCCGCACCAGGTGGCCCAGACATTGAGTACCAGCCCAGAGCCGCGATAGGTGGTCAGACTTTGGGCGGCCCCATTCACATCGGTAAATTTCAGAACGGGTGCGGTGCTGGGCATAATTTCGGAAATACCGGTGGCCGCATCGGGTAGATCATCGGTGCTCATTTGCGCCCGTGCATAATTGCCCCCGGCGGCGCTGGCGGCTAAGCCTGTGGCAGCGGCGATGATGGATCGGCGCGTGAGGTTGCGGGACAGAGATGGGCGGTTTGGCTTGAGCAAGGACAAGGCGGAAACTCCGGTAGGGCAGTTGCAATGGGGCGGGCGGTTTGGCGCCGGGCCTGATGCGGTGATGCAAGCTATTAACGTCTCTATCGGATTTGACCAGAAATTATGGCGTGAGGATATCACCGGCAGCCGTGCGCATGCCGCGATGCTGGGCGCGCAGGGTATTCTAAGTGCTGCCGATGTTGAGGCGATTGACGCCGGGCTGGCTGGCATTGCGGCCGAGATCGAGGCCGGAAAATTCACGTTTGTGGACGCGCTGGAGGATATTCACACCAACATCGAAGTCCGTTTGACCGAGCGGATTGGCGATGCTGCGCGGCGCTTGCACACCGGGCGCAGCCGCAACGACCAGGTGGCGACTGACTTCCGCCTGTGGGTGCGCGGCGCGATTGATAGCGTAACCGCCCAGGTGACCGACCTGATGAAAGCGATGGCCGGGCGCGCCGCCGAGCACGCCGCCAGCGTCATGCCAGGCTTTACCCATTTGCAGACCGCGCAGCCGGTGACGTTCGGCCATCATCTGCTGGCCTATGTGGAAATGCTATCGCGCGATGCTGGCCGTTTGCGCGATGCCCGCGCCCGTTTGAACGAATGCCCGCTGGGGGCTGCGGCCTTGGCCGGCACGTCCTTCCCCATTAACCGGCATATGACGGCGGCGGCTTTGGGGTTTGACCGTCCCACCGCCAATTCGCTGGATTCAGTCTCCGACCGTGACTTCGCGCTGGAATATCTCTCCGCACTTTCCATCCTGGCGATGCATCTTTCGCGCTTTGCCGAGGAGATCATCATCTGGTGTTCCTCGCCCTATAAACTCATCAGCCTGACAGACGCGTTCACCACCGGCAGCTCGATCATGCCGCAAAAGCGCAACCCCGACGCCGCCGAGCTGACCCGCGCCAAAACTGGCCGGATTTTCGGTGCGTTGCTGGGCCTGCTGACCGTGATGAAGGGCCTGCCAATGGCCTACGCCAAGGACATGCAGGAAGACAAAGAACCGGTGTTTGACGCGACTGAAGCAATTTCCCTCTGCCTGGCCGCCACCGCCGGTATGGTGCGCGACATGCAGGCCGACACCGCCCGCATGGCAGCCCTCGCTGGCAGCGGCTTTTCCACCGCCACCGACCTTGCTGACTGGCTGGTGCGGGTACTCGGCATGCCATTTCGCGACGCTCACCATGTCACGGGCCGCATCGTGAAGCTGGCAGAAGACCAGAATATTGACCTGCCAGCTGTAAAACTTGCGGACATGCAGGCAGTGGAGCCACGCATCACCGAAGCGGTGTATCAGGTGCTGACGGTGGACGCCTCGGTGGCCTCGCGCACCAGCTTTGGCGGCACGGCACCTTCGAACGTGGCAGCGGCGGCAGCAAAATGGCTGGAGATTTTGGCATGAGGATATTGGTTTTATCGGTGATGATCGCGGTTTCGCTCGCCAGTTGCGGCCGTGTGGGCCCACCATCCCCGCCCGGCCCGGCAGCGGACGTGACCTACCCGCGCACCTACCCGGCGGCGCAATAACTATGGCGGTGGCTGAGCGGGTGGAGGTTGAACCCTCGATCGCTGATCTACTGGCGGCCCGCCCTGCGTTGGCGATGCACGCGCAGGATGGCCTGTGCTTTGAAGGCATTCCGCTGAACGCCATCGCCGATGAGTTCGGCACCCCCACCTGGGTTTATGGTGCTGCTACCATGCGCGCCCGTTTCAAGGCGCTCGCTGACTCGTTTACCGCTGTCGGGCTGCACCCGCACATCCATTACGCCGTCAAAGCCAATGATCATCTGGCCGTGCTCTCAGTGTTGCGTGCGGCAGGTGCCGGGGCAGATGTGGTCAGCTTAGGCGAGTTTCTCCGCGCCCAAAAAGCTGGCGTACCGGCCAGAGACATCGTGTTTTCCGGCGTGGGCAAATCACAAGCTGAACTGACCGCCACCCTCACCGCCGGTATCGGCCAGATCAACGTTGAGAGCGCTGAGGAACTTACCATCCTCTCAGGCATCGCGGCGAGCTTGGGCAAAACCGCCAATATCGTGCTGCGTATGAACCCGGATGTGGATGCTGGCACGCACGCCAAAATCACCACCGGCTTGGCCGATAATAAATTCGGCATCGCGGCCCAAGAGATCGTCAGCCTTTACAGCCACGCCGCCAGCCTGCCCGGCATCAACCCGGTTGGCATCGCGCTGCATATCGGCAGCCAGATCACCTCGCCCGCCCCCTACGCCACCGCCTATGCCAAAGCCGCCAACATGGTGCGGGCGCTGCGTGATGCTGGGCAAACCGTCAGTACGCTCGACCTCGGCGGCGGCATCGGCATCGGCTATTACGACGAACCCGGCATGCCGCTGGCCGCCTTCGCCACCATGGTGCGCAACAGCGTCGGTGACCTCGGGGTAAATCTGCTCCTGGAACCTGGCCGCTATCTGGTCGCGCCTGCCGGCATGTTGCTGGCCTCGGTAATTCTGCAAAAGCAAAGCGGCAAGCGCTTCGTGGTGCTGGACGCCGCGATGAACGACCTGCTGCGCCCGGCGCTGTACGAATCCTATCACGGCATTCTGCCGATCAGCCCGGTTGATTTCCAGCATCCCGCCAGCCCCGCCGATGTCGTTGGCCCGGTCTGCGAAACCGGCGACACCTTCGCCACCGACCGTCCGCTGCCCAATCTCGCCCCCGGCGCCCGCGTGGCGTTGTTAGACGCCGGAGCCTACGGCGCGGTGATGAGCAGCCCCTATAATGCCCGCCCCCGCGCCGCCGCCGTGCTGCTGGATGGCGGTCAAGCGCATCTGATCTCCCCCCGCCAAACCCACCAGGATTTATGGGCGCACGAGATTATCCCCGGCTGACGGCCCTCCGGCGGCAAGCCGGTTGGGTATTATGGGCCGAGGCGCTCATTATCGCTGCGGCACCCGCATGTGCTATCATTGTGCTTTATCTGGTTTTGGCGCTGCTGGACTTAGGTAGTGGCTGGCTATTCTGCCTGACCATGTTCATCGCCGCTGGATTGCTCATCAGGGGCTCGCGACATTTTGCGGCACCTGAACGCGCCGCCATCGACCGCCGAATAGAAATCGCCTCCGGCTTAAAACACCGCCCGCTCGCGGCCTTGGCTGACGCGCCAGAAACCGATGATGATTACGGCCTTTGGAACGCCCACCTAGCACGGGTTGCCGCCGCTCTCGCCACCGCCAAAGCCCCGCAACTTACATTGCACGCCGCCGCCCGCGACCCATTCGCGCTACGCGGCCTTCTCACTCTGGTCCTGCTCACCAGCCTGATCATCGCGGGCGATGCCATCCCAACCCGCCTGACCGGTGCGCTAACCCTGCCAAACTGGCCGTTCCCGGGCCCGCATGTCACTGCCTGGGTCACGCCCCCCAGCTTCACCGGCGCCGGCCCGCATGTGCTGCTGCCCGGCGAAGCCCTCACCACCATCACCGGCAGCCAACTGACGGTGATCATCGACGGCCCCGCCCGCGCGGCAAAAATCCATTTCGGCAGCGCCAGCTTCACCAACACCGACCTGTCGGAGACCAGCCACCGCGCCGATGCCACCATCACCAATTCCGGCACGCTCACCATCGGCCCGTGGTGGCACCGGCTTGGGCGCTGGAACATCACCGCCACCCCGCCCGCAGCGCCCAGCATCCAGATTACCGAAGCCAGCGTTGCCCATGGCAACATCATCAAACTGCGTTGGCATGTCAGCGACCCGTACGGCCTCAACACCCTAACCGCCGCGTTCAAGCCTGCTGGCTTTCCCAACGCGCTCACCCTCAGTTTTCCGCTGCCGTTAAAATCCGGCGACGGTGCCACCCTTATCGACCTCACCAAGTCCCCGTTCGGTGGCGAGCCCGTTAGCATCACCATCACCGCCCGCAATGTCGCGAATGCCAGCACAGACGCCAACGCCCCCGGAACTTTCAACCTACCGGGGCTGGGCCTGCAAGATTCTACCGCCATCGCGCTCGCCAAAATCCGCCAATCCATCGCCAACGCCCCCGCCACCGCCCACGCGGCCGCGATCACGCTGCAAAAGCTCAGCCAGCGCCCCCCCAGCGCGATCAGCCCTGCTGCCGATATACAAATATCCGCCCTCGCCACCTCCATCTGGCTGGCCGACACCAATGTGACGGATGTTATCTCCCGGCTACTAGCGCTTGAGCTGGAGATTTCCGCCGGGCCGGATTTCATCCCCGCGCAACGCTTCGCGGCCAGCAACCAGGCACTCATGGCGGCCCTCGAACGCGGCCTGCACGGCAACCCGCCCGACCCAACAGCATTGCAAAAATTGCTCGAAGCGATGGAACAAGCCGCTGCCGCGCATGTCGCGGCATTGCAATCAAGCGCGGGGCAACCGGATAAACCGCTCCATCTTTCCGCCCTTGAACAACTCGCCCAGAAAATTGTCGCCGATGAGGCCGCTGGCAAAACCGCCCAGGCCGCGCAGGAGCTGAAATTGTTCCAGCAAATTTTAAACGCCCTGCAAAACGCCCACGCCATGACGCCCGCGCAAATGGCACAATCACAAGCCGCCGGTGCGGCCGCGCAGGCGATCGCACAGATGACCCAGGCGGAAGCTGCCCTGCTGAACGCAACCCAAGCCGGCACTGCCGCACCCAGTGATCAATCGGCCATCCAAAGCCAGCTCAATGCCACCCGCCAAAATCTTTCGAAAAACGGTATCAGCATCCCCGGCCTCGCCCCGGCCAACAACGCCATGCAGTCGGCCCAACAAGCCCTGGCCCAAGCCAATAACGGCCAGGCCAGCCACGCCGAAACCGCCGCCATCAAGAACCTGCAGGAGGCCGCAGCTGCCCTCGCCAAAGCCGCGCAACAGCAACTAAATTTCAGCGTGGGCGCAGAGGATGGCGCGAGCCCCAGCAGCGGCGACAACCCCAACGGCACACCGGATGAAGACTCCGACCCCAATTTCAACCCCGACCAAGCCAACCCAGCCGCCGCCATCCAGCAACAAATCATCCAACAAGACGCCAAACCCGCCCCACCCCAAACCCACCAATATTATCAGAAACTGCTGGAACCGGGGCAATGATAGGAAGGAAGCCTAGGGGGGCTTTGCCCCCTACACCCCCACCAAAGGCTGAGCCTTTGGAATCCATTGATTTAGGTTCTAAGGGCTGTGCCCTTAGCGGGGTCCAGGCGCAGAGCTTATGGCCTTACTCCCCTTACTGCCCGGTCCCCGACGTTACTGGCGGTGCTGGCGGGTTTGCGAGTTGGTCCCAGTCCAGCGGCGGCTGGTCGGCAACTTTTTGGCCGTTGATGGTCACGCCGGCAGGACCATAGGTGGCGTGCATCGCTAGGTTTTGGCCATCGCTGGGGCTGGTGCTGAGATATTGTGACAGCATGGCTTCGCCCTGGGTGATGTAGTCCTGTAGGCCTGGGTAAGCGGCGGTGATGGCGCTGGTGAGCTGTTCCAGATGATTGGCGGTAAGGTCAGCGGTACCGGTAGGTTGCAGGTTACCGTCAAATTTTAGGCTGGCGGCGGTTGCGGCATCTGTGGGCCCTATGGTCACGGCCAGGCTCACTTTGCCATTCCCGCCGGTGGCCGCCCATTTATGGATGATCGGCACAATGAGTTTTTGGCGGGCAATATTATCGCTCGCCGGCAAAGCGCGAATTTGGGCGGCGAGCGTGGCGTAATCGGGCGGCACCGGGCCGGACAGGCTAATGCTGTAGCCAAGATGGGTGATTTTGCCGTTGAACGGAACCGAGGCAAGGCGCGTCAACACAGAAGAGAGGCCCATACCATCGATGGTGAGCGTTGCGTCCAGCGCATTCTGAGTGGAATCGGCGTTGATGTTGGTATCAGAATGGCCGGTGATGCTGTCGATATGCATGACCTGGAAGCTGCCTTGGCTCGCCAAAATATCGATGTCACTGGCGATGAAGTCCCCACCCTTGAACGGATAAATTGCGGGGTTGAACAAGGCGGAAGGGTCTAGCTGCTCACTGGCACTCATCAACCCGGTATTGATGGCGACATCGCCTTTACCGCTCAAATTAGCAGCGATTTTGTTTGGTAAATCAACATGAAAGACAGTGGGGTTGGTGGCATCGACACGCAGGCCCACGCTTGGCAGGGTGACAGTTAAAACATTGTCACTATCGGACGGCGATACCGTGAAGACCAGATTATTAATGGTCACCAAAGCTTGCAGGGGCGAGGTGCCGCGCGCCGCACTGGAATAGGAGATTTTAACGCCGTTCACGGCCTGTGCTTCGGCCCAAGCCTGGAACCCGTTCTGGATCCGCCCTTGCGCGTACCACCATAGCCCGACCCAGGCGATGCTGACGATCACAACCAGACTGACCAGAAGCTTCAGAAGCGCGCGCATGTTCATCTCCCTGGGGGATCCCCATTTGAGCGCTTAGTATGCGGTACTATTGACCTTGGGCCAAGGGATGAGGCTTTCATGAGATGGGGTAGGGATAAGGGTTTGATGCGAATTTTTAATGACTGGCGCGGCCTTGCTGAAACCTGCCGTGGCGCAGCGGTGGCGCTTGGCAATTTTGACGGTGTGCATCTGGGCCATGCGGCGGTGGTGCGCGCCGCCCACGCCGCCCGGCCGGACCGAAAACTGGCAGTACTCACCTTCGAGCCGCACCCGCGCGAGTTTTTCCGCCCGCAAGACCCGCCATTTCGGCTGACATTGGGGCATGAAAAAGCCGCGGCACTCGCCGCTTTGGGCGTGGATTATGTGTATGAGCTGCCGTTTGACGAAAGCTTCTCCCACCTGACGGCGACAGAATTTGTGCGAGATGTGCTGTTTGATGGGCTGGGTGCTGCGCACCTAGCCTGTGGCGCAGATTTCGCATTTGGCCATAGGCGTGGCGGCGATGTGCCGTTTCTGGCCGCGCAAGCGGAGGTACTCGGCATGGGGCTGAGCATTGTGCCGCCAGTGACAGACGCGCAGGGGCCGATTTCCTCGACCCGCATCCGCCGGCTATTGCAAGATGGCTACCCGGAGCGCGCCGCCGCCCTGTTGGGCCGCCCGCATAATATTCGTGGTGAGGTGACGCATGGCGATGCCCGCGGCCGCACCATCGGCTTTCCCACCGCCAATATTTACTTAAAGCAGCACCTGGAACCAGCACGCGGGGTTTATGCCATCACGGCCCGGCTGCCGGATGGGGCTTGGGTGAAGGGCGTGGCCAATTTGGGCCAGCGCCCGACGGTGGGCGGGCTGGAATCCCGCCTGGAGGCGCATTTATTCGATTATTCCGGGGACTTATACGGCCAGGAGATAACAGTGGCGCTGCACCATTACTTGCGCGAGGAAAAAAAATTCGCCTCTTTCGAGGAATTAAAGGGGCAGATTTTGCAGGATGCTGCCGAGGCGCGGGCGCTGCTTGACAAGTAAGCCGTTCCCCTCAATCCCCTTGCTCCATGAGTGATACAGAAACCGACTATAAGTCCACCGTTTTCCTGCCCCGCACGGCCTTCCCGATGCAGGCGAAACTGCCTGAGAACGAGCCAAAAGCCCTCGCCCGCTGGGAAGCGATGGGGCTGTGGGACAAGCTCCGCGCCGCTGCCAAGGGCAAGCCGACCTTCATTTTGCATGACGGCCCGCCTTATGCGAACGGCAACCTGCATATCGGCCACGCGC
Organism: Acidocella sp. 20-57-95; assembly: GCA_002255575.1. GTDB lineage: Bacteria > Pseudomonadota > Alphaproteobacteria > Acetobacterales > Acetobacteraceae > Acidocella. The sequence continues at coordinate 173,160 of NCAT01000002.1, forward strand.
TCAATAAAATTCATAAGGACGTCATCAACCGCGCGCAACAAATGTCCGGGCGGGATGCCAACTACATCCCCGGCTGGGACTGCCACGGCCTGCCGATTGAGTGGAAGGTTGAGGAAAAATACCGTGCCGCGAAAAAGAACAAGGACGAGGTGCCGGTATTAGAATTCCGCAAGGAATGCCGTGAATACGCCCAGCATTGGTTGAATGTGCAGGCGGAGGAATTTAAGCGCTTAGGTGTGGCGGGCGATTGGGCGCACCGTTACGCGACGATGGATTTTGAATCCGAGGCGCTGATTGCTGGGGAGATCGGCAAGTTTTTGCTGAATGGCGCGCTGTATCGCGGCCTGCGCCCGGTGATGTGGAGCCCGGTTGAAAAAACCGCGCTGGCTGAGGCGGAAGTTGAGTATCACGACAAGAAGGATACCGCGATTTATGTGCGGTTTCCGGCGACAGATGAATCCCGTCATGCCGGCGAAGGCCGGCATCCACGACTGACCGAAGATGCCGCCATCGTCATCTGGACCACCACGCCATGGACCATTCCTGGCAATCGCGGCTTGGCCGTGGGTGCAGAAATTGAATACGTGGTGATCGAAGTGACAACGGTGTCCGACGCCAGTTTGGCGCGCGCTGGTGAAAAATTGATCGTCGCCACAGCGCTGCTGGAAGATTTTGCCGCCAAGACGGGCATTGTTGCGCGTACAGTTCTGCGGAACTTCAAAGGCGCTGAACTTGACGGTGAGATTTTCTATCACCCGCTGCACAGCCAGGCACCCGGCTACGATCTAAAAGTGCCGGTCATGCTCGGCGACTTCGTAACCACTGAGGCTGGCACAGGCATCGTCCACATGGCGCCGGGCCATGGCGAGGATGACTTCTTCCTCTGCCGCGCCAATGGCATTGCGGTGCCCGATACTGTGCAGGGTGACGGTACCTATTATCCTTCCGTTCCCTTGTTCGCCGGCCTGCATGTTTACAAAGCCGCCGATCCGGTTTGCGCGGCGCTGACTGAAGCTGGTGCATTGCTGCACCGTGCCGATTTCATGCACTCCTACCCGCATTCCTGGCGTTCCAAAGCGCCGCTGATTTACCGCGCCACGCCGAACTGGTTTATCCGCATGGATGGCGAGGAGAAAATCCGCGAGCATGCGCTGGCCGCCATCGATGCCACGCATTTTGTGCCGGAAATTGGCCGCAACCGCATCCGCTCGATGGTGGAATCCCGCCCCGACTGGTGCATTTCCCGGCAGCGCGCCTGGGGCGTGCCGATTGCGATTTTTGTTGACAAACACACGCACGAGCCGCTGCGCGATGCGCAAGTGATGGCCCGCATTGTCGAGATTTTCAAAACCGAAGGGGCGGATGCCTGGTACGCCCGCCCGGCGCAGGATTTCTTGGGCGACCAATACAAGGCCGATGACTACGAACAGATTATGGATGTGGTGGATGTCTGGTTTGAATCCGGCTCCACCCATGCGTTTGTTTTAAAAGCCCGTGGCATGAAAGTGCCGGCGGATGTGTATCTCGAAGGCTCGGACCAGCATCGCGGCTGGTTCCAGGCCTCACTTTTGGAATCCGTCGGCTCGCAAGGTTTCGCGCCCTTCAAGGCAATTGTGACGGATGGTTTTGTGCTGGATGAGCAAGGCCGCAAAATGTCGAAATCCATGGGCAATGTCACGGCACCCCAGGAAGTGAACGACAAATTCGGTGCGGATATTTTGCGCCTGTGGGTGATGAATTCTGATACCTCAGAAGATCTGCGCATCGGCCCTGAAATCCTCAAGCAGCAGGCCGAGCTTTACCGCCGCCTGCGCAACACGCTGCGCTGGATTCTGGGCTCGCTCGATGGTTTCACCGACGCTGAAAAGCTGCCTGAAGCGGAATTTCCGGAGCTGGAAAAACTCATTCTGCACCGTTTGTGGGAACTAAACGCGCTGGTGCAGAAAGCCGTGCAATCTCATGACTGGACCGGGGTATACCCCGCCATCCATCATTTTTGCTCAACCGATTTATCCGCCTTCTATTTCGATATCCGGAAAGATTCCCTTTACTGCGACCGCGCCGATTCCAAAAAGCGCCGCGCCTGCCGCACGGTTTTGGATATCTTGCATCGCTGCCTCACCGCCTGGCTGGCCCCGGCATTACCGTTCACGGCTGAAGAAGCCTGGGTGACGCGCTTTGGTGATGACGCCTCCGTGCATCTCACCTTATTCCCGGAAATTCCAGCGGGCTGGCAGAATGAGGCTCTGGCCGAAACCTGGAATAATATCCGCACCCAGCGCAGCGCCATCACCGGTGCTATTGAGGCGATGCGACGTGATAAAACCATCGGTTCTTCATTACAGGCGGTGGCGGTTATCGCCGCTGAGGCGAAGAATATCCTTGCTGACGAGGATATGTGGGCCGATATCTGCATCACCTCCGGCGCGGTGTTTGGTGATACCAATGGTGCCACCACCGCCCCCGGCACCAAATGCGAGCGCTGCTGGCGCGTGTTGCCGGAAGTGGGCAGCAACAAAAACCATCCCACTTTATGTATTCGCTGCTGCGAGGCTGTAGGGTGAGCGGACTCTCAAAAAATGCATTGCTTCGCGGCGCGCGCCATGACGGCGTTATCTCTCGCATGAAAGACCTGCCATGAAGCGCCGCCTCACTGGCATTCTCCTTGGCCTCATTGTGCTGGCGGCCGACCAGGCCAGCAAATGGGCCGTTTTGCACCCGCTGAACCTGACTGACGGGCATTTCCTGGTGCTGCTGCCAGTGCTCAATTTCGTGCTGGTTTGGAACCACGGCGTTACGTTCGGGATGTTCAATGGCGAAGGGGCGGCTGGCACCATCATCCTCGCCGCCGTGGCGATTGCGGTGGTGTCCGCCCTGATCATATGGCTTTGGAATACTAAATACCTCACCACCACGCTCGCGATCGGCGCCATTGCGGGCGGCGCCACGGGGAACGTGCTGGACCGCTTGCATTACGGCGCGGTAGTGGACTTCATCCAGGCCCATATCGGCCCTTATTCCTGGTACGTGTTTAACGTGGGGGACGCGGCGATTGTTTGCGGGGTCGGGGTTCTGATGGCGGAGAGCCTGTTGCGGGGAAACGCGGGCAGCGATAGGAAGGCTCCATGAAACGCAATCATCTCATCAACGGCCTGGCCGCTTTGTCCCTTTCCATCACCCTCGCCGGTTGCGGCGGTGAAAATATTAAGAAAACCTTCGGACTGGAAGCCAACCCGCCCGATGCGTTTGATGTCGGCACCCAGGCGCCGCTTTCCCTGCCGCCGGAGCTGGGCACTAATCTGCCGAAGCCAAACCCAGGCGAGCCCCGCCCGCAAGAGGTTGATGCCGGGCAGGCTGGCTTGACCACTTTATCGCCTGCCTCGGCCCTGGCCCCCACGCCGGGCAGCACGCCTGGTCAACAGGCCTTGCTGCAAGCCGCTGGCCCCACGCCGCCTGCGGGCATCCGGGCGGATGTGAACCAGTCCGCGCTGATTGCTTCCAAGCCTCCTGGTTTTGTCAGCAGCCTGATGGGCAGCGGCCCGGCCCCGGCCCCAACGGTTGACGCTGCTGCCGAAGCGCGCCGCCTGCAGGATAATGCCGCCACCGGCCAGCCCGTCACCGCCGGCCCGACGCCGCAACAAACCAACGAGAAGCCGGGCCTGCTGCATTCTCTTTTGAATATTTTCTAAAAACTTTCACCTCCCACTGCGAAACCCTGGCAACGGGACCTAGCAATCCATCTGGGCTTGGTCACGAAGCAGGATGGATTGCCGCGGCGCTCACGCGCCTTGCAACAACAGCTTAGGTTACTTGCCCTAGCAAGATCGCGGCCGCCACCGCCAACCCAACCTCGCGGTTGGACTTAAACAGACGCAGGCAAAGTTCGGGGTTGTTAATATCTAGCGCATAAATCTGCCTGACCAGCAGACCAGTGGGCAGCACCAACGCCAGAATGCCAAAAATTGAAAGGTGCGCGCCTGCCATGGCCACCGCCAGCAGCAAAATTGTGGCGCCATAGCATACCAGCAAAAACGGTCTGGTCTTGGCGCCAAACAGCCGGGCGGTGGATTTAACGCCGATCAGCGCGTCATCCTCGCGGTCTTGATGGGCGTAAATTGTATCGTACCCCAGAATCCAGAATATCGCGGCGGCGTAGAGCGGCACCACCGGCCAAGCCAGGCCGCCATACCCTGCCGCATAGCCCATCAAAGCGCCCCAGCCAAAGGTGAATCCCAGCACCACCTGCGGCCACCAGGTCACACGCTTGGCCAGCGGGTAGAGCGTGACGGGCAGCAGCGAGAGTACCCCCAGCCACCGGGCGGTGGTATCCAGCTGTACCAGGATCAGCAGCCCCAGCGTGAGTAAGGCCGCCAGAAACGCTAGCGCATCAACCGGCTTCAAAATGCCGGAAGCCAAAGGCCGCTTGGCAGTGCGGGTCACCAGCCGGTCCATCTTACGGTCCCAAAGGTCGTTCACCACGCAGCCGGCGCCGCGCATAACCAGCGAACCCACCGCGAATAGCGCAGTCAGCCAGACGCCCATAAAAAACCCGCGCGATGTTAATAGAATCGCCCATAGCCCAGGCAAAAACAGCAGCCAGGCGCCGATCGGCCGGTCGAACCGCGCCAAAATGGCGTAGGGAATCCAGCGCCTTGGCAAATGCCGCACCCAACCGCCTTCGCGGATATCGGTAAATCCATCCATGCCTGCTAATCCTCCTGCCATGAGCACTTCGTCAATCAGGCTTTTCGTCACAGCCCCCCTCGCCGAGGGGGTTAATGCCCCCGGTAGTGAGGCGCAGGCACATTATCTTGCAAATGTCATGCGCCGCGCGGTGGGTGACACTGTCTTGCTCTTTAACGGTGCGGATGGCGAATGGGCGGCGCAGCTTACCGAGCTGACCCGCAAGAAAGTTACTTTCGCGCCCCACCAGCAAACCCGCCCGCAAGCGCCTGAGCCGGATGCATGGCTGTGTTTCGCCTTGCTCAAGCGCACCAAAACCGACATGGTGGTGGAAAAAGCCACTGAATTAGGGGTCTCGCGCATCCAGCCGGTGATTACCATGCGCACCCAGGCCGACCATGTGAACCTGGACCGGCTGCGCGCCATCGCCATTGAAGCCGCCGAGCAATGCGAGCGTCTGGCGGTGCCCGAAATTATGCCGCCGATGCAACTTCCGGCGTTAATGGCGCAATGGCCCGCGGGCCGAAGCCTTTTCATTGCCGATGAGCGCCGAACTGCCCGGCTTTTACGTTTTTCAAGCGCAGCATCCGCATTACTGGTCGGCCCCGAGGGCGGCTTTACCGATGCCGAGCTTGCCGGTATCGGAGCACATCCCCAAGTTACCCGCGTGTCGCTTGGGGCACAGATTTTACGTGCCGAAACCGCCGCCATCGCCGGGCTTGCCTTGATGCTCGCAACGGACCCGCCACAGGAGTAGATTTTGTCGAACCCCGGATCCGCCGACAACACCGTTATCACCGGCATTCAGGACCTGGTGGGTTACATTGCCGCCGGTTGCAAGCAACCCTCGGCCTATTCGATTGGCACCGAGCATGAGGCGTTTGGCTTCCATCTCGATACGCTGACCCCACCCGCTTATGAGACTGTGAACGGCAAGCCTGGCATTCAGGCGCTGTTGCGGGTGATCCAGGATTTGGAAGGCCAGACCCCGATTACCGATAATGGTAACATCATCGGCCTGCAGGCGGATGGCGCGTCGCTCTCGCTGGAACCGGGCGGGCAGTTTGAGCTCTCCGGTGGCATGATGCGCACCTTGCATGAAACCAAGCGCGAACTCGATAAGCACATCGCGCGCATCAAGCGGCTGGGGCCGGCCTTGGGGCTGGGCTTCATGCCGCTCGGTTTTCACCCGACCGCCACGCGCGCCGGCATGCCTTTCATGCCGAAGGGCCGCTACAAAATCATGCGCGATTATATGCCCAAGGTAGGTACGCTGGGGCTGGATATGATGCTGCGTACCTGCACCGTGCAGGTGAATCTCGATTTCTCATCCGAGCAGGATATGGTCACCAAAATGCGGGTGGCGAGCACTTTGCAACCGCTGGCGACCGCCATGTTCGCGAACTCGCCTTTCATGGAAGGCCGACCGACTGGCTACCTCTCCAACCGCGCCCAGATTTGGACCGATACCGACAAAGCGCGCACCGGTATTCCGCCGATTATTTTCAACCGCAGCTTTGGGTTTGAATCCTATGTGGAATGGCTGCTCGATGTGCCGATGTATTTTGTCTATCGTGACGGCGTTTATCACGATGTTGCCGGTGCGTCGTTCCGCGACTTCATGGCCGGGCGTCTGCCTGGTGCGATGGCGGGCGTGTATGCCACGATCGGCGACTTCGCTGACCATATCACCACCGCCTTCCCGGATGTGCGGCTGAAGCGCTACATCGAAACACGCGGCGCGGATTCTGGAAGTCCCGCTATGATGCTTGCGCAATCCGCCTTCTGGACCGGTATTTTTTATGATCCCGCCGCCTTGGCAGCCGCGGATGAATTGTGCCGCAATATATCCTACGAAAAAATTCTGGATTTGCGCGCGGCCGTGCCGAAAACCGGCATCCATACCGAATTCCGTGACGGCACTTTACGCAGCTTGGCGCGCGATGCCGTGCTGATTGCCGACCAGGGTTTGCGCAACCGCGACTATACAAACGAGGACGGTCTCGATGAGCGGCTCTATCTCTCCCCCCTCCATCACATCGCTGCCGGTGCGCCGACGCAAGCCGAATATTGGCTAAACCGCTACCACAACCATTGGGACCGCAATATTACCAAAATCTTCGCCGAGGCGGCGTTTTAAAAGTACGCCTGATTCGTCATTCCGGCGCAGGCGGGAAGCTGCCCAGCATCGCATGAAATACGCACAGGCAGGTCATTAACCCCCCGCGAGAAACACTGTCGCCGCACTCGGCGCTTCGGACTGCACGCCCTGCCCCAGAATATACCCAATAATATCCGCAGTCGGCGTGGCGCGTTCCAAATCCCGCTCGATCAGATGATAATCCGGCGGATAGTAAGCCAGCACCACGGGGGCGGTTTGCGGTATCTGTGACCAGCATTTGCGCATTGCCTCGGCGGGGACCAGCTCATCATGGCCGCCATATAAAATGAGTGCGGGTTTATTGAACGCGCCGCACGCTGCCTGGGCCTGCCCCATTAACGCCACTAGCCCGGCCACATCATGAATCGTTGGCGCATGGATGGTGAGCGGGTCCTTGCCAAATGCGATCAAAGCCGCCTGATTGTCACTGGCTTTCACGTGGGCCGAGCTGCCGGTCAGGCGTTTGGCGGGAATGATGATATCCCCGAGCTTGGTGGCCACGCGGTAAGCGGGGTTCATCGCATCGCCACCCCACACGGCCGGGGCGGAGAGAATATATTCATCCACCGGCGGCGGGTTGGCGGAAGCCCCGAGCAATAGCCCGATCGCCCCGCCCATGCTCTCACCCATTAAAACCAGTTTTGTATGCGGGTACTGGGCACGCAATTGCACCGCCATGGCGCGTGCCTCATCCACCAGCGTGGCTGTGCCCGGCCAGTGGCCGCGATTCACAGTGGCGCCGAAGCTTGATTGGTCAGGGGCGTAAACGGTAATCCCAGCCGCGTTTAAGCGTTCAGCTAAAATCAGCCAGCCATCCCGGCTGTCCGTATAGCCGTGCAGCGCCAGCACGACCGCCCGCACCGGGCCGCGGGACGGGTAGAGGCGGTAGGGCAGTTGCGCGCCATCAGGCAGGGCGAACACCCCGCTGGTGATAATGGGGGTTTCGGCCGTGCCTTTCGGCACGCCAAACGGGATCGGCACGCAACCGGCAAGCCACAATAATAGCACGAGGGTAGAAAGTTTTGAGCCCATCGGCTTTACAGCTATCATACGCACAGCAAGCATTCACCCAAAACAAAGAGGCCCACACATGCCGGATGGCACGCCCAACACACCGACTGAGATTGTCCACGTAAAAACCCGCTCTGTCTCCTGCGATGGCGGCAATGGCGCCTATGGTCACCCAAAAGTGTATCTGAAAATCACCGGCGCGCAGATTACCTGCCCTTACTGCTCGAAGCTGTTCATCCTCGAACCTGGTTCCGTGGACCACAGCCATTGAGCCTTCCCGGCGCAGCGCCCCGCCTGGTATTGGTGGATGGCTCGGGCTTTATTTTCCGGGCCTACCACGCGATTCCGCCAATGACGCGGCCGGACGGTATCCATGTGAATGCGGTATTCGGCTTCTGCAACATGATATCGCGGCTGATCAAGGACCATACGGGCAGCCATATCGCAGTGATTTTCGATGCAGGGTCGAAGACCTTCCGCAACCGGCTCTATGATAAATACAAAGCCCAGCGGCCTGAACCGCCACCGGAGTTGGTGCCGCAATTTGGGCTGATCCGCGAGGCGACCCGCGCCTTTGGCCTGCCTTCGATCGAGCTGGCGGATTGGGAAGCTGATGACCTGATCGCTGCCTACGCCAAAGCCGTAAAAGAAATGGGGGGCGAGGCGATTATTGTCTCCTCCGACAAGGATTTGATGCAACTGATTGGGCCGTCCGTCACCATGCTGGACCCGATGAAAAACACCCCGATTGGCCTGGCCGAAGTGGAAGCCAAATTTGGCGTGACACCCGATAAGGTGATTGAGGTGCAGGCGCTGATTGGCGATTCGGTGGATAATGTACCGGGCGTTCCCGGCATCGGGCCGAAAGGTGCGGCGCAGCTCATTAACGAATATGGCACGCTGGAAGCGGTACTGGCGGCAGCACCGGATATGAAGCCCGGCAAGCGCCGCGAGTCCCTGATTGAGTTCGCCGACGCTGCCCGCATTTCTAAGCAGTTGGTGATATTGCGCGATGACGCGCCGCTGCCTGAGCCGATTGAGAATTTTGTGGTGAAGCATTGGGATGAGGCGACGCTCTCAGCCTTTCTGGATGCGCAGAATTTCAAAAGTATCAAGCAACGGCTGGCGATTACCGAGACGCAACAAGCTACTACCGCAGCGCCACCCTCTGAGGCGGCACCGTTTGCTGGTTATAGCACCATCACCAACGAGGATACGCTGGCAAGCCTCATTGCCATTGCGAGAGCTGCGGGGCGTTTCGCGCTCGATATGCAGACGGATGACCGTAACTCCCTGCACGGTAACATCGTTGGCATCGCGGTGGCCACCGCACCGGGGCAGGCCGCTTATATACCGCTCGGCCATAATCTGTCGCTGGATGACGCACCACAATTAGCCACGGCGCAAGTGCTGGGCGCGTTGAAGGATTTGTTGGCTGACCCGGCGGTTTTGAAGATTTTTCACGACGCCAAATATGGTACTGAAATTCTCGCGCGCGCCGGTATCACCAACATCACCCCGCTTGATGACACGATGCTGATTTCCTACGCGCAGGATGCCGGCTTGCATGGGCATGAGCGTGACGACCTCGCTTTGCTGCATCTCAACCATACCCCACAGACCTATGATTCCATCTCCGGGTCAGGCCGCAACCGGCTGGCTTTTGCGAATGTGCCGCTGCCACGCGCAACGTCTTACGCTGGCGAAGCCGCTGACATCACGCTGCGCCTGTGGGAATTATTAAAACCGCAATTGCGCCCCAACAAAGCGCTGGCTTTGTATGAACTCACCGAGAAGAAACTTATCCCCATCCTCACCGCCATGGAGTTTGCCGGCGTGATGGTGGACCGGGATGATCTGCAATCAATGTCGGTCGAATTCGGTGCTCGTATGGCGGACATCGAAACTGAAATTCACAAGCTGGCAGGGCAGAGCTTCAATGTCGGCAGCCCCAAACAGCTCGGTGAAATTTTGTTCGACGTGTTGAAACTGCCCGGTGGTAAAAAGAGCAAACTCGGTGCTTGGGGCACGGATTCCTCGGTGCTGGAAGCCCTGGCGGAAGCTGGCCACGAGATCGCCCAGCGTGTGACCGATTGGCGGCAATTATCAAAACTCAAATCCACTTATGCAGATGCGCTGATCAACCAGATCGACCCGCAAACCGGCCGCGTGCACACGAATTTTGCGATGGCGGCCACCACCACCGGGCGGCTGTCTTCCAATGACCCAAACCTCCAAAACATCCCCATCCGCACCACTGAAGGAGCACGTATTCGCAAGGCCTTTATCTCAGCGCCGGGCCATAAACTCATTTCGGCTGACTATTCACAAATCGAACTCCGCTTGCTCGCCCATGTCGCGAATATTCCGGCCTTGAAAGAAAGTTTCGCCGCCGGTGAGGATATTCACGCCCGCACGGCATCGGAAGTGTTTGGCGTGCCGATGGAAGGCATGGATTCCGCCACCCGCCGCCGCGCCAAGGCAATTAACTTCGGGATTATCTACGGCATTTCGGCCTTTGGTCTGGCGCGGCAGTTAGGCATTAGCGCTGGTGAGGCCAAAATATATATCGACGCCTATTTCAAACGCTACCCGGAAATTCGAGCCTATATGGATAATACCAAGGAACAAGCGCGGATTGACGGGTTTGTGCTCACGCCATTTGGGCGGCGGTGCTGGGTGCCGCGCATTAAGGACAAAATGCCGCAATTACGCGCCTATGCGGAACGCCAAGCCATCAATGCGCCTTTACAAGGCGGTGCGGCAGACATCATCAAACGCGCGATGGTTAAACTTCCCGCCACCCTGAAAGCAGCCAACCTCTCCGCCCGGCTATTGCTACAAGTGCATGACGAATTGCTGTTCGAAGCGCCTGATGATGAGGCAGAAGCCACCGCTGCCATCGCCCAGGCGACGATGCAGGATGCCGTGGCCATCTCAGTCCCGCTGACGGTTGAAACCGGCATCGGGACCAACTGGGGGGCAGCGCATTAGAGAATTGCCGCAGTGCGGTAGCTTATCTGCGATGACCAGCCTATAAACTGCTTCCAGTTGTAAAACTGGAGAGACGCCATGCCCGCTGCCGAGAATTTCCCCGCCAAAACCAAAGTCACAGCTTTGCCGGGAGACGGCATCGGCCCCGAGGTGATGGCCGCCACTATGAAAATTCTGGCCGCCGCGAACGCTCCCATCGAATGGGAAACGGCCGAAGCCGGAGCGGAAGTATTCAAAAAAGGTATCGGTACCGGGGTGACCCGCGAAGCACTCGACAGCATCGCCCGCAACGGCCTGGCGCTGAAAAGCCCGCTGGAAACCCCGGTCGGCTTCGGCGGCAAATCCGCCAACGTGACCTTACGCAAGCATTTTGAGCTGTACGCCAATATCCGCCCGGTGCGCGAGCTGCCAGGCATTACCACCCCGTTCACGGGCCGTGGCATCGACATGGTGATCGTGCGCGAGAATGTGGAAGACGTGTATGCCGGCATCGAGCATATGCAGACCCCGTCGGTGGCGCAGTGCCTTAAGTTAATGACCGCCCCGGGCTGCGAGCGCATTATCCGCGCCGCCTTTGGGTTGGCGATGGCCGAAGACCGCAAGAAAGTGACATGCGCGACCAAAGCCAACATCATGAAACTCACGGAAGGCATGATGAAGCGGATGTTTGAGAAGGTCGGCCCAGACTTCGCAAGCATTACGCAGGACCATATTATTATCGATAATTGTGCGCATCAGCTGGTGATTGCGCCTGAGCAGTTTGACGTGATCGTCACCTCCAACATGAATGGCGATATTATTTCGGACCTCGCGGCCGGCCTGGTTGGCGGGCTTGGCATCGCGCCCTCCTCCAACCTTGGCGATCACGTCGCGATGTTCGAAGCCGTGCACGGCTCGGCCCCGCAAATCGCGGGTAAGGGCCTTGCTAACCCAACCGCCTTGCTCTCCGCCGCCATCATGATGCTGCGTCATATAGGGGCGTTTGAGTCAGCTACCACCATTGAACAGGCTTTGTTCATCACGCTGGCCGAAGGCAAGAACCTGACCGGCGATCTCTCACCACGCGGCCATGGTGTGGGCACCGATGCCTTCACCGACCAGGTGATCAGTAATCTCGGCCGTTCCTCCAACCTGCCATCACGCGACTACAAAAAATTCGAACTCGTTGCCTGGCCAGATCTCACCGCCCACACCGAACCCAACACCCGCGAACTGGTCGGGATCGACGTGTTTCTGGAATCTGACCTGGGCTCCGAAGAGCTCGGCCACGCCTTGGCCGAAATCGCTGAGGACACCCCGTTCCGCCTCAACGGCGTCTCCAACCGCGGCGTGCAGGTTTATCCCTCCTCCGGCGGCCAAACCTTCCTCGTTGATCACTTCGCTTGCCGCTTCATGTTCAAACACCCGATCAATTTGAACGCCTCGCTTGCCAACGGCCAGCCCGAAATCAGCTATCTGGTGCAGCGCATCGGCGCTAAGTTCACCTGGATGCATATCGAAAAACTGCAAAGCTTCGATGGGAAAGACGCATTTGAACGCCCGCAGGGTGAGGGCTGAGCGCGTAAGACCAAGGGGGCTTGGCCCCCCTTGCCCCCCAAAGAAGGGTTAATCTTGTAGCCGTCCATTCCGCAAACCGCACCACGCAAACATTACGAAGTCTTAACGCCAAAGCGTTATGGGGCTGCGCGTGGCTTTGCGTGTGGGTGGGAGATATGAGAGATCGTTTTCGGCAGCCGGAGCGCGACGAGTATCCGGCGATAAGTCGTTATAAATATTTGATTCAGGACGAGGATTTGGAAGAATTTGTGAGGCCGAAGGCGCTTCAGCAGGGCCACCGGGCGGACCGCGGGCAGGCGCGCGACCCGGCACTGGGCAAGCCGTGGCCGATTGGGTTTATGTTGTTGTTTGCGACATGTATTTCGGCGCTATTATGGATTTGGATTATTGGTGCGTTTTTATGGGTTAGGCATCATTTCAGCTAGGTTAGGGTGCACCGCCTGATGGGCGGCTTTGTGCAGGACCATATGGTTGTGGACCCGGCATTGCAGCATCAGGTGATTGCGCGTGTGATCGCCGCCAGGATTGCTGACCAGCCAGCGCAGGCGGTGCAATTTCTGGGGCTGGTGGAATTGCCGGATGGGCAGGTGGTACAGCTATTTGCCCGGCATGCGGCGGATGCGGTGCTGATCGATGAGGCGGGGCAAGTGGTTCTGGTTACCCGCCGGTTTAGCCCAGGGGCTGGACTGCTGGCAGTGCCGGGTGGGTTTATCGATGAAATCGACGGCGTGGTGGAAATAGCCGCCGCGGCGGCGGCACGTGAGGCGATGGAGGAGACCGGCATTGACCCGGCATTGCTGCGGCGTGTGGGATGCACCCCAATCGGCCGCCGCGCCTTCAATCGGCCATTTGACATAAGATGTGCTTGGAACGACCCGCCAGGGACGGTCATTCAAAAAGGTGACCTATTCAGTGTTTCCGCGCAGGCATTTTGCTTCAGAATTCCCGGTAATTTAAACCATATCCATTTACAGGCAGGGGATGACGCGAAGGCGGTCAGCATCCATGCCATAAATCATCTCACCCCCGAACTCTTTGCAGTTCCGGATCATTTAACGATGATTCACGCCGCCATGCAGGGCTTGCGGTAGACATTTCATTACAATCTTACGAAAACTGCATGTCTTGCTGGATTTTGCTGGATTTTGATGCCGAACTATGATTTTACGAACGCCTTAAGCGATCCGTCCGATTAACCTTTCCGAAATATTCGAGCCAGCTTGAGAGATCGTCCATGCACCTCACTCACGAAAATATCGGCTGAAGTGCAATGAACCAGAGCTTATCGAACCTTCAGGCGCGACTCATTCATTTCGTTGACGTGCATTTTCATGAGCGCCAATTCATGGTGCGGGGCCGCGGTAAAATGGTTGCCGTTACCGTCACCCAGCGCGAGCAGGTGATCGCCGCTATTGCGGCCGCCGGGTTCTTTGTGTGGTCAGCCTGTGCCACCATCGGCATGGCGCTCTCCAGTAACGGGCTGGTGCATGCGGCCATGGCCGAACATTCGCTGCATGGCGCCATCCAGCAGGCGCAAGCGAAGATGCAGTCTCTGGAATCCCAAAGTCAGGCCATGATCGCACAAATGCAGGCCCAAATGGCCCAGATGCAGGCCCAACGTGATGATGCTGTCGCCCAAGCCAACCAGAAGATTGCGGCGGATCAGGCACAGGTAAAGGCACTGACTCAACAGGTCGAGACCTCGATTGATTCGGTTCAGAACATTATAAAATCCACCGGGCTTGACCCTAATCAGCTTGCCGCCTCGCCGCCGGCGCAACCGGTGCCCAAAGACCTTACTGCCAGCGGGCCTGACCACACGCCAGCGGCCTCCGCGATGGACCAGAAGCGCACCGATTTAATGCAGGATGTCGGTAAGCTGCAGGAACTCAATGCGGTACTGCAACATTTACCGATTGTGGCACCGGTGGCGAATGTTGATATTTCCAGCCCGTTCGGTTACCGCCCCAGCCCGTTTACCGGTGCGCGGGAATTTCATGTGGGCATTGATATTCGTGGACCGATCGGGACGCCGGTCTATGCAACGGCCCCTGGCGTTGTGAGTTTTGCCGGTGTGAGCACGGGTTATGGCTATCTCGTGGAAATCGACCATGGCTACGGCCTGACCACGCGCTATTCGCATTTGGATAAAATTCAGGTGAAGGTCGGTGAGGTTATTTCATTGCATCAACAAATTGGTCTGCTTGGCAATACCGGCTGGAGCACCGGGCCGCATTTGTTGTACGAGACGCGCTATGAAGGCAAGCCGCTCGATCCGCTGCATTTTATAAAGGTTTATCATTAATGTTTAAGGATAAAAAAACTGCCGCTTCCGCCGTGACTGTTACTGCGGGCAACACGCCTTTGGTGCCTGATCGCAACAAAAATATCAGCCGCCTGAGCAATGTGCCTTCGATTGTCAGCAACGACATGACCGTGACAGGCGATTTGCAGAGCGGTGGTGATTTGCAGGTGGAAGGCAATGTGATCGGCGACATTCAGGTCGCCAAACTGGTAATCACCGATGGCGGCAACGTGACCGGTGACATTGTTGCCAATGAGGTACGCATTTGCGGTGCGCTGACCGGTTCGGTCCGTAGCAAAATGGTCACCCTGACCGCCACCGCGCGCGTGACCGGCGATGTGCATCATGACGTGCTGGCCATTGAAGCTGGCGCGCGCCTGGAAGGCCAGTGCCGCCGCCTAGCAGCGCCAGACCTACCGGTGAAGCCGCATGAAGCCCCGCCAGCAACCGCGCAAAGCACGCTTGCCGCGCCGGTTTCCTAAATTTCCAGGGTTATAAAGAAGGCATCGATTCCACCAGCGTGGCCCCGAAAATCGCTTCGCTGGCAACCTCCCGGCCGCGCAGCTGACCCGTTTCAGACGGCAGCCAGCTTGTCCAGCCCAGCCGGGGCGGGTTGGTAGCGCTACCTCCGGCGGTGCGCAGTACCGGTATCTCAGGCACCGCCAGCACCAAATTGATCGCGAAATCCGCTTCCCAGCCAACATAAGCGCGGATGAGCGAGACCAGCTCATGCAGCTTCTTACGGTCTGGTAGCAGCGCCTCAAACTCAGCGCGGTTCAACGGCCCGACCCGCACGATGAAGCGCGCCTGCTGGTCATAAACCCTGGTGCCGATGGCGGCATCGCGGCCGAGCGCATTGTAGGCGCCCGGCGCACGGCCGCGCGGCAGACGGGTTTGTTGGTCTGGTGAAATGCTCAACCAAGCCCCGGCAAATTCCAAAATTTCAACCTGGCGCCCCAAATAATCCGACACCATGCTGGCCAGCCGGTCGGCCGAGCGTGGCCGGGCGGCGTAAAACCCGGCATAATGGCGCAGCACATCCGGCCCGGCGGCCAGCCGTTCAGCCAGATTGCCGGTGGCATAGCCAGTAAGGGCGAGCAAAGCGGTGCCAATCGGCTCCTCCACCGCATTTTGCTGGGCCTGCTCGGCTGAGCGATGCAGCCGGTATTTTGCCGCCGCCCCGGCGAAGGCCGCTACCAAGCGCTGCGCCAGCAAATCCAAAAACGCCGGCAGGGCGCGTGAACGTTGCCGCAGTGATTGCGCCACCAGCTCGGTGTACCAGCGTGGCATCACGCCAGAAGGGCCGGTTAGGCCAATCAGCGGCGTGGTCAATTGCGCCGGTTCTGCCGCGTCCGGCAAGGCAACATGCGTTACCTCCGCCAAGGGCTGCGAGAGCACTGGTGTGGCGGTAAAGCGCACCGGTTCCTCCGGGTGTTGCTTATGCGCTGCCAGCAGCAGCAGCCGTACCGCGGCATCAAACGTGAAACGCTGCGGCGCCGCTTTCAAAGCGGCAAGGGCAGATTTATCGCTCACTGGCCGCTCACAGCAAAGTCCGGGCACCAGCGCGGGCTGGGAATTTTACCTCCGGGTCAACCCGGCCGCGCAATTTTACCGTGGTGCGGACGAAGGAATTCACCGTTGCGTGCAGGGCTAAAAACCGTTCCAGCACCGAGGCCAGCAGATACAGCCCCGCCCCCTGAAAGGCGCGCGGTTCAAATTCCAGCGTCACATCCAGCCCGCGGCAGAACGCGCCCAAGCGGCTATTGGGCACCCGCGCCGTACCAGGCGCGGCGGTGACAGATACTAATCCTTCCAAGGCAGCGCGGGTCTCAGCGGTGTCGCGCATATCGTAAAGCCGCATCACTTCTTTCAGCGCCTCCGCCCCTTCTGCCCCGCCAGTGACCGAGAGGTGGCCGAGCGAGAGATGAGAGATCAGCCGCCAGGGACCGCGGGCCCGTAATTCGCGCCGCAGCGTTGGCGTTGGCGGGGTGAGGCAGGAGATTTGCAGAATGCCCGGATGCGGGCTGAGTGCCGTCAGCCTTGGGTGACCACCGCCAAATGGCAATTCTGCTGGCAAATCGCGGTTCAGGCAAAGCGCATTCACTGAGAGCACGGAATCTGAGCGCTGCCCTGGTTCGAATGCCGGATCAAACGCGGTGATGAAGGTATCGCTGCCGCCCAAAGCGGGTGGCGCGTCGCGCCGTACCTCGTGGTAGAACCCGCCCTCGCCGCCCACATCCGCCGCGCCATGCGTGAGACGGTAAAACGGCCGCCAGGGCCGCGAAGACGTATCCTGCCGCACCTCGTTCACGCTGGTGACATTCCAAACTTCCATGACGCCCGAACGCCTGGCATCGGGCAGCACCCGGTATTCGGTCACGCTATGGTCAAGATTGATCGGCTCGCAGCGCTGGGTAAACAAATTCACCATCGGCACGCAGCCAAGTGCAAACACCTCGGCATTTACCGCTCGCTCCAGCTCCGATGTGGTGCGGCTGAGATAGACAAATATTTCAACCTTATTGGACTCAGTCACCAAGGTTTTTGCTTCCAGTCCGGCGATATCCAGAAACATGAATTTCTGCGGGAAGGCGAAATATTCACTTAGCAGCCGGAAGCCCGAAAAACTGCGGGCCGGCCAGGGCAGCAACGCCTCGTCAGGCGCAAACCCGGCGGCGGCCACCGAGGTTTTTGGCAGGATCACCGGGTTGGGATCGTTCGGTGTATCAGCCACCGCCACGCTTAAAGTGTGTCCTGCCATCGCCTCAAACAAAGGCAGCGCCGTGGCCGGACCGCCGCGCAGATAGAGCCGCAATTTATCGAGCCCAAGTGCTGAGAACTTCGTATCCGGGTTCAGTGTGTGCAGCACCAGCCGGAGCACCGCCGTAGCCCCCGCCGCCAGCGGGTTGGCGGGGGCCGTAAATGGCAGCCCCATCAGCCGCGCCGATTCCAGCCGCACCGGCCAGACCTGCAAATTGCCCGCCGTCTGAAACCGGCAGGACTGGCCGCGTACCGCTTCAGTATCCAGAATAAACCCGGACGGCACTTCGGTCATGCCCGGCAAATCCGGCTTGGGTGCAAATTGCGCAATCGCGCAGGAGGGGAACGGGGCGAGGAAATGCGGGTAGAGCACACCTAGCAGCGTGTCGGTCAGCTCTGGGAACTCATCATCCAGCCGCTGCTGCGCGCGGGCCGAGAGAAACGCCACCCCATCTAGCAGCCGTGCCACATGCGGGTCATCCACAGCATCTGGGCTGAGCCGAAGCCGTCCAGCAATTTTAGGGTGCGCTTGGACGAATTCTGCCGTCAGCCGCCGGATGGCCACCAATTCGCGGTTGAAATAGGGCAGCAGCGATTCAGCCATTCGAGCCTCCGGTCACGTCGATCTCAGCGGTCGAGGCATTCACCACCGTATCGAAGCTGATTGGCTCCGGTGCCGGGTCAGCCTGCAACAAAGCCTCAATGCGCAAATGCAATGTGGTATCCAGCTCATCATTGTTCTGCACCAAGCTGACCGCAACCTGCACCAGCCTTGGTTCAAACTGCTTGATGCAACGTTCAATCTCACCACGCAGCGCATCGCGCGACGCGAGGTCATTCATTGAGCCTGCCGTGTAGTCTGGCAGGCCAAAACCAAAACTCGACGACGCCAGTTCAGGAAACTGCCGGGGGATAGAGGCAAAGCGCCGCTTGGCATTGAGCAGCGCCTCCAAATCTCGGCGCACCGCCCGGCGCAAAACCGCCAGCGCTTCACTGGCCGAAAGCGGGCGGTCACGCTCCAATTCCGGCGCATCATCGAGCAGCCGGTCCAGTAACGACAATTTCACCCGCGCGCCGGAATCGCGCATGCGCTCCAGAAACTGGTTCGAGGCCGCGCTACGGTTCAGCGTAGGATCACTCATCTGGTAAATTCAAGCGTATCCAGGTCCATGATGCCAAGCGCTTCGTCACCCACCAGGAAAACCCGCTGGCCAAAGCCACGGACCGGACCAGCGGCTTCATCGCTCCAACTAGTCTCGCGCCCCAGCCGGTGGGTGTCATCGGTTTCATCGGGCTCAGCATAATATAAAGCCGGCACATAAACCTCGCCATCCGGACCGTTGATCACGGTCATTGAGCAGCGGCGCCACACTAAATCGCGCGGGCGTTTGGGCGGGTGAAATACCATCGATTCGATACGCGAGACCGGCACCCAGAAATATTTACCGGTACTGGTGAGGGTTTCGATAAAGCCCGGATGCAAATCGCTGGCGTCGCGGAAATCATCGAAGGCGGTGTCGCCGGCCATGCCGGGTGCGCGTGGTCGCAACGTTTCAGCCTCGGCAGCCTTGGCGGATGCATCGGCAATGTCACCTGCGCGTAACGCAACCAGTGCGGCCAGTGAGGCACGCTCGGTCGGTTCCGGCTCGCCCAAAAATTCCGGTACCCTGCCATCGCGGTAAAGCTGCCGGCGGGCGGTCTCAGCCCGCAGCAATTGCCGGAATTCCGACATCACCACCGCCGCACTTGGATCAACCTGACTGGCCGCATCCAGGATTACGTCGGCGCGTTCCAGATTGCCGGCGAACAGCAGGAGTTCAGCCAACAGCACGCGCTGACCTAAGTCTGTGGGCGATTTTTTCACCGCCGCCGTTGCCGCCGCCACCGCCTCGGTTAAGTGGCCGTCACGGAATAAGTCACCGGCCTGCTGCGTTGTTTCAACCATGGTCACTGTCCCTGTTTAACATGAGTTATCCAATTAGCGCTTGGGCACCGCAAGCTCGGTCATAAGCCGGAAGGAAGTGTTAATATCATCCAACTGAAAATGCGGTTGCAATTGGATGACACAGCCAAACACCCCCGGCTTGGCTGGCGTTTCAATGATTTTGACCGAGGCATTGCGCAGCGGAAAGCGCGCCATGGTTTCCGGTCCCGCGGTGGTGCTGGCATTCACGAACCGCATCAGCCAGGCCTGCAATCTGGCTTCAATTTCATCGGCGGTTTTAAACGAGCCTACCATGTCACGCCCGATCACCTTGATGTAATGGGCGAAGCGGGAAATGCAGATCATTGTATTAAATTGCGCCGATAATTGCGCATTGGCGGCCGCCACGTTGGCATTGGCGCCAACATATTTGGATGTCGGGGTTTGCAGGCTGCGGGCGGTACCCAGCAGCGCCTCGCCGCCAAAGGGTAATGCGGTGATCGGCATCAGCCCGGCGGAGACTAAAGCGCGCTCCTGCCGGTCAGTGAACATGATCTCAACCGCCGGGCGGTCTAGCCCGTCTGATGGGTCGATGGAGAAAGATGGTTCCGGCAAATCCTCGATTATACCACCGCCCAGCCGGTCCACATCATAGCCACGCATATCGGCCGGCCAGCTAAATGCCTCAAACGCCCGCGCCACCAAGGCCGCCACCAGGAAACCACAATGTGACCAAACCCGATGCGAGGTTTCGTAAGCGCTTTCCCTGTAGCGGAAGCCACGATGGCGGCCTAGTCTTTCATCCCAGGGTAGCCGCGCCAAGGTCCGCGGCAAACCTACCGCCACGAAGCGAATATCATCACGCACCGCCAAGCTGCGCCAGCGTTGAAATTCCGCGGCTGAAAAACTGGAGGCCGGGTCAGCCACGCCGCTTAACTCGGCAAACGCATCCACACCCAGCATAGCGGGCGAGGCGGCAATCACGAGCGGTGAAAATGCCGCTGCTGCGATGGTGGCAAGGGCGGCGAGCGCGGTTACATCATCGGTCGCGGCACCAGGGCCGGGCCGGTGCCGCACCTCATGGTCAACCACCAGCAGCCCATAGGGTTCGCCACCAGCGATGCCGTACTCATCTTCATAGATGCAGCGAAATAGCTGGCTTTGATCGAACTCGGCAGCGCGTTCCAGGTCGCGGCAGATTTCGTTCCAGCTCACATTTAAGATTCTCAGCTTCACGCGGCCAGAGAATCCCAGCCGTGCTGCCAGCCAAGCCAGCCCGCGCCAGGTGCCTTCGAGGCGCCGCAGCCGGGCGTGATGCAGCAAAGCGTCAAGCTGGCGGCTGATCATGGTATCGAGTGCGACGATGTCGCGGTCGATGGCGCCACGCAGCCGTACCGGGTCTCCCGCCAGCCGTAACGCGGCATTCTTGCCGAACCAAGCTGTGAGGGAGGCTTGCGGGCTCGCAATAAACGCCGCCAGACGCTCCGCATTTTGCGTATGCGCCGCGCCGAAAAACGCGCCTTGCAGCACCGCATCACGCAGTGGCACTTCCGGCGGGATTCTAATCGTACCGTCAGACTCTTCGGCCATGGCGGCCCCGCCTGCTTGGGTCATGACCAGGCGCTTTTCATCAGATCAGCGTCTGGCCAGACACCATGTTAACCCTTCTGTGGAATGCGGGCGACCATGCGCATGCTGGTGGAAAGCTCTTCCATCTGCAACCACGGGCGCAAATACGCGACAGCATTATAGGAGCCTGGCTTGCCCGGAATTTCCTTCACTTCGATCTTGGCTTCGCGCAGCGGGTACTTCGCTTTGCTTTCCGCACCAACGGCCGGGTTGCTGTTCACATAATTATTGATCCAGCGATTCAACCATTGCTGGCACTCATCAGCTTCCATGAAGCTGCCGATCTTGTCGCGTGCCATCACTTTCAGGAAGTGAGCAAAGCGGCTGGTCGCCATCATGTAAGGCAGGCGCGCTGAAATCGCGGCATTGGCGGTCGCGTCCGGGCGGTCGTACTTCTTGGGCTTCTGGCAGGTTTGGGCACCAAAGAACACGGCGTAATCAGTGTTCTTGTAGTGGCAGAGCGGCAGGAAGCCGAGATTGGAAAGTTCGAACTCGCGACGGTCGGTAATGCCGATCTCGGTCGGGCATTTGCCGTCCATGTCGCCATCATCAGACTGGAAGACATGGGTTGGCAGATTATCCACCTTGCCGCCACCCTCAGCGCCACGGATGGCGGTGCAGAAGCCGGATTCCGAGAATGCTGCGGTCATTCGAACGCCCATGGCATACGCGGCATTCATCCAGCAATAGCTGTTATGGTCCATCGCGGTTGCCACACCGGCTGCATCCAGCGGGGCTTCTTCGTAGGCGAATTCTTCAATCGGCTTGGTCGCCGCGCCATATGGCACGCGGGCCAATACCCGGGGCATTACCAAGGAGACGAAACGAGAATCTTCGGTGTCACGGAAGCTGCGCCATTTGGCATATTCGGTAGTTTCAAAAATCTTCGCAAGGTCACGCGGCTTGGACAACTCGGTCCAGTCACTGAAGCCAAACATGCCGGCACCGGCAGCGGAGATGAACGGCGCGAAGGATGCCGCCGCAACGTTGGAAATCAAGCGCAGCGACTCCACATCATCAGGGTGGTTGGTCCATTCATAGTCGCCGATCAGCGCACCGTAAGGCTCGCCGCCCGGTGTGCCAAATTCGTTTTCATAAATTTTCTTGAACAGCTGGCTTTGGTCAAACTCAACCGCTTTGGTCAAATCCCGGTTCAGCTCACGCTTGGTAATATTGATGACCTTGAGCTTGAGCCCGGCGCCAGTCTCGCTGTTCATCACCAAATGATGCAAACCGCGCCAGCTGCCTTCAAGCTTGGTGAAACGCTCATGATGCATGATGGCATTCAACTGCGTGGACATTTTCGCATCAATCGCGGCAATGGCTTTGTTGATGGTGCGCAAAAGGTTTTTGTCGAATGTCACGGTCCCGTTGAGGGCTTGCTCAACAAGATTTTTCACCAGCGATTGTGCGTGGTCCGGTTCGGTCTGTTTGGTTGCAGAAACCACTTGGTCAAGGAAGCTTAAGCCTTCCGAGGTGCCGGTCGCGGCAGAGGATTGGGTGTTGGTTTGGGCGCCTGACATCGCTTAGCCCTCCTTCTTGTCGAGGCCGAGTTGGCCCGACAGTGCTTTTAGTTCCTGTTCATTCTGCAGCATCTTTTCCAGCAAGCCTTCCAGCTCGTCGGACCGGTCAGCCTTGCTCAGCAGGTCGCGTAATTTGTTGCGGGTTTCCATCATCGCCTTCAAAGCCGGTACCTGGTCCACGATCCGGCCGGGGTCGAAATCCTCGATTGAATTAAATTTCAGGTTGACAGCCATTTCGCTACCGTCATCGGCCAGCTTATTGTCAACCTTGATGTTCAGCCCCGGCGCCATGCGCGCCATTACATCGTTGAAATTATCACGATCAATCGAGGTGAATTTACGGTCCGCCATCGGGCGCAGCGGCTGCGTTGGGTCGCCAGAGAAATCACCCATCACGCCAACCACGAATGGTAATTCCCGCTCGATCTGAGCACCTTCGGTTTCGACATTATAGCTGATGTGAACACGCGGCTTGCGCACGCGGTTCAGTTTGTCATGAACACTGCCACTCATTTTACGTCTCCTGCGAAAGCCTGAAATTCATATGATACCGAAGCTAAAGACTTAGTTGGGCTCTACCTCTCCAGTTTTTATTCACCCTAGCCTAAAACGCCCCCCCGCCAAGGGTCAATCATGCATAATCGCCGTCTTAACTGGTTTTCATCCAGGTTGGATGCCAAGGCCGGTTAAAATATTGTTACGAAGACTCTCGTCGCGGACAACCTCTTTCAACAATTCCGGCCAGCTCATCCGGCCCCGCCGGATCGCATCTTCAAGTGTGTAAGCCATCGGCGATTGCGGCTCATTCTTTTTAAAGAATGCTGCGATTTCGCTCAATTGGTGCAACGCATCTTCGCGCGTTGCCAATTTGCCCCGTTTTGCGCCACCGCCGTCACCGGTTACGGCATCGGCAGCTTCCGGTTGGGTCACTTCTGCCGCAGCACCCACATCGGGTGGTAGGTACGGCTTAATAATAGACGCCAAATTCTCGAGCACGTCGGCAACCCGGCGGGTCGGCGGGCTGTCCGGTCCGGCCAACCGGTCAAGTGTCTCACCCATGGCACGCCAAGCGGCGAGGGCTTCCTGCAGTGCACTGTTCAACCCCACGAAAACACCACTACCGGCAGCGCGTGCTGCTGCTTCAACAGTCGCAAATGGCAACACGCCAGCCTTCAGCCGACCTTCAATCCGCTTTTCATCGGTAATGGTCGCAAGCTCAGCAGATTGCTCATACTGAAAGAGATACAAAGGCTCACCGGTTGGGCCGTTGAAAAGCTTCAGTTTTTGTAATGGTTGAATCAGCGTGCCATCGCCACCCTCCCCGTTCAGCCCAGTGACAGGTGCCACCCGTGTGGCGATGCCATCTTCATCGGGCATCGGATAAAGCTGATCCCAAAACCCGCTAGCCAAGCCTTCAATCAGTTGAGCGCCAAAACACAATCCGACCAGGCCGTCGCTACGCACCAAAGCCTCGGTCAGCCAAGCTGCCACTTCCAGGTCTTTTGAATGTTCTGTTAAAATTTTCAGCGCGGTGGCGCGTACGGTGCGCCAACCATCCGCTACCCCAGCTTCCGACCCTGGGTTGGCGTCAGCCGCACGTTCCGCCGCGCGGGCTTCACTGCGCGCATCACGCAAACGGAAATATAAAGACGCCGGTGAGAAATCATTGCGGATGTCAATCCCCGAAGGCAAATCACCAGCAATCGGTGCGAGCAAATTCTCTAGTTCCAACCCGTCTATCACCATTGCGGCACCCTCTCCCCGTCGGTGTTACATTCTTGATATTACGAAACGCTAATTGCAAGCGTGTTGCGCTGCAAGGTAAAACAGTTTCACTAAAGCATCTTACTTTATCGGGCTTCTAGGGCTAGACAATGTTCGCATTCCATACTTAAAAAATCAAGGACGAGCTATTTTTTCACTGCTGTATTTCTAAAAAAACCTTAATTTATTCTAAAGTTTGTCGATTTCTTAAGCGCCTTAGCTTGATTGGGTATAAAATAAAAAGGAAGGCTCCATGGTTGCTATTGATTTGAAATCTCTCATCGGCCGCCTCGATGATCATTGTCGTCGAGCTCTGGAGTCTGCCGCCGGGCTGACCATGTCGCGCAGCCATTATAATGTTGAGCTTGAACATTGGCTCATCAAGCTTTCCGAAGGCACTGACACCGACATCGCCGCGATATTTCAACAATATGACATTGATCATGGCCGATTCATTGCGGACTTGAATCGTGGCCTTGATAAAATGAAAACTGGTAATTCGCGCGCGCCCGGCCTGTCGCCCGACATCGTCGATCTTGGAAAACAAGCCTGGCTGCTGGCATCGATGGAGCATGGCCTATCACGCATGCGCTCCGGCCATCTCCTCTGGGCTTTGCTCGCCGATGAAACATTGTCACGCCGCGCCCGCGAAGCTTCCAGCCAATTGCTGAAAATTCAACCTGATGTGTTGAAACGCGACATGCTGACCATCACCGCCAATAGCAGCGAAGCGCAAAGCGCCCCCGCAGCCGTGGATGGTACAGCGCCCGCCGCTGGTGGTAGCGATGGTGTGGCGCGGCCCGGTGGCTCCGGTGCGCTCGACCAATTTACCTATGACCTCACCGCGCGCGCGAAAGCCGGCAAGATCGACCCGATTCTCGGCCGTGATTTCGAAATCCGCCAGGCGATCGATATTCTCACCCGCCGTCGGCAAAACAACCCGATCCTCACCGGTGAGGCGGGGGTTGGAAAAACCGCCGTTGTTGAAGGTCTCGCCTTGAAGATTGCTGAAGGTGACGTACCGGAATCAATGAAGAACGTGACACTGCGCACGCTTGACCTGGCTTTGTTGCAGGCCGGCGCCGGTATGAAGGGAGAATTCGAGCAGCGACTTAAATCTGTCATCGATGAAGTAAAGGCCAGCCCGAAGCCGATCATCGTGTTCATTGATGAAGCGCATACTTTAATTGGTGCCGGCGGCCAGGCCGGCCAGAACGACGCTGCGAACTTGCTGAAGCCTGCGCTGGCGCGCGGCGAGTTGCGTACCATCGCAGCCACCACCTGGGCGGAATATAAGAAATATTTCGAAAAAGACGCCGCTTTGACCCGCCGCTTCCAGGTTGTGAAGGTTGAAGAGCCATCCGAGCCGATGGCGATTGCGATGATCCGCGGCCTGACGGCCACGTTGGAGAAGCATCACAAAACCCGCATTCTCGATGAGGCGATTTCTGAAGCCGTGCGGCTCTCGGCGCGTTTTATCCCGAGCCGCCAGCTGCCCGATAAAGCCATCAGCCTGATCGACACGGCTTGCGCGCGCGTGGCGATGAGCCAGGCGGCTTTGCCAGCACCGATTGAAGACCGCCGCCGCCGGATTGATTTGATCGATACCGAAATGGGCATTCTGGACCGTGAAATGGCCACCGGTGGCGCACACGCAGCCCGTATAGCCGAGATCACCGAGGAAAAAGCGAAGACGCAGGCCGAACTCGCCGAGCTTGAAACGCGCTTCGAGACTGAGAAGAAACTCGCTGCCGATATCAGTGAAATTCGCAGCAAAATTGAAGATAAAGACAATACTGAAGATAAGGACGCGCTGCGCACTAAGCTGAATGGTGTCAATGACGCGTTGAAAATGCTGCAAGGCGAGACGCCGTTGATCTTCCCTGTGGTCGATGGCCAGGCTGTGGCCGAGATCGTCGAAAGCTGGACCGGCATTCCAGCCGGCCGCATGCAATCAGATGAAATAAATACCGTACTGAAGCTGAAGGAAGCGATGGAGGCCCGCATCGTTGGCCAGCCGCACGCGTTGGAAGCCGTGGCGCAGGCCATCCGTACCTCGCGCGCCAAGCTGACCGACCCGCGCAAGCCGATCGGCGTGTTCCTGATGGTCGGCACGTCGGGCACCGGTAAAACCGAAACCGCACTCACTCTGGCGAACCTGCTTTATGGTGGTGAGCAGAACCTGACCACCATCAACATGACCGAGTTCAAGGAAGAGCATAAAGTCTCGCTGCTGATGGGCAGCCCACCCGGCTATGTGGGCTATGGCGAAGGCGGTATTTTAACCGAAGCCGTGCGCCGGCGACCCTATTCCGTGATCCTGCTCGATGAGATGGAAAAGGCCCATCCAGGCGTGCAGGATGTGTTCTTTCAGGTGTTCGACAAGGGCAACATGAAGGACGGCGAAGGCCGTGACATCGATTTCAAAAACACTGTCCTGATCATGACATCTAACGCCGGTACGGACTTGATCGACAAGCTATTTGCCGACCCGGAAACTGCACCCGATGCAGCCGGGCTCGCCGAAGCGTTACGGCCGGAATTGATGAAATATTTCAAGCCCGCTTTCCTTGGCCGCGTCACGATCGTGCCATACTTCCCACTGTCGGAAGAGGTGATCAAACAAATCGTAAAACTGCAACTTAACAAGATCGCAAAACGCGTTAAAGATGCCTATCGTGCGGACTTTACTTACGATCCCGCACTTGTTGAAGTGATTGCGGCACGCTGCAAGGAAAGCTCATCCGGCGCCCGCAATGTTGAAAATATTCTGTCGCGTACGTTGCTGCCGGAATTGTCGGCTGAAGTTTTAAGCTGCATGGCCGCAGGAACCAATATCTCTCAGATTTCCGTTGGGATCGGTCCAGAAGGATCGTTCCAATATAAGGTTGCCTAACCAGTCAACGATCACCCCCCCCAGGAGAATAACCATGTCCATCTATTTAAAGAGCGCCGATATCCAAGGGTCTGTAACGACCAAAGGTTTTGAAAATACGTTTGAAGTTCTCAGCGCGACCTTCGGTCAGCAGCGCTCTGTTGGCTCGCGTGTCGGTAAAGTCGGCACCGTTGACTCTTCTTTGTCGGCGGTCAGCGAAGTTGTGATTACCAAAATTTATGATGTTGCCAGCACCAAGCTGTTTGAACTCAGCTTCAGCGGCAAGATCCTTGGCAACATGGTGATCTCCTTCGTGCGTCAGGACCAGACCGGCCCGATCACCTATAGTGAAATCACTCTCACCGATGTCGTGATCTCGAACTACCAGTTCGCTGGTCTCGGCGGCGCTGGTACCGATGCCCCAACCGAAACCATCAACCTCAACTGGGGCACCTTCTCCATCAAGAACACCCCAGCTGCCAAAGACGGCACCGCCGGTACTCCTTCCACCACCGGCTGGAACCTCGGAACCAACTCCAAAATCTAACGTCGGACACGGGTTGGCACGTCGCCGCGTTCCAGCCCACCGATTTTGCCAACCGCCTGCGAAAAACCCGGCATTCACGCCGGGTTTTTTAGTTGAACACCGAGGGTTGGCGTTTACTGGACGGCGATCACCACCGCCGTCACATTGTCATTCACGTTTTGCGCGATCGCCGCCGCAATCAGCCGGTCAGGCGGCGGTACGGAATCCTGTTTGGAAAGTAGTGTTTGCAATTCCGGGTTCGAGAGTGTTTTGGTCAGCCCGTCGCTGCAGAGCAAGAATATATCACCGGGCTCAACGCGGCCAATGACCTTGTCAAGCTCCAGCGTTTCCTCTTCAGCACCAACCGCGCGGGTGATGATATTGGCGTGCGGATGATGCTCAGCATCGGCTTCATTAAGGTTGCCACTATCAACCAATTCCTGCACCAAACTATGGTCCCGGCTCACCTGAAGCAATTGACCGCCGCGCAGCAAATAAGCGCGCGAATCCCCGGCCCATAAACAGGCAAAATGACCGTCCCGAATGATCAGCGATACGAAGGTTGAGGCGATCACCGCGTTGCCGCCCCGCCGTGCGGCTTCCTCGCGCAAAGCAGCATGCACCCGGCTGACCGTTAGCCGTACCTCAGACAATAACTCCGACCCGGTATGATGACCATCCAGCTTGTTCAACTCGGCAACAATCATGCCGGATGCAACCTCGCCGGAATCATGCCCGCCAGCACCATCAGCGACCACCCAAAGCCCGATATCTGGCCGGCATAGCAAGTTGTCTTCATTATGCTTGCGCACCGTACCAACATCGGTCGCCGCCCATGATTGCGTTTGCAGCATTGTTTCCTCAGGACTCCGCTTTCACCATGTCGCGCAGCATTGCCCCTGCGTATTCAACTGGCAACAGTTGTGTTGTGTCTATACGAAATGATTTTACCTGAGGACTGCCGTCTGTCCACCAACCCGGGCCATCAAGTGCTGCGCAGACGGTAGGTGCGTCCAGCATGGCGGCGATAGCGCCCTGTTCAGCATCCTCCACGACGCCTGCCAGCCCGGCCGCCTCGGCAGCCAGCAGCCACCCGGCACCGCCGAGCAAATCCTCAACTGACGCTGCCAGCGCGCAGGCCAGAAACGGAAAATGCCGCCCGACTTTGTCCATGCTCGGCAACCAGACACCCAGGACCGCCTGTGGTCCGCAGGCGCCAGGTGGCAACAAAAAATGCCAGACCGGCGCTTCCATCCAGGCTTCCAGCCACGCCTCACCCAGCACCGTGCGCGAGGCGGTGAGCATTCTGCGGCACCATTCATCCCATGGTGCGACAAAATCCTCCGGCACATTGGCGCGGACAAAATCACCACGTGCCGGCAGCTTGCCGAAAAACCCTATCGCCGCCGGTTGAAACGCGCCCACTAACTCAGCCTTGCAAAGCCGGGCAGCGGAAATTCGCCAGCACGCCGGGCGCGAACGGGTTGAGCACTGAGCCCGCGCTGATGCTGAAGCTAGCCGTATGCCCGCCTTGCGTGAAAGTGAGCGTGTAATTGTTCGACGAGCCCGCCTGCACCAGACTACCTTGTGAAAATAGCCGAAACAAAGCCCATGGGCCTGAAGCGTCGATTTCAATCGGGCTGCCGCCAGTTACCGGCGTGATGATCAACCGCGCTGTCTGCATGCCATCGGTTCCCGGCCAGGAAACCTGGGTCGGCACCAGCGGGCCATGCGCGTAATTCACGGTCAGCGCGCCGAGCTCCAGCGCCACTTGCGCCGAATTGGAATCCAGTGACGCTGGCGTAATGCTAAACTGCACCGTCGGTTGGCTGCCAGCCGCGAAGAATAGCTCGCGGATATTTTCCGCCCGTTGGAATTCAGCCAAAGCCCCCTGGCTGATCGGCGGCGCCACACCATTCACCGCCTGTATATGCCAAACGGAGCCGGACATATCGACAAATTGCCGCACTTGCTGGCTGAAGAACGTGTCAATCAACCCGTTCGGCATGAATAGATGCGCGAAATCTCCGAGCGGAATATCAACTGATGATCCCGGTTCAAACGGGTAGCGCCCCGCCACTGCCTGCTGGCAGAGCTGGGCCGGACCACCGGCGCCGTTAAACGCCGCCGCTGCCGCCTGTGCAGCGCTACCGCCGCGCATCTCATTGGCATTCACAACAATTCCATCGAGCCAGCGCTTCACTGGCAATGGGTCGTTTTTGGCTTCATTCGCCAAAATGGAGGCCGGGTCACCACCCGCCCCAGGCTGCGCGGGAGCTCCCGTGCCGGGTACGGTCGCGGCCAGCGTCGCCAATTGCTGCTGCAATTGATTAAGCACATTCAAGGTCAGCGACATCGGGGAGCCCGTACCTGAGCCCACATAATTAATCAGCGGAGCGTAATACGCATCCACCTCAGCGCCAGGCAGCGTTGGTGCCGAACCAATCTGCGCCGGTCCCATCAGGCTTTGCAAGGCTGCGGTTTCGGCACTGACCGCTGAGGCCCCCGGCACGCCGGATGCCACAGCACCTGCCACATTGCCCGCCGCATTCGCAGCACCGGCCGGTACGTCTGGCAATTTCGAGAGTTGCAACTGCATCACCACGCTCGCCAGTAATTTCTGCATCGGCGATTGCGGGGAGGAAAGCACATAGAGATTCTGCGCCTCCTGGCCGATATTGCTCGCCGGGGTCAAACTAATATCCGCCAACATGCCATCCCATTGGCTTTCGTAATCATGCTCGTAAAGCTTGATGACATCCTTTTCGAGATTGAGCATCTCAGGACTGTTCGGGTCCACCTGCTGGGTACTACCGAGGACCCAGCTTTCATCAGCCACATCCTTTGCCGCATGGGTCAATGCGGGCAACAGCACCAGATGGAAGCCTTTGACCGTGAAAAAGCCCGGAATACCATCCGTTAGCTTCTTGCCGGAAGCGCGGCTGAACAGCCCTACCCCAGCGGCGCCCATTGCATCGCCTGGAATCCACGGTGCAATCGCCGCGGCAGCCGCGGAATCGCGCACCCGCGAATAAACGCGCTCGGCGACAGAAACGCGGCTGAAAGTGGCGCGGGCGGATTCCACCAGCCCACCATCCAGAGACACTGGTGGCAACGGCGCATTTAACAGCGCCACCAGATGCTGCATCAGATCATCGCGCACCGGTTGCGCGGCAAGGCCCGGATACAGGCGTTGCCAATCCAGATTCATCCAGGCCTCAACGAGGGTTTTATCAAGCGGCCCCTGGCTGCCCAGCATCAGGTAAACGCGGGTGGCCTGATAGAGATAATCTGGCCGGTCAAAGCCACCGCGCATTTCAGATTCTAATTGTAGTATCAAACGCGGCAGCATCGCGTTATCGAGCGCGTTGATATAAAGGGTGGAGGCACCGGCGGCGAGCTTGCCGCCCTGGTAAAGCCCGAAACCCATGCCGCTATGATCACTGGCATCGCCGACGCCAAATGGCAGATTTCGGGCTTGGTCGAGCATCGGTAGGATTGGCAGCAGATTAGGGTCCTGCACCGGGTTCAGCGGCAGGCTCGCCGCGGTGTTGCCATAGGTGGCCAAGGCCGTTTCGCTGCTCGCAATCGCATCGGCATTATGGCTACGGCTGAGCACCAGCCCGGTGATCAAACCCAGGAACACCAGCCCCACCAAAGCAAAGCCGCCGGTACGGATCAAGAAACGCCGCCGCATCGCGGCCGGGTTCATGCTGCCCAGCATAGCCTCGTTAAAAATCACATCGCGCAACAAGCGGGCAAGGAAGTAGCTGCGGCCTGAGATGGCCCGTAATGACGGTGCACGGCGTTGATCGATCCCAAAGCTGCGCGAGAGCGCGCCGGTCAGCCGGTCGATCGGCGTGCCTTCCTGGGTACCGGAGGCCATGTACACACCACGCAAATAGGGGGCGGGGTCAAGCGTGGAGCCGCCAAAGGCTTCCTGCAAAAATTCCAGCAATGGCGCCTTCAGGCTCGCCACCTGGGCGGGAAAGCCCACGATCATCGCACGCCGGTCCGGGCTGCGCTCGGCCGCCAGCAAATCGATCAGCCGCTCATCCAACCGCTGCACCAGCGCATCGAACTCCGCCGCGAAACCAACGACCGGTCCGGCTTGTCCGCCGGCATTGGCGGGAAATGTAACGCCCCAGACCTGGCCGCGCTTTTCCGCGTCCAGGTCTTCAAAAAATTCAGTAAAGCCAGACAGCAAATCCGCCTTGGTCAGCAGCGCATAGACCGGCAGCTTCAAATCGAGCCGGTTGGTAATTTCCTTCACCCGCTTGCGAATGGCGCGGGCGTGCCCAAGCCGCTCCTCGCGAGGGGCCGCAGCGATATCAGCCAATGAAATGGCCACCAGCACGCCATTGAGCGCTTGGCGCTCACGGGTGCGCTTGAGCAGGTCCAGGAAGCCTTCCCAGCCAGCCTTATCCACGCTCGCATCGGAATCCTGGGTGGTATAGCGGCCGGCAGTGTCGATTAGCACGGCTTCTTCGGTGAACCACCAATCGCATAGCCGCGTACCGCCCACCCCGGCCACCGCGCCCTGACCTAGCTCCGCCGCGAGTGGGAATTTCAGTCCGGCATTTAACAACGCGGTCGTTTTACCTGCCCCTGGCGGGCCGATGATCACATACCAAGGTTGTTCATAAATATAGCCTTTGGTACCGCGCGCCTTGCGCAACAATGCGAGCGAGGTTTTCAGCTTCTCGGCCATCGCCGCCAGTTCCTCGGCGGCGGCCATTTCCTTGGCATTCGGCGGGGCAGCAGCGACACCGGCCGCCAACAAATCCTCGCGCTTACGCCGCCGCCGGTCCAACAGCAGATTTACCAACAACCAGACCAGCAGCATCACGCCGATCACAACCAGCCGGGCGATCAGCCCTGTCAGCAACGACCAGAACGGCCCGAAATACCATACCAAAGCGGCCAACACGGCCACGCCGACGAAGCTTAAAAACCAGCGAGATGAGAAAAATCCGATTATCTTATGCATCACGCGGCCTCAATTTTCACTGCCATGGTTGAGCACAATTTCGATCCGGCGATTTTGCGCCCTGCCATCGGCGGTATCATTTGATGCAACCGGATTGGCACTGCCGAGGCCCTTGGCGGTGATGCGGCTCTGATCCCCGATTGTCTGGTCCAGGATTGCCGCCGCCGCCTGTGCGCGCGCTGCCGATAATTCAAAGTTTGAAGGAAATTGCAGGGTGTGGATCGGCTGGTTGTCCGTATAGCCGGTCACCACCACCCCGCCTGTTTCACGCCCCAAAGCGGTGCCAATTCTTTGCAGGAGTGGAATATCACCGGCCTCCACCTCAGCCTGGCCGCTGGCGAACAGACCGCTATTATTAATACGCACGATCGGCTGGCTATTCGTGCCGAGCACGCTGACTTTGCCTGCGGTAATTTCCGGCTGCAGGAAGCCGCTGATCCGTTGCAGAATGGTCGGCCCCGCAGCCGGCGGCTCTGCCGGTGCCACCACCGGCTGGGCACGGCTAATATCCGGCATGGTGGCCGGCGGTGCCGTGACGGCGACTTGAAATGCCTGGTCCGAACGGCTGCTGAGGGAGAATAGGAACGCGCCGTACACCAGACCCAGAATACCCAGCGCGACCACAGCCGCGAGCCAGAGCGGTACCACCAAGCGTTTGGCGCGATATGGCGCATTCACGCCCTGCCAACGCGGCGACAACGCCGCCTCGCCCGCCGGGCGCAGGCGCCGAATTACCGCATAGGTATCTTCGCGCAATTTATCGATTTCAGCCGGGCCACGCGGCGAGAGCCGGTAACGGCCCATATAGCCAAGCGATAGGCAGAAATACATCAGTTCCAGAACCGGCAGAAAATTCCCGGGATTTTGCTGCAACTGCCGCAACACGTCGAAAAAGCGCTCACCGCTGCGGACTTCCTGGTGGAAGGTTGAAACCATTGACCGTGCTGCCCAGGCACCCTGGCTGCCCCAGGGGGTGGCCAACACTACGTCATCAAGGCTAGCGCAGAGTGCGTAATGCGCCGGGCGCAGTTGATCCATGGGAATATTCTGGGCGCGCGCCGTTTCCTCGAAGCGGCGCATTTCCTGCGTCGCGCGGTCACGCAGATTACCAGCATCCGGTTGGCTCATGGTGTTGCGCAGGCGGGCCAATAATTGCAGCAGCGGGCCGGCCGCCACCAGCAATGGCGAACCACCCATGCCAATGCTCTCGGGCGCATCACTCACTGGGCGGGCGGGCTGGGCGGGCGCATAGTAAGCGGCCTCTTGTGGCGCCGAGGCTGGCTGCCGCGGCGCTTGATCAAACGGCGATGGCGCCGGTGGCGTTGTTGCTGGCGGCGGGGTGGTGCGCTTCCCGCCCGGCATCGGGCGGATAATGGTACGATCAGAATCGTCGGGCTCGGAAAATGGGTTGTCGGTCATCTTCTTGCTGTCCTCGTCGCCACGCGGTTTATCCGGTTAGAATTATCAGCCTTTGATAGCCCAAAGTTCCATGCGCAGGTTCGGGAAGTCACCCGAAATATGGATCGCAAAGCCGCCCGAGGTTTGCATTTGCTGCCAGTGCGGGCTGTTGCGGTCGAGTTCGAAATAGGACGCCCCAGCATAGAAGGGAATTTGCCGCGGTGCCACCGGCATGGGGCGCACCGCGATGCCGGGCAGCGCCACATTGACCAATTCGCGGATTTGCTCGACCGCGCCAATTTTCACCTGTGCCGGAAACAAGCGGCGCAACTGCTCGGTCGGCACATCGGCCTGCACGCTCAACACAAACATCGAAGCCCGTAAAACATTACGGTCCAACAGCGCGCCCACATGCACGCCGTGTTTGCGTTCCTGCAACGCAATCGACGTGGCATTCTGGTCGATGACCGAGGAAAGTGCCCGGCGTAAATCGGCAATCACCGGTGCGAAGCTACGTTGCAAATCCTCATGCCGGTAGCCCGGATAACTATTCGGGCGGCGATTTGATTCCGTGAAGGTGGCCAATTCAGCCGCCATTTCCACGTAGGCTGAATAAAGTGTTTCTGGATGGATATTGGCGGCATCCGCCCAATGCTGCAGCAAAGCCTGCCAGCGATTGATCGCTTGCAGCAACATGAAATCCGCCACCTCGGCCACGCCGCGCGCACCGGGCGCATTCACGCGTGCCGCCAGCGCCTCACCGCGCTGATTGATCATGCCGGCAAATTCGGTGATCAGCCCAGCCAAAGGTGGGACCGCATGGCATACCAAGGCCGGTGGCATCCAGCTTTCATCGAGCGCCACTCGCTTGTCAGATGAAACTTCCATGATGCGCGCCAACGGAATGCACAAATAGCCACCGCGATCATCGGTATCGAGTAAATAGCGCAATTTCAGCCGCCCGATCAGGACCTCCGCCGGCTGTGGCGAGGCTGAATGCGTATCATAGGCTTCGAACGCCTGCGCCCGGTAACGGCCTTCGGCGCTGCCATCTGCGGCAGCAATTTCCACCGCGCCATTTTGGCGGATCGGCAAAGCGAGATGAATTAACACACCACGGGTGTTTTCCGGCACATCGAACGGCGCTGGGTGTTCAGTCTCACCCGGCAGTGCGAACGGTGTGCCATCTTCAAACACACCGGAAGCCGCCGCGACCGCGAACCGGCCGGTGCCGAGCAAGTCTTTATCGAGGGTCATTTGCGTCAGGCCCCACGGGTGCGGGCGCAAGGATGCCACCCGACCACGCACAAAAGCCTCAAGCCAGCGATCCTGCTGCTGAAAATGCTGCGAGCGGAGGAACATGCCCTCCTGCCAAACAACTCTATTGGTCCAGCTCACAACAATCCCCGCATTGATTTGGTCCCTGGCTCGCAAACATTATTCAAATTAGTCGGGCGCTTTAATCGGGCGCGTTTTATTTGGCCAATGTCGCCGTTAATCCATTTATCTGCAAGGTCACAGCGGTCGGTCCGCTGGCGGCAACCGGGGCCACCAGTTTCCAAGTTGATTTATTAATATTCTGAAACAAAACCGCAATGCCGACCGCCGTGACCGTTGGCTTGAGCGTGCGGACTTCGGTCAGCGTCTGTCCAGGTGTAACCAGAAACTGTTCAGAACCGCCCATCTCATCCGAGCCCAAAATCACAGCTTCCTGGTTCATTAGCGAATAAACATCGGTTGATTGAAACTTACCGGTTGCAGAGAGCTGGTACAGCCGCACCGCGACCGTCGTGCCCTGGCCAGTATTATCCGGGTTCTGATTGGCGCTGCCGACAATATTTAGGGTCAGTACCGCGGGCGGCGGCGGGCCACCGCACCCAACCAGGCTTAGCAACGCAATCCCCAGAATAAGTCTGATCATGACGGTTCCTTCGCACTGATGTCGCGCAGCGCAACTTCATAAGCGCGTGCGAATGATTTGCCAAACACGCTATCGAAATCATCAGCCAGTGCGCGCGTGACATAATCATGAAGTTTCTCATAGGCTTCAAAAGCGCGGGCCTTTTTCTGGGCAGGCAGCAAAGCCAAGCCGCCTTGGTCAGCCTCGCCCCGCAACTTCGCCGGGTCCAGCTGTGCCAATAAGGCACGCACTGCACCCTGCATGGCGGCCATGGTCGCTAGTTCATGCAACCGCATATCGCGCAGCGCATCGGTGAGCGCGGCGTCTGGGGTCACGTCACTGCGCCGCCCAAGGCCCAGCAGCGCGTCTAGCGCGTCATCATCATCGGCGGAGAATTTCAGCGGGTTGTTGCCGCGCGAACGGATCATGGTCTGCTCGATCCGAAACTCACCTTTGATCGCAGACCGGGCGATCAGAGCTTGCCGGATGCCAGATACGGTAGCCCGGAACGCGGCGCCTAACTTGCGCATTGTGGCCGCAGGGTCCTGCGGCAGCGGGCCATGGGTGCCAGCACCTTCGAGGAAGGCTGCCCACAAATCGGCACCTGGCGCAGCTTCCTGGATAGCTTGCGGCATCGTTTGCGGCACAGCTTGCGGCACGGGGACGATCGGCGCGGCTGGCCTGACCGGTAGTGACGCCGGTGGTGGTGCCGAGGGTGTGGCCGAGGGTGGGGCCGGCGGCATAGCAGATGGTGGCACTATACCCGCCAGTGGCACTGGCCGTGCCGCGGCCACCGAAAGCTCTTCGGTAAACGGGTTCAACGGCTCAACCGACTGAGGCGGCTGAGGCGGCATTGTTGGTGGCGCAGATCGCGCGACGAAAGGCGCTGCTTGCGGTGCCACCGGCGGCGGCACGGGTGTCGGCACAGGCGGTGTCAACGGGGCGGAGGGGAACCCCAAATCCCAATCATCATCGGGTAACAATGGCTGATGCGTGGCCTTGGGTGGTGCGAAAGCATCGCGAAAGGCAGGGGAATGGTCGGGCTGAGAGGGTGGCGTATAAAACCCCGGGTCTGTGGACGGTGCCAACGCGTCGAACTGATTCGGCAACGTGATCGGGGGCGGCGCCATGCCGCCCGGTAAAAACGGATCGGTCCCGAAGGCGACGCTTGAGAAAGTTTCCGGTGCGGGTTGCTTGGGCGCAAACACGTCATCGCCGAACGGGTCATCAAACGGTGACGCCGTCGGACTCCCAAAAGCTTGGTTGCCAAAAGCGGGTGGCGCACCAAAGGCCGAGGGTGCCGCATATTGAACTTGCGCCTGCTCCAGCCTGACTTCGATCTCATAGGCGCCGAACCGAATGCGGTCGCCATCATTGAGGACACGAATTTGTCCAGACCCCAGGGCTTCAGCTTCACGGTTCAAGAAGGTGCCGTTGGTACTGGTATCGGCAATCGCCCAAGTACCGTTGCGAAACGCAATCACGCAATGACGCTTGGAAAGCATCCGTTCCGGGTCTGGCATCACCCAATCATTGTCAGGCCCGCGGCCGATCCGGAACTCCCCGCCGGTTACCCGTTTGGTTTCCGGCGGCACGGCATCTGGGCACCGCAACACGCTCAGCGTCAGTGTCATTTTATCTCCTCACGCGAACCGCCGACAACCCGGCACATCTTAAATATGAGCCGCCGCCAAAATCTGTGCAAGGCGGTCCAAACCATCGGCCACCCGCTACCCGACATGCAACCCGGCCAGCGTCATGCAATATTAACGGAGGCAGGCCGTTGACAAAGATACATGAAAAGAGTGCTAAAATAACTTGATCGAATTGGTTTGGAACCAACCCGCCACTCCGGAGGCCGCGCGTATGCCCAACGATATCGTCCCGCAAAACCGTTTCCTCAAGATCGATTCAAACCTCGGGCCGAACGCCCTGTTCCTGACCAGCATCCATGGGAGTGACAGGATTTCCCAGAATTTCCTGTTTACCATTCAAATTGCCACAAAAAATTCAGATTCCGACATTCGTGGCTTGCTCGGCACCAGTGTGACGCTTTGGTTCTGTAAAACACTACATTTCGATGCCCGCCCGCTGAACGGGCTGCTACGCAAATTATCTGGACCGACCAAGGGCGATAATGGCTTCAAGGTCTGGCAAGCCGAGATTGTGCCGCAATTGGCGTTTCTGGGATACACCGAAAATTGCCGGATTTATCAAAACCAATCCGTTCTGGACATCATAAAATCGGTTTTCGCCACATATGGTCTGGTCAATTATGAAATCCGCCAGACGACTGGCAACTATCAGGCGCTCGAATATTGTGTGCAGTACCGCGAAACAGCGTTGGCCTTTGTCTCGCGGCTGATGGAATCTGTGGGGCTGTTTTATTGGCATGAGCATGACCCGAATGGTGGCAAACATACGCTGGTCATTTCCGATCAATTACAAGCTGTTAATCCCGCGACGCCTGACACATTACAGCTCAAGCACGGCAACCATTTCGGGGCGCTAAATTCTCTGGAATCTTCCTATAATTTCGCCCCCGGCGTTTGGACCCAGACCGATTATGATTTCAAAAACCCCACCACTGATCTGACCACATCTGCGACAACCGTCATCAGCGCGCCATCGGCCATGACCAGCTACGAGATTTTCGACTTTCCCGGCGGCTATACTGACAAGACAACCGGCACGGACCTCGCGAAAATACGCATCGAGCGTGAGGAGACCAGCTTCCACCCCTATAGCGGTACCGGCAAGGCAACGAGCTTTAATGCCGGTAGTAGCTTCACGGTGGAACTCCCCGACCCTGACACGGGTATTGTGTCAGACTCGCAATTCCTGCTGACGAGCGTCACGCATAACGCCACAGATATGACGCAAGTCTATATCAACCCGCCATCGCCTGACTATAATAATAGCTTCACCGCCGCGCTGATCGGCGATCCCCTGTTGCAGAGCAACAAAATTTTTAAGCCAGCCCGCACCATCCCCTTACCGATTGTGCATGGACCACAAACCGCAACCGTTACGGCTGCATCAGGCAACCAGGTGAATGTGGACCAGTATGGCCGGGTGAAAGTGCGCTTCCATTGGGACCGTAACCCCACCAATGACAGCGATGACCAAAGCAGTTGCTTCCTACGCGTTTCACAAATCTGGGCTAATAATGGTTTCGGTGCGGTGCAGATCCCGCGCGTGGGTGAAGAGGTTATTGTTGAATTCTTGGAAGGTAATCCAGACCGACCGATTATCACTGGCCGCGTTTATAACGGCAATAATAACCTGCCCAGCTTTCAGGGTGACGGTGCAGCAACCTATCAGCACCCCTCACGCTCAGGCATCAAGAGCCAGAGCATGGCAGGTGACGGTACGGCTTCGGGTACCGGCAATAACGAATTCAGCTTCGAGGATAAGTCGGGCTCAGAACAGGTTTATTTGCATGCGCAAAAGGATTTTAAACGGGTTATCGGCAACGACGAAAACATTACCATTAATGGTAAGTTGAACGAAACGGTAACGGGTGATGTCACCGAAGTATTCAAAGCATCACAATCAACCACAGCTTCCACCAAGATTTCTCTCACGGCACCGAACATTACATTCAACGGCTCTGAGAAAATTTTCCTGAACAGCCCGGATGTTAAGGAACTAAAAAACTCCGATCTCTCCTCAGGTGCTTACAAATTGAGCGCGTATGGCATTGGTATGAACGCATACGGGGTTTATCTAAATACCTATGGGCTTAAATTGGACGTGCCGGCGGTTGCGATTACAATTTATGGCATAAAAGCGGATATCGGACGCCAAAAGCTCGATATTTTCGGGATGAAGTCCGAGACTGGTGGCGCCTTTATGAAAAATATCGGCACAGATCTGAAAACTGTGGGCAGCGGCATTGCAACGGTCGGCTCATGGATTGCTTCTGGGGCGGAGTTTTTGGCGCCATATGGTATGGTGATGTTTCCGTAACCATGAGCATTAAGCACGAAAACACGTTTTGGTTTCGTCAGTTTTGGGAAGGATAAACCTACGATGTCTGATTTCGCGGTAGGTGCAACCTTTTTAGCTGTGATCGCTGGTATTGTGCTGCTGGCCATCGCTTATGTTTTTGTGCCCATGGGCTATCGGAATTATGTCAATCATCAGGTTCTGGCGGACGGGTTACCCGCCACCGCGACGGTGGTCAGCCTTGATGATACCGGCAACCGGATTAACGACCAGCCCGTGATCAAAATCACCTTGCATGTAATGCCGCCGAACGGCACCGCTTTTGATGCTACGGTGCAACGTATTATTACGGTGGCCAGCTATGCCGGCCTTGCACCAGGCAGTGTGTTAAACGTGAAATATAATCCAAACGATCATCGTCAGGTCGCTATTGTTTATGGGTCGCAATAAACATGCGGGTTATCAAACCGCTCTGCCTTAGCCTGCTAAGTCGGCCGTTTGAATTTCAGCGGCAATTTCATCTTGGCGTATCGGTAATGGCCTTTATGCCGATTGACGATATACCTGCATTGTTACCCGAAACCGCGATGTGGGCATTTCTGGGTGACGTGATGCCAGATACCGCGATTGAAGCTTGTATTCCAAAGCGCACCCCGGAATTTGCAGCGGTTGGTCAAGCGTATGCGCCGGACGGCCAACCCGTCACCAGCCTGCGGGTGGGCGTGCAATTAGGCAGCATTATCAAAACCCTTAATATCACGGGCGACCGTCTGTGGGATGGTATGCGCGCCACGGCGCCAGCCCCTTTCACGACCATGCCGCTGGACTGGCAACATACCTATGGCGGCCAGGGCTTTGCTGAGAACCCACTTGGCCTTGGCGCCAACGCCATTAAGGCGACCCCTGAACAGCCTGTGCGTTTGCCCAACGTGGTTGAAGCCTCACGGGCTGATGGTGATTACCGCCACCCGGCCAGCTTCGGCCCGCTCGACCAACAATGGCCGCAGCGCATGAAATATGCCGGCACCTACGGCGATGACTGGCTGAAAAACGACTTTCCCGGCTTCCCACGCGACATGGATTGGCGGTTTTTTAATGTTGCCGCCAATGACCAGCATTTTTCCCAAGCGCTGACAGGAACGGAAGCATACGCCTTCGAACATATGCACCCTGAGCAAAAACTAATCATGGGCAAACTGCCAGGGCTGGTGCCACGCCTGTTCGTGACCCGTAAGTCAATCGGCGAGGTTGAGGAAGTGCCGCTTGGCCTGACAACCGTATGGTTCTTCCCCGACCAGCTTCGGATGATTTTGATCCACCAGGGGGTAACCCGCGTGCTGGAGGAAGATGCCGCTGATATTACGCATATTATCATCGGTGCCGACAAAATGGGGGCATTGCGCGCGCCAGCAGATTTCCGAACTGTCATGGAAATGCGGCTTGATAAAACCAACCCAGCGGCCGGACTGCATGCGTTGAATGACGGCTTACTGGTACCCGCAGACTGGGCGGTACCGGACGCCGCGATCGAGGAACGTAAAAAACTGCTGAAGCCCGAAGGCCTCATGCAATCACGTATTCGCCCACGCAGGGAGCGCGAACATGCAAAAATGCGCGCTGACGTGGCAGCGCGCGGCATGGACCCGGATATTCACGTGCCACCATTGCCGCCCGACGAGCCGGTCCCAACCGCTGAAGAAATTCCAGCATTAATTGAAAAATACAAGGCGCTGGCCGAGGAGAAGAAAGCTGAGCTAGCGGGCGGCTTGGTGAAAGCCAAAGCAGAGTTTACGGCCCTCGGCGCAGATATGAGTAATATGCCGGGGATGGTGAACGAGACGCCCAAAGGACCGCCTGCATTCTCCGCTCAAAAAATGCAAGCCGATTTGCAAGACGCCCTTACCAGCTTGCATGAGATGGGGGCAAAGCCAGATCATCTTGATGAAACACTTAGTAACCCCAACACCCTGCCGAACTGGACCAAAGCGGAGCAGGATATTCGTTTGGGCTACCTGATGGTTGCACATCACCAGGACCCCGCCGAGCCAGTGCCGCCTGCGCGCAGTGCCGAACTATATGCAGTTATCAAAAACGACCCAGTACATGCTCGGCAGCTTTATGATTTCCATGGTGTCAACTTCAAAAATATGGATTTTTCCGGTCTTGACCTCAGCGGCATTTGCTTTGACGGTGCCAATCTGGCTGGCTGTAACTTCGCCCAAGCTAAGCTCTATAAAGCGGTATTCGCCCACGCCAATCTACAGGGCTGCAATTTCGACAAAGCCGACCTCACCGAAGCCAATCTCGGTCGTAGCAACCTGATTGCGGCTTCGCTGCGTGGTACAAATTTAACCAAGGCCATTTTGAGCGGGGCTAATGTTACCAATGCGCGGTTAACCGGCGCTTTGCTTGAAGGTGCCACGATCGACGGCCTACAACTGATCGGTGCACGCTTTGACCATGCGCAAGCTGCCAAGATCGCAGTGCTGAAAACCTCGTGGGCATCGTTTCGTGGCCCTGGTATCAACCTGACGAAAGCGGCCTTCATCGAGGTTGATTTATCCGGGGCAGATTTTAGCTATGCCATCATGCCACGCTGTAGCTTCATCAATTGTAAGCTGGATGGCGTTAATTTCAGCGGTGCAGATTTATCGAAGGCAGCGTTTGTCAGCGCCTGTAGCTTAACCGCAGTGCAGTTCTCGCTGGCTAATTTGTCCGGCGCTAATTTCCGCGAATGCGATCTTACGGGTAGTGACCTTACCCGTGCGATACTGGAAAAATCTGATTTCTCTGGTGCCAATCTTACCCGTGCATTGCTGCCGCGTGTGTGCGCTCCAGGAGCGCGCTTTGTTGCAACAAATCTCACCGGCGCACAATTGATGCATGGGAATTTTATGCGTGCTGATCTATCCCGGGCCGACCTGCGCGGGGCCGACCTCACGGATGGCGGGTTTTTAGAGGCCAATCTGGCACGGGCTAAGCTGGACCAAGACACCAAGCGAACCGGCATGCAAACCACCCGCATACGTTATTTGCCTTTGGCCGGCGCGTCATGATCGTAGAGGAATTGATCAAGCGAATTGAGAATGCCGAGCCAATCCGCGAGGTTTCCTGTGCAGGTGGGCAGTATGCGGGGGCCAACTTCGCCAGCGGTATTTTTGAGTCCGTCGATTTTACCGGCGCTGATTTGCGCGGTACATCTCTCGCTGAAGCCGTTTTTATCAATTGTATTTTTGACGGCGCCATGCTGAATGACGCGAATTTCGTCAAAGCCAGCTTCGCTGACGGCAGCGCCAAAAACGCATCCGTTTTAGGCGGTAAGTTAGTCGGTACCAAATTTGCAAATATCGATTTCAGTGGCAGCAATTTTGCTAAATCTGTCCATCATCTTTCCGCTATGGTTGGGTGCAGTTTGCTTGCCTGTAATTTTTCTGATGCAGCCTTTGAACAAGCCTCGATTGTTAATTGTAAGACCGCTGGCATTATTATTATTGGCGTGTCGTTGCACCGCACTTCCTTCATCGGTGCTGATTTTCGTACCTGCGATTTCACGGATACTAAATTTTTTCGCAGCTCACTGCTCGACTCTGATTTCTC
Organism: Acidocella sp. 20-57-95; assembly: GCA_002255575.1. Lineage (GTDB taxonomy): Bacteria > Pseudomonadota > Alphaproteobacteria > Acetobacterales > Acetobacteraceae > Acidocella. Next base: position 216,708 of record NCAT01000002.1, read on the forward strand.
TTCGCGTAGCTTAGCAGGCCTCAATGTCTCAGCCTGCCTGCTGAAAGGGTCAAATTTCAGTAAGGCTAATCTTGAAGGTGGTAAGTTTCAGCAATGCATGTTGATTGAAGCTAATCTTGAAGGGGCGATTGGTCGGGGGGTGAATTTTTCGCGTGCTGTCTTTTCCGGCGCCAAGCTTAACGGTGCCGTGCTACCAAATTGCAACTTTGTAGAGGCTATATTTGTTGGCGCTGAAGCTGCCGGAGCTAATTTTTCGCGCAGTGACTTTTCACGGTGTGCAGCAACCGGCCTGAAGGCATCTGATACGGATTTCTCAGGATGTAGCTTTGAGCGGACAGATTTCAGCCACGCCATTCTGGACCGTGCTAATTTTATTGGCGCCCAATTCAACAAAACCAACTTACACGCCATCTCTGAGCAGGACATTATAATGCCCAACCGCAATGGCACACTCCGGACCGACCCGGAGCGAGACCGTGCTGAGCGCTGGCATGATATCGATCTTGAAAAATCTTACGGGGGATAACATGACTGTCATCGGTTCTATCCAACTTTCTAATCCCGCCCTCGCTGGGTCCTCGCTATTCAATAGCACACAGCCGTCAGCCTACGAGGTGCGCGCGCGTACCGCAGATGGTATAATGCTCGCCCAGGGTGAGGTGCCATTTTTTGCCAAAATTGCCCTTAGCTGCCTGATCGAGCCCGAGCCAGGCGACCGGGTTCTGGCCAGCCCGATCGATGGCACCCTTTGGGTAACCACTATTCTTTCCCGCAGCAGTGAATTGCCACTAAAACTCTTGGCAGCAACAAACCTGCATATTGCCGCACCCAATGGAACATTAACCCTCAGCGCCAATTCTTTGGCGATTCAAGCGAGCCGCACCCGCTTACTGCTCGATGATGTGCTGCATATTGGCCGTGTTGTCACCGCACATATTGGTACGTTAAAACTCTTTGGGTCTTTACTGGAAACTTTGGTAGAGCGCGTGCTTTTGCAAGCCAAGCGTAGCTTCCGCCTGTTAGAAGAAACCGACCATCTACGGGCCAATAATATTGACTATAATGCGACGAGCTCGATGAGTCTGCTTGCCGAAAACACTTTTATCACAGCCGAAAATACTGTGCGCGTTGACGCCAACCAAATTCATATGGGGTAATACCATGTTTGCAAATACCCAAATGATGGGAATGGACCCCGCTATCCCGGATGTGTTGTTGACACCACCGTTGGAAATTCCTGTCCCATTTCCCAATGTGGGTATGCGACCAATCGCAATACCAACGCAGTTCACTGTTTTCATCATGGCGATGCCAGCTCATAATATGATGACAGAAATTCCACTCACAATCACGGGCGTAGGGCTTGGCGTTGCCTCTGGCATGGATATGGGGCCATCTCGTAATCTCACTGGTGCTTTTACCATCCTTCTTGAGGGAGCACCCGCCACACGGCTTACCTCAATGTCATTGAATAATCTGACCAACGCCCCAGGTGCCAGCCTGGTGCCTAGCCAGCCGACGGTATTATTTCTGGCTCCGTAATATTTTCAGCGCCCTCGTCAAAATATAATTTGATGCCATTTTTTATTGGTATTCCAGCTTCGTGGGTTAAACCATAGACCAAGGATGGCAGATAGCCGAATTGTAGGGTGTTATCAGGCAACCGCCGCGGGCGTTGCGTTTCGTGGAAAAACTCTAGAATCAAAAAAGCCCGCCTGGCGGACTGCAACTACGCATTCATCTCTACCTGTGCTCCCGCCATCGCCGCCATCCGCGCTGGCCCGGTTCTTGCGTGTAATTTGGCGAACCGGTGTCATTTGAAAGAGCGCTATGATTTGACGATCCTGCAATATATGCCAACCTTACCCAAACGCCGACCGCTTGCCCAGAACAGGACACCGCCTATGCCGATTGCCCCGGAGCCGTCCTCCGCCGCCTTGATCGTGGAAGATATCCATAAAAGCTTTGGTACCGTCGAGGTGCTGAAGGGCATTTCACTGACCGCCCATAATGAGGATGTTATCGCCATTCTCGGGGCATCTGGCTCCGGCAAAAGTACCTTCCTGCGCTGTATCAACTTGCTCGAGATGCCCGATCAAGGCCGGGTGCGGATCAAAGGCGAGTTGATCGAAATGAAGGAAGGCAAAAAATCCCGCGACGCCGCCAACCCCAAACAAATCGAACGGCTACGTTCCCGCTTGGGGATGGTGTTCCAGCAATTCAATCTTTGGGGCCACATGACTGTGCTACAAAATGTCATTGAAGCGCCCATTCATGTGCTGGGGCTGGATAAAAAAGCAGCAATCCTGCGTGCCGAGGCCATGCTGGAGAAGGTCGGCCTGTCGGCCAAACTATCTGCCTACCCGGCGCAGCTTTCCGGCGGGCAGCAGCAACGGGTCGCGATTGCCCGGGCATTGGCCATGGAGCCTGACGTTTTATTGTTCGACGAACCAACCTCAGCGCTCGACCCCGAAATGGTTGGCGAGGTTCTAAAAGTGATGCGCGACCTCGCCAAGGAAGGCCGCACCATGTTGGTGGTAACGCACGAAATGGGATTTGCCCGTGAGGTGGCGAGCCGCGTGATGTTTCTACACAAGGGGCTGAGCGAGGAGGAAGGGGTGCCTTCAGAGATGTTCTCACACCCAAAATCCGAACGGTTCCGGCAATTTCTCTCAAGCACCCTGTCACACCACCAACATGCCCATGCCTAGAGCCTCTTGCAGCTTACGGAAGGCTGGGAGAGGATTATACGGATCGCCAGTGATTTTGGTCGGCACACCGAGTCGTGCCGATCATTAAAACTGGTTTTCATTTTTAACAACGTCATTATATCAATGTGTTAGGAGATATTCATGAAGAAACTACTGCTATCCACCGCTCTTGCGCTGACCGCCCTGGGCTTTGCCGCCCAGGTCCCGGCGCAAGCCCAGACCATGGCGCCCGCACCGGCTAAGCCGCTGAAGGAAATTAAATTTGGCGTGGATGCAAGCTACCCACCCTTTGAAAACCTGACGCCGAGCGGTGGTTTTGAGGGGTTCGATATCGATTTGGGCAAAGCCATCTGCGCTGATCTCAAAGTGAAATGCGTGTTCATCAATCAAGGGTTTGACGGCATTATCCCCGCTTTGCAGGCCCGCAAGTTCGATGCGATTCTGTCTTCGATGACCGTTACGCCGGACCGCGCCAAGGTGATTGATTTCTCCTCCGAGATGTATAACGAGCCAACCAGCCTGATCGCCAAAAAAGGCTCCGGCCTGGTCCCTACCGCTGAAAGCCTGAAAGGCAAGACGGTTGGCGTGGAATCTGGCACCATTCAGGAAACCTATGCCAAGACCTATTGGCAGCCGAATGGCGTGAATGTGGTTTCGTACAAAGACCAGAACGCCGTTTATGCTGACCTGCTGGCCGGCCGGCTGGATGCCTCACTGCAGGATTCCGTTGAAGCCGATTATGGCTTCTTGAAAACACCAAAGGGTTCCAACTACATGCTGGCCGGCAACGTAACCTCCGACCCGCAGGATGTTTTGGGCTCTTACATCGCCATTGGCATCCGTAAGGATGAGCCAGAGTTGAAAGCCAAGATCAATAAAGCCATTGCAACCATTCTGGCAAACGGCACGTATAAGAAGATTGAAGCGAAATATTTCAACTTCAATGTGTATGGCAACCCGCCGCCGAAATAATCTTTTGGTTCTCCCCCGGCTTTGCAGCAGCAAGGTCGGGGGGCTTCTTTTCCTGAAGGATAATGATGTTCGATCTCGCCGGTTATGGGCCGCAGATTTTAGATGGCACGGTCACCACGATCGAACTTTCCGTGCTGTCGCTCATCGTCTCGGCGGCCTTGGGACTTATCGGCGCATCGGCGAAACTTTCCAAAAACCGCGTCGCGGTTGCTATTGCCACAGTTTATACCACCATCATCCGTGGCGTGCCCGATTTGGTGCTGATGCTACTCATTTTTTATTCGCTACAAATTTGGCTGAATGATGCCACAGATTATTTGAATAATATACAAAATAGCATTGATTTTGAAATCAGCCTCGACCCGTTCATTAGTGGCGTTATTACGCTCGGGTTTATTTATGGTGCATACTTTACGGAAACCTTTCGCGGTGCGTTCATGTCAGTGCCACGAGGCCAATTGGAAGCAGCACGTGCTTTTGGAATGCAGCCTTTTCTGATATTTCGCCGCATTCTATTTCCACAAATGATGCGCTTTGCCCTGCCCGGTCTCGCCAATAACTGGCAGGTGATTCTCAAAGCCACAGCCCTCGTCTCACTCATCGGTCTCGCGGACGTTGTCAAAGCTGCCGAGAATGCGGGGAACGGCACCTTCCGTACATTTTATTTCATGTGCATCGCCGGGCTGGTCTATCTGGTGCTCACCATACTCTCAAACTTTGCGCTAACGCTGCTGGAACGCAAATATGCCGTCGGCGTGCGGAAGGCCGTGCTATGATCGGCATCATCCAAACCTACGGCAAGGAGTTTCTTTACTCGGACGGCTACCACATGACCGGTCTCGCCATGACCCTATGGTTGCTGGTGGTGGCGCTGGCGATGGGGTTTTGTATTGCGCTCCCGCTCGCCATTCTGCGCAACTCCCGTAACCCGTTCCTATGGGTCCCCGTCTGGCTGTATAGTTTTGTCATTCGCGGCACGCCGCTCTATGTGCAGCTTCTCATCATTTACACTGGCCTCTACAGCCTGGATTTCGTGCAGCACTCCGCCCCATTGGCGGCGTTTTTCAAGCAGGGTCTGAATTGCACGTTGCTCGCCTTCGGCCTTAATACCGGCGCTTATACGACCGAGATTTTTGCCGGTGCGATCAAAGAAACTTCATATGGCGAGGTTGAAGCGGCGCGTTCACTGGGGATGTCGCAATTTACGCTCTATCGCCGCATCATCATCCCCTCGGCGTTGCGCCGCGCTTTGCCGGCTTACAGTAACGAGGTGATCCTGATGCTGCACGCGACCACGCTGGCCTTTACCGCCACCGTGCCGGATTTGTTAAAAGTGGCGAACGACGCCTATTCCGCCACCTATGACGCGTTTTCATCCTTCTCAACGGTGGCGCTGATCTACCTTTGCCTGTCATTCACTTTGATTTTTATATTCCGCAAGGCGGAGCAGCGTTTTCTGGCCTATCTCAAACCCTGAGGCCGGCCCGTAACACGGGCCGCGCCGCCAGCAATACTTCCCGGGTTAAACCTTCCAACAAGCGCTTGCCAATGCGCACATGCTGCCAATAAAGTGGAATATCCAGGCTGCGACCCGGCCATAGATTCACCAGCCGCCCGGCTTGCAGATGCCCCGCCACCAAAGCCAGCGGACTCATGCCCCAGCCCAGCCCCGCCAAGGCGGCATCAATAAACCCCTGGGTGGATGGCACCCAATGCGTGGGCGCGTCCAATTCCTCACCCAATGTTTGCCGTACCCAACGCGCCTGCAACCGATCCTTATGGTTAAACCGCAATACCGGCGCCTGCCCCAGGCATTCAGCATCCACACCTCGCGGAAAATAGCGCTGCGCGTAGCCGGGACTTGCCGCAGCAATATAGCTCATGGTGCCGAGTGGGATGGACCGGCAGCCCTGCACTGGTTCCGGGTCTGCCGTCACGGCGGCCAGCACCTCGCCAGTACGCAACCGCCCGGCGGTGTGCTCCTCATCATCCAATACCAAATCCAGCAGCACGCCAGTTTTCTCGGCAAAGGCGGCGATGGCCGGCATTAGCCACGCGCCGAGGCTATCAGCATTGACCGCAATGCGGATGGTCAAGGGCGCCGGTACCCCGGCGGCTAAGCTTGGCAAGCTACCGGCCATCTCGCCTTCCAATAGCCGCACCTGCTCCACATGCGCACATAGCCGGGCCCCGGCCTCCGTAGGCGTACAAGGCTGCCCGCGCACCACCAGCACGGTGCCCATGCGTTCCTCCAGCGCCCGCAAGCGCTGCGAAACTGCCGAGGCGGTAACGCCGAGCGAGGTCGCAGCCCGCTCAAAACTACCGTCTCGAACAATGGCAGCCAACGCCGCGAGGGATTGATAATCGAACATTGTGATTAGTTTATCTTAATCGTACTTAGTAATTTAAGCTAGCCTAAGCACTTCTCCAGGTGCATGGACACGCCCATGACCAATATATCTGCCTTTACCACCGGCTTTGCCATCTCCGGTGCTCTGATTATCGCCATCGGCGCCCAGAATAGTTTTGTGCTGCGGCAAGGGCTGCGGCGCGAGCATGTGGGGCCGATTGTGCTGTTCTGCGCCCTGGCTGACTTACTATTCATCGCCACCGGCGTGGCTGGGCTCGGCCTGGCGCTTAAACATATGCCGATGCTTTCCGCGATCCTGACTGTTGGCGGCGCATCCTTTTTATTCTGGTATGGCTTAAGCGCCTTGCGCCGGGCCATCACGCCTAGCACGCTGACCGCCAGCACTGCCCCCACCAACACATCGCTACGCGCCACCTTGCTGCGGACGGCTGGATTCACCTTTCTTAACCCGCATGTCTATATCGACACGATGGTGCTGGTCGGTGTCATTGGCGGGGCATTGCCGGCCGTTTTCCACCCGGCCTTCGTAGCCGGCGCCGGCTTCGCCAGCTTGCTGTGGTTTTGCACACTCGGCTTTGGCGCCCGCCTGCTGGCTCCGTTATTTGCCACCAAAAACGCCTGGCGCGCGCTGGATGGGATTGTTGCTACCACCATGTTCACGATCGCGGCCCGGTTACTACTCGAGATTATTCACTAACGGCGGGCCGCACCTGCTATCTCGGCATAATCAGCAATCTGAAATTTGCTTTCATTCGCTGAATGGCCAGCCAGCCTGTCCTGACACCACTTCGGGCCACCAACATGACCTTGCGGCCCAAAAACTCCACCTCCCGCGCGAGCGAACCAGGCAACTCTTTAACCGCAGCCTTGGTGGCACAATGGTAACATGTTGCCGGAGAAAACCGGGGACCCGTCAGTGGCCAAATTCCTCACTGACAAACGCATCGGTGCCGCACGGTCATCGATGAGCTCGGTAGTCTGTTCAGGATGCTTTCAGAGCTTGACATCATGCGTTATCTCAGCGCGCTGGTGGGGCTTGGAGCATCCGCGATGTCGCGAAAGCCCGACATGAAGAGGCCGAACTCGAAGTTGCTTCCATACGTGCCGATATCACTTTGTAGCGCGGCTCTAACGATTTTTATAAAACCTCACGCATGCTGCTGGCCAAAATATTCATTGCAGGTCGCTCAGCCGCTTAATGCCGCCGAGGCCGTTTATATGACCGGCTAACTTAAAGATTTCCCAAACTTCGCGAACACTTGCGCGTCGCGATTCTCCCGCATCAGCATCGAGATACTTGGTACCTTTTCAAATCCCAGGCCCAGCACGCGCTCCCCATCTTCATCCAACGCAACATCCTCGTACTTGGCGCTCGACACCTTCTCCCATTTCGTGGCCTTGCGTACCTCAAGGCTAACCACGGTAACTTTGAACGATAGCCGCACAATTGCATCCTTGGGCCGACCTGGTTTCATCAAGCTGGGGCAACCCGCCACCATCAACCACCCGTTCTGTTTCGCCCAGAGTGTCAACTCATCCTGCGTCACAAAACGATTCCATGCGCCAGTTGGCCAGCCCGATCGGTTTTCGACCAACACCGCCAGCAGCACCGCCAGCGCGGCGCCGCCTTTCGTTCACACAGCATGTCTGACCATTCGAGACGGCGGTTTTGGAGGTTGTTCATGACAGTTTCATAGACAATTAACCAGACCAAAGCGAGCATCGTGACGCAACACCGACCGTTAGCTTTGTGCCCTAGGGTCGCCGTTACCGCGCTGATTTGGGTTCGCCTCAAGCGCTCGCGCGTCCTGATGGCATTCAACCGCTAACCTGTTCAATTCTCAGTAAGTAAATTCCAAATTAGGGATTGGATTTTGCGCCGGCAAGCCTCATGTTGGCGTGGCATCATCCCTATCCGCGCAACATCCGGCCTCGTCCGGGTTTCGCCTTCATCGATCGGAGCACACCATGGAGTATGTTAAACTTGGCCGCACCGGCCTCGACGTGTCACGCATCTGGCTCGGTTGCATGAGCTACGGAATCTCTGACCGCGGCTCCCATGCCTGGACGCTCAACGAGGAACAGAGCCGCCCGTTCATCCGTCATGCGCTGGAGGCCGGGATTAATGTGTTCGATACCGCGAACGTCTATTCTGACGGCACCAGCGAGGAGTTTGTCGGCCGGGCGCTGAAGGATTTCGCCCGGCGAGAGGAGGTTGTGATCGCCACCAAGGTGCATGGCCGGATGCATAAGGGCCCGAATGGCGCCGGCCTGTCGCGCCGTGCGATTATGCAGGAAATCGATGCCAGCCTGCGACGGCTCGGCACTGACTATGTCGACTTATATCAAATCCATCGCTGGGATTATGAAACACCGATCGAGGAGACGCTGGAAGCACTGCACGACGTGGTGAAGGCCGGCAAGGCCCGCTATATCGGCGCGTCTTCAATGTTTGCCTGGCAATTTGCAAAAGCGCTGGCGGTTGCCGAACGGCATGGCTGGACCCGCTTCGTTAGCATGCAGAACTACGTCAATTTACTGTATCGTGAGGAAGAACGCGAAATGCTGCCGCTCTGCCGTGCCGAAGGGATCGGTGTCGTGCCCTGGAGCCCGCTCGCCCGCGGCCGTTTGACCCGTGAATGGGATGAAGCGAGTGCGCGCTCAGAGACTGATGAGTTTGGCAAGAGCCTTTACAAGGGCACTGGCGATGCCGACCGCAAGGTCGTCGATGTCGTTGCCGCGATTGCTGCCGAGCGCGGGGTTCCACGCGCGCAGATCGCACTCGCCTGGGTGCTCGGTAAGCCTGGCATCACCGCACCGATCGTAGGTGCCACCAAGCTCGTGCATCTGGACGATGCAATTGCCGCCTCCAAACTCACACTCACCACAGATGAGGTTGTGCGGCTGGAGGCACCCTATGTGCCGCACGGGGTCGTTGGTTTTTCCTGATACGTTTTGCCTGCGTTTAAGTTTTAGACCGGACTTTCGGGAGGGGGGGGCGTGACCATACCCAACCAGATTTGTCCTTATGGGTTGGACGGCGGCGGCATATCGCGTAATCTCAGTGCGCTCGATAATCCACCCTTAAAATCTTGGATGTCACCCTCTAAACCGAACAGGGCGTCATCCGCCGTTCGGGGTAGCATGCTCGAAATATGACCACAGTGAGCACGCTCGAATATTCGAGCAACACGTAAGCGGGTGGTTATACACCCCAGATGCGTCAAAAATGCGTAGAAACGCCCATACCGCCACCAATATTCGCACTGCCAGCGGTCAGTCCCTTATCGATAAAAAACTGTAAATCGTAGCGCTTCATAAAACTCGTGTCATAGGCAAGCAAAATATCTGCAGAATTTGGAAATTTCGCCTGAATAGCCGGGTGTCCTGCAAAAACGGCCGTCAGGTAGTGGCCAGGAGAGATGACGCCGGTCACACCAGCGGTGACAATCGGGACGTTACGAAATTTTTGCCCGGCTGGACTGGCACTGAAGCGGTAACCCAATTTAACAAATGAAAAGAACCGCCTACCAAGCCGCCAATGTAGCACGCTCCCCGGCTCTTCACTAAATTCGCCAGTGCCCAAGCCATTTTTCCGCGAGCCTGTCGGGATGACCAATACAAAATATGGCGATACGCCAGGGACAACCCCGAACTGCTGCGAGGCGTAATACTTCCCCTTAATAATGACATCACCCAACCCGGCATGGCTCACCGCCGAGCTGCCAGACCCGATAACCTGACCATTAGACACCAACGTTTGACCACGAAGTTCCATGTAAGGAATTGTAATTGAGATTTTTACATTGTTACGCTCGTACGCCGCCGTGAAAGGGAGATAATAAATCGAATTTTGCTTGCCGGTACCATAAGTCCCCGAGAAATAAGATGGCTCAACTTTCAGGCTAATCCCGTCACGCGCAAAAGATACTGTTGGAAGCAAAAGAATTATCAAAGCGTATGAAATTACCTGCGGTGCCTTAAACCACCAAAATTGTCCGCTCGACAGACGGGATGCGTCTAGGGAGGCTTTCCGCCGCATTTTTGTTGGAGTGCCCATTTGATCACATTTCCCCAATCTCAATTATTTAGACAATTCAGCCCTTGATAAAATTACCAACTATACATACGTGTAAACTTCTTACACATCTGACGCTTTGATGTCTATCCAAGTCATAACGAAACCGTCCACAAACGGTGTTACTCAAGGTTGTCCTTCTTAGTCTCATGGAAAATGCCGACCACACACTCATGATCCGCAGATTACTGCAACCACTGATCCGATATCTGATCAGCAAGGGGTGGGGTTATATTGCGCTGCGCGATTTATTAAAAGAATGTTATGTGCACGAGGCGGTGCGGGCGAATCAGGTTGAGGGCGATCCTACCGATAGCCTGATCAGTCTTGTCACCGGGATCCACCGGGGCGAGGTAAAGCGCCTGCGAGCGCTGGCTCTGGAGGCTGAAAACGCCAACAACCGTTTGGCCAAAACCGGCGCCACTTTGGCCGCCAGGGTCGTGGCGACATGGGTCTCAGACCCACGCTTTTGCGATAAAAATGGTCAACCGATCCAACTCGCCCTACGCCAGGCCGACGGCGTGAAGGAAGCGGTACCATGGATCGATACTCTGTTGCAGGCAGCGCGTATCGATATTCGCGGGCGCACAGTTGTAGATGAAATGCTGCGTGCCAAAACCGCTGAATTGGTTGATGAAAAATTCATTCGCTTGGTGCAATCAGCCCATTTCGGGGCCGACCCGGCAGAGACTTTGTATTTTCTGGGCGCGAATGTAGGTGACCACATGAACGCGGCGTTTCATAATATTAAAGGCGAACAGCCCCGTTTTATTGAACGTGCCCTATTTCATAACAGCATCTCGGCACAACAGTTGGATACGATTCGTCCGGAGCTTAGCAAGATGGCAGACCATCTATTGCGTCAAGCCAACCAGCGTTTGCTGGAAGGACAAATTGCCGGTACAGAAGCCGCCTCCGGAGAGAAAATCGAACCGCGTCGTAGATTGCGGCTCGGCGTTTATTACTATGAGGCCGATGAGGGTGATGCGCCCTAAAATACTCAGCTATGGGCTAGTCTGGGCGCTATGCTTTATGCTGGATGCCAATAGGGCTTGCGCGCAGCCGAAAGAAGCTGGCGGCATCGGCGGAACTGGCGTTGCCCAGGAAACGGGTGGGATTGGGGGCACCGGCATATCACCGCAGGAAACCGGCGGTATCGGCGGCACGGGACTGACAAAAGCCGGGCGACTAATCATCGGCTACGGCACCATCCAGGCATTTGGCAGCATTATCATCAATGGGCGCGATTACGGGTTGACCGCCCACACCGCTCTCACCATTGATGGCCAACCGGCCCCGCTAGCCGAATTACGTGTCGGCCAGCGTGCGCTTGTTTCAGCGCGCATTGGCACTGGGGAGCAGCAGGTGGCAACGCAGGTCAGCGTGACCCACGCCATCATTGGCCCAATTGGCACTACAAGGAGCGGAGGTTTCAGCGTATTGGGCCAAAATATTCTGCCCGCCGCCGGAGCAATATTGCCCGCGCCACATTTGCTGACACCGGGCACGCAAGTGGCGGTGAGCGCCATCGCATTGGGACATGGCACGTGGCTGGCTTCACGGGTCGATGTCCTGCCCGCCGGCAGTGGTAGCTTCCAACTGCAAGGTCAGGTTGACCAGGTGCGCCCAGCGCAGGGGGGCGCGGTTATTAACGGCGAATTTATGCTGATGAGCCCCACCACTTTAGCTCAGCTTAACCAAGGCGAGGCATTGGTTGTCACCGGCCAAATCAACGCCAATATGCCGGTGGCAACTGGCCTTGCGCCTGCACCGCAAATTAGCGGCCCGGTCGGCAGCACGGTGGAGATTGAAGATGCCTTTGTTCCCGCCGGTACAACAGGCCGGTTGGCCGCCCCCGATGGTATGGTTGCCATCGCGCCACCGCATATTGCCCAAACTGTCTCGCCACAGCTTTCGGTCATCACCGGCACGCTGGGCCCTGATGGCGGCATTGAAATTTCGCGCATTACAATACCGCAAGCGCCTCACGACGAGGTCACAAGACCGATGCTGTTGAATCATGACGAAACACCAGAAACGATCCATGAACCCACAGAAAAAACACCGGCGGTGACTGGCTCGGATGTGGAACCGCCGGCCTCTGCTGCGCCAGAAATTGTAGCGCCCGAGGTTAGCCCGCCTGAAATCAGTCCACCTGAAATTAGTCCGCCCGAGATTAGTCCGCCGGAGATCAGTCCACCCGAGATCAGCCCGCCGGAGATTACAACGCCCGACACGAATGATTAGTTTGATATCAGATCAAACTAATGCGGGGAGCTGGTTTAGCGCTGCGCACACCATTCATGGTACCAAGCCACGAATTTCGGGATACCCTCGGCCAGCGATGTTTTAGGGACAAAGCCCGTTAAAGCCGCGATTGCATCGATATTCGCGCAAGTCTCGACAGGGTCGGCCAAGGGGCGCGGCGCATTGACCACCTGCGCCTTGCGGCCCAACTCAGCTTCGAGCAACGCCACCAAATCGCGCACATATTCAGAGCGGTGATTACCAATATTGAACACCCGATGTTCGCCTTCAGTGTCCGGCGGATGGGCAATCACACCCATCACACCAGCGACGATATCGTCAATATATGTGAAATCACGCTGCAACGCGCCGTGCTCGTAAAGCGTGATTGGTTTGCCTGCCATGATCGCCTCGGCAAACCCGAAATACGCCATATCGGGTCGCCCCCAGGGGCCATACACTGTAAAAAATCGCAAGCCGGATTGTTGTATGCCGTATAAGTGGGCGTAAGCCACGCTCATCATCTCATCAGCCCGCTTGGTGGCTGCATAAAGCGATTGTGGGCGGTCCACGCGCGCAGATTCATGGTAGGGTAAAGCGGAACCAGCCCCATAGACAGATGAGGAAGAAGCATACACCAAATGCCGCAATTTCGGCGCATAGCGAGCGAGTTCCAGCACCGATAAATGGCCGGTTAGATTGGAGACTGCATAAGCAAAAGGCTGTTCGATGGAGTAACGCACGCCCGCTTGGGCTGCGAGATGCACAATAATCTCCGCCTCACGCCCCACTTCAAGCAGCTTGGCATGGTCGGCAATATTCAGCTCATGAAATGAGAATTGCGAAAATGCTGCTAGTTTTGCAAGCCGCGCCCGCTTCAGGGCGGGGCTGTAATAGGCGTTAACATCATCCACCCCCACCACCCGCGCCCCGCGCTGTAATAAAGCGGTTGCGACGTGATAGCCGATGAAGCCGGCGGCGCCGGTAATTAAAAAACTCACTCAAACACTCCGCTCAACCGGCATGATATAATTGTTGCGTCTCGGTTTCGGCCCGCACATCTAAAGGGCTCGGAGCACTCCCTACGCCGTAATAAACAAAACCTGCGGCCCGCATGGTGGAGCCTTGAAAAATATTGCGTAAATCAACGACCACATTGCCACGCATGGTTTCGCGCATCTTTGCCGGGTCCAAGGTTTTGAAGTCTTCCCATTCTGTGACCACCACCATCGCATCTGCGCTTTGCAAGGCTACCAGCGGGTCCTCACAAAAATTCACCTGCGAGGGCAGTTGGAAACGCGCCTGGTTGCAGCCCATCGGGTCAAAAGCACTCACCACCGCGCCTTCATCCACCAGCCGGTGGATGATCCCCAAAGCCGGGGAATCACGAACGTCATCGGTGTTTGGCTTGAAGGTTAGCCCCAGCACGGCAATTCGCTTGCCGCGCACCCCCCCCCCACAGGCCGCGATAATACGGCTGGCCATCGCCGCCTTGCGCGCTTCGTTCACCGCCACCACGGTCTCTACCAGCCGCGAGGGGGCACCCGCATCCTGGGCAATTCGCACCATCGCCTGCGTATCTTTGGGGAAACATGACCCGCCAAATCCCGGCCCGGCTTGCAGAAATTTCGGCCCAATGCGCTGGTCTAGCCCTAGCCCCGTGGCAAGGTCGCCAATCTCGGCGCCGAGTTTCTCACACATATCCGCCATTTCATTGATAAAAGCGATCTTCATGGCCAGAAAGGAATTGGCCGCATATTTGATCATCTCTGCAGTTTCCAGGCCGGTCGCCAGCAACCGCACGCCCTTTGACGTTAGTGGGGCATACAGAGCGCGGAGCATGGCCTCTGCCGCCAAACTGCCGGTGCCAATGACAATCCGGTCCGGCTGCATAAAATCATCGATCGCGCAGCCTTCGCGTAAAAATTCCGGATTAGATGCCACGCTCACCGCTAATTCCGGCCGCCACAACGCCATCAATTCAGCCAGACGGCGGCCGGTACCTACCGGGACGGTGGATTTGGTCACCAGCACCGCTGGCTTGGTCAACGCCGTGGCCACCTGTTCGGCAGCCTCGAACACATAGGTCAGGTCAGCATGGCCATCCCCCCGGCGCGAGGGGGTACCAACGGCCAGAAACACCATGTCGGTATCAGCCACCACCTCGATCGTGTCAGCAAACCACAGCCGCCCCGCTGTGCGGCCGGTGGCCACCAATGCTTCCAACCCTGGCTCATAAATTGGCATTCTGCCCTCGCGAAGGGCCGTAAACCGACCTTGATCAACCTCCACGATGGTGACAACCGCACCTAACGCCGCGAAACACGCCCCGGACACCAGCCCGACATACCCACCGCCAACTATGGTGATACGCATGATATCTCCTTTGCGTTCGAAGTCTTCGTTAACCCCGCGCCCTTGTTGGCGGTGGCACCCAGCCAATGCACCGAGGCCGGGGCAACCTCGATATTACGAAACGCATCTGCTGTAGCCTCGCCTGTTTCGATACGGGCCAAACGGATCCAGACCGCGTGCGTAACCAACACCACGCTGCCAGGCTGGCCTTGCCAGCGGTGCAATCCGGCCCGCACGCGCTCGCGCATATCGGTTAATATTTCGCCGCCCAGCGGGCGCGCAGCATAAGGCGTATGTTTCCAGGCCCGCAGCGCTTGCGGCCATTTTGCCTTCACTTCCACCTGGGTCAGCCCCTCCCAGTCACCAAAGTTCATTTCGGTCAGGTCGGTATCAATTTGCGGCGCTGATAACCCTAATGCCTCCGCTAAAATATCTGCTGTCTGGCGCGCACGCAGCAACGGGCTGCTCACAATCAGCCGCACCGGTTCGGCCTGCATGCGCAACCCCAATGCTGCCGCCTGCGCAATGCCAGTGCCGCATAATGGTGGATTAGCCTGGCCCTGGTAGCGCCCGGTCATGGTCCAATTGGTGGCACCATGGCGGATCAAGCCGAGCCGCGGTGCAGCCAGCGGCACGGCTAAAACACCACCGACGCGCCAATTGTGATGCGATCACCAGCATGGATGCCCTGACCAGCAATGGTATGTTCGTATTCTATATATGGCCGTAACCATGACGTCAGCTTGAATTCAGCGCCGCCACCCACCCGGACGATGTTGTAAACCTCGCTCTGGTCAGTTCGTTGCAGGCTGGCGGCGTTTTGCAATGTGCGGCTGCCAAAGCCAGTGCCAAATACGGTCAAGCGCGGCAAAATGCGCCAGCCCGCATATAAAGTGACGCGCAATTGCGTGACCCCGCTATCGGTGAAAACCCGACCGCCAAATTCGCCGGTAAATGTAAATGGCCCGGTTTTGAAGCCCGCCTGTATATCCGGCTCAACCGCCAGATGGCCGGTTCCCAAAGCGGGGTTGCTATGGCTGGAACCGGTTGGAATAACGGCATTCATCGTCAGGGACAGTGCTTCCAGCGGGCTTTGGATCAAGCCATAATTCAAGCCAACTTCCTGGTCCTCCAACCCAGCGGCTGTGTGGCTGGTGGTCATATTATGCTTGCTGGTGCGGTCTTGTTTACGGCCAGCCCGCAGATCATACTCAATGGAAAACCCGTGTCCGATACCTTGCACACCGGTAATACGTAATTGCGTTTCATTTTGTTTTGAAGCCGGTATGGTGCTGGTACCAAAACCTGTACTCGGGTAGGCGCGGTTGGCATCGAATAGGCGGACCATCACTTTGGCGTTGCCATCACCCGCAGCTGGAACCCAAGGGTCAGCTTTTGCTACACCGGCTGATACCAAAACGGCAAAAGCTGCTGTTGGAGTAATGTATTTACAAAAACTCATTGTGTCCTCATCAGGCGGTCTGGAATAACGTCGAGCTCACGATGTGCGCGCCAAAGTGCGGCGTAAGATCCGTTCAAAGCGAGCAAGTCGGCATGGGTGCCGCGCTCAACGATGCGGCCTTGGGCGAGTACCAAAATCAAGTCTGCCCGCATCACCGTGCTCAGCCGATGGGCGATCACTAAGGCTGCCCGCTGGCGGCTCAAAGTTTCCAACGCCAGCAGTAAACGTTGCTCTGTGCTGGCATCCAAGCTGCTGCTGGGTTCGTCCAAAATCACCACCGGTGCATTGCACAACATTGCCCGCGCCACCGCCACGCATTGACGTTGACCACCTGAGAGGCTTTGCCCACGCTCGCTCACGATGGTGTCTAACCCATCGGGCAGGGCCGCAAATATATCGTGCACGCCGACCGCCTTGGCCGCCGCCAGCGCCTCAGCCCGCCCTGCCCCGGTCCGCGCATAAGCGATGTTTTCCCAGATCGTAGCCTGAAACAGCACAGGTTCTTGCAACACCAGCCCAATTTGCCGACGCAGCCATTCCAACGGCAGGTCACGAACATCATGGCCATCAAGCGTGATGCGGCCACTGGTAGGGTCGTAAAAGCGCGGAATTAAATTGCTGATACTGGTTTTGCCGGAGCCTGTAGCCCCCACCAGCGCCACGGTGTGGCCTGGGGTCAGGGTAAAACTAATATCATGCAACACTTGGCTGGTAGCGCTGTAGCCAAAATTTACCCGTTCAAATACTACTTCGCCGTGGCAGGCTGTCGGCGCGGCAGCGTGCGGGGCATCAGCAATACTGGGCGCTTCGGCGCGATATTCGGCGATCCGATCCAGCGCCACCATCGCCCGTCCAAAAATTCGGCCACTTTTGGCAAGCTGACGCACCGGCGTTGCAATGCCGCGCAGATAAGCCAGAAAAATCAACAGTTCGCCGGCTGTTAAATGCCCGCCAATCACCGCCACCGCGCCGTACCAGGCGATCGCGCCAGTGGCCGCCGCAATCGCCAAGTTCATCGCCGGCGCAAATTGCGCCTGCACCGCGTTAGCCTGCAAACTTGCCTGCAAGCTCGCACCAGCAAACTGGCCAAACCGGGCATCCTCATGCGCGGCACGGGCAAAGGCCTGCACCACATGCAAATTGCCCAGAATTTCCTGCGTCACACCCGAGAGCGTCCCCTCATGGTTACGCACCTGCCCCAGCGTGCCACGCAACCGCCCGGCATAGTAACGCACAATAACAAACAAGATGGGCGTTACTGAAAGGGCGATCAGCGCATAACGCCAATCGATCACCAACATTACCACCGCCATGCCGATGATGGTGAGGGTATGAGGCAGCAGATCGATTCCGATGGCGGCGATGAAATCCTGCAATTGACGGGTGTCACCAGAAAGCCGCACCATCACCTCGCCTTTCCGCTGGCGCTGATGAAATGCCAGCGAAAGGCGCTGCACATGGCTAAATAAATCGAACCGAATGGCAAACACGATGCGCTGCCCGGCATCTAGAAAACTACGGCTGCCGAGATACACTAACAGCGCATCCAACAGGCCGAGGCCAAGTGTCAGTAACCCAAGTATATTCAGCAAAGCCATGCGTTGGCTGACCGGGTCCGGCAAAATCCCGCTCAGCGGCCCCGTCAGGGGGTTTTGCATGATGACATTATCGATGATGTATTTCAGCGGCCAAGGCAGCGCCAATAAGGTACCGGCACGGGCCGTCATGAACACAACACCCACGCTCAACCCGCGCCATTCAGGTTTGAGATATTCCAGCAACCAGTGATGCGAATATTGTCTCACGCTGACACGGGCACGCAGACGTTATTGAGAATTTGGGCGACCAGAGCCGTCCAATCCCATCCCGCGGCGGCGCGCCGGGCGTGATTGCCCATGACCGCGCAGCCGCGCGGGTCTGTAATCAGAGTGGCCAGGGCTGCGCCACAACCGGCCGCATCACCAGGTTCATACAGCAAGCCGGTTTTGCCATGCTGAATTAGTTGTGAAATCTGGCCAATTGCGGGAGCCACCACCGGCTTGCCGGCCGCCAGAGATTCAACAATTTTTAACGGTGAGAAGTAGAAATCAGGCTGGTCAAGATACGGCGCGACCGTAATGTCCATCGCGGCCAACCAGTCTGGAATCTCGGCATGTGCCACCCGCCCCGGCAATATCAAACGGCCTGCCAAGTCAGGCGCGGCGGCACGTTCACGCAAGGCAGCAAGGTCAGGGCCATCACCCACGGCTAAAATTCGTGCGCTCGCCAGGGCGACCCCTTGGGCGGCCACGGCATCGAGCAAAAATCCCATACCGTGCCAAGGCTTGAAGCTGCCGATGAAGCCAATGACAGGGGCTGCGCCGATGTTTAATTTGGCGCGGATGGCTGTGCCAGCACTTGACTGACCAAAGCGAGTTAAATCCACCCCATTCGGCACAGTTTTCACATCGCAGCCCGGCCCGGCAATATCCTGCACATGCGCTGCCACGGCAGCGGAAACCGCAATCACACAAGCCGCCCCCTGGTATGAGGCACGCTCGCGCGCCTGTGCCACCCCACGCAAACACAACCCCCGAAACCGCGCCTGTTCGTCAACCAGCGGGGCGTTCACCTCAAGCAAGCGTGGCACGTCTAGTCGCGCCGCAATTTCAGCACCGGCCTGGTGGAACAAAGCATGCCGTTCATACACCACATCAGGCGTGAAATTCTCCCGCGTTAAAATGGCCATCACCTGCGCGGATAACGCACGATCGTAGGCTAATCGCGCCAACTCACGGCGGGCGATGGGGTCGTCCAATATGGTTTCAGACAGCGACCAAAACACCGCTTCCGCACGCAGTAACTCTGGTTCGCTACGCACGGGCAATTCTACAATCCGTGCTGGTGGCGGCACATTACCGGCGCCCAGATTTGCACATATCAGAAGCACCTCATGCCCCAGTGCCGCAGCCGCGGTAATAAACGCCCGCACATGCACCGAGGCCCCTTTATCGCCGCACACCGGGATCCCCCGGTCGGGGTTAAGATATAAAATTTTCATTACGCGTCTGCCATCATAGCTGTTGCTGTGAAACGGCTTTCGCTCGGCTGTGGCGCGCATTCAACGCAGCCCATCAACCGATGCAGGCGCGAGGTGGTGCGCCATAAATCGAACTCGCTCTCCAGCCTTGCCCGCGCGGCCTTTGCCATGACCTGCCCGAAGTCTGGGTCTGCCAATAACCGCGCCATCGCTTCACTTAAAATCACCGGTTCACGCGGCGGCACTAACAGCCCGGTTACGCCATCGTGAATGATTTCAGGAATACCCGAAATTGCCGTTGAAACCACGGGAACATTGGTTGCCATGGCTTCGACGATCACATTGGGAATGCCATCGCGGTCACCATCCTCGGTGATCAACGGAGCAAGTGCGAATAAATCTGCCCGCCGATATAATTCGATCAGCCTGGCCTGGGTCATCGCTCCTTCCAGGCTAACATGCTCGTGCAGCCCGAGTGCCGCAATTTGTGCGGCAAGCTCATCGCGCAGTGGCCCACCACCTACGATCATGCACTTAAAGGCCACCCCCTTGTCGCGTAATATGCCGCAAGCGGAGATCAGCGTGTCATGGCCTTTTTTGGGTACTAAACGGCCAACCGAAAGGATCAACTTACCCTGCCGCGGCGTTGGCAGCGCTGACGGGGCGTTATGAAACATGTCAAGGTCAATGCCATGGTAAACCAGATGAATCTTGGCAGCATGTTCCGGGGCCAGCACCTCGCTCAAATATTGCACGTTATAGCCGGTACAGGTGGCTATGAAGTTGGCCGCCGCGCCGCGCCTTGCAATCACGTTTCGAGGCGTGAGGTAGAGGTCTTTTGCATGTGCGGTGAAACTGAATGGAAGGCCTGTCATGATGCTGGCAAACTGCGTCACCGCCGTCGGGGCATTCGCAAAATGCCCATGGATATGGCGTATGCCTTGAAACCGGCAGGCAGCGGCGATAATCCCGGCGCGGCCAAATTGTTTCCACACAGCCGGCGGCGAGGCTGAACCTATGGACCATTGCACCGCCCGGCTAAACGCTTTGATATAGCGCCAAGGCGCTGCGCCCAGACACGCCGCATGAGCGTTCAACATGCGCTGCCATTTTTTAAATCCCTCGGCGGGCAAATAAGCCACCGGGGCGCTGACTTGCGCCGTCATCGGGTGATGCGGCGGCGGTTCAGGTGGCAGCAGCGAGAATATCCGTATATCAGCGCCAAGCCGTTCCATGGCCCGAATTTCGTTGACGATGAAGGTCTCCGACAGGCGCGGATAACGCTTCATCACATAGGCAACTGGGCCGTCGCCGGGCGGGATTATGTTGTTCATACCACGGGCTCGCACTGGGTTTGCATCATGGTAGCAAGCTGCGTGGCGACATAGTCGGCGCCATTTAAATCTAGCGCCTCCCAGCATGCTGCCGCAGGTGGCGGGGCCGCCAGAGCTTCCGTTAGAGACGCAGCCAAACGCGCCACCAAATTTTCGCCCGGCTCAACATTACGCACCACGCCCAGCTTTGCCAGCAAACGCGCCCGCAATAATTGTTCGGCCCGCGGGCCAGGCCGTGGTACTAATATCGCCCGCGTACGGGTGGCTATTATTTCGGCGCTTGTATTATAACCAGCCATCGCCACGGCCAGGTGTGCAGCCCGCAGGCTTGGCACCAAATCCATTGTGTGGCTAACCAGTTCAACATCTTCGCGCCCCGCCACCAGCTTGCGCAGCACGGCTTTTTCATCAGGCGCCATCAACGGGCCTTTCACGATCACCGAATAGGCCAAATTTGGGGGCAGGCTCTGCAATGCCTGCAAGTAAGCCTGCATCATCGGGAAGCCATCACCGCCGCCACCAGCGGAAACCAGCACCACCGGCCGACCGGCCGGCGCGGCTGGGTTCCAGCAAACGCCAGCCTCAGCGTCGTTTGTGTCAACTTCCGGCGCGGCAACCACATGGCCGCAATAACGCACGCGCTGCGCGATAGCCCCGGTGATGCCGTAGCCCTCAACCACATCGAACAACGCTTCACTGCCATAGACAAAAATATCATCGTAAGCCTGCGCCAACAGATCCATGATCTCCTGCGCCGCCCACACGCTGCGCACCGTCTCAGGGCTGTCAAGAATGTCACGCAGGCCCAAAATCACGCGGGTTTGCGGCAATTCGCGCCGCATTAACGCCAGAGCCGAGAGTAATTCACCGTTCATCCCAGCTGGCGCATGATCGACCAGGAATATGTCGGGCTGGTCGTGCAAAATACGCTTCAGGATCAACGCCTCCCGATAGCCTTTTACGAGCCCGAACATCGCCTGACCATCACGCGGCGCGTAAGTTTCCGCCGCAATTTTAACCACGGGCGGCAAGGCTTCCACGCGTAAGCCATGTGGTAAGTTCCACTGGCTGATCACCGGCGAACCGGTCAGCAATGTGACACTGAAATGTTCTGGATGTGATAGCAACTGCACCGCAATCGCCAAATTGCGGCGCAAGTGACCCAACCCAAAAGTATCATGAGAATATAACATAACTTTTATACGCCGCTTAATTGAAGGCGATGTATCTCTCAGTGACCGCAAGCCCTGCGGCGGCTGGTTGGCGCTACGCGATGATAGTAACAATTCAGCGGTTTCGGAGACCCTCAAAGCGGCGATATCCATATTGTTGGGCTTCCATTCCTATTACCTTCGTCAGTATTGTGTAAAAAGTTTCCACAGTCAAGTTCGAAAATGCCGGCTCGATAATTTAACGAACGCACTGCACGCTCAAAATCACGAAAGGACATAGATAAATGACATAAGCCGGTTACCTAGGGGCGCTGCCCGATGCCGGTTGGCCCCTTCCAGTGACCAGCCATCTCATGATTGTGGGTCTTGGAATTGCTGTCCAGTTCGCAGTGGGTGCCTCTCGCACGCCAAATTACAGCAACTGCAACACCGCCGCTATTAACCTGTGAGGCGCATGGCTTTCCCAGTGGTCCGCCTTACCCGTACCAAGGTGGTTTGGTCTGTGCGAGGTGTACTTGTTTCACCGGGCGCGGAGCGGGTGGTTATTGTGGGACAGAAATAGACTGCCTGTAATTTTGTCGTTACGAGCCTGACCTAATCTGTTGCTGGTAAATCCGCGACTATAATCCCTGGCCTCGGGTCTGGCTTGGTCGCGAGATAGATCCCCAATGCAATTGGTATAATGCCCAACAGATCATGGGTTTGGATTGGTTCGTGCAAAATCGCGAACGACATCACCAATCCCAAAGGTGGCATCAAAAAATGCAAAGCACTGGCCGATGAGGCCGTGCCGCGTGAGAGCAGAAAAAACCAAAGCAAAAACGCGCCGATTGAGACAACGAAAATCTGCCAGAACAAGGCCAAATAAAATAGCGGCACGAATTGCAGGTGGCTGGGCTGTTCAAAGATCAAACCGGCTATGCCCAGCACCAACCCCGCACCCAATTGCTGAAACCCAACCGCCACTGGTAGCCGCACATCCGGGGCAAATTTTTTATAAGCCAACGTACCAATAATGAGTGCGCTGAGGGATATGAACTGCATGATCACACCAAACGGCCGCTCATGGCCCGAGAGCACGCCATGACGAACGATATATATAGCGCCTGCCAGCCCGAGGCCGAGCCCAAGCAATTTGCGCCAATGTAGCCGCTCACCCAGCAAGGGCGCTGCCAAAGTCGCCACCACGATAGGGTTCAAACTGGCAATAATGGTGGCAAACCCGGCGCTTACGCCGCCCAGACCCAACCATGATAGCCCGACATAACAACCTTGATTAATCACACCCAGCAGCATCAGCAGATGCCAGGGCACGCTTTGGCGAGTCCAGCCCGTCGCCAGCGCAAAAGCCAGCAGTAAAATAGCGGCCGCCAGAAATCTCATGCCGAGAAACAATAACGGCGGCTCCAGCGAGACAGCGATTTTAGCAAACGGAAACGACGAACTCCATGCGAGGCAGAACAATAATACCAGCAGCAGATAGACCGGGCGAGATAATGTCGACATAAGACTTAGATTGACCTGCCGGCCTCGCCGCAGAAACAGCCTTTTAGGCATGGCTCCCATTATAAATGTAGGCGTCAACTAATAATCGCGCGAACTTGTATTCGGAGCGCTCCGTTAGAGCCCCATGCCGTCGCTTCGATATTCCGGCCAGAGAACCTCACAGCCGTGCTGCAGACGGCTCCGGAGCATCGTCTCATGCCGGTACTCCCCCCACACGCCGCGCTCCCAATTCCCCGCCGTGAAAGTTAAATGGCCAACGTCAAGATCGCGGATGTCAGTACAACAGAAAGATCAGCTTCCATGCACGGGGAAATTGCACCGCGCCGCAAACGAGAGCGTCTATCAAGGTCTTACCGGGGGGGGCGAGCGTGTTCAGCTAGCCGCAGCGGCATGGGACTGAGCGAGGTTTACTATCGAGGCTAGTTTTGGATGCCTACGATATATGACACAATTTCACTATCTCCCGCATTAAGCGTGCCGGTCAACGTCCATTTCAGCGCACCTGTCGCACCCACAACAGGCTTGGTGGTTACAGCACAGCCCGTGATACCCGGCGGCGATGAAGACGGGCAGGCTGCGCTCACAAAGGAGGTGAATGCCGGCGTGGAATCGTTGATCACCACCGATCTTAACGGGGCAGTGCCATTATTGGTGGCCGTGATGATGTAATTTAACTGATCCCCCGGCGAGGCGCTAACCGAAGCTGCCGGGCCGGTAGAGGTGGTGATGTCGGTGACGGTTTTATGCAGCACCAGCGTGGAACCCTGACCGATGGTGGTAGTGTCATTCACCGTTGCAGTGGCACTTAAGGCAGGGCTGGCATTGGTATAAGTCATCGCCGCACTGATATTGGCGATGGTGGAAGCCCCATTGGTCACGCCCGCCGGGGTGGTCTGCTTCATGATCAGACAAAGTGTCTGGCCAGCCACCACCGGCACCGCCGCGCTGATCACAGGGTCACTTGCGGCGATGGTGCCGGAGCAAGCCGCATCTTTATACAAAGTTTGGGTCCAGCCAGGTACCGAAGGGTTGGGCGTGCCGGTAATCGAAAACAACACATTGCCTGTGGAGGCAGCAGTGTAAATCTCAGCATAATAAACGCTGCTGCCAGGTTGCGTTTCCTGGGCGCCATTTGGGGTAAGATTATTGGGGGCCACGAGGCCGAAATTCACACCCGTATAGCTGCTGCCCGCCACCGGGGCTGCTGTGACCTTCGGACGGGCATAGGTACCACCGGTGTTGCCCGCAGACCCACCCGTGGCCAGCCAGCCGCTGGGGGTGGTGGGCTGAATCACTAAGCTTGTGCCGGAATCCGCAAATGGGATCCATAATTGATAGAACCCGCTACCATTCGTCGGTTCAGAATCCACCAGCGTGGTGCCCGCCAGCGCTGTGACGCTATTATTGGCCAGCCCGGCCTCACCGCCATTTTGTTTACCGTCATTGGCGGTGCCGGAACCAATACCGTTATCGTTGAACACCGTGCCGGTCAGCGTGGCACCGTGATACAGCCCAAAATTCTGCGGCGGTGAGGAATAGTTGCCGGCATTAAAATAGATAATGCCACTGCTATTTTCTGTACCCACCCAGCCGGAGGGCAGCGCCGGGGTAACATTGGTCAGCACATTATCGGCATTGAGAATCAGACAGTAATTGCCCGCTGCCACCCCAGGAATGGAGTATGTGCCATCCACTGATGACACGGTCCCAACCGCTGTGGCGGTGGTAGCGCAAACGCCATTCGTGGCTGTGGCAAGTTTTACATATAAATTCGCAACACCCGTACCAGTCTCACCAGCATCCAGGTTACTATTATGGTTAGCGTCGCTATAAACAGTGCCGGTTATTGGCGAATAGCTGGGCGCTGCATTAGTGAACACGCAGGAAACGGAATCACCATATTGAAGGCTCGGTATAGTATAGGAGTGTCCGAGATAGTTCGTTGGTAGAACGGTCGAGGACCCTGCTGTGGCATTGGTGCAGGTGAGCGTGACCGCATAATTGCCAATGGTACTTGTTGAACCTGTTGCCATACTTTCAAATAAGTTGAACGGATAGCTGGCCGCGATGGTCGGAACTTCAGCCGGCGCAAAGCCCGTGAGACCTGTTCCGGTGGTGGCACCGCTGGCGATGGTGGAACCGCCTTGGGTTTTAACCGCATAAGCAAACTGGTCCTTGCTATTCAGGCGGGCCCCGGAAATCACCGATGTCACGTTGATTGAGGCATAGCGTACACCAATAACAATGCCTTGCAGGCCACCATTTGTGAATAATTGGGCGCGAAAGCTGGTTGGGTTGTTGAAGGCGCCAAAAACGTAACTGCCTTCGTTACCACCTGAGTTGCCCGTCTCCGTTACTGTGGTCGTGCCAACACCCGCCAGCGTTGGTACACCGGTATTTGGAATGGTTGCCAACAAGCTCCAGGGAGAGGCACTTGGGCTGTTGTTGGTAAAGCTTAAAGATTCCGGGTTATTGTTGGTCGATTCACCATCTGCAACAATAATTGCATAAGACGAAACGCCCGCTCCACCTGGCGGCGGAGACACAACAATATTCGTAACATTTACCGTTACGGTTTCGTTCGTGACGCCTTTTGCCATATAGAGGACCGGCAGGCCAGGAATGCCAATAAACGCATCATTACCAAACGCGGCCCCATTATAGGTCGGCACTGCGTTTGCCTTTAACAACGTGGTCGGCAACGTTGCTGATGCCGTTGCCGAAACCTGCACATTCATCGAAATTGTTGAGAAGTCTGGCAACGTGAAACTAAAAGTTTGCCCGCTGGTTTTTTGTGCTGTTGAATCGCTATAGCCGGTAAAATCCAGCCAGCAATAGTCTTTATAGTCAGCCGGCGCGCCGGTTCCTTGGGTGGCGGCTGGCGCACAGGAATTGGCGCGCGCCACACCGCTCATGGCCAGCAAGACCATACTCATTACCAGCAGCCATCTACACCAGCGCCGCATGATCATGGCCCACCATCAAAAAGATCTTGGTCAAACTTAAAGCGCATTCTGAAATAAACGCCCTTTAAAGTATATTGCGACCCGGCGAGATCAGGGTTGTTGAAGCCTTCAAAATCATAGCCGAGTGAGAGCCAAATATCGCGCCAGACCAGATAGCCAACCTCTACGCCCAAGGCTGTTTGGGTTTGGCCGTTACCCCACATCTCGAAACCCTGCGCACCAACATCCCAGCGCGGCGAAATGTCAGCGATGCCGCGCAGGCCGGCCATTTGCAAAAACGAGTCCCCCGGAATGCCGTTATTACCATCATGTGCCTTGTCAAACGCATAGCGCGCATCAATCCACAACCAGGTTGTCGGTTGATAATTGATGTTGGTGGCACCCACTAACGAGCTCTGGTTTAGACTCAAACCTGGTCCGAGGGTGGAATCATTTTCATTTTTATATTCCAGCCGGCTCAGTAAATTCCACACATCAGTATTGACGGGTCGGTAAGCAAAGCCAGTTTGCAATATGATCAACCGGCGCGATCCGGTGGCCGGGCTCACATCCTGCTGGGTATTATAAATACCGCGGTCCAATATGGTGAAAGATGGCGTGAGCTTTGCCGCCATGGCCGCCGTAAACAACAGGCTCTTGGTGGTTTGCGACGTTTGCCATTGCCCATCAGCCGAGGCTTTGAAATTATCAGACCCCGTATATCCGCCGCCTAAATCGACTGCGGTCGAAGCGTCGGTCACCGGCCCATAAATTGGTTTAATTTTTTGGAAACCTGCGGAAATGCCAAACCCATTGCCGATATGCCATAAATGCCGCAAGCCAGTGGCGTTTTCGGCATCGCGCCCGGCCAGCGCATCGCCCATGCGATACTCGTTGAATAATTGCGTATCAGGTGTCAGTTCCGTACTGACCCCGGCCACGGCTGTGTAGCGGGCAATCGCCGGATCAAGCGTATAAGGCCCGTTCAGCGTGTTCATAAAATCGTAGCGGAAATACGCCTTGGTGGTTTGGTTGATATCATAGGTTCCACCCACCCCAAGCTCACGCCCGCCACCGCTGACAGCTTGTTCGGCCAACCCGAAAACTGAGGCTTTCGGCACGTATGGTACCGGCACAGTGACCTTTAAGCGCACGCTTGTATAACCCACCAGTGGCGAGGTAACCGCCGGGCCAAGGCTCGGTAAAATTGACCGGATTGGCGAAATATAACCCGTGCTCGCCGGTGTGGCGAGTGCCGCAGCTTCATTGGTGGCGCTATGGCGAACGGCTATTTCCGCCACGATATTATCGGGCAGATCATGGACCAGCGCGAGGCTCTCGCCTTCTTGTTTCGCACCGGTTACGGAATCGCTGGTCTTTAAGGCCTCTGCGACAATGCGGTTATTTTGGTTCAGCGCATAGCTCGCCTTCAACCCATACTCAGACTCGCCTTCGGACTGAATGCTGCTCTGATTGTAAAATCCAGAATCCGTGTGAGTCCCCCAGGCATGGAAATCGAACACATTACCCTGGTGACGTATATCAAAACGCTCACCTAAACCTTGGCCGTAAAGCGTGGAGGTTGTGTGAGCCAGTTCTGCCACCGCCACAGTGCTATCTGGCAAGTTGAACGTACCATTTACACCTGTAATGGTCTGGCGGTTCAGCGGGTCGTTATCCTCGGTGGCATTGGCGCCAACGGTGACATAGCTGCCAACTTTTACATTCGCGGCCACCCCCGCCACTGTATGCTTTGGCCCACCAGTTACGATGGAGTAGCTAACCCGGATATAAATTGGGTCAAGGTTGGAATCCACACTCGGTACAGGCTGGTTCAACAACAGCAAGCCGGTATAGGGTTCGATCGTGTAATCGGTATATTGCGCCAGCGGTTTATCATTCACGATCACCGAACGCTGGTTACGGTCGTAGGTGATCACATCAACCTGCGCGCTGTTCACCACGCCATTAATATTCAACTGGAACGGTCCCGACGTTCCATTTGCCGGGAATTGCTGAACAACCTGGGTGGAGTTGGTACTGCTGGCAAAGCCGGAGACTGTGACTGGACCTTTAGTGACCTGCCCTTTGACGCCGTTGAGCACCCGCGAGACTTGCGATAATTGCCGCGCCGGGTCCTGGGTCTGGGTCGAATAATCACCGATCAAAACATAATCAGTGCCGTGCTGGAGCAGCACGAAAAGCCGCCCGGTCGATTGTGCCTCATAGCCGCGTGCTGAGGAATCTCCATAGACCGGATAAAATTGGTCAGGCTGAATATCCCGGAACAAAGTTGTATCGGAAGGTTTGTCGGAATCGTAGGACATCGTCAGCAATGTGGAGCCGAGAATTTTGCCCTTCAGGAAGAATGCGGTGCGGGCGCCGACATCGCCCTTACCACCGTCAAATGATTTCGAAACACTCTCAATCTGACGGGAAAATATGTCTCCCGACTGGGCCGGCTGCAAATCCGCAGGGTTCAGATTACGCAAATTAACGACGCCACTTATCAGCCCCACTGCAATCATGGGGCGCAGATTGGGCGTAAAGGTGATGCTGGTTTTGGCCGCGACCGTCCCATCTTCCGCCACAATAACATTCGGCCCCGGCTGTACCGGCGGTAGCAGCAGAAACTTACCCACACCGTTGGTGACAATAACCTGAGTACCAGCCACATTCGGGTTCACGCTGGTGGCCTGCCATTGGCCCAACGCTGATTGTAATGTCACCACCGCCCGCCCGGGAATAGGATGGCCGCGGGAATCAAGGAGGGAAATCACCACCGGAATGGCGGTGGCACCATCGGCCACTGCGGTTTTAGGAGCATCGATATTAATTTGCGCCAATTTGCCCGGTGCAATTACGTGGATGGTGGCGCTGCCCCGGCTGTTGCCGAAACCGTCCTGCACGGTCAGGGTCAGGGTGTTCGGTCCGGGCGTGAGGTCAACACCGATATATTCCCAAGCGGAGATGCCGTTCTTGGTATCAGAGCTGCGTTTGCCCACCCGGCTGGTCGGCACGGCCACCCCGTTTACGCTCAACGCCAAGGTTGCGCCTATGGGACCCTGTACGCGCACATTGGTTTGGTCGGTACCCAGCACCTCACCATCATGCAGCCCAACAAAGCCGTTTCCTGGCCGCAGGGCCAAAATCACGGTCTCGAGCGGGGCGGTCATGTCCGGGTCATCGTTTGCCACCTCCTCCTGCACGCCGCCCGGGGCGGTATGATCGAACAGGCTGGTCGTTGGCGTATAAATTGGGGTTGGTTGCCCTTGCGCAAACGGGCCGAACGAACCACCAGGGTCGCCCACAGCTCCTAAGCCGCCTGGCACCAGCCCGTTGCCCGGCATAATCGCGCCCAGCCCAGCCCCTGCGATGCTTGCCCCACCTTGGCCCGGCAACACTGAACCGATCTGCGGCCCGGCCAATGAAGCCCCCCCCAATGTACCAATCGCGGAGCCTGACCCTGGCAAGCCGATGCCGCCCGCATCCTGCGGCTGCAATAATTGCTGCTGCTGGAGCAAGCCAGTCTGCTGATACTGGCCAGAGAGTAAAATCCCCGCAGCGGCGGTTAACTCCGATGGGTTCTTCAAAGCTTTTTTACGCGCCGCGATTTGTGCCAGTAAGTCAGGCGAACACCCAACGATAGCAAAATTTACTTTTTGCATTTCGCCATTTTGCAAATCCACAAACTGGCTATTCGGGTTCAACGCGTTGCGGTTATCCAGAACCTCCATCTTTACACCGGCGGGCAAGGTGGTGGTGTCGATCTGCGCAACATGCGTCCGCGGGGTCAGCCCATAGAAGCTATATTTACCCTCGGTATCAGTGATCGCATAATCGCCATTATTGAAATAAATCCGCACACCCGGCACGCCAGGGTCGCCATCTTCCTGCGTCTTGGTCAGATGGCAATCTGCGAACACCTTGCCGATAACATAGGCTTTGTCGCTGAACACACCACCGACAATCTGCACTGTCACAGGCGAGATATTCGAGCCGATCGGACCTTGCGTATCAACCGCAAAGGCCTGCGCGCTGTCGACCAGGGCACCTGCCGCCGCATTGGGGCCCACCAAAACCCGGTACTGCAAAACCGGCGTCGCGCCGACCGGCAATGTGCCAAGCGCAAATACCAGTTGCGCGGCGTTGCCGGTGGGATCCGTGATTCGTACGCCGTTTAACGTGGCGGTGCCACGCACATAGGTCAGCCCGGCCGGCAGGGTGATCACCATGGTGCCGCGCGTCAGGGTCTCACCTGTATTGTTATTGATCTGCACCGAATAATCAACGAAATCGCCGATCTGAACAATCGACTGATTAGCCGTCTGGTTGATGAATAATTTACCGCCCGGCGCTGCGGTATCCAGTGGAATATCATAAACCACCGGCGCATCACCCTGCCCCGAAATGGTAAATGGCTGACCGAACGAACCCGTTGCACTGACGGTACGCCCAGCCGGCTGGCTGGTAGGCGAGGTTTTTGAGGGGAATGAATAGCCGACAGGCGGCGTGACCTGAATTTGATAAGTGCCCGGCGCAACCAGCGGAAACGAATAAACGCCGTCACTGCCGGTGGTCACGGTACTAGGTGCCGGAGTGACACCATCATATTGGTACACGTTGGCCGGCGCGTTGTTGGCCACGTTAATCAGATGCACCACCGATCCCGCCACTGGCTGGTCGGTACTGTAGCTATAAACGACGCCGCTAGGATCGATGAGCAAGGTGGTGGACACTGCGCCCGAACACCCATTTCCCGCCAGCGCGATCACGGTGTCATTGGGCAGCATCTCCACAATGCCATCGCCCTTGACCACTGGCGTTGCGGCTGCGTTGGCAGTTGGCACGCTTGGCAGGATTCTAAAAACCCCTGTTCCGGCTGCAGTTTCGGTTGCTTGAAACAGCTCCACATCGCCAGTCAGCTTGCTGGTCAGCGTGATGGGAATGGTCAGAATTTGGGTCGGGTTTGTATCGCAGCCAGGTGCCGTGACCTGCACGTAAAGCGGATTACCAATGGCATTTTCATATTCACGCTGGACAAAGCCGGGCGTGAAAAACTCAATGGCGGGCGCCACCGTCGTAATCGGCAACTGTACTTGGTTACTATAGGTAAGCTGCGTTGCGGGCGTGCTATTTACCCAATTGGCGACAGCGGTATCCACGATTGTTGCCGAAACATTGGTATTCACCCCGACATTCAAACTCAGGCTAACACTGCCACTCACCGGTAGAGAGGCAAGTCCCGCTGCCACATAATCCACCTGACCTACCGGCGAGGTGGTGTAGGAATCGGCCGGCTGACCGAGCGAATGGTACAAAATCTGGGCACCGGTCTGGGCCGAAATAAAACTGGTGCCGACCGGCACTGGCAAGGTGAGTAAAAAGAAATTGCTCGCTGCACCATTAACTGAAATCGCCACTGGCCCGGCGGTGACGCTATAATCTGTGGCCGTGGCATTGAACGTTGCAGTCTCACCCGGCACCGCAACGGATTGCGGTGACGTCAGGCTGACCACCACTTGCGCGGTGCCCGAAACCTGGATGACATCGCTATTGGTCTGGCTGAGCCCGCCGCCCGTTGCCGTTAGAATAACAGTCGCAGCGGCACCTTGTGACGACTGCGAGGGCACATAGCCGGTCACCAACAAATCGACCGAGGCATTGGGGGCCAAAGTTACGCTGTTCACCGGTTGGTCGGCCGAGACGATTGTTGTGGTGCCACCTGGGTCGGTGAGAATTTGCAGAGCATCTGGCGTGTAACCAGATCCCGAATTGGGTGCCAGCGTTAATGAATAGGTAACGGTTTGCGTGCCGGTATTCGTCAGCACATGCATAATGGCGAATTGCGCACCGCTGGCCGTTTGCACCGCCTGGCTGCTGGTAAGCGTCAGCGCGGCAACCGGTGAGACCACGCTGGTGACGGTATTCGACGTTGCAACGCCCATCCGCCCTTGATCATCAAGGTATGAGGCGTAAGCAGTATTGGTGATGAGCGTACCGTTCAAAGGTACAGTAGCCTGCGCCGCAGCCGTGTTCGCAAACATCATTAACGGCGCCATAAGCCCTGCCGTTGCCAGTAAAACTGGCAAGATGTTACGAAAAACTCTCATCAATCCAAAAAACTTTGCTTTAGAATATTGTTGTTGGAAACAACCCAATCATGATTGCAAAAACCACAAAGCCAGCCCTCATCGCGGGTGAAGTCACGCCTCGTTAACGCTTCGTTTTATTTGCAAAGACGATGGTAAATATTGAATCGGCGTGAGCCATTTTTGATCAACAAAGCGCAACGATGGTGGCTGCCTGAAGCCACCATCGTTGTTAATGCCTTGGTTAGTGGTTGATCTTAACGCCGAAGCTTAAGACCACCGACTGACCGGGAGTCATCGTCGCCACGGAGGCGCTGATGGAACCAGTGCCACCAACCGACGGACCACTGCTGATGGTACCCGGTGAGGTGATGGCGGCGGCCGTGCTGAGTGTGGTGAAGGTCGGCGTTGAGTCTGAAATCACCACGGTGGTAGCGTTGGTGGCCCCCACATTGGTTGCCGTCACCTGGTACATAATGCACTGGCCAGGGGCTGCATTGATGTTGCCCTGGGAATAGCTGCTAGCACTGCCGGAGCAGGTTGCATCCAAACCTTGGGTTTTCACCAACGTGATGTTGCCCGAGATCACCGTAGTATTATCCGTCACAACCGATGGGCTCGGCGCTGCGACCGTATAGGTCCCTGTGGTGGTTGTTACGGTAATGGTGGTCGGGTTCAACGCGCCTGTCGTAGCACCACTTGGTGCAACCACCTTGTCAAAGATGGTGATCGAGGCGCCTGGTGCGAGACCACCCGACAAGCCAGACACAGTGTTCAAGCCACCGGATGTCGGGATGATCGGGTCCGTGCTGGTAATGGTCCCGCTATGGCTGGCATCATAGTACAAGGTTGATGTCCAGCCCGTTAGGCCATTGGTATCACTGAAGGTTGAGGTGCTAAGCGAACCGTTGGCTTCAGTCACGTTGCCTTCGTTGGTCAGCGTATGGGTGTAAATATACGTGCCACCCGGATAGGTCTGGCCCGTACCATTGGGCGAGAGTACCAGCGAGCGGATCGTATTTACCGACACGCCGTTATCAATAGTGTCCGTTGCACCAGAATTCGGCGACAGCGCCTGCATCCAGATTTTATACAGACCCGCGAGGTAGACCGCGTTGGCTGTCCCAATGGCCGGCACCGTGACGATGGCGCAAACCTGGGTATTGCCACCAGCGGCAACCGTACCCGTGTTGGTAATGGCCGCGCCGGTGGTTGAACAGGAACCATTCACCGGTTGGGCGAAGCTGACAGTCCAGCCAGATGGCAAAGCGGCACCAGCATAGCTTGCCGTCAGGTTGTAGTTGTCAGCCGACGGACCCGTGTTGTTGACAAACAGGCTGAAGTTGGTTGAGGCGCCCGGATTGACCGACTGGGTCAAAACCGGCGAGCTTTCTGGACCAGGACCCGTTCCCAGCACCCCGGTACCGCCCAAGGCTGCGACATCCGTCACATCCACGCTATCCGACGTAATGGCGGATAACTGGTCGGTAGTGGTCTGCGACTTGGTTGGGTCGTTGGTCGAAGTTGCAGACTTGGTCAGTGTGTAAGGCGCGTTTGCATTGGTCGCGTTATTTGGCAATGTCGCGATCACGACCACATTGTAGCTGGCACCTGGCGCCAATGGCCCAGTGTCAACAATACCGTCGTTATTGGTATCCACCAGCGGGGTCACACCATCCGACTTGTAAAGCTGGAAGGTGGTACCGGTGGGGAAGTTGTTGGTCAGTAACTTGATGTTAAAGGTATCGGTCGAAGTGCCGGTATTCGTCACCACGTTGGTGAAAGGCACAGAAGAGCCAGGTGCTGCCGGGCCAGGAACAGTCTGGCCGGTCAACGTTAAACTGGCGGTAGAAGTTACGTTAAACGCCACGGTGTTGGAGGTGCCCGTGATCGTTGAACCGCTGGCACTATCAACAAACGATGTTTGCGCTGTGTTGTTCAAAATGCCTGGGGCCGTGCCAGATGCAACATTCACCTGGAAGCTGACCGTCCCGGATTGCCCGGCGGCCACATTGGCAATCACTACTTGGAAGGTTTTGCTCGATGATGTGTAGCTGGAGGTAATGGTGTTGGGCGCAGTACCGCTCGATACTGGCGTACTTGTATCGCTCAACGGCGTTGAACCGGTGACGCTCCACAGGCTCTTGCCCGAAACATAGGTCATGCCGGTCGGCACGATGTCCGTTAACGTTACACTTGTGGCCGTTGCATTACCGCTGTTGGTATAGCTTAAAGTGTAGGTATAGGGGCCAGAGCCCGGCAAGCCGGACGGCGCGCTGATGGATTTGGTCACCGCGACCACCGCACCGCTGGTGATGGTGGTGGTGTCCGTCACGCTAGCCGTTTGCGAAGATGTGTAGCCGCTCGTGCCGGTCACGGTAATTACGTTGGTTTGACCCGACGTCGCCGTCGACGGCACCGAACCGACAACGATAAATTTGAACGCCGCCCCGGCAGCCAAAATACCGGTGGAGGTGAGGGCCGGGCCGGTCGGCTGGCCGCTGCCATTGTCAGCAAAAAACTGCACGTTGGTCATGGTGAAGTTGCCGCCGCCAGGGTTGGTCTGGCTCAGCGCAAATGTATCGCTACCATTACCCGTGTTGGTCAGGGTTTCAGGATAGTAAACCGTACCATTGGCCGTGGAGGTGGAGGTATTGCTGGCGGTCAGGGTCAAGCTCGCCACCTGCGTTACCGTGGTGTTCACCACATTCGAGGTAACAGTATGGGAAGCACCCGACGCATCGAGATAGGTGGCAGACGCCTGGTTGCTAAATATTGGTGCCCGCTGCCGGTGCTGCCGCCTGTGCATTAACGCCCAACGCAAATGAAGCCGCAAAAGCTGCGGCGGTGAAAATTTTGCGCAATTTGGGCAAAATACGCCCGTTTCGACTATTATTTCGCGTCATTGGATACGACTTTCCATTTGGTGGTTTTATAGGAAGGTTGGGGTGGAAACAGGCTGACTGCGTTCGGCGCCTTACGAAGCCTTATCGACAGTCACATAAATGCGGACAGTGCGTGTCTGGCCGGGAGCCAGGTCACCAATATTCCATTCAATTGCTCGGTATGTTGGCAAAATCGAAGGGTCATCTTTGCTTGGGGGTGGGATCGGGGCAAAATGCACATTATCGTTGCTGGCTTCGGCTGGCTGCGGGCTGGTGCCGGTGCGGATGTAGGTGGTGCCAGCCGGCACTGGGATTTTGACGATCAGGCCGTCGATCGCTGAGCCACCCTTATTTTCATAAGTGGCGGTGTAGGCGATGACTTCACCCGGCTGCAGGACTTTAACGGGGACAATTTTCACCCCATCCGGCCCTTGCTGGACCAAGCCGACTGTTAAAAAAGAGTTCAATACGGGCGGCGACCCCGCATGTGCCTGCGCGACCAATCCAAGCAACAGGAAAAGCCCCGAGATGATCATATTCCTAAGCAACATTCGGTAAGCCCCATCAAAGTCGCGTTTTATACGAACACGTGAATAAATTTTCATAATTCATTAAGCAAGTATCAAGTACAAAAAATCGCTTTAATTTGCGCACAATCGCGTTTTCGTGTGATGTAACGGCTTAAAATATGTCTCAAAAAGTATTTTATTATAGAATTTAATAATTAACATCCTTAGGTTGCTGCACTTTACTTGTCGTGCGGCTTTGATGTTTGTTTCGGGGCCGGCAAACATTGCGATTTAACTCTCAAAGCAGACTGCCAATTATCGGTTTGGCGTCGCGCATAGCCCTGAATGAACTGCATCTTCTTTGTGCGACCAACGATGGTTAGACTTCGTGCCTCCGTCCTTGATCATCCCAAGTTGGCTCTGTCGTGAATGAGCATTCGGGAGGACTGATCGCTTGAGATTGACGCGCATACCATGCCAGATGGCCGGGCCGCGCGACTTGTGCCCCATGCCGCCACAACGCAAAGAGCGGCCAAGAACGCGTTAAATCAGCTCAACCGCGAGTGCGGTGGCCTCACCGCCGCCGATACACAGCGAAGCAATGCCGCGAGTCTCACCGCGCTGGCGCAAAGCCGATAAAAGCGTCACAACGATACGCGCCCCCGAGGCGCCAATCGGGTGCCCAAGCGCACAGGCACCGCCGTGGATATTGACCTTGTCATGCGGCAAATCGAGGTCACGCATTGCCGCCATGGCAACCAGCGCGAAAGCTTCATTAATCTCAAACAGGTCAACCGCGCCCTTCTGCCAGCCAACCTTATCGAGAAGCTTCGTAATGGCAGCGATCGGGGCCGTGGAAAAATGCGCCGGTGCTGCGGCGTGGCTGGTATGCCCGACAATGATGGCGAGCGGCGTTTGGCCGCGCCGTTCGGCCTCGGATCTGCGCATCAGCAAAAGTGCAGCGGCACCATCCGAAATCGACGACGCGTTGGCGGCGGTCACCGTGCCATCGGGCCGGAAGGCGGGACGCAATGTCGGGATTTTTTCAGGACGCGCGCGCGCTGGACCTTCGTCGCAGCTGATCTCCCCTGATTTGGTCATGATGGGCACGATCTCCGCCGCAAATGCCCCGCGCGCGGTTGCCGCGTTCGCGCGACGTAGGCTTTCGAGCGCATACTCATCCTGGGCGGCGCGCGTGAACTGATATTGCTGTGCGGTATCTTCCGCGAAGGAGCCCATCAGCCGGCCTTTGTCGTAAGCATCCTCAAGGCCATCTAAGAACATATGATCAATCATGCGCCCATGCCCCAGCCTTTGGCCGCTGCGCGCCTTGTCGAGCAAGTACGGCGCGTTGGTCATCGACTCCATGCCGCCCGCGACCACGATGTCCGCAGAGCCAGCTTTGATGCCGTCATAGCCAAGCATGATGGCTTTCATGCCGGAGCCGCAAACCTTGTTAAGCGTTGTGCACGGGGTTGCTTCGGAGAGGCCGGCGCCCAAAGCAGCCTGCCGCGCAGGAGCTTGCCCAAGCCCGGCCGGCAGCACGCATCCCATCAGAACCTCTGAAATATCATCAGCGGCGAGGGCGGCGCGATCAATGGCGGCCTTGATGGCGAGGGAGCCGAGCATGGTGGCAGAGAGCGCGCTCAACTCCCCCTGGAAACTGCCCATCGGGGTGCGCGCCGCCGCGACGATGACCACTGGATCGAACATGCCTGCCTTCCTCCGTTTATAACGATCATAGATCGCCACCCAGCAGGCGACAACCAAGCCCGCTGCACGGGCGGAAGACGGCCAAGTTTTTTGATAATCAAAGCCCGGATCTTGCCCCTGCCGGATGTCTCGGACGCAAGGAGGGTATTATTTAAAGGCGCAACCCGGCGGAAAGCCCAATTTTTTGAATAGCATCGCTGCCGGGCAGAAGCCGGTAAAGCCAGTTTGCAGCAGGTTCAACCCAACAAATCCGGTCAGCACAAAAAACCAAGGAGAGACAAGCAATCCAAGTGCCAGGCTAAGCAAAACCATAACGCCAGCAAATGAGAGCACAGCATTGTCGATTGTCATTTTCAAATCCTTTCCTCAAGCCACGTGGTGGCGCGCCCACTGCGTAATTTGCGCCGTGGTCATTGCCCCCGCGCTTTGCGCTTTGAGCTTATTAGCGGAGAATAAAAGTAAGCTTGGTATTGAACGCACCGAATATTTTGCCATGGTCTGCGGTGCCGTGTCGGCATTGAGTTTCAACAGCCGGATGTGCGGCTCTAACTGCGCGGCAGCCTGCTCATAATACGGTGCCATCGACACGCAGGGCCCACACCATGGCGCCCAAATATCCACCAACACGGGGATATCGTTCAAGCGTATGTGGCGCACCAACGAAGCCTCATCCACCGGCACCGGTTGGGCCGTAAAAAGCGGCTTGTGACAAGCACCACAGCGCGGCGCGTGTGACACCCGCTCAACCGGAACGCGGTTCACGGCAGAACAGGCTGGGCATACCAGCGTGATCTGGGTCATGACGCAATGCCCCGGCGCGCCATCACGGCATGCGGGCGCAATGGGCTAAAAATTTCGTACATATTTAGCGTTCCAACAAGGCAGACTGCGAAAATCGTAATTTCAAGCATCGACGAACCCCTTCAGCAGATTTCGCACTTGCATATATATTCTATTATTCGTATATACGCAACTATGAATATTAATGTCGGACTTATGCACAAGGCCGCGGGGCAGGCGAGCGAGGTTTTAAAATCGCTGGCAAACCCGCACCGCTTGATGATTTTATGCCAGTTGATCGAGGCGGAACGCTCGGTCGGCGAGCTTGCGGCTTTCCTGGACCTTCGTAGCTCCACCGTCTCGCAGCACTTGGCGCTGTTGCGGCGTGATGGCTTGGTGGCAGCCCGGCGCGACGGGCAGACGATCTGGTACGGCATTGCCAGCGAACCTGCAGCGAAAATCCTGGAAACCTTGTTTCTTCTGTACTGCACCCCGTGCGCCGACAGTTCAAACCAAGTGACTAGCAGCGGCACCGGCTAACCAAAGGTGCTGCTGTATTCTTTGAAAAATTGAAAGGCGACGTTATGTTTTTTAGTTCAAAAAAAATCGACATCAAAAATTTCACACCAGCGGAACTGCATGATGCGCTTGCCAAACACGCAGTAACGCTTGTGGATGTCCGCGAGCCGGGTGAATTCGCAGCCGCGCGCATTCATGGCGCGGTGTTGTTTCCACTATCCAGTTTTGATCCAGCAGCGCTGCCGCATGATCCGGCGCGGCCAATCGTTCTGCAATGTGGGTCGGGAAAGCGTTCCCATAACGCAGCGTTGATGTGCATCAAGGCCAATGTCGCCATCGCAGGGCATCTTGCTGGCGGTATTGGCGCTTGGGCAGGTGCCGGGTTACCCGTCACGAGCGTTGACCCCGCCACCGGCAAGATCATCGACCGCGCCTGATCCGGCGCCATGGGAGTAACCGCAATGCGGGTTTTTCGGTTGACCGCGTGGCTGGTGGTTTGCGCATGGGCTACAATGGCGCAGGCACAGCCAACGCCTGAGAGCTTCACGATCAGCGCGGTCCCGATTACCGACCAGAAGGCGGTCTTTGCCACCGTGGAGAGTGCGCATGTGGTGCCAGCCCGGGCGCGCATCGGCGGTACCGTTACCACACTCACGGTTCAGGACGGCGACATTGTCACCGCTGGAGAGGTGATCGCAATCGTTGCCGACCCAACTTTGGTGCACCAGTTGCACGCGCTTGATGCTGAAATTAGCGGGCTGAAGGCGCAATTAGCACAGTCGGATATCGACCTTGCACGCGCCCAGTCGCTGATCAAAAATGGCGCGATTTCCCGCGCCAGTCTCGACCAAGCAAAGACCGCCGTGAATGTTGCCGCTAGTGGTTTGATGGCAAAAACCGCAGCGCGTGAGGCCTTAAACCAGCAAATCGGCGAAGGTACAGTACTGGCCCCCGTCTCGGGGCGGGTGCTGCTCACGCCGGTTACGCAGGGCAGCGTGTTGATGAGTGGCGATACCGTCGCCTCGATCGCCGCGCAGGATTATGTGCTGCGGCTAGATGTACCGGAATATCACGCCAATTTTCTGCATCTGGGTGATCCCGTGCGGCTCGACCCGGCTGATCGCCAGGCATCGCCCGCTACATTTGGGAAAATCACGCTGATCTATCCGCAGATTCAAAATGGCAAGGTGGAAGCTGATGCCACCGCGGCTGGTCTTGGCACGTATTTTGTCGGCCAGCGCATACAGGTTTGGGTTAATGCTGGGGTGCGTGACGGCATCGTCATCCCTGCCCGCTACATCGAAACACGGTTTGGCCTCGATTATGTCGATCTACGCACCGGCGATGGCAGCAGGGTTGCCGTGCCCGTGCAGCGCGGTGCACCGCAGCCAACCCCCGCAATGCCCGATGGCATCGAAATTCTCTCCGGCCTGCATCCCGGTGATGTCGTGCTGCTGCCCGGCGTAACATCGCCGTGACCCTCGGCATCTCAGGCGCGCTTGCGAAGCGCTTTATCCGGTCGCCGCTGACACCGTTATTTCTCATCGCCGCACTGCTCGCCGGGATGATCGCGCTGATCTCGATCCCGCGCGAGGAAGACCCCCAAATTCATGTTCCGATGGTCGATGTGGTGATTAACGCGGATGGCCTGAAAGCCAGCGATGCGGTCGAGCTTGTAACCAAACCGTTGGAAATTGTTCTGCAGGCGATTCCCGGCGTTGAACATATCTACAGCACCACAGTCGATAACCAAGTTGTGGTAACGGCCCGCTTTGTTGTTGGCACCAACGAAGACAACGCCGTGCTGCTAGTGAACGACAAGATCAAGGATAATTTGAACCGGATCCCAATCGGAATTCCCCAGCCATTGATCGTGGGCCATGGCATTGATGACGTCGCGATCGTCACGCTCACCCTAACGCCCAAGCCGGACGCGGCACAGCATTGGGACCCCGGCGGCCTCACCCAGCTAGCCACAAAACTGCAAGGCGAACTTATTAAGGTTCAAAATGTCGGGCTGACCTATGTCGCCGGCGAAGATTTGGAGCAAATCCGCATTGAGCCCGACCCGGCAAAACTACTTCTATACGGCGTGACCTTGCAGCAGCTGGTCACGCGGCTGCACGAAGCAAATGCTGCTTTCAGCGCCGGCATGGTACGCCATGACGGTGTCATGAATGGCGTGGATGCCGGCGGCAGCTTACATGGCATTCCAGATTTCGGGTTGCTGCTGGTCACGACGCGCGACAACCGCCCAGTTTATGTGCGCGATGTTGCGCACATCATGTTCACGCCCGCACCCGTGGAGCACCGCGTCTGGGCATTTACGCGCAACGGCAATGCTTGGGGACAAAGCCCGGCCGTGACGCTCGCGATTGCCAAGCGCGCCGGCGCCAATGCCGTGACCGTCTCAAACGCAGTGCTGGCACAGGTCAAAACCCTGCAGGGGCAACTGATCCCCGCCGATATTCAGGTGCAGGTGACCCGCAATTACGGTCAAACCGCAACCCAGAAGGCCAATGAACTACTATTCCACTTGGCGTTAGCAACAATTTCCATCGTGATCCTGATCGGCTTTGCGATCGGATGGCGTGAAGCGGCAGTCACCGCGGTGGTAATTCCGACCACGATTCTCCTGACACTCTTCGCCGCCGAAATGATGGGTTATACCATCAATCGCGTCAGCTTATTCGCGTTGATTTTCTCCATCGGTATTTTGGTTGATGACGCGATTGTGGTGGTGGAAAACATCACCCGGCATTGGGCGATGCAAGATGGTCGCAACCGGCTAACAGCCGCGATCGAGGCGGTGGCCGAGGTTGGAAACCCCACCATTATTGCTACGCTGACCGTGGTGGCCGCTTTGCTGCCAATGCTGTTCGTCAGCGGCCTTATGGGCCCGTATATGGGCCCCATCCCTGCGGTTGCCTCAGCGGCCATGGTGTTTTCCTTCTTTATAGCCATGACCGTTGTGCCATGGCTGATGATGAAATTTTCAAAATCAGAAATAGCCACAGCCCCCCACCCCCATACGGACGGCCGACTAAACCGGCTGTACGTTACCATCGCCGCGCCGATATTAAAAACCCGCAAGCGCGCATTGCGATTTCTGTTATTGGTGGGGGCCGCGACACTGGTTGCGTGCTCGCTATTTTATTTTGACCTCGTGAAGGTTAAACTACTGCCCTTTGACAATAAATCAGAACTTGATGTTGTCTTGAATCTTCCGCCGGGCGCCACGCTCGAAGACACGGAACAAACATTGTTCGCCGCTGCGCACATCACTGGTGGCATGCCGGACGTGGTTTCCATGCAGGCTTACGCAGGCACCGCCGCGCCGTTCGACTTTAACGGGCTGGTGCGGCATTATTACGACCGCCAAACGCCTGAACTCGGCGAGCTGCATATCGTGCTGGTTGATAAAAATGACCGCAGCCGGGAGAGCCACGCCATCGCGGTCGATCTACGCCGCCAGCTCGATGCAAAGCTGGTTCTGCCACCTGGCGGGGTGGTGAAGGTTGTGGAAGTGCCGCCGGGCCCGCCGGTTATAGCGACCCTGTTGGCGGAAATTTATGGGCCAGATCAAACCACGCGGCGTGCCGTTGCCGAGAGGGTAAAGGCAATATTCAAATCCATTCCCTTCATTGTCGATGTGGATGACAGCTATGGCAGCCCGCCACCACGGCTACAGCTTACCGTCAACCAGGACGAGATCGAATATTTCGATGTGCAGCAAAGCGATGTGAACGCCACGATCCGTGATCTCTTCAACGGTGTGCCGATTGGTTATTCCTATCGCGGCGCCGACCGGCCACCGCTGGAAATTGTCGTCGGGTTACCAAAATCGGGCCTAACCTGGAACCAGGCAGTCGCATCCACGCCTATCCCGGCCAATACGCTGCTTCCCGGTGCACGCGGGGTGGTTGAGCTTGGACAGGTCGTCAGTGTGAGCAAAACCACCGGATCACCCGCCATCTTCCGCCGTGACGGGCATTTTGCCGACATGGTCACTGGTGAGCTGGCCGGGCAGTTTGAGGCGCCGATCTACGGCATGTTCGCGGTTGATAAGGCCATTGAAAAAGCCAATTGGGGGGCTCTGCCGCAACCCAATATCCGTTTCTTCAGCCAGCCGGACAATGAAGCAAAACCTTCGCTGCTGTGGGACGGGGAATGGCAAATCACGTTCGTCACGTTCCGTGATATGGGAATTGCTTTTGGCGTGGCGATCCTCGGTATTTATATTCTGGTTGTGGGTCTGTTTGCTAGTTTCAAGTTGCCGCTGGTGGTCCTTACCCCAATTCCACTGACACTGATCGGTATCATGTTCGGGCATTGGTTACTGAATGCCGATTTTACCGCGACCTCAATGATCGGGTTTATCGCGCTGGCGGGTATTATCGTGCGTAACTCCATCCTGCTTGTCGATTTCATTCGGCACCGGCAGGCTGTTGGTAAATCGTTGCGGGACGTGCTGCTGGAGGCCGGGGCCATCCGCGCCAAGCCAATTTTGCTGACCGCTGTGGCCGCCATGATTAGCGCTGCCACCATATTATCCGACCCGATCTTTCAGGGGCTGGCAGTCTCGCTGTTGTTCGGCTTGGCCTCTTCAACGTTGCTCACCTTGCTGGTGATACCGGCTGTCTATGTTGTGCTGCGCGATGATGTGCAACCAAAGTCATGAGGTATGGCAGACATAACCCTCAAAATCCGATCTGCTGAATGCTGGGGCGCAGCGTGGCGCGTTGTTGGTTCAGCGTGGCTGGCCTATCTCATTGGCATTATCAAGCCACGAGAGGCTACCCTTATCATCCAGCAATTGGAGCAATATCGTCAGGCGCTGATGCTGTGCGTAAATGCTGCGCTTAAACAAGCAGGTTGGCAGCAAGGGCTTCTGCTTCTCACTAAAGCGGTTTCATTAGCTGCATGATAAAACAACGTCCTCTGGTATGCCATTGGGGAATGGTCAGGCGAGTCGGTGGTATGGATCACCTGATAAAATGGCCTCTTATGATTGAGCGCAAAGACATGAAGTTGACCCGTTAAAATGGGTCAACTTCATGTCTGGATCGCTTGCTTCAGTATATTTCAGAGACGAATTTTCAACCAGCTCTCATGAAGCCTAAACAGCTAAAGGGCTTTTTATAAACCTTCAGTCTGTTGTCGGATCAGTGGAATTTACGCCGCGTGTAAAAATATGCCC
Organism: Acidocella sp. 20-57-95; assembly: GCA_002255575.1. Taxonomy (GTDB): domain Bacteria; phylum Pseudomonadota; class Alphaproteobacteria; order Acetobacterales; family Acetobacteraceae; genus Acidocella. Next base: position 260,578 of record NCAT01000002.1, read on the forward strand.
CGAAGTAAAAAACAAGATACAAAAACGGAATAAAGAAAATCAGGCCTTCCAGATCACCGAGCATCAAACACCTCCATTTTCACTATTGGCCATTTGGGTTTCAAACATGACCGCCCCGGCCACTGCGATCAGAATAATCATCGTGGTGCCGACTAACCAAGCAAAGTACCAAGGCCCTTCATCTCCGGCCACCACAGCGAGGACCAAGGCAAACACGACAACTGCCGCCAGAGCGCCAAACTTAATGATTGTTTTCATTGCAAACTCCTAATAGCTATGTGGATTATTGACGACATCGGCAACCTTTACCTTGCCGCGCATCACATAGAAGCACCACGACGTGTAAGACAGGATCGCCGGTACAAATACCACTGCGAAGAAGGTCATCCACCCCAGATTATAGGCGCTCCCGGTAGAATTCCAAACCGTAAGACTTTCAGCTGGCACCGAGGATGACGGCATCAGGAAGGGGAACATCGCAATGCCCACCGTGCTGATGGTGCCAATCCAGGACAAAACGCCCAGCCACCAGCCGACGATTTTCATGTGCAACTGCAAAGCGACCGCGCCAACAATCATCCCAATGAAGCCGATGGCAGGAGCCAGCCATAGAATTGGGTAGCTATGGAAGTTGTTCAGCCAGGCACCGGCCTTTGCTGCCACGGCCGGGCCGCCGAGCGGGGTTGCCGCCATGCCGGGGTCCACCGTGCCGGTGAAGACGTAACCGTTCATGAAGGAAACCCATACCCCGCCGACCGCGAAGATAACCGCCGCAACCACTGCACCAAGCCTGGCATAGGTGCGCGCCCGGCTATAAATTGGCTCCTCGCCGCGCAGCATGAGCATTGCGCCACCCTGATACACAGCCAACGAGAGAGACATCACACCGCACATCACGGCAAACGGATTTAATAAGTAACTGAGGAACGATTCATCCTGATAATACTGACCGGTCCAGCTATAATGATAGCCAACGCCTTCCAGCACATTCCCGAATGCCGCACCGTACACAATCATCGGCAAAGCACCGGAGATCAGGAACGCCCAATCCCATGTGTCACGCCATTTTGTAGAGTCCACCTTTGAGCGATATTCAAACGCCACTGGCCGCATGATCATGCTGAACAGCAGCAGGATCATCACCACATAGAATATCGAGAATGAGGTTGCGTAAAGCGTGGGGAAGGCGGCGAAAATGGCGCCGCCGCCGAGGATGAACCACACCTGATTCCCATCCCAGTGCGGACCAATTATGTTGAGCATCGTCCGACGCTCACCATCGGTTTTCCCCACCAGGCGAAGCAGTACGCCCACCCCCATATCCATGCCCACCATCACGGCCAAGCCGGTTAGCAGAACACCTAGTAAGACTGCCCAGAGAACCTTAAGGGCGATATAGATTTCCATCTCAAAACTCCACGTAAAAGCGGTCTATTCCCAAGACTTGTTGGCATAGCCAGGCGTTGCAAAAATCGGCGTGGCAATCGATGCATTCGCCGGCGCATGATGCGCGGCAGCGCCATGATCTTCCGGCCCAAGGCGCGCGAACTTGAACATCAAATAAAGCTCGGCTGCGATGAACGCGCTGTACAGCAAGGCAAAGCCTGCCAGCGAGAAGATCATATAGCCAACATCATGGCTGGAGGCTGATTGGAAGGTCGGTAACCAACCAAACACTGTCCAAGGCTGCCGCCCGGCTTCCGCCGTTACCCAACCAAACTCGGTGGCCAACACCGGCAGCGGGATCGACCACATGCAAAGCTTCAGCAACATCGGATGTTTTTCAAGCTGATTTTTCAAGCTGTAATAGGCCGCAAAGGCAAAGATCGTCACAAAGTAAAAGCCCAGCGCCATCATCACCCGGAACGACCAGAAAGTGACAAACACGTTGGGGATGGAACTCAGGACGGCCTGCTGTTCCACCGATGGCAGCAAGGCTGGGGTAATCAAATTTACATCCTGGTTCGGCGCATAGCGCTGAGCCAAAAAGCCGTAGCCCATATCGTTTTCATACTGCTTGAAAGTAGCAAGCGAAGCGGCGCTATGGGTGGCGCCATATTGCTGCAAGGCGATCAGCGCCTTGATGCCATTATCAACCCGCGGCACGTTCGCCTGTTCAATATCGACCAAGCCCAAGACCGGTTGGTCGAACGTATGGGTTACAAGCGGGGTGAGTACGTAGGGAATGCCAATTTCCATGCTGTTGCTCTGGGTGGCATCATTCGGCAGCGCCGTGATCAGCCAAGGCGCGGCCGGTGGGGTCGTGGTATGCCAAATTCCCTCCATCGCGGCGATCTTGGTTGGCTGGACCTGTTGATCGAGCCGGCCCAGCGCATCGCCCAACGTCACGACGGCGAGTGTGGAAATCAGGCCGAACAAGGCCGCCATACGAAATGAACGGGCCGCGAATTCGCGGTGCCGGCCACGCAGCAGGTAATAGGCGCTAATCCCCATCACGAACATGGCACCAGCGACAAAGCCCGCGATCGAGGTATGAACGAATTTCGCCTGTGCATCAGGGCTGAACACTAACGCGGCAAAGTCGTTAAACTGCATCCGCATGGTATTGGGGTCGAAGCTCGCACCTTGCGGGTTCTGCATGAAGCCGTTGGCCACCAAAATCCATAAAGCCGAGAGGTTGGAGCCAAGTGCCACCAGATACGTCACGGCCAAATGGGCTTGCTTGCTCAAGCGGTCCCAGCCGAAGAACATCAAGCCGACAAAGGTAGATTCCATGAAGAAGGCCATTAAGCCTTCAATCGCCAGCGGCGTGCCGAACACGTCACCAACAAAGTGCGAGTACATCGACCAGTTGGTGCCGAATTCAAATTCCATCGTCAGGCCGGTGGCGACACCGATGGCGAAGTTAATACCGAACAATTTGCCCCAAAAATGGGTCATGTCTTTATAAACTTGCTTGCCGGTGATGACATAAACTGTTTCCATCGCGGCGAGCATGATGGTCAGGCCGAGGGTCAGCGGCACGAACAGGAAGTGGTATAACGCAGTCAACGCAAATTGGAGACGCGACAGATCTACGACATTAGGGTCTATGAGCGGCATTGAGAGTGCTCCAAGGAGGTCAAATTTTACTTACACAAGGCAGCCTATAGGCGTCGCCCGGTTAGTTACGTTTGATCTTGATCAAGTCAGTGTAATATTTACACGATTCACTAACTATTACCTGGTTGCCGCAATTTCCCGGCAGCCAGTGCATAAACTTGGTCCATCATCTCAAGCCCTGCGGTGCGGTGAGTGATGTATAGCACGGTCTTGCCCGCCATGACGGCAAGCAGGTCACGCAGGAAGGCGCGCTCAGTTACTGGGTCCAGGCCCTCGGTCGGCTCGTCTAGAATCAGCCAGGGCGTATCCTTCAGCACCGCCCGCGCAATCGCCACCCGCCGCGCCTGACCGCCGGAGAGCCGCACCCCAGCTTCCCCCACGATTGTATCGAGCCCCAAAGGCTGGGCACGCACGAAATCAGCTAACTGTGCCACATCCAACGCATGCCACAAATCGGCGGCGCTGGCATCGCCCTTCGCCAACAGCAAATTATCGCGGATGGTGGTATGAAACAGGTAGGTGCGCTGCGAGATTACCGAAATATAGCTGGCAATAGCTTCACTGCTGAAAGCCCGCAGATCCACCCCGCCAAAGCTAGCGGTGCCATCTTGATACTCATAAAACCGCAGCAGCAGGTTGATCAGGGTCGATTTCCCGGCGCCCGTACTGCCTTGCAGGCCGATATGACTGCCTTGGGGGATATGCAAATCCAGCCCGTCTAGCGCCCAGGCAGCGTTATCCTCGTAGCGCAGCTTGATACCGCGCAAGTCCAAATCGAAATGCGAGAGCTGCGGGGCTGAACCAGGTATTGGTCTGATGGCGGGCTGCTGGTCCGTCAGCTCAAAAATTCGTGACGCGGCGGCGCGGATCTGGCCCAGATACTGCAAAGCCGACGGCAACGGTGCCACCGCCTCAAACGCGGCCATGCTTCCCAGGGCCAGCATTGGTAAATCGGCCGCCCCCAGTTGCCCCGCAGTCACTTTTACAGCCGCGGCAATTACCACCGCCAGCATGGTTAAATTCCCGAACAAACCGGAAGCCGCCATGCCAGCGCCAGTAATCGCGCTCATTTCCGCCTGCCGGCTGATGAGCCGTTTATTTAAATTTTCAACCCGCGCTTGCAACGCCGGAGCCGCATTGTAAGTCAGCAATTCGCCCATGCCTTGGATAGCATCGACCATTTCCACCCGCATTTGAGCATTCAAATTGGTGATGTCGGCACCAGCCGCATTGCCGCGCCATTGCGTCACCATCGGCACAGCCAGTCCTGTAACGCCAAGCCCAACCGCCAGCGCCACCGCAGCCGGTAGAGAAAACAAACCAAAAAACCCGACCATCGCCAGCGCAGCCACGGCCGCCGCAATAAACGGTACGTACACCCGCAGATAAAACAAGTTCAGCGTGTCGATATCTGCGACAATCCGGGACAATAAATCCCCCGCCCGATAGCCTTGCAGCGCCGCCGGGGCCAAGGGTGCGAGCTTGGTGTAAAACCACACCCGCAAAGTGGCCAGCAGCCGGAAGGTCGCCTCATGCGTGACCAACCTTTCAGTGTAGCGCGAGAGTACCCGGATGGTGGCAAAAAACCTTACGCCGGCAGCGGGGCTAAAAAAATTAAAGGCATTCTGGGCGGCAACGCCAGCCAGCCCGGCAATCGCAGCACTTGCTAAAAACCACCCCGAGAGTGTCATTAAGCCAAAATTTGCCAAGATGGTCAGGCATGCCAGCACAATGCCGCCGGTCATCCACCCGCCGTCGCGCCCAAACAAAGCCAGCAGCCGCAGGATTACACGCATAATTCTGCCCCTGGGTTGCTGATTTCCGCGTCACCTTCATAGGCTTGTAACAGACGTGCATAGGCACCATCTGCCGTCCGCAACTGTGCAGGCGGCCCATAAGCCGCCACCCGGCCAGCCTCCAGCACCAGCACGTTATCCGCCCGCTCGGCCATCGCCATCCGGTGCGCGATCACGATCACCGTACGGCCTACGGCTAAGTCTGCGATGGCTTCCAACACCAGCGCCTCACTTTCTAAATCCAAATTTGCTGTCGCTTCGTCGAGAATCAGCAATTGCGGGTTTTTCAAGAACGCTCGGGCCAACGCAATCCGCTGTATTTGTCCGCCTGATAGCCCCTGCCCGAGATCACCAATAATCGTCTCAAACCCCTCCGGCTGCGCCGTGATGAAGGCCAGAGCCCGCGCCTTAGATGCAGCTTCGCGCACGGCCTCATCATCGGCCTGTGGGTTGCCCAATCTTATATTGGCGGCGATGCTACCATGAAACAGCCTGGGATTTTGGGGTACCCAAGCCAGGCACTGCCACCAGGATTCCGGCGCCAATTCCGCCAGATCAAGGGTCTCATTAATGACAATCCGCCCCTGCTCGGGCTTGGCAAACCCCAGTAGCAGACGCGCCAAGCTGGTTTTGCCGACACCGCTGGCCCCCACAATGGCTGTCATCTGGCCGGCTGGAAATCGGCAACTCAAGCCATCCAACACTGGCGCACCAGCCTCGTAGGCAAAATGTAAATCCTCGCAAACAATATCAATTGCATCTAACGGCGGCAGTGGTGCAGTGCCGGTATTGGCAACTCTGATGTCCAGCACATCAAACATTCGTCTGGCGGCGGCAATCGCACTCATGCGGGCATGGTAATGGGTGGAGAGGCCTCGCAAAGGTACGAAATACTCTGGGGCTAACAACAGTACCAGGAATGCCGGGTAAAAATCGATATTTCCATGTAACAAGCGCGCCCCAAAAACCACCGCCACCAAAGCGATTGCCAGAGACGCGAAAAATTCCAACACTGCTGAGGTTAAAAAAGCCACCCGCAATCCGGCCATGGTGGTTTTGCGGTAATCATCAGAAATTCGGGCCACAATGCCAATTTCATCACGTGCACGGCCAAATAACTTCAGTGTGGTCAAACCCTGCAACACATCGAGAAAATGTGCGCTCATCAGCAGCAATTTTTGCCACTGTTTTTGATTAATCGCCTCAGCACGGTAACCCACAAATACCATGAATAGGGGGATCAGCGGCCCGGCGCCGAGCAGAATGAGGGCACTGATCCAATCGACCGGAAACACCAGAGCCAAAATCGCCAGCGGTACCGCAACCACCAGCGCCATTTGCGGTACGTAGCGGGAGAAGTAAGGCTCCAATGCCTCGATTCCCTCGATCATGGTACCGGCTAAATCAGCACTTTGCTCGTCGGCGGCAGGCACCGGCCCCAGCTTCAGAACATGGTTTAGAATTGTCTGGCGCAGATAGGTTTTAATTTTACCGCTCGCTTTGAACGCCACGATCTCAGAGGCATAGCTAAGGGCGGCCCTGAGCCCGAACAGCCCAGCCAGCCCCCAGAGCAGGGGCGCCACCGCCGCCAAATTTTGATGACCAAACGCTACGTCACGCACCAGATGCGCGAGCAATACAGCCTGCAAAATCACCAGTAGGGCGGCACTCACCCCCAGCCCAATGCCAAAATACAGCGCTCCCCGAGTGCGCCGCCCCTCGGCCATTAGTCTGGGGTCAATTCGTTCGCTCACTTTAATCCTCATGCAGACATGGCACGCCAGAAAACTCTGACGATGACTTTGAGCTATGTCAAAGCCTGTGCCTTAGCCCAATAAAGTTTGCTCGACGAGGCTTATGATCCATCAAATATCTCGCACTTCGAGGGCATTGGACCACTGGTGACCAAACCTACCTCCAGGGCCAGAGGGACCCACCACCATAAGCGGCGAGACCATAAAAATAAATTGCTGATTATATTAAAATGCCGGTTCGATATTTTTTGATCTGATAGATGAATTTACCTAATCACCTTGTCTGAGCCTCGATGCTGCAATCGAACCCATGTTTTAACGTCATTTATGAATAACTTTTGTAGCTCGGTAGGAAGCCATTCCGCACGTGAGACCAACCCAATAACCCGGTCTGCGTCAGGTAGCTTAAACGCCAACGGTACGAGATTTCTTGTCAATCCACTCTGATAAACCTGTGTCCGCGATAATATCGTAATAAAATCGCTTGCCTGTAGTAGCGCTATGATCATCGCCAGAGAATTTGTTTCAACGACCTGTGGTGGCCGTTTCTCTAATTGCTCGAAAAGTGAACGGCTGATCTGATGACGCGGGGTATTTTGCGGCGGTACCACCCATTTATACTGCAATATATCACTCGCCGTTATCCCCGCTTTTTCGGCAAGCGGATGATTTTTTCTTACCACAATCTCATACGGATCAAGAAACAACTCAAACTCCCGCAGGTCGAGCCCTACGCGCGGCACCCGCAATGCACCAATAATCATATCAATTTTGCCATAGCGCAGATCCGTTTGTAATTTCAAATAATCGTCTTCATGAATCGTAATGTTTGCATACGGGTACAAGTGCGTCATGCGGCTCAAAACATCAGCAAGCAAATGCTGCGGTGAAAGGGGTAATACGCCCACGCGTACACGCCCCTTTAACTGTGCCGGCGATGATTGTAATTCGTCGAGTGCTTGTGAGATTTCACTCAGCGCGAGTTGCAACCGGCGCCCTAATTCTGCTCCTGCGCTATTAACCACCAACCGCGAGCCGGTCCGCCGATATAAAGGGGTGCCAATCACATGCTCAATATCTTGTCCGGCGCGATGTACCGCCACCTGCGAAACGCCTAGGCTTATCGCTGCCTGGGTTGCTGAGGTCGAATTCATGAGCGCGATATGGGTACGAATTTGCGTATCCGTCAGCCGTCTGCACGCGGCCTGGACCACGCGCGATGAGAGGTCGAGGTTTAATATTTGTGCGATGCCAAGTTCAATCTGGTGTAGCATGCGGGCTGTCCGCCGGAGAAGCAACGCGCCATCAACAGTCACTTCACTCCCCTTCGTGCCGCGCCGCAGCAATTTCCGTCCAGTCACCGCCTCGAGCTTTTTGATCGTCAGACTGATGGCAGGCTGTGACAGGCCTACAGCTTGCGCCGCCCGGCCAATACTGAAATTTTCGGCAACCGCGTGGAATATCAGAAGAGAACGGAACCCTAAGGCGAGTTGTACGATCAAATTATCCGCGGCCTCCCAGTTTAACTTAATCAGAACTTATGGCTTTATCCAAGCTTTATATGAGGCTGCGACGGCTTTTTGAGCCTATCAGAAAGCTACAAAACAGGGATCGTCTAAAAAATATGCGCATTATCGACACTCACACCCATGTGATCTCCTCTGATATTCAAAAATACCCGTTAAATCCGATCGGTGGTAAGCAATCCGACTGGTCGGCGACGCGCCCCGTTACTGATACCGAATTACTCCGCGCGATGGATGAGGCCGGCGTCGATACCGCGATCGTCGTGCAGGCATCTACCGCTTACGGTCATGACAACTCATATGTCGCAGCGTCTGTTGCGGCTCATCCTGACCGCTTTGCCGGTGTTTTTTCAGTCGATATGCTGAGTGCTTCAGCCGTCCAGGATATTCGTAAATGGACCGATGCTGGTTTGGTTGGGCTTCGGCTATTCACAACCGGGTCCACAATGCCAGGCCAGTCACCTGGGCTCGATGACCCGCGGAGCTTTCCTGGGTGGGCTTATTGCGAAGCCCACGACATTCCCGTGTGTTTGCAGATGACAATGGACGGTATTCCCGCATTACAAAATATTTTAAAACAATTTCCGAAAATTCGGGTTTTGCTTGATCACTTCGCGCGCCCCAATCTTTCAGCGGGAACACCCTATACTGACGCATCGGCGCTTTTTGCGCTAGCTGAGCAACCAGGCGTATATTTAAAGTTAACAGATCGAACAATCCGGCAGGCAGCATCTGGGCGATCAACACACGCGGATTTTTTTGCACGTGTTTTAACAAGCTTTGGAGCTAAACGAGTCGCTTGGGGATCGAATTTCCCATCCGCTGAAGGAAGCCTAAAAATATTGCTTGCTGATGCTAAAGCCGCTTTAAGCATCCTAACTGAAGCTGATCAGGCGCAGATCTTGTCGGGAACTGCCGCCTCGATCTATCACCCATTGCCAGCCTGGACAAAGCGGGTCTGACTCATGACGACAGTCCCACGCTTTAAAACAATACTTGCTTCATATCCTCATACACTGCCGCTTAAAGGCGGTCTCGTCAGTAGCGATAAAGTAACGCTAGCTTTTGAGGAGGTTGAACCCATCCATAAGGCGTTTAAGCCGATGGCAATGAACCAACATGCCGATGTCTGCGAAATGGCGATCGTAACGTACCTGCAGGCAAAATCATATAACAAACCGGTGTTTATGCTGCCTTTTGTCGTCGCCTCACGCTTTCAACAAGGCTGTATTATTCATAACACGGCAGTAAAGCCCCTCGATGTCTCAGGGTTACGGAATGCCCGCGTCGGTGTACGCTCCTATTCCCAGACAACTGGCGTTTGGGTGCGCGCGATTTTACAGAATACCTATGGAATTGCGCCGGACCAGATTGAGTGGATCACATTCGACCCGGCTCATTTAGCCGAATATGACGACCCCTCATGGTGCACAAGGGCACCTTCCCACAAGGCGCTTGTCCCAATGCTGCGTGCGGGCGAGATAGATGCTGCAATTCTAGGAAATGACTTACCAAAAGAGGCAAATCTCGAGCCGGTCATTGCTGATCACGTAGCAGCTGATAACGTTTGGTTTCAACAGAATCATTTTGTTCCAATCAATCATGTTGTCGTAATGAGACGTGTCTCCGCGCAAGCCCACCCTGCTACGGTATCAGCGGTTTATGAAATGCTATTGGAAGGAAAAGCCAAAGCAAAAAGAACTATGTTGGATATCGATTATATTCCAAGCGGAATTGATAAGTTATATGACCCGCTAAAATTGCTGATAAAATTTTGCAATCAGCAGAAACTACTCGCTCGAAATTTATCTGTTGATGAGGTGTTTGAAGATTTCTTATCTTTTAAATGACGTTCAATGAACGGGCATAAAGTAACATAGGCACTGCAATCATAAAATACTGAAGAAAATATGGGAGTACGAAATGAGTACCAATAGTCTGGCTGCTTCACCCCTTCGGCCAAAACGGCCTTTTTACATGGATTTATCATTTCAAGTTATTGCAGGAATGTTGATCGGCGTACTAGCAGGCTACCTCGCTCCTAAATTTGGGGTGATGATGCAGCCCTTCGCGACTGCCTTTCTTAGATTAATACAGATGGTTACGGGACCGATTATTTTTTGTGCGATTGTTAGTGGCATCGCCGGCGTTACAAATAAGAAGCAAGTTGGCAGTGTCTTGATCAAAGCACTCGTATATTTTGAAATTGTGACATCAATCGCGCTCATCATTGGATTATTAGCCGTCAATATTCTTAAGCCTGGCGTGGGCATGAATATTGATGCCGCAAGCTTAAAATCCTCGGCAACGGTCACTTCGCTGGTTGCTCAGTCGCATAGCGTTGTATCCTTGGCTGATTATTTTGTCGATGTAATTCCAACGTCATCTGTTGGAGCTTTTGCCAACGGCTCGATATTACAAATTCTGTTTTTTGCCGTTCTATTTGCTTTTGGCCTTTCAAGCGCAGGTGAGAAAGCAGCGCCTTTGCTGAATATAATCCATGATATTTCAAAGATATTTTTCTGGATCGTTGGGATTGCGATGAAACTCGCACCAATCGCTGCATTTGCTGCAATCGCCTACACGGTCGGAAAATTTGGCGTTGCCACACTACTATCCCTAGGTGCGCTCATTTTCGACTTTTATCTGACATGCGTGCTTTTCTTTGTTTTTGTGCTGTTCCCCATTTCATATTTCAGTGGATTTAGCTTCTGGAAGCTTTTGAAATATATTCGCGCTGAGTTATTTCTCGTGTTCGGAACAAGTTCTTCTGAATCAGTTTTTCCTCAGCTTATTCGTAAGATGGAGGAAATTGGCTGTGAAGAATCGGTGGTGGGTCTTGTCATGCCAACGGCCTATAGCTTTAATCATGATGGCACATGCCTTTATTTCGCCGCAGCTGCGGTCTTCTTGGCACAGGCCACCAACACACCGCTCTCATTACCCGGACAGCTCGGCTTATTGGCGATCTTGCTATTAACCTCCAAAGGAGGCGCCGGTGTTGCCGGGTCTGCGCTGGTGGTGTTGGCCGCTACCCTCGCCGCCACCAACACAATACCGGTCGCATCCATCGCGATCATTCTTGGCATTCATCGTGTTTTGTCATCAGCCTTTGTGGTGACGAATATCGCGGGTAATGCGGTTGCTACGGTGGTGATCTCAGGGTGGGAAAAACGTTTAAACCGTGAACAATTAACCACCCAGCTTTCGCGTGCATGACTCAGGTGGAGATATTTCAGCTTTTCTAATTATTTTCTGTATGAAGCTGAAATATCTCCGCGCCGAAGCGCCGCTTTGCCATTTAGATTGATCGCCAATAAGGATTCTGGCGCAGAGACTGAACAACCTCCCGTATCACCTTAGTTAACTCAATGAGAGCTCGGGAGTCCTGGCGGCTTGTTCGATATAAAATACCGACCATACATTCTAATACGGGATCAATGATCGGTAGTCCCGTCAGTGTATGAGCCTCAATGTCCTGGTGCACTGGCCCATAGGGTAGAACCGTATAACCTAGACCATTCTTCACCATGGTACGCAATGCTGACAATCCATCTATTTCAAGAGCAATATTTAGCGTAATGCCACATTTATCCGCTGCTGCTTCAACCGCCTGTCGGATATGGTGCGGAGAACTGGGCAGGATCAATGGCAACATTGATAATTTTGCCGCTGGAAAATTTTGTAAATCCTTGAGCCAGGCAAACGCAGCGCTCGGTTCAGCTGGGCCAACAATTAGTCGGCGTTCAAATAGTATCGGCAGCATTGTTATTTCTGTGCCGCAAACGGGGTCGTAAACCATTGCGGCATCAACGGTACCGTCTAGCACAGCATCCTGGTTGCTGGAACTTTTACCTTCAACGATCCGCAGCTTCATACCAGGACAACGATCTCGGTAAAGCTCGATGATTTTAACAGCTAAAAACTGGATCACCCCGTGTGGCAAAGCTAATCGCAACTCGCCAACCAGACTATTTTTTAATGCGATCATATCTTGCTGAATTTTATCAACCTCGCCTTCCAGCCATTCGATTTTCGTCAGCAAAAACATGCCGGCCTCAGTCGCGCGCACGCCACGACTATGACGTTCCAACAGAGGCATACCAAACTGGTATTCCAACCGTTGCACCCGGCGGCTTAACGCCGATTGCGCGACGCGCAGGTTTTCCGCTGCGCGCGAAAAGCTCTTAAGCCGCGCAACCACCGAAAACGTATGCAAATCCTCGAAATCCAAACCCAAGGTTTTGGCCAACCATTTGATGATCAGACCATTCTATATCCTTGTTGAAAAAAGGTGCAAACCCCGATTCTCAGGCACCACCAGGTAGGATCACGGACGTACCGCCATCCACGAACAGCGCGTTGCCGACCACAAAATCAGAGTCATCCGAGACCAAGAACAACAAGGCTTTGGCCATATCCGCCGGCACACCGGTGCGGCCGCGTAGGTTGAGGACCGGGCGCGATGGATCAAACTCTTGTTTGCCGACTGGGGAGCCAATCTTGTTAGGTACCACGCAATTCACCCTTATATTATGTGGCCCAAGCTGCACCGCCATGGACCGGGTAAGATTGACCACCCCGCCTTTTGCAGCCGTGTAGGCGATCGCCCGGGGCCGGCCGAAAAACCCAGAGGTTGACGCAACGTTCACGATCTTCCCGCCCCAACCTTGTGCAACCATCTGGATGGCGGCGTATTTAGCAACCAAAAACGGGCCGGTCAGCGTAACCGCAAGAACCTTATCCCACTCCTCCTTTGAGATATCGAGAATAGTTTTATTGTCGGTTATTGCGGCATTATTGATAAGAATATCCACCCTGCCCCATTTGGCTACTATATTTTGGATGAGCTGTTGAACATCGGCTTCAATGGCGACATTCGCAACAAACCCGCAGGCCACGCCGCCAGCGGCACTAATTTGTGCCGCTACGCGATCTCCCGCCACCTGGTCCATGTCAACGACGGCAACTTTAGCGCCTTCAGCCGCAAACAGCATGGCGGTATCTTCGCCAATATTTCGTCCGGCGCCAGTTATAATTGCAACGAGTCCTTCGAGTTTCATAATGGATCCCTTGGTTCATAACTCAGCGCCGGTTATCCGGGCGCCATCTTTCAAAGCGGCGCTCAATGGCGCGCAGCGCCTCCGTCAGGCCGACACCGAGCCCCGCGATCATAATGACGCCTACCATCACTTGACTAGTGCGAAACGTAGAACCTGCCACGGAGATCATGTAACCTATTCCAGCGGTTGCAGCATACATCTCGCCCACCACAATGCCGATCAATGCATGGCCCAACCCGAGCCTTAGCCCTGCCAACAACATCGGGACGGTGGAAGGAAACACCACTGTAGCAAATAATTGCCGATCGGACGCGCCGAACGCCCGCGCTACCTTTATAAAGTCACGGTCAACCGTTCGCACCCCGGTGACCATGTTGATGAGAATCGGAAACACCGCCCCCAGAAAGATAATCGCAATTTTGGAGCCGAGGCCGATGCCAAACCAGATAACCATAAGCGGTACCAGTGCAATCCGTGGTGATGCATAGAGTGCAGACACAAACGGTTCAAAAATTGCGTTAATCCTTCTATACCAGCCCATCAAAATGCCCATTGGCACACCGACGAGTATAGACAGCGCATAACCCCATAAAAATTCTATACCACTCACTTTAATGTCATTATAAATTTCACCCTGCGAGAACATATCTATCGCAGTTCGAACAATTCTAATCGGTGAACTGGTAAACAGCGGATTGACCAAACCGGCGGAGACAGAATATTGCCAAAATAATAAAAATGCTGAAACAGAGATCGTTCCAAGTATCCAAGTCTCGTTACGGCTCCAGAATCCGGGACGGGGACTGCGCCGCCGCTCAACAATGCTCGGACTTTCAGCTTCATCTAAAATCGTTTCCACGCTTTGTCTCCGTAAGCACTCAAATTAAATCATTTCCGCTTCGGTCCCGATCGTAACCACATCGATAAGCCGCCAGATTTTTTGCTGAAGGTGCAGAAATTCCGTGCTATGTTTAAAATCAAGCGTTCGTTCGCCGGAATAGTCGATGGCAACAACTTCCTTTATTTTTGCAGGGCGGGCTGAAAATACGGCGACTTTATTTGCGATAAATACTGCCTCATCAATTTGGTGGGTAATAAACACGGCCGTTTTCTGTGCTCTTGCGAGTATCTTTAAAAGCTCGAGCTGCATAAATTCCCGTGTTTGCGAATCAAGGGCCGCAAAGGGTTCATCAAGAAGAAGAACTTCGGGGTCCACCGCCAAGGCTCTGGCAATATTAACGCGCTGGCGCATACCGCCGGAAAGCTCGCTTGGGTAATGGTCTTCAAACCCGTCGAGCCCAACGAGGTTTACAAAGTAACGAGACCGCTCCTGTATTTCGTGCTTGCTATGTTTTCCCTGCAGAGACAGCCCGTACATTACGTTATGCAATACCGAACGCCACGGAAACAGTGAATCATGCTGGAACACGATGGCACGGTCAGGTCCTGGGCCACGGATTTGGCGCCCGTTGAGCCGGAGTTGGCCGTCGGTGATCGGCAACAGCCCACCGACGGCATTCAGGAAGCTAGATTTCCCACAGCCACTGGGTCCAACAATACAGACAACCTCACCTTTTGAGACCGTCATGTTGATCTTATCCAAAACAACAAGCCGCCGCTTCATGCGCTCGTTATAATAATCCAAATGCACATCAATCGCCTCTAACTTTACGGGCGGCTGATCCATATAAAAATTCCTGGCTACTGAAACTTGGCTAAAAAGCCAGATTTCTGGAGGTTGTTTAAGGGGGTTAAATCAACAAATTGTTCAGGTTTGAAAGATGCCGCTTTCGGATTTTTTTTCGCAAGACCTTGAAGTACGAGGGTGATTCCAGCCTCAGAGGGCCAAGGAATATTGGGAAATACATGCGTATTATACATATCATACGCTTGCTTCACGATCGCGGGGTCTTTCACATTTAGAAACTCTCCCGTGATCGCGATCGCTTGTTCAGGATTTGTCTTATACTGATGAACACCATCGATAATTGTCATCAGAAATTTCTCAACAACTGCTATTTGAGTTGTTACAAACTTTCGATTTGTAACATACGCTGTATTAGGATAATTCACGTCGATGGTTGCCAGATCAACCAACACATGGAAACCTTGTGCGATCAGTTCAGCGGTTCTGGGGTATTGTTCAAAAGATCCGTCAATCTGACCGGACATCAATGCGGCCGTCCGGCTGCCCTCGCCACCGAGTTGTAACAGCGTCACGTCGTCGCGCGTTAAACCAAGGTGCTTCAGCGCAAAACCAGCTGATATATCCGTGGATGATCCAAACTTACTAATCGCAAGCTTCTTGCCTCGTAGATCAGCAGCACTGTTGATATTTGCGCTAACAACAAGTTGAAATGGGAGCGTATTAGATATTCCACCAACGATCACAAGATCACCACCTTCGACCGTAGCAGCAATCGCGGGGCTATAGCCGTTCTGCGCAATATCAAATGAGCCACCGACACCAGCCTGAGATAATGTTGACCCACCCGATACGAAAATAAGCTTTTCGTCCAACCCGTATTTCTTAAAAATACCAGTCTTACTTGCATAATACATCGGCGCTGTTGTCATAGAATAGCCATCGTAGCCGATGGAAATCGGGATTAGCCCATCAGCTGAGGCGTCACGTATGGCCGCTGCCATACCGATGGTAACAGCAGATCCAATCATTAAAGAGCGGCGCTTCATGGCATTTCCCTTTCAATTTTTACTGTTTTTAAGCGTTCTTCTTACGGTTACGCAAGGAGTTCTTTCATTTTATCCTGGTTGATCGTCTTCATCATCTGGTCAACGAGGGCAGCGATCGGCATTGGCAGTTTTAGCTCCTGGGCCAATTCAAGCGCCACATCCATATCTTTTTCTGCCCATTTTCCGGTACTCTTTCCCCAGCGTGAAAGTGACCAATTTGCACCACTACTATGAGCCAGAGCCTCAATTAACCGAGGTATATCGGCACCCAACCGGCGCGCAAACGTAAGCGCTTCAAAATTAGCCGACATTGTCGCCCATAGCAGAAGGTTATTGACTGACTTAGCAATTTGGCCACTACCGCTCTCGCCCAGATACAGTACATGCCTGCCGAATGTCTGCAATACCGGCTGCGCGCGATGAAACGAAATTTCATCGCCACCAACGAATACCGTCATTGTGCCGTCATTTGCAGCCTGTTGGCCCAAGACCACAGGTGTATCGAGAACGCTAATCGAGCTTGCTTTGCCCATCGCGGCCAGTTTCTGGCAAAGTTTCGGCGAAATGGAGCTTGCAATGCAAATAATCGCGCCTGGGGCCAAATTCGCTAATAATGCAGACTTGCTGAATATATCTTCGACCTGCTGATCTGTTTGCACCATGATCACGAGAAGCTCTGCATGCTTCGCCACATCCTCGAGAGATACCGCCGTTGCCACGCCATATTCAGCAGCTTGTGCACAAGCCGCCGCTGCGATGTCGTAACCAGCCACACTCAGCCCTTTGGCGGCCATATGCCGTGCCATTTGCAGACCCATTGCACCGAGCCCGACCATAGCGGTACGGGTGATTTTAGCATCTGCATGATCGGTAGAGTGCACAGTTACCTCCATAATTTATTTATAAGCCACGTTCGTACGGCGAACAAATGTCGCGGCATCATCGATAATCCACTCATCTCCGATTTTTTTCAATACAACACCATATTGCGCGGCGGCCATTTCAACTGAAACATAGCCTTGCCGAATATCGTCGAGCACCGCGGTCGCCTCGCGCTCCCATGGGTTACCAAAGCCGCCACCACCGGGGGCGTCCAACCGGAAGACATCGCCAGCTTTTAGCGGAAAGTCCGCGTACCGTGTCGGCAAGCGCTTCTCATGCGCTGTACCGGGATTTATTAGAATGTCGCCCGTACGCCCCGGCAACCCCCCGGCGCTGCCTTGTGGTGCGATCACATGTTTTGTTGATCGGATCGAGAAACGCGCATCTTGTAAATTCAAATATTCGCGCCGCACGCCTAAGCCGCCACGAAACTTACCGGCGCCGCCGCTATCACGGAGCAACTCAAAGCGAAGAATTCTGGTCGGGAACTCACTCTCGATGACCTCGATTGATGCTATCCGTGCGTTGCTTTGATTGACCGTTGTGCCGGATGCACCGTCTCGTGTCATTCGCCCCCCCGCACCACCACCGATAATCTCGTATTGCACATAGCCTTTTCCAGTATATGTGTTGCGGCCACCTAAAATAATTGAGCGGCTACCGCAGCCATCGGCCCGCGCACGTGCAGGGACAATATTTGTCAGTGCCGCAAAAATTGCATCCACAACCGCATGAACGGTTGGATTATAGGTATTCACAGGCGCTGGATAATGCGGGTTCATAACACTGCCAGCCCGGGTGTTAATATCGATCGCCGCCAGAATACCGCTATTTATATCAGCGTGCGGGTCGGTCAGTGAGATCAGGCAATAAGCGCACGCTGCTTGTACGAGAGGGGGGCGGATATTAGCCGGTCCACTTGTTTGATCTGCAGAAGCGGAAAAATCAAAATGAATTCGATCATTTGTTTTTGTGACGACCACATGGATACGAACTGGTATATCCAAGGCGATACCATCATCATCAACAAAACGTTCCGCTTCAAAACGTCCGTCTTTCCACTCGGACAGTGACGAGCGCATGCGTGCTTCCGAAAGTTCTAGTATTTTTTCGAAATGCAAGAGACTTTGTGCTTTGCCGAATTTTTTGACAAGCTGGATGAAACGTGTTTCTCCCAGCCGGGCGGCGCCTATTTGTCCATTTATATCCCCAAGAACAAGTTCTGGTGTCCGGCTATTGGCCGCAATAATTCTTTCTACATCACCGACCGGTAAAAATTCGCGCTGGCAGCGCACCGCCGGCAATTGTAAGCCCTCGTTGAAAACTTCACGAGCCTGCGCTGAGCAACTTCCAGGGACGGGGCCGCCAATATCACTTTTATGGGCAATACTGCCACAAAAACCCAATAATTCATCTTCAAAAAATATTGGGGTTATGACAGCCATATCCGGGGCGTGCGGACTACCACCATGATAAGGATGGTTAATCAGGAATGCGTCACCAGGTGCGATATCACTCTTAAACGCCGCCAAAATTGCCGTAATGCAAGCGGGAAACGCCCCGATATGCAGCGGCAGAACAACATGCTGTGCAATCACCCGGCCTTGAGAATCCATTATTGCACATGAAGCGTCTTGAGATTCACGGATAATCGTTGAGAACCCTGTTCGAAACAATGAATTCTGAATCTCTTGCACGATACCACCCAGGCTCGCACGTATGACTTCTCGGTCAATTGCCATGACATGGTGGGGTGTATTTTGGCTCAGCATAAGCCAGCTCCCGTCATAATCAGATTTTGATACTCATCAATTTGAACGGCTTGACCCGGGTACGCGACAATGGTGCAGTCTAGTTGCTCGATGATCGCCGGTCCTAAGAATGCTAATCCAATATCAAGGCGCTCTCGTTCATATACCGGGCATTCGTGCATGACCCCGTCGAAGCAAACTTGCCTAACTTCACGTCGGGCTGCTTCCAATGGAATACCTGTTGGCACAGCCTTTGGTAGTGATATTGCGGGCACCAAGCCAACGCCTTGTACCCGATAAGAAATGACCTCTATCTGCTCATTTGGTGCGTTATGGCCGAACATCGTCTTATGCGCTGTATCAAATTTTTCACGTAGCCCAGCAGTAACGCCATGAGCCGCATATGGATCGCAATCTAGGGTTATTTCATAGCCTTGGCCGGCATAGCGCAGGTCAAGCCCAAAATGCAGTTCAATATTATTTTTTGTAAACCCTTCGGTTTCAAGCTCTTTTAACGCATCAATCTTCAGCGACTCAAATACTTCTTGAATATCGTTGTTCGTTAACGCGGCTAAAATTGAGATACGAGAACGCACATAGTCATGCTTTACGTTTGACATCAGCAGACCCATCGCTGAGTGCACACCTGGATACCGCGGCACGATCATGCCCGCCATACCAAGCTCTTGGAAAATTTTTCCGGCGTGAATAGGACCTGCACCACCGTAAGCTAGTAGCATGAAGTCACGTAGGTCATGCCCTTGCATCGTTGAAATCGCCTTAATAGCCTCTTCCATTTTCACATTTATAATTCGAATCACCCCCTCTGCCGCTGCGGTTATCGGGATATTCAATGGCCGCGCAATGAATGTCTCTACAGCAGTGGCAGCTGCTCTAGCATCAAGCCGCATGCCACCGCCTAAAAAATTATCTACACTGAGAAATCCGAGGACAAGATTGCAATCAGTAATGGTTGGAAGCACACCACCGCGCGCATAGCATGCAGGGCCAGGCACCGCACCTGCACTATCGGGCCCGACCTGCAGTACGCCCTGTTGATCAACACGCGAGATTGTACCGCCACCAGCACTCACCGTATTGATATCCATCATTGGAACAGAGATATCACGCCCCTCAATTTTACCGCGATTGCGCAGAGATGGCTCCCCATCTTTGATCAAGGCCACGTCACAGGACGTGCCACCCATATCAAAAGTAATGATGTTTCTATAGCCAGTGGACTGGCTGGTCTTCACACTTGCCGTGACACCACCGGCCGGCCCAGACAAGACCGTGGTAACAGCCTTTTTGGCGGTCGCCTGAAATGTGGCCATACCGCCATTCGACTGCATGATGTAGGCCTGCCTGGAATGGATACCCGCATTGACCAGCACGTCTTCAAGCTTTTCAATATAGCGCGCGAGTATTGGTTGTAGATACGCGTTTATAACAGTGGTGCTCAGGCGATAATATTCACGGATCTGTGGTATGATGTCACTAGATAGCGAAACATTGCAGGCGGGCAAAACGTCATGGATAATTTCCCTTACACGTTGCTCATGCTGAGGGTTTAGAAATGAAAATAATAAGCATACGGCTATTGATTCCACATTTTTATTTATGAGAGTAATTAACTCATGACGTAGTAACGTCTCGTCTAAGTTCGTTAAAACCTTACCATCAAATGATATACGCTCCTTGACTTCGATGGTGGTATCCTCAGACGCCAGCATAGCGGGACGATCATACATGATATCGAAAATCGCCGCACCATGTGGCCGGGCCTGCTCCCCAACTTCGTAGATTCCTCGGAAGCCCTCGGTTACGAGCAGTCCAGTTTTAGCGCCTTTACCCTCTAATAATGCGTTCGTACCAACGGTGGTACCATGGCAAAAATAATTTATCTGCTCAGGATTAACGCCACCTTTTAGTAAATTGCTAATTCCGCTAAGTATCGCGCGCGATGGATCATCGGGCGTTGATGGAATTTTTCCAATAGAAATTTCACCAGAGCTTTCATTCCAATAAACAAAATCGGAGAAAGTTCCTCCAGTATCGACTGTTATGCGATACTTACTCACTGTAGCACCTGAGCAAACTGGAGTGATATAATATTACGATCTCATTATTATAAGACGCTATTCCCATCAACAAAGGTTAGGAGAGACCTCAAAATACTGTCAATCTTTAATTCCGCCAAAATCAACGTCAGATATGCTTTTTGCTATGCTAAATTTTCGAGCTAGCTATCGAATATAGAGCGATCGCGTCATCTGTGCCCAAGAAAACGGACCACTTTTACTTGCAGTTTTCGGTGATTTTCAACTTAGGCGGCGGGAGCGGAGGCGATGAAGGCATCGGCGTTTTCGGAGGCGCAGAAGGTTCTGATTTTGAGGTAAGTTTTAGACTCGGTTCCAGTAGCCGATATCTACTGGCGGCCCATAATCCTCAGCTATCCTGCCATTAAGCAGCCTTACCAACCCAGCAGTGTTTGCCGCCATAGTTGCTGATCCGGCTCAAACCATAGGAACGGTGTCAGCCAAGCGGCGCTTACGCCGCAAGCGATGCTCGCCACCCACAACCACCGCTCCCAGTTGCGGAAATGCACTGTGGCAGCCCAGGCCGAGCCGCACATCAATGACAGTGCGATCACCGTCCAGATGGAACCCAAATGCCAGAACCACGTCGCCAACGCGCCACTGATCGGTGGTAGAAAAAATGCCGCTAGCCCGGTCACTGGTCGGCGGCGTTCCTGACGGTTGGACAAAAGGCGGACAAATATCAGCAGCACGCGGGGCATTAGCCCCATGCAGGCTAACGTGAGAAGGAAAAATGCCAGCACCGGCTTGCCACCATAAAAACGCAGCCAGACCGATTGTTGCACGATTTGCAATTGCGCCCCATGCAGGGGCGCACTCCAGATCGCCAATAAGTCATGCATCGGGATGCCAAATAAGGTGCCCGCAAGCGCCAGACCGCTTAAAACGATGAAGGTGGGGGCAATGGAGATTACGAATACTGCGGTGGCAGCGCTGTAGCTGCGCACGTCCCGAAAGGCCCAGGGCAGCAAAACCAGCGTGGGAAGCAGAAAATAAATCGCGTTCGGCCAGGAGATAACCAGCAACACGAATACCAGACCGACAACGATGAGCGACTGCGTGTCGCTGATCGCCTCGAAGCGGTCGAGCGCGATAATCACCAGGCCGGCGACGATGCCGTATAACAGCATTGGCGCGCCGTTGGTGGCCATGTAAAGCATCACCGGGTGCAATGCTGTCAGCCCAACGGCAAGAACAGCCTGCAAAGGTGACCAGCCGCGCTTAACCAGGTCATGCGTCATGAACCCTTGCACGAATGAAGCGCTGATAACAGTGACTACTGAAAGCGTGGCGGCGGTGGTGCCGGGGATGAGACGAAAGATCGCGACCAGCAGCCATTGCACCCACTGGCCGCCGATATTCGAATTATCGCCGGGCTGGTTCCAGACGCTCTGTACGCCAGCAGCAATATAGCCCTGCATCGCCAAACGCTCGCCTGCGAGCGTAAAGATTATCAACGAAGCAAAACCCACGATCAACCCAGCTTGCCAGCCCCGGCTTATGGTTGGGCGCGTGCGCTGATAATCGGTTGCCAGCACGTCGCTCATGAGGCTTCACCTGCCGCGACCTCGCTTAAATTCAAGGCCGCGACTTTGTCCATCGTCTGCGATGACGTGCCGTGTTGGGTTTTTTCCCAGTAATGCGGGTTAGTGATCAGTTGCCCGAGTGCCTTATAAGCCGCTACCGAGTGCAGCACCCAATAGGCGGGCGCCAGTAATCCCCAAGGGACCAGGGAATACCAACGGCGCTTGGAAGCCGCCACGATGTTGAAATAGACATACATCGCATTGCCGATCAGAAGGTCAAACAGCGACATCGCCAGTACCGCCGGCGGGAACAAGGCGGCAAAGCTGCGCGGACCCAGCAGCAGCGACAGTAGAAACATGGCCCACAGCACCGGGTTGATCAGCGCTGTGAAAGGGGGGAAGCCAATGAACATCTGGAAGCCCATGAAGCCCACGAAGCCCAGACGCCGGTACAGACGCACGGGGTGGCGCATATGCACCAGCCAGGTTTGCATGTAGCCCTTAATCCAGCGGCTGCGTTGGTTAATCCAACTTTTCAAAACACCGTTGGCTTCCTCGAAGGTTGTGGAATTCACGACGGCCACCCGGTAGCCTGCCTGGGTCAGCCGCACACCTAAATCGGCATCCTCGGTCACGTTATAGGGGTCCCAGGCGCCGAGCGACATCAATACATCGGTACGGAAATGATTAGAGGTGCCGCCTAACGGGATTGGGATATTCAAAAGATGTAGACCTGGCAACAAATAATCAAACCAGTGACTGTATTCCAGCGTGAACATACGGGTGAGAAAATTATCGTCCCGGTTGAAATAATTTAAGCGCGCCTGCACGCAGGCGACGTTGTCTGGTGAAGCACGAAACAGTGCAACGACTTTTTTCAACTGGTCCGTTTCTGGAATATCCTCGGCATCAAACACCACGGTGTAGTCACCGCGGGCGAAGCGCAGGGCATAGTTGCAGGCTTTTGGCTTGGTCTTGGGCTGGCTGTCTGGCACCCGGATGATCTCGAATAAATCCTCGGCATTCAGCGCCTTCGCGGCATCAATGGTTTCATGGTCATTAGCTTCAAGTACGAGTTTCACATCGAGCTTGGCACGCGGATAGTCCATCTTCCTGATCGAGGACACCAAGATCGGCAATACTTCCGCTTCATGGTACATCGGTACCAGCACAGTAAATACCGGTAATTTAGCGTCATCGAGCGCGGCGATTTCCGCCTGACCGACTGAGAGATCAACCTTGCGCCCGCTGCCGATGATGGTGAGCAGGCCGCGAAATAAAAACAATAATGTGTACAGCGCCGATGTTAGCCCGGTTAGCAGCACCAAGGTAAAGTGCGGCCGCAACGTCAAGCCGAGCAGGAATAGCACGATCAGCCCGATGAACGACCAGCGCTGCCCGGCTGAGAAGGTTGTTTTGGCGGATAATTCCGGGTCACGCAGAAACAGCGCCTCGCGCGCCTGCTCGCTTAACGCCGTATCGAACAGGCTCTGGATAACCCTGATGATTTCAAATTTGCCGGAGATTGCGTATTCAAAGCTGCAACCGGGGTAACGCTTGCGCATAATAGTCTGGATATCAGGGTCATCAGGATCACGCGCTACCACCGTTATCACCCCGTCGGCCTCTCGCCGCCAAGGGAAGAACAGATGGCGCAGATAGTCGTCGCGGCTGGTTTCATCCAACAGTGATTTGTCCGGTGGGCGCGCTTGCAAGTCTGCAAACGGCAGCTCGCAGGTTTGCGCCATCTGGCGGCCCCAGGCCTGGCTCGATATCTGATAAATTGAAGACAATACGTCTGGCAGCGGCACCTGCCATTGTCGGCATAGTTCTACAGCTTCATACAATTGGGCTTCAGTGATTTTGCCGATCCGGCAGAGTGCAGCAGCGGTCTGCAAGGTTCGCTTGGTGGGCGGGCGCCAACCCGTCACAGCTAGAACCGCCACCACAAGGCGGCGACCCCTGCATTGCCGAGCGCGATGTTGCGCCCGCCCACATCATGCCACGCGCCGACCTGCACGGCCAACGCCTTGGTAATGCTATACACAGCGGACAATTCCACCCGGTACAAATCGTAATCGGATTGCCCAGGCACTGCATGGCCAACGCTAATGGTGTTGAAACTCTGTGCCAGAATCTGCCAGTTCTGAAACGGTGTCACGCCCAATGTGGCATCACCGCGAATCTGATCGGCATAGCCATCAGATTCCAGACGGTATGCCGCTTCAACATCCAGGTAAGCCGGAACACCCGCAAGCGTGAGATTATGGCCGTAGAGCAGCCGTGCCTCATACTCGCCGCTCGGCATCGCCAATTGCGGCACCCGCACGCTGGCGGTACCGGGCACGCCAATTTGGCCCTGTGCCGCAAAGGCATTGTTATCGTCACGATAAATTTGATAGCGCGCGAACAAGTTAAGCTGCACCAGCCCGTAGGCATGACCAGTGCCCGGCAGCCCGCTTTGGGTGATGGCCTGCAGGCGCGGCTGCAGGCCGATTGTCCAACGGTCGGTCAGCCCATATTCGAGATAAGGGGAAAACTCCTCCTGAATGTAGGTGCCTTTGCCGGTGGGACGCCCGAATTGGTTATAGCCCTGCACGCCTACCTGATAATAGCTGAAACTGCTGATCAATAGACCCTGACCGGCGGTTTGATCCCACGCACCGGCTTCGGCCGGCTTTGCCAACGGCAGCGCCATGATGAGCGCCAACCCAGCCGCAGTTATCGAACGTAAAATCATTTTACGCTCCGGCGGCGCACGAAGATAATTACCACCAGCACCGTGAGGAGCAACCATGCAACAGCCAGCAATTCGGCATTCCAATGGCGCAGAAGTGTATCGGTCAGCGAGGTTGGCTGGGTGGTAAATACCGCGTCGTGCAGCAATGTCACGAAGGTGGCTGGACCGCTACTGCCGTCATACAGGGCCACATTGCCGTCCCCCGGTAAAGCCGCCTGCGCGAGGCTGGCCGCCGGGCCGGGGCTGAGCCACAAGCCAGGCACAGCTGATGCGCCCACGCCTGAGCTAACCAGTTGCAGCACACTGAATTGCCCCACCTCCGGCAGCACACCAGTGGCGTCCTGGTTAGGCAGCGGCAGAGTGATGCTGCCGGTGGGCTGCGGCAGCGGCGCCACCGAAACCACCGCACCAGCCTGGTGCGAGACGAGGATAAACGGCACCTGCGGGGCATTACCTGTGCCGCCCATGGTGATTGCAACCGGGTTGGCATGCGCCGCGCCGAGCAATTCGGCTAACAACGGAACCGCCGGCAGCAAACTGGCGGGCGGCAGGTCGGTCAACACTGGTACCGTGCCGCCTGCCAGCACGTTGAACGCGGCAAACCGGCGCGGCGCCGCGTTCTCAGGGCTAAGCAGCAGCGCTGAATTGTCCTGGAGCGAAAACTTCAGCGGCGCAAATTTACCGCAACGCTGGTCCTCGTTGATCCGTACGATGTGCAGGTTTACCGGCGCGCCCGATTCGATGAACTTTTCGGGTAACTCAACGTGCTGACCATCAAGACTGATAGCGCCTTGAAACGCTTCGCTCCAGACCACGTTGCCGCCAACCTCGACCGATACGACTTCGGTTTCTCCTGGCGGCACGGCGTCACCGTGGCCATACAAAACCAGCCCGTGGGCATGACGGCCAGCGGGGATGGCAGCGAATGGCAGCGGCAGAGCCATGTCTGCCTCGCGCGTTACACTCATTACGCCGGGCTCAAGCCCAAGCCGACCAAAACTGACGGCCGTATCACCGGGGGCCGGAGCTGGCGCGAGCGCTGCCGTGGCGGCACTGACTGGCAATACCCGAAGCGCAGGCGCCATAGCCACCAGCGCCCGCGCTGCTTGCGCATTGGGCACCTGTAGCTGCATTGCGCCCTGGGCCGATTTAATCACCGATAGGCTTGAAGCTGCCGGGTTGATAACGATGCTGGCGTTATCGGCGGCGCCACCTAAAAACGGTGCGATGCCGCGCTCCACCAACGCGGTTGAGAGCACCAAGGCAGTTTCAATATCACCCGCCATAGGTTTGGCGGGCATCGCAATTGTTAATGGCGCGCCAAGACTCTGCCACACCGCACCGACGCCCTGAGCGCCATCATAATTAGGCTGAACCTGCGTGGCAGGATCAATCTCGGTCCAGACCGCGGGGTTGTTGTTATCGTAGCAGACATCCTGATCATCGACCGATTGATCTGCAACGAACCCAAGCTGCAAGAACTGCCCCTTCGTGAAGCGGGGCGGAATAGTCAGGGTCACCGGTCCAGCGGCTGCACTATCTAGCACCGTGGTCAACGGCACGCCGTTGGCCAACACAGTCAAGCTGGAATGCGGACTGAGCGCTCCGGAGGCGACGAAACGTAAGGTGAGGGTTGCGCCATTGGCATTGGCGCCCAAAGGGAAATACACGGTCTTGGCGGCGTTCGGCCCGTTTAGCGTTAGTCCGTCCGGATAACCCAAATCCACCAGCGATCCGGCTTGCGCTGCCGAAGGCGCACCTAACCACAACCCGGCTACTATGGCGATGCAGCCGACCCAATATCGGCCGATCATAGACAAAAACACCTCATTTGCTGCGTGAAACAACCAATGCCTTGAATTCTCTCCATCATGAGCAGCTTAATCCATGAAGAACAAATACAACTTAGCAAAACAATCCAACTATAATTTTGTCGCTTTGTCTAATCACAATAAAACGATAATGCAGTTGCAAGACAAGCAAACCATCTTGCAACCCTGATTGCTGATTCCATCACGCCGGCATCCTTAATTAAGCACGAGTTTGCGACCTATACTGGGCAAGAAATACATAGCCTACAACTCCACTTCAGGGCGCCTGCCAGCCACAAAACTGTCAACAGCGGCGTAAAACTGTACCGGTCGGGTTAATTAAAACGGACCGAGAAGCCCTGTTGATCGATGCGCGAGTGAGCCGCATTACAGCCTGCCGGGTACGTTAACGCCTTTTATCGACCACCACGGTACGTAAATCCGCCCCATGCTCCTGGACCTCGTCGCATTCTCTTACGCCGCAATAATTTGCTTTTTTTGACCATGGCCACATGCAAACTCAGATCAAAATGTCGCGCGCCAGGGCTGAGTGTGGCCAATCATCTCAAGTAGATACTCCACATAGACCCTAACTCTGAGAGGTGGTGCAACATCCGTACGATAAAGAACATGAATCGGTATGGGGGCTTGACGCCAATCATCTAAGACTGTTCGCAAGGCACCTTTTTTAACATCCTCTTCAATGAGAAACGCCGGGAGCACAGCAATGCCGCCACCAGCGATCAAAGCGGCACGAACAGCTTCTGGATCATCTATTTGAATGGGCGGGGCAAATGCAACAGATACAGCCTGATCCTGTTTATTCAGCAATAAACGATTATGCTTTCCAGCCGGCCCAAGCTCAATCATCGAATGGTGGGCAAGCTGATCAGGGGTTTTTGGCGTTCCACTAAGCTCCAGGTATTTCGGTGAAGCAACGATACGGAAATCAATTTCACCTAGTTTTTGGTTGCCGATTTCTGGCGATGCCGTGGTGCGAAGGCGAATCGCGATATCGACTTGGCCTGGACCTGAGCCGATTTCGTGCCATTCCTGACCAAGCCAAAGCGCGACCCGAATATTCGGATTACGTTCTCGGAAAGCCGGAAGATACGGGGCAATAAAATTGCGGCCAAACAGGCCTGTTGTCGCAATCGTCAAAAGTCCGCTGGCACCTTTACCCTTTCGGCGCAGGACATTTTGCGCTTCGATCCCATGGTCAAGCAGACGCCGTGCATAGGGAAGGAAATTGCGTCCTTCCTCCGTCACAGCAACGGCGCGGGTGGAACGATCGAGCAAAACGCAACCGACCTGCTGCTCCAGCCTGGCCATTTGCCGAGCGACAGAGGATTTCGGCATCTTCAGTATCCGCGCTGCCGCGGTGAAGCTACCAGAACTTACGATCTCTAAAAATACTTGGACGTCTGACAGCTGAAGCATTGTTCGCAATTCCGGGTCAAATATAGCCAAATATACCCGATTGATCCGGTTCAGACTACCCACGTATGGTTCACGAAATTCAGATCAATATGGCGAATGTCGGCACGCCGCCGGTATTTCAACGATCTAACGAGCGGGGACATCGATGGAGCCAAAACTCTATTTTCATTTGGTAGGCTATAGCTTTGGCTTGGCGGCTTTCGCTATGATCTACTGGTCAATTCGTCCGGCTCTGCTCGAAATGGGACGGGATGTTCATCTTAAGGCACTGATAGCTGTTCATTTTTTCCGTTATTTTGGGCTAACCGCGATGCTGCCGGGTGTGTTCAACCTCGGGCCACTAGGTTTTTCGCAGGATTACCTTTTCCAAATCATGGCGGGAGACGTATTTATCGCGCTACTGGCGTTGATTAGTTTCGGGCTGATACAGTTTGGTTCCAGCTTTCGCATTGGTTTCGCATGGCTTTTCAACATCCTGGGGTCTCTTGATTACCTCAATGCGGCAGCGCGGGTGACGCCCAGCATTCACGATGCTAACATCCTTGGACCTTTTGGTTGGATGATAATTACGGTTTTTCTGCCGGCCTGGCTTGTCAGTCATATTGCGATCTTTACCGTGCTGATTTCCAAACACCCAACATCAGACCATAATTTCTTGATTAACCGCGTCTAGCTTAGCGGCCCGTATGTTTGCTCAGGGCATTAAAGCCGCCTGAGATCGGCCCATGGCAGTTTCATCGACATCTCATCGCAACGCGGGGGTCAAAATCCGAGCACTAACATTACGGGAGCATTCAGTGAAAGCTTTTTCTTATGACCAGTTCGGGGGCGCTGGCGTCCTTCACGCCGCCAACCTGCCAGAACCTGTGGCTGGTACTTCTGATGTCGTTGTCGCCATCGAGGCGCGGTCGATCAATCTGATCGATATTCGTGTACGCAGCGGCATGATGGGACCGCTGGTAAACAAGCGTTTTCCAAAAGTACCGGGCGCAGATTTCGCAGGCACCATTACAGCCATCGGCGCCAATGTTAAACATCTGCAGGTTGGAGAGCGTGTGTTTGGGGCAGCCGATCCCTTCAAGGGCGGGGCCTTTGCTGAATTGGTTGCTGTGCCAGAATCTCAGGTGATAAAGTTACCTTCAGAGCTTTCGGTTAGCGACGCCGTCACGCTACCAATCGCTGGATTGGCCGCACTCCAATCGTTGCGGGACCTGGGCGGCGTCACATCCGGCCAGTCAGTGCTCATTCATGGTGCGACCGGTCCTGTTGGGCTTTTTGCCGTGCAAATCGCTAAATATAAGGGCGCTTACGTTACCGCAGTTGGCGGTGCCGGGCTAGAGACGGCGCGCCTGCTCGGCGCCGACGTCCTTATTGATTACCGCAGTGGCAAGACCGTGCAGAAGAACGGCGGTTTTGATGTCATTCTCAATGCGTCGGGCAAAATGCCCTATTCCCGAGGAAAAATATTTCTCAAGCAGGCCGGGCGGTTGATCGAACCATCGCCGACAATTGCTGTGTTTATCGGTTCGAAGCTTGGTAATCTTTTCCGCCGCCGCAAACATTTAGCTCTGGCGACACAAGTTCGCCACAGTGACCTAGAGTATCTGGCAAGACTGGTTAGCGAACGCGCAGTGAAACCAGTCATAGCGGCAACTTTTGCATTCAGCGAGACGCTAGCGGCGTTTGCTATGGTTGAGGGTGGTGGCGTTATTGGCAAGGTGGTCGTAACAAGATGAGCAGGAAATCTATTAAAAACCTTGCTTATTTACGGGAACATCTTTGAACCTTCACTTCATTAAGCTTTCCGCATTTACAATATTGCTATCGCCTTATCAGAGGAACGTCAGCGCGCGTTTTGAATCCGTATAGCAACTTAAATAAAAGGTAAGAACCGATTCTTCACATTTTACAAAGAAGAAATTTTTTAATTTCAAACCTGCCGAGTGCGATGATGATGGCTAAAACTGTATTGTCACGTTAAGTATAAAAGGCAAGGCGGGGCGGCGGGTTTGTGCTTTAATCGGACTGCCCGGGTTTAAGGAAAATGACCCAGACCGCCGCGCGTTAGAGCTCAGACCTTGAAATAATCGGGTCTGCTTATATCGGCGATCAGACCAATCTGCGTGGGCTTCCATCCCAGCCATTGTTGCGTCAGCGCGCTTGAGGCGACGCCATCCATTCCAGAGAACATCGACATGACACCAAAATGTGCAGTACCCTCCTCCGGCGAGATGGAAGCAACCGGCACGTGCAAGTGGCGTCCAATGATTTCTGCAATGTCGCGCATCCTCACACCTTCATCTGCAACCGCATGATAACTGCTGCCAGCCCGACCCTTCTCCAGCGCCAACCTGTAAAGCCGTGCCACATCCAACCTATGGGCCCCGGACCAGCGGTTGCTCCCGTCGCCGATATACGCGGAAACACCTTTATCCTGTGCGATATTGAGCAAATAGTTGACCAGACCACATCTACCATCGCCGCCATGTACCTGCGGCAACCTTATTGCCATGGCGCGCACACCGCGCGCCGCGAAGGCAAGTGCAGCGGTTTCGGACACGCGCGGCATGCCGGGCATCGCGGGATCCGCTTCCGTGGCTAATCGGCCAGGTGCAACCAGCAGCGTACCAGAAGTGACGATGAAAGGCTTGTCCGATCCGGCCAATGCGCTACCCATGGCGTCGATCGCGTGCTTATCGATCTGCCCGCTTTCCGCGAATTTCGCGAAATCGTGGATGAAAGCAAGGTGGATGGTCCCATCGGTTTCTTTTGCACCTCTGCGCAAGCTGTCGAGATCTTCAAGTGAACCGCGATGAACTTTAGCCCCCAGCGCCTCCAGCGCATTGGCATTATCGTCAGACCGGGCGAGGCCAAGCACCTCGTACCCGTGCGCAATCAGTTCCTTGGTTATGGCAGCGCCGATAAATCCAGACGCGCCGGTGATGAACACACGCATGATGATACTCCTGTTAAGACAGAAGAGATATTGCTAAGATGTTTATCGGGGTAAAGTAGTGACTTTATAAGGGTATAATCACTA
Source organism: Acidocella sp. 20-57-95 (assembly GCA_002255575.1). Taxonomy (GTDB): domain Bacteria; phylum Pseudomonadota; class Alphaproteobacteria; order Acetobacterales; family Acetobacteraceae; genus Acidocella. The sequence goes on from NCAT01000002.1 coordinate 291,763, forward strand.
ACAGGATAACGAGCATGAACGCGCTTGGTAACTATTTGAAGGACCGCCGCGCCAAGTTAGATCCTACCGCATTTGGCTTACCGCCGACACGGCGGCGCACACCTGGACTCCGCAGGGAAGAGGTTGCACAGCGCGCCAATGTGAGCGCCACTTGGTACACATGGCTTGAGCAAGGCCGCGGCGGTTCACCCTCGGCGGATGTGCTGGACCGCATTGCACGCGCCATGATGTTGACCGATGTGGAGCGCGAGCATTTATTCCTGCTTGGATTGGGCAGACCACCAGAAGTCCGCTATCATGCGCCTGAGGGCATTACGCCACGTTTGCAGCGTGTGCTCGATATATTCGATCACAGCCCCGCTTTTATCCGGACCGCAACCTGGGATGTAATTGCCTGGAACGAGGCCGCTACCGCGGTGATGACCGACTATAGTAAGCTGCCCGACGGGCAACGCAATGTGCTGCGCATGATATTTCGTGACCAACATGTTCGTGCGGCACAATCCAACTGGGAAAGCGTTGCGCGATATGTTGTGGCATCATTCCGTGCGGATGTGGCGCGCGCCGGTGCGGCCCGCAATGTGCAATCACTCATCGACGAGCTATGCGCGACAAGTCCCGAATTTGCGATGATGTGGCGGGATAATGATGTGCAAGGGCATGGCGACGGACTCAAAGTATTGCACCATCCGATTGCCGGACCACTCACAATGGAATTCTCAGGCTTCGCGGTTGATGGCCGGCCTGACCTTACAATGGTGATTTATAATCCCGTCACCCAAGCCGACGCCGATAAAATTCGCTCGTTGCTCAACTCCCGCCGGCGTGGATTTACGAGCGTGGAGAACGCCGACGGCGAGAGCACCTGAGCTGTGCTGCGTTAGAAGACAGCATGGTCCCCACGCTCGGGTACGGGCGCCCCAGCCAGAACTGAGCGATAGAAGTCAAATAAGGTCTCGGTTCCCGTCGAAGGCGTTGCGGCTGCGTCGTATCTGCAGGTTTGCGGGTCCCATACGAGCATGGATTCAGTGGCGTAATAGCGGCCGATCCGCGCCAGTTCCGCCTTCTCAGCCAGTGACGGCGAAATTCGGCCAAGAGCGCCAAGCCCCCCCACAATGACGTCGAGGAGGGCCACTGGCACCGACCGAAATTTGGGTGGGCGCCCTAGCAACGCGAACAAGGCCTCGCCCTGCTGACGCGGGGTGATTGGCTCACCGGGCCCGCCAATCGGCAAGATACGGTTCAACCGGCTCTCCTCCTGCAAACAGCCGGCGATGTAATCAGCCAGATCATCATCACTAATAGGCTTACAGGCGGTCAGGCTACCGTTGCCGAAGACCAGGAAGGGCTGGCCCCGCCGCACCCGCTCGATTTGGCCCGATAGCGACTTAAAGAAAGCCGTTGGTCGCACGATCGAGTAGTTCAAGCCAGACCCTATCAACGCCCCTTCGAAGGCAAGCTTGGCTTGCTGAAAGGCAAGGCGCGGCTTTTGAACACAGATGGCAGAAAGCAGCACGAAATGGCGCACGCCAGCCTGCCGCGCAGCATCCAGAATAGTGAGATGGGCGCAATGGTCGATCGCCCAGGCATCTTTGGGTGCGCCCGTGCGTGAGGCCATGCAAGACACCACGGCATCGAACCGCTCGCCAGCGAAACCGTCACGAGACAGTGACAAAGGATCCGTAGGGTCCACCACCCTTACCGTGGTTCCTTCCAACAGCTGCGAGGTCTCCGTTTGTCCAAGCGAACCGCCAACGCCAGAACGCTCCCGCACGAAACAGACAACATCGTGGCCACGCCGCACAAGCGCGGCAGCCGTCGCGCGGCCAATGGTGCCGGTGGCGCCAAAGACACAGACACGCTGGCACGCCTTCGCGCCAGTTGCATCCAATGCGTCCAGTGCAACCAATGACCTGTCGGCGCGGGTCGATCTCAATTCCGGCATACAGGCTCCGATGCTCTTCGAGGTGTTCTCATCAATTGTGCAACGCGCTTTCCAGGTCGAACTTAGAGAGATCGACCACGTACTCTCTATCTCCCTCGCTGTAATCCACCCAGCTCTCTTGCTCTCATTGATACGAGACTTCACTGAATGCACCCGCCATATCACGCAGTTGGGAATAGCCGACTGATTGCTCCGCGCAGCCTTTCCAGACAGTCTCCGTTTTTTGGTTTTCCCCATCACAATATCCATAGGAGCACGAAGTTGACCGCCAGCAAAACACAGATCGTCTTCATCCCTGCCTTACTGTGCGATGCAGCACTCTACGCGCCGGTAATCGAAAATCTTGGTGATCAATTTGAAACGCACGTGATGATCTCGCCAAAACCCAGCCTGGCGGAGAGTGTGAAGGAGATTCTGGCCAGCGCGCCGGACAAATTCGTACTGGTCGGCACCAGCTATGCCGGCAATCTGGCGCTGGAAATCGCCATCGCAGCACCTGAGCGGGTGACAGCATTGTGGCTGATGGGCTGCAATCCGGCCGCCGCTGAACCTGGCGGGCCAGATCTTGCAGCCGGCCTGACCGCGACACCCGACGCGGTGATAGACATGCTGGGCGGCATTATCGCGCATCCGAACAACCCCACGGCTGCCGCGACCTTCAAGGCGATGGCGCACCGCATTGGCGGTGCCGCCGGCGCGTTGCAGGCAACAGCTTTGGGTTCACGGCCGGATGCTGTCTCCCGTTTTGGTGCCCTGACAATGCCAGCTTTTGTACTGTGGGGCGCGGACGACGCACTGGTCCCGGTCGCTGTCGGCAAAGCCATGGCGGACCAGCTACCGCACGCGCATTTTCACGTCCTGCCCGCCTGCGGCCACCTGCCGACGCTCGAAAAACCAGAAGAGTCGGCGGCCTTGTTCACCGAATTTTTGCGCGGCGAAATCCATTATACCCATTAATGGGTACAATTTCTTACGAAACGGTGCCAGCGAGCGTGCTGATAAATTCCGAGTAGATGCGAGGAAGAAAGCGTTCCTCTTTACCGAGGAACGCTACGTCTCCTTACGATGGCGCCCCGAACTGCCGATGCGGTGCTGCTTTGGCAAACGCTTCATGTGCTTCGCAGGCAGCAAAAATCCGGTCAATGGTTGGGGTCTCCGGCACCTCGATTTTAAAGATCGGCAACACGATTTTGATACTGGCGAGGCAGATATCTGCCAACGTGATGTTGTCGCCGTGGCAAAACGTGCCGGTTTCCGCTTCTGTTTGCAGTCGCTGTTCAAACGCCTGCAGCCCGGTGGTGAACCAGTTGACCCGCCAAGCGCGAATAGCGGCCGCATCGAAACCACCGGTTTCGGTCAGGTATTTAATGACCCGCGGCACGATCAGCGGGTGCGTATCGGCAACCAGCATTGAGGCCAGCGAGCGTACCCGCGCGCGCCCGTAAGGATCAGCCGGCAAGATTGGGGAGGCCGGATGGATATCTTCCAGAAATTCCAGGATCGCGAGTGACTGGGTGATCGGTGGAACTGGCGTTTGTGCGTCCCGGTCGATCAGCGCTGGGATAGCGCCAAGCGGGTTGATTTTTAGAAAAGCTTCGCTCCTATGCTCGCTGACATCGAGGTTGACATAGCGTTCCTCCGGCACGATGGCTTTGAGATTCATGGCGACGCGCACGCGGTACGTGGCGGATGTTCGCCAATAGGCAAATAATTCGAAGCGTGCCTGATTTGTCAAATTTCGTCCTCCAGGTGTGATGTCTCAACGGGCTTCTGACCGGCCCATCGCGGGAAACGGGAAATACATCGCCCAAGACGTATGTGGGCCCGCTGCGAAAAGGAACCCTTTTAAAATCACAATCAAGGTAGTCGTTATACAGGGTGCTGTTTTGCACCCACCCGATTGATCTTCTGCCATCATTCCGGACGTACAATAGCGAGCGACCAAATCCAGGGCTCAGCGGCATAGTACCGACAAGCAAGCTGAAACTCGCCACGTTCGTTCTGCCACAAAACCCCGTTAAAATGGGGGGATTACCAAGGCTCATGCGTCGCATGTATTCACTGGTCGAACCTCATAACCGCGTTTTTATCCTTATCTGCCCGTCGGCGTGTAGCGCCTCCCACACCTCACATGAATGTGACGTCAACCAGCTTCGAACTTTACCTCGCGGAAGGCTGGATAAAGCGGGATTGATGCTGCATGGCACCATTAAATTGATGTTGCAGGCGCGCCTTTTACAAATCATACTTTTCCTAGGGATCAAAGAATCCTGAACAATTGAGAGGAAATACCATGAAGCAAACATCCAGATTCCGGATGACCAAAGTTTTTGGTGCGCTTGCTGCCACCACTACGTTGGCTGCCATAGCTCTTCAGCCGGTTCGCGCCGACACGCCTGCGCCAATTGAAATCGGCATCACCGCCTCACTTTCCACGATTCCAGGCGCTGCCATTGCAAACGCCGCCAAACTCGCTGTGGCCGACATCAATGCCAAAGGCGGTGTCAATGGCCACCCGCTGGCGCTAGTGATCGAAGATAACCAAGCGTCGGCCACCAATGCCGTTAGCTCATTCCAACGCATGGTCAACCAGGACCATGTGGTCGCCGTGGTAGGCACATGGATTTCAGAAGTCGCCCTGGCGTTGGAACCTTGGTCAGCGCGGCTACATATGCCGTTCATGGTCACGGGGGCTGCCAGCAACGATATATCGGCCTTTGTGCATAAGGATTACGCTGCGCATAAATATGTGTTCCACGCTTATTTCCCTTCGGCTTTCCTGGCTGAAGGCGTGTGCGACCTCTCCCATGATGTACTGGTCGACCAACTCCACATGAAATCGGCCGTCATCATCAGCGAAGATGCCGCCTGGACCAAGCCGCTGGATGCCGGCTATGCTGGCTGCCTGCCAGGCGCCGGACTAAGCGTTTTGAAAGAGATTCGCTTCTCACCAGACACTGCTGACTTTACGCCGATCTTTCAACAGGCCGAAGCGCTGAACCCAGACATTATCATCTCCGGCTGGGCGCATGTGGGTGTGCAGCCCACCGTGCAATGGGCTGACCAAAAAGTGCCCTTGCCGCTGGCGGGTATCAATGCGCAAGCCGGCAGCTCGGCTTTCTGGAAAGCGACCAATGGCGGTACTGAGGGTGTTATCACCACCAGCACCTCGGCGCCCGGCGTGGCCAATACGCCGCTTACCATTCCCTTCACGGACGAATACCAGAAAGCCTACGGAATTTCTCCGGCCTACTCAGCTTATTCAACTTATGACGCAATATTGGCGCTGGCGGCGGCCATGCAGTCGGCACATTCCACCAAGCCGGATGCCATCGTGGCCGGGCTGGAAAAAACCGACATCACCGGTACGCAGGGCCGCATTACGTTCCTTGGGCAATCTTCCCCCTACACCCATGCCTTGCGCTTTGGCCAAGGCTACGTGACCGGTGTTGCCATTCAATGGCAAAACGGCACGCAAAAATGCATCTGGCCTGCCAACCTTGCCAACGCCAAGCCGGAATTCCCCGGCTTTGTGAAACTGCCCAAACTGGCCTCCGCGAACTAGCGTGCAATTGTTTACGGCTGGAGCGTTGCGCGCTCCCGCCGTAAACGCGGCATCTTAGGCCTCGCCACGCATAAACGTAAGCGGAGTTTTCTAGTTGATGTTAATTCTGCAAATTCTCATCGATGGCTTTGCAATCAGCGCGCTCTATGCATTGGGCGCGTTGGGATTCACCCTTATTTTCGGTGTCTCCGGTGTCCTCAATCTGGCGCATGGTGCGGTGCTGGTCACCAGCGCCATGGTGGCCTGGTACGTTGGCACCAATGAAGCCGCCGGTGCACTCGCCGGCGCTGCCAGCGGCGTGCTGGCCGGTGTGATAACCGCCTTTGTTACCTACGCCGTAGTGGTGCGCCCCATCCAGCGCTCAAAAGCCATCCCCGAAGGAGAGCGTGAACTGTTTGTTCTGACGGGCACGTTATTATGGGGCGTCATGCTGCAAATTGGCCTGGGCTATATTTTTACCACCACGCCGGTCACGGTGCATCAACTGGTGTCAGGCACGGTGGATATCATGGGGGTCAGAACCCCAACAAATGAAATTCTCATCGCGGTCATGTCGTGGCTTACACTGGGCGTGCTCTGGCTGGTGGTGAACCGCACCCCCGCCGGTAAGCGTTTGCTCGCCGCCTCAATCAACCCGCGTGGCCTCACTTTGATGGGGGTGGAGCTTGGCCAAGTTTATCTGCTCGCCTGGGGGATTTACGGCATTATTGCAGGGATCGCGGGTGTGCTGCTGGGCAGCTTTCTTGGCACCAGCTCGGCCTATATCCCGGCCCTCACAGGCACGGCGTTTTCAATCGTCGTGCTGGGTGGTCTGGGCAGCGTGACCGGCACCGTGATGGCCGCCTACGTGGTCGGCTATATTGAAACGCTCACGGCGTATCTCGTCTCACCGTCACTGCGCGCGGTGCCAGCGCTGCTCTTGCTAGTTCTGGTGTTGTATTTTCGGCCGCAAGGCATTTTGGGGCGCCGATGAAACAGCAACTCCTCATCGTCGCCATTGTACTGGCGGCGCTTGCAGCCGCGCCCTGGATTGGCATCTCCGATTATATCATCGGCGTACTGACCATGATCTGCTTCTACGGCGTGTTCGCCATGTCGTGGGACCTGCTGTTCGGCTATGCCGGCGAAGTTAATTTCGGCCCATCATTTCTCATTGGGCTGGGCGCCTACGGGGCTGGCCTCGCCGATGCTGATCTCGGCTTGCCAGTAGCGGTGTGCGTCGCGCTGGGCACGCTGGCGGCGGTGCTGGGTGGACTACTTCTGGCAATCCCGGCGCTGCGTCTGCGCGGCCCGTATTTTGGGTTGATCACGCTGGTTGCCGTTTTGTTGTTGCAGAACGCCATCGTCATGTTCGCCGGCATTACGGGCGGCGAAATCGGTCTGTCAGTCCCAGATATTTTATCGGTCAACGCCACCGTGAATTTTTACTATGCGCTCGGTTTACTTATCATAGCCGGAACCGTGCTGCTCACCGTCGCCAATTCGTCGTTCGGTCTCATTTTACAGGCCGCTGGGCAGGATGCCATCGAGGCACAGGCTTTGGGCTTTAATGTTGTCAAATATAAAATTGCCGCCTTTATCCTCAGCGCGTTTTTCTCCGGTCTGGCGGGGGCCATGCTGGTATTTTACCTTGGCACTGCTTCCGTTGATGCGATGGTCGATATTTCGGTCGGTATTCAGGTGATCATTGCAGCGGTTCTGGGCGGCCGGCGAACCATCATCGGCCCGGTTCTGGGTGCTGCCTTTTTGATCGGCGCCGGCGAGGTTCTGCGCCCGCTTGGCCAAATATCCGGGGTGGTGGTGGCGGCCATCGCGCTTGCCTGTATTCTAATTTTCCCCAACGGATTCCTGGGTCTTTTGCATGGACGGCGCCGCGCATGACAGCCCTGCTGGCAATCTCGGGCTTGACCAAACGCTATGGCGGTCTGGTGGCGGTGAATAATGTCACCTTCGATGTGCAACCAGGTGAAATCCTCGGCCTCATCGGCCCTAACGGCTCCGGTAAATCCACCGTCATGAAGCTGATCATGGGGATCGAGCGGCCAAATACCGGAGCGGTCTGTCTCAACGGCGTCAATCTCGCCGGCCGCCCCACTTACGAAATCGCGCGTGCCGGCATCGGCATTGTATTTCAGCATTCCCGCCCCCTGCACCGTCAAACGGTCTTGCAGAATATTCTGCTGGGCTTACTGCCCGACCGCCTCACCGCCATGCGCGCCAGTGCGGACGCCATAACCCGCGCCACCGCCATTGCCGCGCGCGTGGGGCTGGGGCACGTGTTGCATTGCCTGCCAGCGACATTGCCATTCGCAGACCTCCGCCGCATGGAGCTGGCCAAAGCCATCGCCCGCAACCCGCGCGTGGTATTGATCGACGAGCCATTTGCCGGTCTGACATCCGGTGAAGTCAAAGATTTTTCAGACCTCATCGTCAGCTTTCGCGATGAAGGCCGCGCCGTGCTGCTGGTGGATCATAATGTGAAATCAGTCGCTGCCATGGTTGACCGCGTGATTGCTTTGTACCTGGGCGAGATCATCGCGCAGGGAAACGCCGCGGATGTGATGGCCGATGCAACCGTCCAGCGTGTGTATCTTGGCGGCGGCATCACCACCCACGAGCGACCGCCAGCCATTTTTGCGCACACACAGCCACTATTGGCCGCCACCGACCTGTCGGTTTTCTACGGCAAGGCGCAAGCTTTGGAGCGAATTAATCTGAACCTCCACCCCGGCGAGTTTGTCTCAGTTGTTGGGTTGAACGGCGCTGGCAAAACCACGTTGTTCAACGCCCTCTCTGGCTTCACCACCTATGATGGGGTCATTCACTGGCAAGGCGAGGCCAGAACCGGCCAATCCGCCGCTGCCATCGCCCGGGCTGGCCTAGTGCACTGCCCAGAGACCCGCGAATTATTCGGCGATCTGAGCGTGGCTGAAAATATCGCGCTCGGTGGACAGTTCTTGGCCGTGGCTGAGCGTCTCGAAAGGCAGGCATGGTTGTATGGGCTTTTTCCAATTCTCAAAGCCCGGCTGCAGCAATCTGCCCGCACCCTCTCCGGGGGCGAACAGCAGATGCTCGCCATCGCGCGCGCCCTGATGATGAAGCCAAAATTGCTTATTCTTGATGAGCCAACACTTGGTCTAGCGCCGGTCATTCTGGGGCAACTCTCCGACGCGCTGAAATATCTGCGTGAGCAGACCGACATCACCATTTTACTCGGCGAGCAAAATGTCACCTTCGCGTTGCCACATGCGGACCGGGTATATGTATTAGAACATGGCAAAATGATTTGGGAAGGCACACCCTCACAATTCGCCGCCGAGATGGCCGGAAATTTTTTACTCGCCTGAAGGCGGTCGCTCTTGTCGCAGCAAAGATAGCACGCACATATCATAATAATGCTCAAATTTCGTTGGCAGAAGCTTGGTCTTATGTCTCATCTTAAATGGTCACAGAACGGATCGTAGCGGGCTCCGCAATATGTAAGTCCTCAATGACATAACGCTTCAAGATCGAGAGGCTGAGCTTACAATCTCCAAGAATGCTTTGATCGCAGCAGTCTCAAGAAACGGAGTTCCCCCAGCGGGAGACCTAGTGCCCAGTTTTGTTCGGAAGTGGCGTCCCGTAGGGGATTCGAACCCCTGTTACCGCCGTGAGAGAGCGATAACTATCATCCTACACCGTCCCGCACTATGTCATAAGCAATTGAAATATCAGTAATTACTATTCTATTCCGTCCCATTCCGTACGGCATTGAATATGCCGTATAGACTTCGCACCCTATATGCCGTATGAAGATTCTACGTGTGTGGAGGCGGGTTAGGCATAGGACTCATCAAGTTTTTTGCCAAAGATGCAGACATATACTGCAAGTTTTTCACTGGATGCCCTAAAAAGCATCAAGGAAGCATCAAGGGGGCATCTAGTTTATGCCGAGACGGGCCAGAGACGAACGGCTTGATACCCG